>JBEULP010000117.1:0-353866 GCA_041287245.1 Infirmifilum sp. | reverse complement strand
GGCCTCAGGGCCACCCGTCGCGCTGCCGGCGAGGCTGACGTGGCGGACAACCGCCTCCCAGCCCTACTGGGTCCTCGCCACGGCTCGCTTCCAGGTGGGGGGAGCGAAGGCCCAGCAGTTCATCAACTTCTCCGCCATGCCCATGAGCCTGCTCAACACCGCGAGCCGCAGCTGCACACCACGAACGTTCACCGACAACTTCACAGTGGGCTGTCCAAACGTGAAATACACTTTCGAGAGCCTACCCCCCGGCTATCGCGTCTACCCCTCAAATGGAGTGGTGAGCTTGGACACCACTATGGGCAACCCAGCCCCAAGCCTGTACACCTATGCGAGTGGCAGACAAGCCTACTCGGCTCTCTTCGTAAACCTTTCAGCCCAGCCTTTCCAGGCTTCTTCGCGCTTCGCTTTCAACTATTATCTGAGTACTACATTAGGTGCGCGGAACTACTTCCAAGTCAACTTCTTCATCGATACGAACGGAGATGGCTCCCCTGACCTTGAAGTCGTCTACTATGCTAGCGGTGGTGGTACTAGCCCCCTGTACCTCGACAATACTATATACGGCAGGACGCTGCAGCATTCCGCTTCCCCTATATCAGGTTTCTCGAACACTGCTAACACCTGGTTAAAAGCCGTCATAGGTCAGGTCTACACCACGGGCAACGTTGTGGGGTTAGCGTTGACGGCTTATGTTGCCCCGGGAGGAGGTACGTCTTCAACTACTGTGCGGTGGGACAACGTGTATGTTAGCTGCCCCCTCCCGTCGTATATATCCTCCTATACAAGGGGATCTGAATTCACAATGGTGTATATCGACCAGATGTACAGCCCGTCCACCACCCCGAGCCTCGCGACCGAGGCTGATGCGATAGGAGCCAACAATAACCCGGCGACAGACTTTGGCATTGCAGCCGCCATCTACGACGTAACCAGGTGGGCAGCCAGCATACCTGCGGCAGGCTTCACCTTCTCGGTGAAGGGGCTCTACAATGTTTACACGACAGGAACCGAGGCTAACAACGAGCTAGGCTACGTCTCAGTCGGGGTGGACCGCAACAACGATGGCACGATAGACGTCGAATACATCTTCTACAGGTACAACACCTCCGTGACTTACAGCGGCGTCATCGTCTCCACGCTTGTCAGCCCCGGTACCGTGGTCTGCACGGTCGGAGGAAATGGGGCTTGCACGCCGTCTGACCCCCGCTTTATAGTATACAGACTCGGCGGGATGGACAGGGGCTCGTCGTACACGTGGAGCGGAAGCCTTCCCCCGAACGAGAGCGGCACAGTGAGGAGAATAGCCCTCGCGATAACCGATGGAAGCTACTATGCTTCGGGAGTGACTGGTGATGTTTTTATATGGTGGGACGACCTCTCATTCACCTACATCGACTGCACCCCGCTGCCACCGGAGTGGAGCGTGAGCGGCGACACCTACTACCGCCAGCTGGTGCCTGGAGCGGTCGTGTATGCCGGTAGCTTCGCGGGCGACGGTGGCTTCTACCTCTTCGACTCCGGCTTGAACCCTATCCTTGGGGGCAGGAGGCAGGGCACGGGCTACTACGCTAGGTGTGGGGGCGGCGAGGTCTACCTGGGGAGTTTCCCCTCGGGCTACTGGTTGGACCTGAGGCCTCTGAGCCAGCTGTGGGAGGTAATAGTACGCGACTCCACCGGCGTGATAGTGGCGAGGTATGGCTGCCGGCCGGCGGGCACGCCGAGCTACGCCGGGTTTACGGGGGCGAGCACTTGGGAGTTTCGCGCATACGGGTAGCATGCCCCGAGGCCCAGCTTAGGGTTTAACCTTTAACCGGCGCGGGTCGGCCTCTGTGCGCAGTTGGGGGTCTGAGCGTTGTCTTGTGTGCTCGGCTAGGTGGGGTCTCCTGTCGGTTGCTGTGTTTTTTAGCCCCGGCTGGATCCGGGGAGGGTTTATATAGGCCTTTAGGTGTGAGGGCAGTAGGTATGGCGCTTTCGGCTGAGGAGAAGAGGCGTTTCCTGCGGGCTCTCGAGGAGGATCTGGAGTTTCGCTACGCGGTGGCAGGCCTGCTCGGCTATGGGGAGGTCTTGAAGAGGCTTGACTCCTATGGAGAGGTACAGGCTAGGATTTGGGAGGAGATTAAGGCCATCAACGAGAGAATGGCCAAAACCTGGAAAGAGATTGAAGGCATAAAGGAGGAGGAGAGGGAGATATGGAGGGAGATCGAGAGATTAAGAGAGGAAGTAGCTAAGATATGGGAGGAGATAAAGGGGGATGAAAGATGAGCAGGCGAGGCTTGGAAGACGTGTAGACAAGCTGGAGGGTGCCCTCTACTACGGTTTTTACCAGTTGCACAGGTTTGCAGGCATCACGTTTGAGAGGTTCGTTAGGAGGCTGTTGACGCGGGAACTGGTGAAAGAGGGTGTTATTCCACGTGGGAAAAGGTTAAGGGAGGAAGTTGTCGATGGTGAGCAGATCGACATTTTTCTAGATGACCCTCTTATCGTCGGCGAGGTCACCGCTTATGCGGAGACGGAGGGGGAGGTTGACAAGCTCTTGAAAAAGGTTAGGGTAGCGGAAAGCAGGTATGGGAGGCAGGCGTCGAGGAAGATCTTGATCGTCCTTGCAGCTCCACGGGGGGTGGCGAAACGGCTACGTAGGAGATGCCAGGAGGAGGGTATTGAGTTGATTCTCGGCAGGACCGTGTGAGAGCCCCTTGGTTTCAAGTGGCTGGCCCAGACTCGCGGGCGGGGCTTGCATTCACATGTTCCGCGTCTTCAGACCCTGTGGAGTTTTAGCCCAGTGCGGGTTTTCAGGCTGTCAGCACTACTCCGGAGGGATCCAGGCTTGACAGCTCTCAGCGCGTTCTAGAATTAAAAGCCCACTATTTTTCTATGTGGAAGGCTTTGACCCGGAGAGAATCGCTGTACAGGGTTTTGAGGTTGACTGTTTTTCCCAGGTATGGAATTAACATCGACCTGGGGAGTTTCGATGCTAAAGGGCTAAAAGCTGTTTGTGTTGTTGCTCGGCACTATAACTCTGTGCTCCTTTAATAGTATGACCTCCACTCCGTAAACCCTGTATATGTTCTCGGGGGTTAAGACTTGCTCCGGCTTTCCAGCCGCGTACACCCTTCCGTCCTTGAGGAGTACTACCGAGTCTGAAACCCTGTAGGTGAAGGTTAGGTCGTGGGATGTAAGTATAACCGCTAAGCCCTTCTTCTTCAACCTGTCTATTATCCCCTGGACCTCGACCTGGTACTTCAGGTCTAGGCTGCTGGTTGGCTCGTCTAGGAGGAGGATCTTCGGCTCACCTGCGAGGGCCCTAGCTATCATCACCCTTTGGAGCTCCCCGCCGCTCAGCTGCTCCAAGGGCCTCTCGGCGAGGCCGAGTGCGCCAACCGCGCTTAAGGCTTCGAGCACCTTCTCCTCGTCTCTCCTGGAGGGGGTTAGCTCGAAGTGGGGCCTTCTCCCGGTCATGACGAACTCGTATACTGTCAGCATCCCGCCGAGGTATACTCGCTGTGGGACGTAGCCGATGCTTCTAGCAACTTCCCGGGGGGAAAGCTTGTAGATTTCCTTGCCGTCTATGTATACCGCCCCGTACTTCGGCTTGAGAATACGGGCCAGCGTCTTCAAGAGGGTTGTTTTGCCGGCGCCGTTGGGCCCCGCTATGGACAGAACCTCGCCTCCACTCACGGCGACGGAAACGTTGCTTAGAGCCTCATAGCTGTCGTAGAAAACGCTTAAACCGAGGGCTTTAATCTCCACGGCCACGGATCCCACCCTTCAGCAGCAGGTATACTAGTACGGGGACTCCGATGATAGAGGTCATCACCCCCGCCGGTATAACCGTTGGGGCTATTACCGTCCTGCCCAAAGTGTCGGCTAGGAGGAGTATCAGGGCGCCCACAGCTATGGATGCCGGCACAAGATACCTGTGCCCGCCGCCGACGAGGAGCCTAGCAATATGCGGCGCCACCAGGCACACGAAGCCTATTACTCCTACGAAGGAGGTGGCTAGGGCTGTCCCGAGGGCGGCGACAAGGGTCGTCTCCAACCTGACCCTACCCGGGTGGACGCCGGAGGACTTGGCGACGTCCTCGCCGCTTAATATCAAGTCGTAGTCGAACCTTCTCAGGAGGAAGTAGGGTAGTACTAGAAGACCCGCGCCGGCGGCGAGGATTTGAAGCTCGGCCCAGGTTACCCTGGATAGGTCTCCAAAGGTCCAGAAGACGACGGTTGACACCATAAGCTCGTTTAGGTAGAGGTACTCTAACAGGTACAGGACCGCCTGGTATGCGAAAGAGGTTGCAATAGCCGAGAGGACGAGCGCGTTTGCGCTTAGCCCAGCCCTGAGAGCCAGAGCCAGGAGGATAAAGACCTGTACTACTGAGAAAATAAACGCTGAGACTGAGAGAAGGTATGGGTTAGACACGTAGATCTGGAAACGCTCAACAGTTCCCCCGTGCAGAGCGAGGAGCGCAATGGCCACCCCGAGCGCCGCCGCATGCATAAGGCCAAAGGTAAAGGGAGAGGCGAGGGGGTTTCTCATAACAGCCTGAACCGCCGCACCAGAGCTCCCTAGCACAGCCCCCACAAGGATAGCAGCGACAACCCTGGGCATCCTAAGCTGCCACACGACGCGCGATAACTCCGAGCTGTCGGGCTTGACTAGGACGCGGAGCACGTCTATGAGAGAAATCTTATACGTTCCAAGTGAGGTGCAGACGGGAGTTACAAGGAGAAGAAGGACGAAGAGAGAAAGAGTTGTTAAAAGACGAAGCCGGTGAAGCCCTCTCATCACTAGCCGGACACCTTGAAGACGTCTGCGAGTGAGACAAAGCCTCCATAGGCTTCCTTATAGCCATTATATAGGGGTTTTCCGAGAAAGGCCCGGAATATCTCGTCAGCCTTTGCCTCAGGGTTCACGTCTGCAAACTTATCAGGGTAGAGGATCTTGCCCATCCAGTAGGCGTCGGCGAGGGCTGTCGCGATGTTCGTGTGGTAGTAATTAAAGGGGAGTATGCCGTAGACACGCCCCCTCTTGAAAGCCTCTAACTGGAGATACTTGCCGGGGTTCTTGTCGAAATCCTGCTTCACGATATTCAGGTTACCCTCATCTATGAAAATTATGTCCGGCTGGTCGGTGATCAGCGCCTCGAAGTCCAGGGAGAGATAACCACTCTTCTTCGCATACTTGTCCGCAACTGAAGGGGTGTTGAGGAGGACAAGCGGGGGGAAGGGGCTCTGAGTGGAGGTTAAGGGCTGGCCTCCCTTGTAGGATACTGCTCCCACATAGACCTTTGGTCTCTGCGCGATGCTAGCGGTTCTCGCGTCAAGGTCGCGGCGTACGCTCTCTATGAAGCTTATGAGCTTCTCGGCTCTCTCCTCCCTGTTCAGAGCCTTGCCCAGGATTCTAAGCGCCTTTACCAGGTCTTCGACCACAACGTAGCCGGGGATGCCGTAGTCCATTACGATGACCGTAGCGTTCGTCTCCTGCTGCAGCTTATCAGGGTCGTAGGAGCTGGCATACAAGCTAGACATGATTATAAGATCCGGCTTCACCTTAACTATGAGCTCGGGAACCGGGGGTTTTCCAGGGCCTCCGGGGCCTATTACTGGCAGGTTCTTGAAGAGGTCGCCGCAAGCCATAGCGTAGTCCCTACCAGCAAACCCCCATTGGAGCTCGCTCTCCTCCACGCCCACTAAGAGGTCTGTGGCGTTGAGGTAGCAGACAAGCCTGAGCATGCCAGGTCCTATAGCAACCACCCTGTTAACCCTCTCAGGAAGCGTGACGTTACGCCCCGCAAAGTCCACCACGTAGCGGCGTGGCGCAGCCGTCTGCTCAGCGGGCGACGGGCCCCTATACCCGAGCAGGTAGATCAGAGCGACTATAGAAACCGTTAGAAGGAGGATCCCAAGGATTATCTTAGCGCCACGACTCATCCACATCACCTGTGGATGGGAACTGGAAAGTTGAGAACAATCCCCCTTCCTATTACAGCGTTCGCCTTACCGGCGCATGAGAGGCAGAGCTTCTTTCCATCAACCTCCACGGCTCTCGACGCAGGCATGGTCTCGCCGCAGACCTCGCAGCGAACCGTCTCGAAAATTGGGGCTGGCTCTATCTCGCTCACGGTGACTTCTTCGACCTTGAAAAGATCCTCCGGGGCGTTAGCCAGGCTTAGTCCTATATCCCTGAACAGCTTGTCAAGCCTTCGAACGTCGTCTTCAGTCCCCTCCCTCCTAACTACAACCTTGCGCCACAGCTCGTCCACTTCTCCCTTGAAGTAAAGCTTCGAGATCTTCTCGTAATCCACGTAAACCCTCACTCCCTTCCATACCCCCCTCCTCACTAGAGTAACCGCTGCCTTCCCGATATCCAGGTAGATAAGGCTGTTGTTCCCAAAGGTGCAGCCGGTTGCGATCTGCACGCCGTCCGCGAAGCAGTTGTTTGCTTCCACGATCGCGAGGATATCTTCTCCGATGGACTCCGACACGTGGGCTTTCCCCAATCCAAGCCTCTGCATAGCTATCTCAGAGGCCCTCAAGCCCAAGACCAGGTATGGACAAATGTGGCCGTGAAAATCCTCAGCCTTCTTCAGTAGCTCCTCACTAACCATTCACTCACCTTTGTTACGATATTATTATTTTGTAATAACTTAATAAACATTTCTGAGTTCTTGCCTGCTTCAACCTTTTAGAGAAAACGTTCTCGAGGGATCCCCTCGCGCGGGTTAGTAGTAAAGGGAATATCAACCTCCTTCACCGGGGAAAGGTGCGGTTCTGCAAAAATACCCTAGTAGTTCTTTTTGAGAAAGAAAAGCCTACCCGCGCGCCGAGCCTCGAGGAAAGCTTCTCGCCGCGTACAGCTTTTAGCGCGTGTTTAGCTTTCCTACAAGGTCTGCTCCCACCGCTTAGAGCTTACAGCCTCCCATCAGTATCTAATTGGTGCGGCGATTCTCCCCGCTGAAAAGCCAGAGTTGAGGTTAAACCTTCAAGCTTTTATAAATATTCTTACCTGTGAGCACGTGGGTTTCTCGCCTGTTTTTGAACTAAAAACTTTATAAATTGATCCTCGTCAGGAGAAACGGTCGTTCATATGAGACAGGCTGTACAAGGTCCAACGCCTCTCTTCATAGAGGGCTATTTGTATGCTGTTAACAAAGCAGCTTATAAGGTTCTAGGCAAAAGCGCAATGGCCTTAGCTAGGAGCGTGGCTGATAGCATATGGAACCATCTTGTCGCTCGGGGCCTTATCCCCAGTGAGCCCACTTTCGACGATATTAAGAGGCTCTTCGTCGAACACTTCAAGCTTGCCTCCGACGTGAGAGTTGTGGAAGAAGAGGGTGGGGTTACGCTGGTTCTCGAGGGGCTAACCATTAGTGGTTTCCTTGAGACCGCTGCAAAAGATGGTTTTGAGCCTGTCCTGTGCCCGCTATCCGCGGTACTGACCAAAGCTTGTGAAAACATGAAGGGTGGAAAACTTGCGATTCGAAGGTATGAGATAGTAGACCCCTCCACCGTGAAGATACACTGCGCATATGTCTAGGTTCTTCTTATGAAATTATTGACCGTTATTTTTCGTCCTCTCCTGTCTAAAAATTTTTATATTTTGATAAGGTAATAAGGCTATGTCTATATTATCCGCGGTGCGTTGGTTCTACCCCCTTGCCCTCTTCCTCGTTCTTTTTGCTTCAGTATATTTGTATCCCGCTCTCGGCAAACCCTATCTTCTCGTAACAAGTGGCACAGTCAGCGGCTTGGCAGAGTCGGGCAATGAAACCTTTCGGGTCTTTTCACTTCAAGTCTTTCTTCCACCTTTAACAAAACTTGCCGGTGAGAAAGTAGCGTGTGCCTATAATAGCACGTCCATTCAGGCTTATACGAGCCTCGGCTCGGTTGAAATTCGGAAAAACTGTGTCTATCTAAGCGTTGAAAACACCGGATCACAGCCTATCATTGTGAATGTTGAGATAAGGGCTTTTCAGACTGTCGAGGAGAGACAGGACCTGGGAGTATACGTGGCTGCTGTTGCTGCAGTCTCGGCGGTAGCTTACCTCTCTATGACGGAGAGCGGTAGGGAGAAGGTTTTCACAGTCATCTCTATTCCTGTCTCCTACTACGTGACCAGGCGGGAGGACGTCGCTAGGAGCGAGAAACGCGTCAGGATATTAGAATATATTAGGGCGAACCCGGGCGTATCGATGAGGCGCATCTCGCGTGAAACAGACATAAGTTTTGGCGAGGTCCAATGGCATCTCAGCATCCTTGAGAGGCTTGGCCTGGTTAAGCGTGTGAAGATAGGGAAACGTACGTGCTACTATCCCTCGGAGACCCCGCTAGAGGTCTGGCTTCCGAGTTTCCTGCGCGAGGAGCTGGGCGTAACGGTAGACTCCGAGAGGCTCCGTGGAGTGGCTCCGAGGCTCGAGCTCTTCGCGTCTAGAGGAAACCTACCTTTGAGTGAAATCTCCCAGATTATAAGCCCTGATAGCGCCCAGCAGGGGTGAGGAGGCTAAAGGGTAGGTGGTCTCAGCATATTCCTCCCACATCGCCCCAGCTTAGCCGTGAAGCCTTTCAGGGGGCGAAAAGCCTAAAACCTTACTTGAAGAATAATAGACGGGTGATAAGCTTGAAGTGCGCTCTCTGTGGCCAGGAGTCGGACAGCCTGGTCTGGGCTACACATAAAGAGCTGGGAGGCATGTGGGTCTGCAGGAAGTGCTGGGAATACCTGTTCGAGAAAAACCTGCTGGTCCCAGGCTCTGGGGAGTCTGGCTGCGCCTGCGGCTCTTAGAAACACTAGGTTAGGGTTTCTCCAGACGGTCGTCTGGCGATCCTACCCGTTATATAGAGGGTGAGGCTGAGTGTTGTCCATGAGAGTATTCCAAGGACACCCATGCCCAGGTAGAGTTCCCTTTCACCCGGGGGTAGTGTTGACGCGATGATTGTAAGGCTCCAGAGCGCATTTACCCCACCGTGGAGAGACGCCGCCGGTAGCACGCTTCCCGCCCTATCCGTAACGAGTAACAGTGGGTATGTAAGGGCTATGCAGAGGAGAGTGAAGAGAACGACTCCGAAGCTTCTATTCACGGGATAGTTGTAGCCGAGTAGTACTATAGCAGGGGCGTGCCAGAGACCCCAAACGCCGCCTATTGCAAGCGTATTCTCCAGGTTGGGCGTCGCCCCTAAGAGCTTGTACAGGTAGCCTCGCCAGCCGAGCTCTTCTCCCAGGGCAAGGAGGGCGTTTACCGTTAACGCTGCCAGGTAGGCCCCCAGTGTGATCTCTACGAATGCTGCTGCTCGGGCCAACTCGTAGAGTTGGTCAGGTGAAGCTGCGGGTAGCCTTTGCTTTAACACGGCAGAGATCGTGTTGATGTACGCGTCGACGCGGAAGAAGCCTAGGGGGGTTGAGAAGGCGACGTACAATCCTAGGGCTAGGTAGACTAGGAGGGGTGATAGCACGTAATAGATGATCGTTTTACGTGAAAAGTGGAGGAGGCTCTTCAAGCTTGAGGATACGCTTTCCCGGCTAAGCGCAATGGAGATTACTACTGCCAGGCTGACGCTCCACATTCTCAGGATCCCCCATTCTATTACGCCGAGCGGTACTGAGAATATGTTGAAGTACAGCGCGGCTAGGTCTATGGTGATCGCCAAGGTAAAAGCTACGGCAAAGAATGCCAGGACATTCCTCAACCCGCCCCTATACATCTTTAGCCAACCTCTGCTACCTGTATTAACCAGTCTTATAAAAGGATAGGCCACTTGAGGGTTTTCAGAGACACAGCTGTTCAGATAGTTGTAGAGTGTTGCGGATAAAAGGAGTGGGCCGTGAATAAACCTTATAAGCGGGCTACTCTCCGCCTTCTAGCGCACGAGTAGTTTAATAGCTATTATTGCCCGTTTCGCAGGGGAAGCCGAAAAGGGGGTCAGCTCTAATTTGATTTATTCCACCGTTTACGCTCTGACCACCCTGCTCTGAGGGGCGAGGCTTTCATTTTTATGTAAGGTTGCGGTGGGCTGGCTCCGTCTTCCTGGGTGCTTGTAGGCTAGACCTTATGTGTAGTGGAGTTCCCTGTTAGAGAAGCATAGGATAGGTGTGTCGATGATCTCTGGAAGGCTCGTTTCCACGTAGCGGAACAAAGCATTTCCAGGGAGGGCTTTGGCGAATCGACGGATCGTATCTTCGGAGCCCCCTTCAATACCACTCGAAGGAAATCCGAAGCCTGAGGTAGCTGGGGCCTTTTACCGTATACGGAGTTCGTAGGCGAGCCTGGCAGGGTTGAAAAATTCCAGAAGACTTAATCGGCAAGGATACTGCAGGCTTGTTACGACAGCACTTGACGTTCCCCAGGGTCTTCACATTAGAGGAGAGGCCGCACAATTGGTTGGAGCGGCAAAGTTCTACAGGAACCCCTAGACGGGGTTAGAACATGTGTCCAGGTGGTGGCACGCTCAACCTGCTCCTCTTATCTAAGCTAGATGCGTAGGCGGGCTGAGGAGCCAGAGCTCTTGGAACCCCAGACATAACCTGTTCCTAACGGCTATATACTGTGTAGGTTAACGAGTCCAAAAAATTTATATGAGAATGACTTTCTTTATTTTGTCGATAAAGGCATGAAGCGGTTGCTCCTCGCAATCGGAGGCCTCGTCCTAGTCTCCGCGCTGTTCCTCCTTATCGCGTTGTCCCCGCCGCCACGGCCTACGCCTCAAGGTGGACCCGCTTCCCAGCCCCCGGTTTTGACTCTGGGGGAGAACGAGAAAGAGGTCGCCCTGCAGATAGCACTGAGGGACGAGAGGATCCAGGGCCTACTCCGCGGAGCCAACTGGACGCTCGTTGAGTCTGGCCCATGGACTAGCAACGGCGAGTTGATAGGAGCTGTGTTGCTCATACGCCTGAGCAGCCCCCGCTGGGTCTCCGGCTCATTCGCCGAGCTCGGCGGAAACCCCTACCGTGCTGACCTTTGGCTGGGCAGCCTACATGTATTCGTCAACTTTAAAGAGGGGAGGGTTGTCGCCCTATCTCCGGGCGTCGCCAGGGCACCCCACGACCCGCCTCTCAGGGACAAGACGGTAGAGACTGCCAGAGGAGTGGCCTTGTCTCGAGTGCCCGGCGCCTCCGCTGCAATCCTCAACGCTATATTCTACACGGAGAGGTTCCCAAGGGGCCTTGCCTTGTTTGTCACGGTGGACGGTAAAGGAGAGAGCCTGGTTGCGGTGGACCTGGCTAGAATGAGCGTGGTGGAGAATTACTCTGGACCGGTGATAAGAGGATGAGGAGAATTCTGGCGCTGGCTACGCTGCTTCTCCTGGTAGCCCTCCTTGACGGAGCTTCACGCGCGGCCACAACCAGCAACCTAACGGTTCTCGCGATCGCAGAGGATAGATTCTACAACTATGACTTCGTGTCACAAAACGCCAGTAACAAGAATGTGGACTGGCCTGTAGTACTGGTCTTCTACGGAAATGCCAACGTTAACAAGGTGAAGAACATATACTGGGGTGTAACAATCCTGGCGAATCCCATGTATGCATATTTGGACGATGGCAGCGGCTGGGTCTGGGATACTGACAGGGGAACTAAAGGCATTTATTACTCATCCTACCTTAACTCCTATGTCTACCTCCATATGCGCATTTACGCCCCGAACCCGCCTGACTACATGTACAATACATACTGGGGGAGGTACGTCATAGCCACGGCGCACTATGACGAGTTCCCGTTTGAGTCGTGGAGTGGCTACTCTGAGTACGCGAAGCGCGACCTCGCTACGATAGCTTCGCAGAAAGGCTACATGGTTTACGTGGATTGGTCCTACTTCTACAACTACGAACCGTACAGGGCGGAGGGCAACCACATATGGCTTAACAGTGGATATGCAACAGCAGTATACGTCCCTTAAGCTTTTTTCTCGGCTTGAAAGCCCGTGGCCAGGAAGGAGCTTCCGTGTTTTATGAAGGGTTCGCATCATCGCTAATAAGCGAAGCTGCGTAAAGGCTCCCACCTCTAGTTTTCACCAGTGCTTTTGCACCTGTCCTACCAGGAGTGTGGTTTGTGAAAGCGCGGAGAGTATGATTAGATTGAAAAACAAAAACTATCCCTATGCCCTGTTGGAAAGTACACGTTTTAAGAGGGGGTAGCTAAACCTTTTTTGGAGATTATGAGGCTTTCTTGGGCTGAAAACGCTGGAATTTTTTCTTGCCAGAAATAGAAAGGTTTATATGAGAGAAGCTTCTTGAAGGCGTTGAAGGGTGGTCTAACCGCATGAGTTGACTCGATGTCTCGTTCTCCCAGCCTATTGATTCAGCTGACCTTGTTATTCGCCCTGCGGGATCACGGGATGCCGAGGCTCTCTTTGCTATTCACCTTAAGTCGCTCGAGGGGCTGGACGAGGAGGACCTTGAATGGTTTAAAGGGATGGTTAGTGTTCGGTCTAGGCGGCGTAAAGTCTTGGTTGCTGAATTTAACGGTAGGGTCGTGGGTTTTATCATCGCTTATAAGTACAGGGATAAAGCCTATATTGATAGCCTCGCTGTAGACCCTGAATACCGGAACCTGGGGGTCGGAAGTAGGTTAATCCAGACTCTAGAGGGGCTTCTAAGAGAGGAGGGAGTTGAGGAAGTCGCGTTGAGTGTGAAGGAGAACAACCTTAAGGCTTTAGACTTCTATCTCCTCAGAAACTATCGAGTGAAGGGCGTCATACTCTTCCTATCATGCGAGCCCCATAGGCTCTCGGAGGGCGTACCCGAGGGATATACGTTGAAGCTTAGGAGGGCGTCTTCTATCAGGAGGATTAAAAGCTTTAAGCCGACAACCTGGTGGAGCACTCTAACAGAGCCTGTTGACCGGATGGTTTACAAGCGGTACTCTACGGGGGAAAGAGCCCTGCTCGCCTACAAGGGTACCCGTGTTAAAGCGCTGGCGGAGTTCTCCTTAGACGACGAGCTGTTTGTAGACTATATCGCGATGTCATCGTATGGCTCTAAGGAGGCTCTAAGGGCGCTTCTCGGAGGGCTGAGGGGCATCGCGTTAGAGTCGCAGGCAAAGCTTGTGACTGTACCCGTGGACTCCACCAAGGAGGTCGTTGTGAAGGAGCTCTACAACGAGGGTTTCAGGGCGAGTAGGACGGAGTACCTGCTTACAAAGGATTTGTTTGAGGAATAATATTGGAAGCTCCGAGAGGAGCAATACATTTTCGTTTAATTGGGCAGAAAGCTTAATTCGGGGAACCTGCTTGGACTATCTTGCGCCTATGGAAACGGTTGTCAGCCCAGTGGAGAGGATCAAGGACATAGAGGATGCTTTCAGGAAGAATAGGGAGCTTGCTAGGAGGCTTGTCGATGTCATACATTCCCGTTTTAGCCGTTTAAGAGATGTGCTCGGCTTAGAAAAAATAAAGATAATGAATTTCTGCGGGACTCACGAGTGGACGATAGTACACTTCGGGCTTCGAAGCCTGATGCCCGAGGGCCTTGAGCTCGTGGCTGGGCCGGGCTGTCCCGTATGCGTTACGCCCTCCAAGTATATAGAGGATGCTATAAAGCTGTCCCTAGATGGTATTAGGGTTTACACCTACGGTGATACCTTTAAGCTGCCAACGCTAAACCCTGTGCACGGCGTGTCCTCATTGGAGGAGGCGAGGTCCCGCGGAGGAGACGTGAGGATGGTTCTGAATATTCTGGACGCTATACGGGATGCGCGGGAGCATGGCCGCGACTCCGTCTTCCTCGGAATAGGTTTTGAGACCGTCGCCCCCGGCTACGCCCAGGCTGTGCTGAGCGGTTATGTTCCTAAGAACTTAAAGATTATGAGCCTGGTGAAGCTAACGCCCCCGGCAATGTTCTACGCTATGGATATCCTCCGCGAGAAGCCACCTGAGCCACCAGTGTTGGGCATTATAGCGCCTGGACATGTATCAACTATCACCGGTGCAAAGGCGTGGGAGCCCGTGGCTGAAAACTACTCCGTACCCGTGGTCGTTTCGGGCTTTGAGCCCATAGACGTTCTCGCCTCGATTGGCGAGATTCTTAGACAACTGTTAGCCCGGGAGGCTAGAGTGAGAATAGAGTATACCAGGGCTGTCACGTGGAGCGGGGACCTTAAGGCGCAGTCGATGATTGCTAAGGCTTTTGAAACCGTGGACGATGCGTGGAGGGGGATAGGATTCTTCCCGCTGAGCGGCCTCAGGCTCCGCGACTCTTTCTCCGAGATCGACGCGTTTAAACAGTTCGGCATCAGGGAAATCCATCCTGAAGACTGGAGAAAGGATACTCCCCCGGGTTGTAGGTGCGCAGAGGTAACTCTCGGCAAGGCTAAGCCTACCGACTGCCCAATGTTTCTCAAGAGATGTACCCCCCAGAA
Source organism: Infirmifilum sp. (assembly GCA_041287245.1). Taxonomy (GTDB): domain Archaea; phylum Thermoproteota; class Thermoprotei; order Thermofilales; family Thermofilaceae; genus Thermofilum. The sequence goes on along the minus strand of JBEULP010000117.1, from coordinate 339,522 downwards.
GCCATACGGCCCTTGCATGGTGTCGCTAGAGGGGACGTGCGCCGTGTGGGCGAGGTTCGGCGGCGGGGGTGTTGCAGACGAGATAGCAAGGGAGCTGGGCCTCTAAACCCCCCTCACTCTCTGCTTCCTTAGCTTGTATCCGTTAACACCGTCTTTTGGAAAAGCTAGTAATATTAGGAGGCTTGAAGCTAACCTTATTGAGAGGAGGAGGTTTGAGTTTATCTAAGCCTCCAGAGCCGGTGAATATAAAGTATAGGATTTCCGAGCTCTACAAAGCTCTGGAGAAGGAGCTTGGAAGAGGTGCTGTAGGCCTGGCTGTCTGGAGTGGCAGCATACTTCCAAGGTATTTGTGGGAGTACTGGGCCCCGGTTCTTCAAAGGATGGGGTATACCTGGCCCCGCTTCCTCTCCCGTCTTAAAACGCATACAGGGCTTATTGCCAGGTGGGCGTTAGAGGGAAGCTTGACGTGGGATGACCTTGTAGATCAGATTATTGCCGATTTGACCGGAGGGGAGAGAAAGGGTCTTGAAAAATACTTCGCGTAGCTACTTCTTTATAAAGGTCGATAGGAGCTGGTCGTAGCGTTCAGGCGTGTATATGTCCACTAGCGAGCCGCCCTGCATCCTGGCAACCCTGTTGCAGTACCATACGAGTTCTAGGTTGTGGGTAACCATTACAATGGTAATCCCGTGTTCCCTGTTGAGCTTCTTGAAGAGGTCCATAACGACCTGTGAGTTTGCTGTGTCAAGGTTGCCCGTGGGCTCGTCGGCTAGGAGTATCCTTGGTCTAGCGACTATTGCTCGCGCTATGGCTACACGCTGCTGCTCACCACCGCTCAACTGGTTTGGGAACTTGTTTGCAGCGGAATCCATCCCGACGAGCCTTAAAGCCTCGAGCGCCATTGCCCGTCTCTCATCTTTCGGGATGCCTTTCTTTATGAGGGGCAGCTCAACGTTCTCGATAACGCGGAGCCTGGGAACAAGGTAGAATAGCTGGAATACAAAGCCTACTGTTTCATTTCTATACCTGCTTAGCTCCTCGTCGTTTCTAAGGCTGGAGATCTCCCGCCCCGCGACTATAATCCTCCCCTTGGTGGGCCTGTCTAGACCTCCCATTAGGTGGAGCATCGTTGTCTTGCCGCTGCCGCTGGGACCTATAAGGGCGAAGAACTCGCCCTCCTTTACGCTTAATGTGACTCCTTTAACCGCGACCACTTGTCCTGTCGAACCGTCGTAAATCTTCCAGACGTCTTCCAGCCTTATGATATCACTCATACCGTAACGCCTCGACAGGGTTTAAGGAAGCTCCTCTCCTGGACGGAATGTATGCTGCTAGAGCGTTCATGGCTAGGGGGAGGAGGGAAGAGAACAATATGACGTTTGGGGCTAGGGTGAGGCCAAGCTGGAAGGTGAACATCGGTATCTTTATGAAGAGAGATAAGAGTGCTGCTAGAGCCAGGCCTACAACTATTCCTATGACGGATACAATTACTGCTTCGAGGAGGAAGATGAGTAGGACGTCTATGCTTGTGTAACCTAGAGCTTTCAATATGCCAATCTCCTTCGTACGCTGTACGACGCTTATTGTCGTGCTGTCGAAAATCCAAAGTGCAGTTATAGCCATGCCTACAGCCGAGATTAAGCCTATGAACATCTCGAGAGCCCCGACCAGCGCTGTAAACTGTCTTACCATAGCCGCCGCTGAGATAATGCTGGACCCAGGAGGGGCTACAGCCTTAATGTCGTTTGTTATCTGATCCAGTCTTGACAAGTCGGAGACAAGGACTATAACAGCTGCGTAGCTCCGCGTGTTGGAGATGTAGGCGAAGTAAGTAGCCGGGTCAATATAGATGTAAGCGCTGCTTCCCGTGTGGCCTATTGACCCTCCCATCGTGCTTGAAGTCTGAAGCATGAGCCCCGTCACTACCAGCTGGATGTTCTTAGACCTGACGTTCACGACGATGGGTGAGCCGACATCAAGGTTTTTCTGGCCTGTGTTCGGGTCGCTCCAGACGTTGTAGGAGACTAGGACTCCAAGGCCGCTGGGAGCAGTAGAGCCCTCCGCGACCACCTGCTTCATATCAGATACACCCAGGAAATCAGGTAGATGCTGAGGGTCTATAGCTACGATAGTTACGCTTTGAAGGCCGCCTGATGTTATAATAGAGCCGGGTATCATTACTATACCAAAGGCGTCCTTCACTCCTGGCACCCGCTTAAAATAGGCGATATCTGCATCTGTATATCCACCCGTATAAGAGCCTGTGACGATGATGCTGTTTGCCGCAATTGTTCTCTGTAGCTGTTCTACAAAGCTCTTCTGAAAGCTCTCGCCTATACCTAGCGCGAGGCTTAGGGCGAGGACGGCTATCAACACGCCAATTATTGCTCCGAGAGCCCTCCCTCTCTTTTCTTTAATACTTGTGAAGGCGAGGTAGACGTAGTCTGAGGGGTTCAATTCACAGCACCTTTTCCTCTAAGCCTCCTGTAAAGATACCCGACGGCGACAGCCGCTATAGTTATCGCGGCAGCCAGCAGTGCTAGACCGTAGCTATTTCTAGGGCTTGAGGCAGTGTTAGAGTTAGATGCTGGGACTACTTTGACAACAGCCCCTCTCTCAACGACTCCACGCTTCCCGTAGGCGTCGACATAGGTTACGGTGAATTTAACTTCATAGGTTCCCTCTTTAACCGCTTTGAAGGAGAATGGGACGCTCGTGAGAGCTTGGGGGTTAAGCTGGCCCAGATACGTGTAGAGGGATCTGGATGAGACTAGACCGTCAGAGGGCTGCGCTGAAACATTCACAGCGTAGACGGGGTAAGTGCCGTCGTTTATCAGCGCCAAGGCGAAAACGACGTTTGAGCCAACCTCAACCTGCTGCGGGACTACTTCGATAGAGGTTATGGAGAGAGATGAACGCTGCAATATGAACAGGGTGAACGACCCCTGGGTTAGCGCTACTCCGCTTCCAGGCGCGGTGTATACGACCTGGTATGTCACCGGGGTGCTTGTAGACGCGGTGCTGGGTACGTCTACCTTGACCGTGAAGGATTTCGTCTCTCCGGGTTTTAATGTGTCCAAGCTAAGAGTTGCAGGTGATATCGCGATGGGGCTAGCCTGGAGGTTTAGGATAACCTGGACACTGTTGACGCTTATGCTCCCCATGTTTATCACCTTTAAAGTTACATTGCTCCTCGTCCCGGCAATAACGCTAGAAGGGTCTGGGACAACCAGTATGCTTTGACCCTGACTTGCATAGAGTGGGACTGTGAACATTATTGTCTTCGCGTTACCTGTACAGTCAACGTAGGTTGCGGTTACCTGTAGCGAGGGGAAACTTGACTGGGCGACCAGCTGAAGCGGTATTGATATTTTGTACCCACTGGGCATCTTCTCTAAAGTGTAGATTAGGGGGACAGTCACATTAAGCAGTGTTAACCCCTGCCCGCTTATCGAGAGGGAGACCTTCTCCAGCGTCCCCGCGCCGTTGTTCTTTACCTCGAGAACAGCACTGTTCACACTATTCAAGTATATCATTTGAGGCTTAATGCTGACGCGTAGGTCTTCTGACCAGCAAGCGTTCAGCTGTGTTGATATAGGCACTGAACCTCCCATCCCTGTGTTCATGCTTGTAGCGTCATCCCAGCTATCCTGCCAGGTTATGAGAACGCTAATCGGGCATAGGTTCGAGGCATTAGAGCCGTCGACCGTGAAGGTAGCGGTTTTTACTGTCCCGGGACGCCAAGAACCTAGTAGCACTGGCTGGTCTGACAGAACCGTCGCATTACATCCTGTGGTCAGGGAGATGCTTGATCCGAGAAGCGTATACTTGCCGTAGTAGGAGACAACTACTGTTACAGTCTTCGTTGTACCCGTTGAGCCTGAGACTGTTAAGCTTTCAACTGTGAAAATAAACGTGTTTCCTGTTTTAGTCGACGCTTGGACAGGTATTGTTGGCGGGGCTGAAAAAGCAGTGCCTAGCACTACGAATATTAGTGCTACCAAGACGGGTGTTAAAGCCAGTTTCATCCTCATATCGGTCATCGATACAACCTTATTGCATTTAAAAGCTTTATGTATTTGAGATGAGTTTTTCAAGTTCCTCAACAATTTTAGACAGCATAGCCTTTTCATCAGCCGTTAACTTGCGGATAGAAGTATAGTCCTTCAAGAACTCGACATAACCCTCAATCACCTTGACAATATCCTCGATCGATGCTGGTTTAATCCCAAGACCGCACTCCTCTACTTCAACCAAACCCTTCTCCGTTAGACTGTACACCTTCTGCCCGTTCACCTCAGTATGTTTTACGAGGCCGTTCCTTTCCAGCTCGTGTAGAAGAGGGTATACCGCCCCGGGAGATGGCCTCCAGAGGCCACCTGTTAGGGTTTCAACCTGGTTTATAATCTCTATTCCGCTCATTGGTCTGTTCCTGAGTAAAGTCATGACAAGTAGCCTTAGGGGGTTTCGAGCGAATCTCGCCATATATGCGTGCATGAGTATCGATAACCGATACTAATATACATTTAAAAACATTCACGTATTAGCTACTCGTAGGGTTCGGTGATCGGTCTTGTATGCTGTTCAAGCAGAAAACCTCTCCAAGACATTCGTTACCCGCGAAGGCTCTGCCTTATTCAGAGGGAGAAAGAAGGTTGTAGAGGCAGTTAAAGGCGTTACCTTCACTATAAGCCCAGGTGAAATATTTGGGCTTTTAGGTCCCAACGGAGCGGGAAAGACAACCACTATAAAGATTCTGAGCACGCTACTTCTTCCAGATTCGGGGGAAGCCTGGGTAAACGGTTATCACATAGTAAGGGAGGCCGGGAAGGTCCGGGAGAATATTGGTGTGAGCCTTTACAGTGATAGGGGTTTTTATTTCAAGCTAAGCGGGCGCGAGAACCTCTTATACTTTGCAAGCCTGTACCATTTAGAGCCGGGGTGGGCTCGGGATCGGGTTGACGAGCTTTTAGCGCTGCTCGGCTTGGAGGAGGATGCTGACAGGCTTGTGGAGGAGTATAGCACTGGGATGAAGTCTAAGCTCAATATAGCTAGGGCTTTATTGCACGACCCTCCGATTCTATTCCTAGATGAGCCTACGATTGGCTTAGACCCGAACTCTGCTAGGAAGGTGCGGGAGGTCATCATACAACTGAAGAAGAGTGGAAAAACATTGCTGCTTACGACGCACAATATGTTCGAGGCAGACTTGTTGTCTGATAGAGTAGCTATAATCGACAAAGGTAGGATTATCACGATAGGGCGTCCATCCGATCTTAAGAAAAGTATCGCCGAGCACACCATTGTTGAGGTTGAGGTCCTTGGACTTATTAGTGATGGGATGCTGGATAAAATAAGAGCGGTTAGGGGAGTGCAAAGCTTTGCGTCACAGCTAATCGACCCAGTTGCCGGCAGGGCTAACATTAAGGTGATTTTCTCTGAAGAAGACTCTCTTAAAGATGTTCTGAGCTTCTTATTACAGATGAATGTTAAGATTCTATCCGTCAGAACCGTCGAGCCGTCGCTAGAAGACGTATTCGTCTACTACACGGGTGAGCGCCTTGGCGGTGAAGACTAAATCCCCTATTCTACTCTTGTGGTGGAGCATTACAGTGAAAGAGGCGAAGCTGATAACCCGATACATAGGGAGCCTATTCATGGTAATCGCTATGCCCTTTATGATGTCTGGTCTCTTTGTGGGGATTGGTTATGCCGTTGCAGGTGCTTCAGCCGCCTCAAACTTTGCCTCAAACACGGGTGTTCACAACCCCCTCCTCTACTTAACACTGGGGGGTGTTCTTATGATCTCCAGTATGATTATTGTAGAGAATACGTCTAGTGTGATACGGGAGGAACAACTTATAGGAACGTTTGAACTTCACTACCTGACCCCTAATAACACTGTGCTTATCTGGCTGCTGCATGCATTTGCGCAATCCATCCTTATGCTGGTCGTCTTCGCAGTTGATATGACAGTTGTAATATCACTTCAAAGCTCTCTCCTGAAGCCCCTGGACTGGATCGTAGCGTCCGTGGTAATACTTCTAGGTTTACTTCCTTTGGCAGGGATAGGCCTTGTTGTAGCAGCCCTAACAGTACGCTTTAAAGAGGTTTGGGCTGTATCCAGCACTTTAAACGCCTTTATCGCCATGCTCTCAGGGTTCTACTACCCCATAGAGGTATTTCCAGCTGTTGTTCAAAGCATATCCCACTTCCTTCCGACTTCACACGCTACCGAGATCCTCAGGAGTATCGTGCAGGGGAACGTCTCTACACTAACCATACAGGAAAAAATATTAGTTATGGCGTTTCTCGGCATCACCTACCTGTCCCTTGGAAGAATATTTTATGGAAGGTGGGAGAATGAAGCTAGGAGAAAAGGAGAACTTTCGAAATACTAGGTTCGTAGGGGGCTTAAGGGCGTTAGCTGTAGAGCTCTCATGGGTCTCGAGAGCTTCATTGAAGCTCTACTTTAGATATCCAGCCTGGATCTTGTCCGACATAATAACGACCCCAGCCTGGCTAATACTCTTTTTATTCCCTGTTTTGATGTTTCTTCCCAGGAGCCAGTGGAACAACACTTTCCTGTTAAACTCCTTCTTCTGGGCAATGATACTCTGGGACGTGGTTTCCTCTGGCTTGTGGAGTTTCGGGATGGCTATACGTCGAGAACAACAAACCGGCACCCTTGAGTTTCTCCTCCTTACAAACGCTAACCGGGCAGTAATATTCTCCAGAAACATAATACCCCGTATCGTTAGCCTCTCACTTACCCTGATCTACACGTACCTCTTCTTTACCCTGATGTTCAACACGGAAATTATCCTCTATGACCCCTTACACGTAATCCTTGTTCTTCTAACGGGATTGTTCACCTCAATGGGGTTCGGCTTAATCTATGGAGCCCTTGTTTTACGCTTCAAAAACGTGGGACCTCTAAACAATATCCTACAGTTTATAATTCTAGGGCTGGGCGGCATATTTTATCCCGTAACAAGCCTTCCCCGAGATATCCAGCTAGTTTCCCTCCTTATACCCTTCACCTACATCGCGGAGCTACTAAGGTTCCACGCCCTGAGAGCCCAGACGATAATCCCCGTGGAGGCGGAGTGGGCTATCCTTATCGCCTCCACACTGCTCCTCGACTTCATTGGAATAGTGCTCCTGTACGCGATTGAGAGAAGGCTGAAAAAGACAGGCCGGTTGGCGGGATATTAGATTTCCCGTGCGCCTCAACGCGAGCGATAAGCTTTAGTCATTCCACATGTTTCCGTGAAGGTTGATGTAATGTCGTCTCGTTTCCCCTATAAGCCCAGGAGACACCAGCTTGAGACTGCGAGAACAATTGCTGAGCAGGTAAAGAAGAAGAACGTGATTTTAGAAGCCCCCACGGGCTTCGGCAAAACCCCTGTTATTATCCATGCTCTCTTACCTTTCATCGAGAAAGGGTGGCGTGTGGTCTGGGCAGTGAGAACGGGAAGTGAGACGGACAGGCCTGTAGAGGAGTTTAAGGTTTTCAGGGAGAAGTCCGGCGTCAAGGTGGTAGCGCTTAGCCTGCGGGGCAAGAAGGACATGTGTCTGCTTGCGCGGAGGTTCGGCGAGGCACTGGATTATACGGAGGTTTCATACATTTGTAGCCGCGAGAGGAACAGGTGTCCTTTCTACAAGAAGTTGAGAGAGGGGGTCGATCTACAGGGATTCGTCGATAAAGGTGCTATGACTTATAGGGAGGTCTACGAGACTGCCTCGGGCCTAGGAATCTGTCCTTACTTTCTACAAAGAGAGCTTTTGAGACTCGCAGATGTGGTGTCCCTGAGTTACAACTATGTCGTGGATGAGGGTTTAAGCTGGAGTATAAAGACTGTTTTTCCCTTTAAGGAGTCTATCCTAGTCGTAGACGAGGCGCATAACCTGCAGAGCCTCAACCTGGGAGGCGACACCATAACGGAGGGGACCTTGGAGCGCGCGTACAGCGAAGCGCTGGGAATGGGGGATGAGGAAACAGCTGAATTTGTAGGAAGTGTTCACGAAAAAGTTATCGAGAGGTATTCGGGGCTCGGGGACGAGGAGAGCGAGCTATTTAACCCTTTTGAAATCCTCCCGTCGGGTTTTATGGAGAAGCTTGAAAAGGCGCTTCAACTTGGAGACCAGATAAGAGAGGCGCGCTTCCGAGAGGGGAAAAGGCCCCAGTCTAGCCTCTTCCACTTCGCGACTTTCTTCAAAAGCGCTGTGGATGTCCAGGGGGTTGAGGGTGTCGCTTTGATCGTTGAACGTCTAAACGGGAGGCTCTATCTCAACATTTGGGATATGAGGGCCGGCGAAATCCTCTCGCGGGTATGGAGGTCTTTTAAGAGGGTCATATTCATGTCCGGCACGCTTACACCTGTAGAGGCTTTTGCGGAGACAATAGGGTTAGCTGACTACTACGCGATAAGCGTGCCCAGCCCGTACGACGAGACAAACGCTTCGGTCTACCTTGTTGAGGATCTTACCACTCGAGGCGAAGAGCTAGGGGAAGACATGGCGAGGAGGTACGTTGAAGCCATCCTTAAGACGATTAAGCGGGTGAGAAGGAATACGGCTGTATTTACTGCTAGCTATCGCGTCCAATCAAGGCTCATTTCCACCGGCTTGATCGAGGCGGCCCAAGCGCTGGGCTACGAGGTTTTCCAGGAGAAGAGGGAGATGAGTGGAGTGGAGGCTGCTGAGACACTTCAGAAGTTTAAGTCCCTGGCGGAGTCTGGAAGGGGGCTACTTCTAGCTCCAATGGGTGGACGCTTCTCAGAAGGCGCGGATTACCCTGGGAAGGAGCTTATGTGCGTGTTCCTTGTTGGAATACCCTTCGAAAAGCCTACCACTAAGACCAGGTTGTACATTGAATATTATCAGAGGTTATACGGCGAGGAGAAGGGTCGCCTCTACGCTTACATCTACCCTGCTATCAGAAAAGCCTCCCAAGCCATTGGACGGGCGCTGAGAGGCCCTAAAGACCAGGCTGTCATAATCCTGGGAGACTACAGGTATCAGCAGTACATGTCTCTCCTCCCTGATTATGTCCGAGAGCTGGCTAAAACAATAAGCCATGAAAGGCTTGACAAGGTAGAGCTCCCATGGGAAAAGATCAAGCTCTAGCCTCCTAAGCAATCTTCATGCCCGGACAGAATCCTGCGAAAAATACCCAGCGGGAAAAATTGTACACACAAACAATATAAAGAGCTCCACCCCCATTTCTCACGATGAAGCAAAAACTTGGTTTTAGCATAACGCTTGTCATAGTCTTCTACTCGATCATTTCTGTTGCGCAGCCTAGCCTACCCGGTATCACCTCAGCTGTCTCAGTCTCCTACTCCCCCGATATAGGCATGGGAAAACCTGCAATCACAACACCTGGGGGCAGTTTCACGTTTAAGCTAACTGGAATCCAAGACCAGCCTAAAAGCGGGTATATATGGACAGTCGTGCTCAACGGGGAGAAGCTCGCAGTCTTGAACTACACGGTAGCAGTCTCTTACTCCGCAGGCTCCGTGTCAGTCTCCCTACCGACAAGCGTCAAGCCCGGACTCTACGACCTGGTGCTACAGGGCCAGTCTGAGGTCGAGATACCCAGGAGCGTCTGGGTTTTTGATCAATCTAAAGAATCGTTGAAGATCATCCATATTAGCGACCAGCACTACGGCGCTGGACAGCCCGACGTGATTACAGGGGATATGAACAGGGTGGCTGGCTACATCGTGTCGACACTCCTTAACCCCGACCTCATAATTGATACGGGCGACGTGGCCGATACAGCAAGCGAGCAACAGTACCGTTGGGCATACGCCTACGAGTCGGCCTTCCTCTACAGCTACCCTATACTCGCCATTCCCGGCAACCACGATACCCCGCCGGACGCCTGGAACAAATATTATGGAAGCACCACCTGGTTCAGGCTGATTGGAGACCGTCTCCTTATCATTGGGCTCTACTCCCTTGAGCAGGGGTATCCCCCGATGGAGCAGCTCCAGTGGGCTGAAGGTATCTTGAAACAGTATAGCCAGGTACCAATCAAGGTTATACTTGTACACCACCCTGTGTTCTACTACCAAGGCGAGCTGAAGACAACCTACGACGACCAGAATGTCATAACCCCCTATGACCCTCAAAAGAACCCCAACTCTCCCATATACTCCTCTTGGAGCGGCAACATGAACGTCACTCGGTACTTCTTGAGGCTCGTCGAACAATACGGAGTGAACTATGTCTTGTCGGGCCACGTCCACCGGGACCTCTTCGTAAAGTACACGAGCACTAGAACCGGCAAGACAACTTACTTCCTCACGATCACAACGCTCGGCATGGGTTCCGCCATATACGACGGCTTAGATTTTTATCTGCTAAACCTTAAGACGGGTCAACTAGACTTCCCGGTAAAGCCGCCCACATTCATAGGCTTTGCCCCGGACAATAAAAAGCTCGCCGAAAACTCCATCCCGGTTGGAATATACCCGCCTCTCAACAACCTCGGCGCAGCCAACCAGACATTCACACCCATGGCTCTCTACCAGTGGCCCCACGCCTATGTCCTAAAAATGGAGAACAAGCTGAGCTATCTAAACCTAAACAACACTGTTATATGGTGTCTACCGTGGAGCGGGGATTTCGCCTACAAGGTCCTCAGCTCCGAGGGAGGGGCAGAGTTCAACATTGTAGACAAGCTCTCGATTGGCGGAAAACTCTTCTTGGCTGTTAGGATGAAGCTTCCACCGCAGGGAAAAATGGTGGTAGCCCTGTATAATGCTCCTGACAACAACCCGCCCACAGCCACCGTAAAAATGGTTATCCCTGCCAAGCCCACGCCAGGCGGTACGTTCCAAGCCTACGTAGATGTAGCAGATGACTCGTGGGGCATAGCGAGCATTAGTGCGAAACTAATAGCGGGGGGCACGGAGGTCCCTCTAACACCGCAGTTCTACGCCCCAGGGACAATCCTTGACCCACTGACCAAAATCACGTATAAGCTCGTTGAAAAAATACCCTCAACCACGGGAGACGTGAAGCTGATAGTAAAAGCGGTGGATTTCGCCGGACGCGAATCAACAACAGAGTATACCCTAGTCTCAGCACAACAGCCGACGCAGACAACCCAACCCTCACAGCCACAGCAACCGCAACAGCCTACAAACATAACTCAGCCGCAGCAGCCTTCTCAGCCAACACCACAAACTGGACAGGCGCCGACGGGAGCACAGGGAGGGCTGTCCCCAGTGGTTATTCTCCTCGGAATATTACTTGCAGTAGCTGTTCTACTCTTAGGGGTCTTAGCCTTCAGAAGGTCTAGGAAAAGAGCTTAACCAAAAAAGATAGTTTTATATGTTATCTCTCTTTTTTACAATTGATGAAAACGGAAAAAACCCTATTAGCCATATTATTCTTGATCGCCATAATCGCATTCTCCTCCACCGTCTCCGCCCAACCCGTTATTGTAGCCGTCGACCTAGGCCACGGTGAGAGCAACAAGTACCTAAACTATATCATGGGAAACATAACATTCGTCACGTGGAGGACAATTACAGGCACGCTGGACCCTGATAAGCTAAAAGATGTCGACATTCTGCTCCTGGGGCAACCCACCGTCGCGTTTAGCCCCGACGAGATAACAGCCATAAAGAATTGGCTTAACACGGGAAATAAGGTTCTCTACGTAGCAGGAGACAGCGACTACGGCCCTGGGGGAAAGACGATAAACCAGCTTAACGACCTCCTAGCTGGAATCGGAACAAAGCTCAGGCTTGAGCACGGAGCCGTCTATAGCGATAATCCAGACGTGACGGCCAAGGCATATTATAGGATGCTCACATTCGTCGAGCCTGACAACTATCCAGGGCTCAGGACGGACATCGTTAAGAGAGATATAACCCTGCCGATACTGATGCATGGTCCAGGATGCGTCATCTGGCAGGACGACAGCGGCAAGTACCACGACCCCGTTAAGGATACGTTCCCAGGGCTCATACGCCTCGTCTGGGCTCACAAAAGCTACATGGGCGACAACACCCCGCCAACCCCCTATGTTTATGACCTGATGCTATACGGTAAGGGAACCGGTGACCACGACTTCGTAATGTACGCTGCAGAATACTGGCCCGACAAGAACGTCCTCATCGTAGTGGCAGGCGAGTCCTTGTATGGCGACTACGAGCCTGCATGGGCATCTTCATATTATGGCAAACAACTAGACGGGCCTACCTTCGTGACCAACCTGTTCAGATGGTGGGTATACGTGATTACTCAGGCACCCACGGCTACAACGATCGCCCAGCTAGCCCAAAACACTCAGAACCTTGCTTCGAACCTCGACAAGGTTAACTCCGCAGTCAACAGCCAGGGAAGCCAGATTCAGAGCCTCAAATCCAGCCTGGACAGCCTTACCAGTAAGGTTAACGGGCTTTCCGCTACTGTCGACTCGCTAGCCGGTACAGTTAACACGTTAATGATTCTGTCTATCATCGAAGCCGTCCTAATCATCGCAGTCTTAGCTCTCGTTCTCCTGAGAAAGCCTAAAGCTACCCAATAAATTCTTTTTTCTCTTCCTCTTTTGAGATAAGGATATAAGTTTAGTACTAGAGTTTTAAACGAAGTGGTGAAAATGAACAAGCAACTGTTCTTCTTAATCGCAATAGTCTCTATAGCCGTCGTAATAGGCATTGCGTTTATGTTGACGCGGCCCCCAACAACACCTCCTGCTCAGCCTTCTCAACCCTCCAACGTGACAACCCCCCAACAGCCAGCTAACGTGACACATCCTACAACCCCTACTAACGCTACACAGCCAACACAGCAACAGCCACCATCAGGGGGCATCACGCTTTATGTCATCACGAGGCACGAGCAGACGATTCAGGATCTAAGCAGGACAATGTTTCTTAACAGCCCGATTGCAAAGAAGTACAATATTGTGAATATTGTTTTCCTACCTGTAAACGCGGAGCAGTGGCCGGAATACATAAAGAACGCTGCTTCTAAGGGGCTTGGAATAGACGTTGCTTGGGGTGGAGGCCCAACGCTCTTCAACCTTATTGACGATCAGGGGCTTATAGAGCCGGTTAATAAGAGCAAGATACCGGAGTTCCAGCTCGTCGAGGCAGAGTTGGCAAAGATACCAAAGACGATTGCTGGTGCCCCAACCTTCAAGATCGGTAGCGACGGCCTCATCCACTGGATAGGAGCTAGCGTTAGCAGCTTCGGATTCACGGTGAACAAAGACCTCTTAACAAGGTATAACCTCCCAACACCTCAGAGATGGGCCGACCTTGGAAACCCGGTATACGCTCGTACTCTACCGGCGGTTCCTCTAGTCGGCACCGCAGACCCCACTATGAGCACTAGCAACACTAGGATGTTCGAGATTATTCTACAGGCTTACGGTTGGGACGCTGGTTGGCGCGCCTTAACACTACTAGCCGCAAACTCGAAAATTTTCAGCGGAAGTAGCGATGTAAGAGACGCCGTGATAAGAGGAGACATAGCTGTAGGAACCACTATAGACTTCTACGGGTATACGGCTCAACAGCAAAACCCGGCTTGTCTGTACATAATCCCCACCGGCGAAAGCATCGTCAACGCTGACCCTATAGCTGTCCTCAAGGGTGCTAGCCATCCACGCGAGGCAGCCGTATTCGTAGCCTGGGTGCTCAACGAGACCGGAGGCCAGCTTGTATGGCTGGATCCTAATATTAACAGGCTTCCTATTAATCCCAAGGTTTTCGATACTCCTGAGGGCTCTAAACGCCCCGACCTTAAGAAAGCTTTACAGGATGTGGAGAAGGCTGGAGGAATATCGTTTAATGAAACATTGTCCTCGCTTTGGGTTACTGCGGTTATTGATTACTTCAAGGCTACCTTGGTAGATGCCCACGACGACCTGCAACCTGTTTGGGCGCAGATTGCCCAGGCATACCTCAACGGGAAGATCACTAAAGACCAGTTCAACAAGCTTGTAGACTCTTTAACCTCGCCTATAACATTTACGGATCCTCTGACAAAAAGTAAAACTACTTTTACTCTTGACTACGCGCTGAAGATAAACAGCTACCTCGCCAGCGACCCTTCCATCTACCAGGATCTCATGAACCAGTGGCGCCAGGGTGCAAGGCAACGATACTTAAACACCCAAGCGCTCTTGAAACAAATGACTGGATCGTAGGCTTCAGGGAGTCCGTGATCTAAAAATATTTTTCTCTGAGATTAAAAATATATGTTGTTTTACCTCAGTATAGGTGGGCTGAGCCTGTGAAGGTTACAAAAAACCACGTGTGGATTGCTGGTTTTATTCTCGCTCTAGCCTATTTAATTGCAAGCCAGACACTACAAGGCCAGCTGGGAGTTATCGATGTTTTCCTTTGGCTCCTCAGCATCGCATCCGCTGGCGCCCTGTATTGGCTAGGCTACGATTATAGGTGGATAAAGTTCAGCTCTAGTCTAAGCTTTCTAGCTATATTCACACTTCTATACGACTTCTTCATCCTTGCTATTGGAGCTCAGGGTCCGGCTCGTGCCTTAGCGTTCTTCCTAACACCGCTCCTCACCGCCGCGTCAGGCGGCTTTCTAGCTGAGAAGATACTGTTTATAAAACAGGCTCGGAGGGCGGCAAGGGGCGTGGTTTCTCTTTCACGGCGTATTAAGACTACTCTCTACGAGCTTGATCCTCTCCTCTGGTCTTTCATAATATTTGGATCCGCGTTCCTAATAGTCTTCCTTGTCAGTCCTATTTTCTTCGTGCTTGTCAATGCTTTCACGGCTCCTTCCGGCGGAACCTGGTACTCGAACTTTCAGAGAATTTTCTCAGCTCGAGAATACGTGAGGCTTGAGACCCTGCCCGGCGAGCAGTTTGCCTCGGCGATCCAGCTTGGAAACACGACCCTGTACGTGGTTAAAGGATTGAATTACGGTTCTCTGGTGAACAGCCTTATATTGTCACTTGTTGTAACAGCAGCCGCCACAACTATAGGGGTTATAGTGGCCTTTATCCTTGCTAGATACAATTTTCCCGGTAAGGACCTATTGAGGATTTTATCCCTTGTTCCGTTATTCGTAACCCCCTTCGTAAACTCCTATGTTGTCAAGATACTTTTCAGCGAGTATGGACCGATCTCAATGTTAACACAGAGGGCTTTCGGCTTCGAGTTGAGGCTCGACGGGCTCGTGGGAGTTGCTCTAGCGCAGATAATCTCCTTTTACCCCATTGTATACCTTAATGCTTACAGTGCTTTCCTAAATGTTGATCCCAGTACGGAGGAGCAGGCTGAGAACCTCGGGGCGAGAGGCTTCAGATTATTCAGGACTGTCACGTTCCCGCTGGCACTACCAGGCATCGTAGCAGGCGCGATAATCGTCTATATTTTCAGCTTGGAAGACGTGGGCGCCCCTCTGATATTCCAGGAGTGGAACCTTATAAGTGCTCAGATATTTAGAGGTTTTATAACTCAGACTGGCATAGTCTCGCCAGAGTCGGCGGCCCTTGGAATCGTGATGCTTTTCATCGCTGTGATGGGGTTTCTGGCGATACGTAACTACGTCGGGATGCGCTCCTATGCTATGATAAGCAGGGGCGGCCGTTTTGTGTCGCGTGCCCGTGATCTAGGTCCCATTGGAAAGGTAGTCGTGTACCTTCTTATCTTTCCTCTTGTACTACTCACAGCTTTCCCGCAAATAGGCGTCTTCCTCCTCGCCTTCAATGTGATGCCTTCCAGGGGCTTCGAAATAAACCTGAAAACGTTCACCCTTGACTATTTCGCAAAGCTTTTCATCGACCCAGCTGTTTTCACCTTTATAAGGAATACCCTGGTTTACGCCGCGCTTTCAGTGTCTATGGCTGTAGTTGTGGCTGTGATGGTAGGGTACGGTGTGAGTAGAGTCCGCGTTTCGTGGCTTTCAAATATTCTTGACACGCTTGCAACGGTTCCTATAGCGATTCCAGGCCTCGTTATAGCCTTAGGCTATTACTACTTCTTTACTAAGCTTTTCCCGGGGACCCCCCTTGATCCAGCTTCCATTGGAGCCTTCCAGGCCTGGTTCGTGCTTGTCATCTCATATAGTGTCCGTAAGCTACCCTATGTGGTGCGCTCTGTTTACGCTGGGTTCCAGCAGGTACACGTAGGGCTAGAAGAGGCGGCTCTGAACCTGGGTGCTACGAGGGCAAAGGTTGTCTTCGGAGTTGTATTACCGTTTATCATTTCATACATATTTAGCGGGGCTGTCTTGGGCTTCATCTACATGGCTACAGAGGTCAGCACTAGCATAACAATCGGCAACTTTAACCCTTCTCAGGCGCCGATGACTTATTATATGATGAATGTTTATAAAGGTGGCAGCCCGATAGGCGTGCAGATCGCTGCGGCGATGGGCGTGCTACTTATTTTAATACAACTGGTTGCAATGCTTATAGTCGTAGGGGTACTTAAACAGAGGTATGCATTCATAGGGGTGTGAAGAATGGTGGGGATACGGTTGGTTGAAGTTAGCAAGGTCTACGGTAGGGTAAGGGCTCTGGATAGAGTTTCCCTTGAGATTCGAGACGGCGAGCTCTTCACGATGCTCGGCCCCAGCGGCTGTGGAAAGACCACACTGTTGAGAATAATCGCTGGCTTCGAAGTTCCAGAGGAGGGGAAAGTCTACTTCGGTGACCAAGATGTAACCTTCCTGAAACCCTACCTTCGGAATACCTCGATGGTCTTCCAGAACTATGCACTCTGGCCGCACATGACTGTTTTCGAGAATGTTGCCTACGGGTTAAAGATTAAGAGAAGGCAGCTTAAGCTTTCTGAGGAAGATATACAGGAAAAAGTCCGTCAGGCTCTTCGGCTTGTAAGGCTCGAGGGCCTTGAGGATAGGTACCCTCTACAGCTCAGCGGAGGGCAACAACAGAGGGTGGCTCTGGCACGAGCACTTGTTGTGGAGCCAAAGGTTCTACTGTTAGACGAGCCCTTGAGTAATCTCGACGCCAAGCTGAGGATTGAGATGCGTGAAGAAATAAAACGCATCCAGTCGTCTCTGAAGATAACCACCGTCTACGTCACGCATGACCAGGAGGAGGCTATGAGCCTCGCAGACCGCATCGCTGTAATGGATAAGGGTAGGGTATTACAGGTTGGCACCCCGAAGGAAATATACTCTAAGCCCTCCAACCTCTTTGTCGCCACGTTCATCGGTCGAAGTACCTACCTTGTAGGTAAGGCGAAGGAGGTTTTAGGTGAGAAGGTTAAAGTTGAGTTCGACGGACAGGTTATTGAGGGAGTATTGGCGCCGGGGCACGTTGTTAAGGAGGGGGAGCGTGTCGCGGCTATAATGAAGACTGAGGACTTCAGCGTTGACGAGACTATTGGGAACTTTGTCGAAGGCATGGTTGAGATGCAGATGTTTATAGGAATGTTCAACCAGGTTAAGGTGAGCGTAGGGCAGCAGAAAATAACGGCGCTACTAGACCCCGCGGTTGAGGTTCAGCAGGGGCAACGTATTAGGCTGAGCATCAGACCATCTGATGTTAGTGTGTTCCCTCTAACAGGTTGGGAGGAGGAGGCTTTCTCATAGGACGCCTCGATCTCCAAACAATAAATAGATATTCTTGTTTTCCACATTTTAACCCGTGGCGATATACAAGTTAGCTGAGCTGACCTACGGCGAAGTCCGCGAACTCCTGGCGAAGGGGTTTGACACTGCGATTCTTCCAGTAGGAACCGTTGAACCTCACGGCCCCCATCTCCCCCTTGGGACTGACAACATAATACCTGAGCTCATTGCAGAGAGACTAGCCGAACAGATTCCTGCAATCGTCCTCCCCACACTAAACTATGGTGTAACCACCAGCCTTCACGGCTACCCAGGATCGATAAGGGTTAGACCGGAGAGCCTTGAGAACATGACCTATGACATTCTGTCAAGCCTAGCTTTCCATGGCTTTAAAATGGCGATCGTGCTGAACGGCCACGGGGGGAACACGGCTCCTCTAGATAATGCGGCGAAAAAGGCTTGGCTTGAGAATAAGCTGGCAGTCCTCCTGGTGGACTGGTGGACTCTTGCCCGGGATCGTGGGCTTACACAGTCCTTCCTAGGTAAGGAGGGGGGACATGCCGCTACTGATGAGACGGGACTTGTCGCGCTAGCAAGGCCTGATCTTGTAAAGAGAAACATGTACACATCGGATGCCATCTTTGTGTCTTCTTCAGGAGTTAGGGCTTACCCTTTACCTGGGACAATAATAAACTACTCAGCGGGTGAGGGGGAAGTCTCTTTTAGCCTGGAGAAGGTGAAGGACTATTTAGACGCCATTGTGGGGGAGATAAAGTCTCTGTATATGAGGCAGAGGAGAGCGTTGGAGTACTTAAGCACTTAAGCTCGAACCTTCACCTCTATTTTTTTAATTGGAAACTCGCGTGGTGAGAGGGTAGTGAGTAGCTGATTTACATTGTTCCTAAGATTTATTAAAGGTTCAGCTACAAATGCTAGTTCCGACTTATCATATCCTTGATCGGGGAATAATAATTTAAGCGCCCCGGAGAGAAGCTTTTTAATAGCTCTCTCATCCCGGATGGTCGTAGGGCCCTGGAGCTCAAAAATTTGTTCAACCTGCTGCTCTAGACTCACATTCCTTATCCTGTGGAGGACTTCCGCAAGAAAATCAGAGGCTATGCCATACCCCCTTGCTAGATGCTCATCGCTCTTCATTATCTTGGGAAGCTCCCAGCCGTGAATAAAGCCGTGGATCCGGTCGAGGAAGGCTGTGTCACGCATGAAGCTTGGTAAGTGCGAGATTATGCCTAAAGGTGTTGCAGCTTTTTCCACGTCGACATTACCTATGAAGACCAGAGAGCATGTGCTGGGCCTCTTCATGTGGAAGCCGCCTCTCTCGAAGTACCCGTCGACCATGTAGTCTTTTAGTTTGGCAACAACCTCGTCACTGTTAGCGAACTTTATCTTGCTTATCTCGTCGAAGACTACAACGTCGTTCACGACTAGGTCTCCCGGGATGTTGCTCCTAGCATCGTAGAAGAGCTTAGCGGGGGAGACTACCCCGCCGGAATGTATTCTGGAGTAGTAGGTTACGTTCCTGTATGTGAAGGTCTTGCCTGTGGCTCTAGGGCCGAGCTCCAGCATGTTAGTATTTGACTCGGCCATAGGTATAAGCCTAGATAAGATGATGAGTTTTTGTCTAGGCGTGTAAGCGGAGGGGTTTAACCCTATGCTGGTTACCAGAAGGTCTATCCATTCTGTCAGGGAGAACTCGCTC
This sequence comes from Infirmifilum sp., assembly GCA_041287245.1. Classification (GTDB taxonomy): domain Archaea; phylum Thermoproteota; class Thermoprotei; order Thermofilales; family Thermofilaceae; genus Thermofilum. The sequence continues at coordinate 320,261 of JBEULP010000117.1, read as the reverse complement.
CTAGCATCTGAGAAGAGGCTGAGGTCTATATTGTAAGCTTGAAACGGTTCGAACTCGACCATGAGGACGGGTGTTACGTTCTGATTCTTCGATTGGAGAGCCGGGTCGTAGACGAGTAGACCCACACCCCACAGTCCGGAGTAGAGCCTCTCGTTGTCCTTGATAATATCTTCTTTTATCAACGCGTCCTCGATATTTAGAGAGGGAATGTGGAGAAGAAAGATGTTCTTCTTTAGATTTACTCGAACGCGGAACTCATCTAGCAGTTTTATTTGTCCCTCCTCCTTTAGCTTTCCTAGGAAGAGCTCCCTTGATCTCGGATCCGGATAGAGCTCGTTTACTTTGCGTCCAACCTCCTCTAAGCACTTGCCACTCGGCTTAGGGCATAACTGTCCTATTAGAAATTCGGCTATGAAGGCTGGTATTCGGCTGACATTACTCACTCTTGTGAGACGCTTGTCCACGGCGTATTCTCCGAAGACCTTTTTCACCTTTTCATCGGTGATGTTTGACGTGAGCCCTCACCTCTAGAGCAACCTCTCGATACGGTTTCTCATTTTTCCCTTTCTTTGTCCTTCTTTTTGTTCAAGTGTGTCATCAGCGCTTTTAAGCTTATATGTTGAGTCCCCCCAGTTGGCTCTGTCGCCGCTGGAAAGTGAGAGTGTAGCGTTGAAAGCATGTGTGAAGTACATCAGGAATTGGTAGAACCTTGCGAGTGGTTCGCGCGCAGACTCAAGTTCGAAGGAACCCTTTACATCAAAGCCTTTCCCGGCGGAGTGTAGCGTTGCTGTTTTGCTAGTAACGTGAGGTAAGGAAACCTCTTTTACCAATTGAGAAAGCGTTTCGAGGAATGGGCCTTGACTCACCCCTCTCAGCGAAAGGGGGCCTGTGGGCGTGCAGACATAGACGTTTACGTATTTTAGCTTGAAGAGACGCGCAAGGAATGGCGTGCCCAATTTAACCTCATTGATAAGGTACAGGGGGACATGTTGAACAGTTAGACGCGGTAGAAAAGAGTTTTGCCTTATGCCCCTGATTTCCAGAGAGCTCCGCGTGAGACGGTACTCGTAGAAAAGCCTTTCAACCTCGACTGTAACGAGGTTTATCGGAGCCACTATCAGGGAGGCTAGGAATACAGCGTCCATGAGCGTTGAGAAGCCGAGAGTATAAAGTGCCAGCACATAGACATAAAAACCGAGTGTAAAGAATCTTTCGCTCCACCCCAGCTCCAGGGAAAACAAGGAATAAAGACCGAGTAGAATTAAGGGGATATATAGGGCAATACCGTTTATGATGCCTGTGGCACAGCTACCCATTATTAAAAGCGGGAAGATATACCTCGGTATCAGAGAGAGACGCACAGGCCTTGTAGAGTCAATTACAGACATACCATCTCAGATAACCTTAGACGGCTAATAACATTACTTTTTCCCAGGTATCCAAGGAAGCAACTGTTAAACCTTCGAAAAAAGCTTTTCACCCGAACCCTCCAGTGCTCTTTGAACAGCTAGTGAAAGCGGAAGCCCCACTACCACTATAGAAATTAACGAGCCTGGGAGAACTCCGAGAATCGATATTAGAAATGGGATGTCCGTGTTAAAAGCCCAAAGCAGCAAGTACTTGAGGTAACTTCCAACCCCCACAGATACGATTATCGCCTGTGCCAGGGCTACAGTTACCCGCCTCCTTCTTTCCGCCCTGTAGCCGAGCTTGTAGCCTAACCACCCTGCTACAAGGTTTATGAGGCTCCCAAGGGTTGCATCTAAAAAGTTAAGAAAAGACGAGCCCCAGGGGGCGGCGAGGATGTTTCCGAGAAAACACCCTATGGTTAGACCCAAAACAGCAGGATAACCTAGGGTCATCGAAAGAGGCATTAAGGCATCTGCGATTCTTACCTGCCATAGGAGGAAAGAGATCATCGGGAACAGGTAGACTGTAATGGCGTAGAGCGCTGCTATAACGCTTGCTAAGGCTAGTTCCCGCGCTTTCATATCTTTATGTAGATTGATTCCAACATTAAAATTTCTCTCTTCGAGATTAGAAATCCATCGCGTGTAGGATTTCCTCCGGCAGTTTAAGCCCAAGCTGCTGTAACACTATTTTGCTATACTCCACCTGTGCCCATAGCAATTCCCGGAACTCATCCATTGAGAGATAGTTAGTGGGGTCAAGCTCTCTCAGCCTATCCGAAGGTATCCCTGGTACTTCCGCAGGTACAAGTACTCTCTCGCCCCAAACGGGATGAGGTTTCCACTTAACCGCGCCCCTGGTGGCCTGAAGCAGGAAAAACTCTGTCTCCTCAATCGCCGGCCTCGTTCCCCCGACAGGTTTAGGCACCCCGTCCCGCATCTGTAGAACCGGCTCAGGCATTTTAAGAGTCCTGTCGCCGACCTTAACTTCCCCCCATCTATACTGGGCGACAATCCTTCCAGTAGTATTCCACATATAAACATCTACTTTGTGCCCCCTCTCTTCCCACCTTCTCAGAAACTCGTAGAACCTTATAACATGGGCATCGTCTCCAACGCCTATGGTAAACTCCGAGTAGCGTGGGACGAATCTGACTTTACCGACGAGCTCCCTTGCCTGTGCAGGGTGACCAACGGTCCTCCCGTCGGCCAGAGCCTTGGCTATGATTTCCGGCGTGTTCAACTTGACCCACGCATAGTCTGTGAAGTATCCTGGGGAGAGGAACACGGCTGTATTCATAGGACCGTCTGAGTCGACCTGGCCGTCGAAGTAGCCCGTGTCGTCGAGATAGACCACAGACCTGGCGTTCCTGTTAGGCATTCCGAAATACTGGAACAGAACACCCTCGAAGCTGGGGAGTCCCTGGCTGTCAAACTCGGTGTTCTCGTGAAGTGCTCTCGGGCTTATGCAAGCTTTCCACATAGCCTCCTGCTCAGGGGTAAGATCCTCTGTTTTAACCCAAGCACCCCTCTCCGAGCCGTACACACGGTCTTCACAAATCGCAACGATGTCGTCATTTCTAATCTTCTGATCCCTGACGTACTCAAGTGGGTTGACCCCGAATTTATCCACGTAGATTGGGGCGTTTCTCTCTGTCCAGGTATAAAAGCCATGAGTGGATTTCCCTGAGCCTGTCAGTCCCCAGATGACGAGCGTGATTCTTCTCCACTCTTCGTTCACAGTCTTCACGGTGAATTCTCTAAGCGCGGCGTGCTCACCTGTGCAACCTTTCTTGTAAGCGTGGAAGATCCAGTGTCTTAGAGCGCCTTTCTTGATCTCGCCTTGATAGCTTGAGAGGGTTATTATTGATAGGTTGTGGTGCGGAAATACTAGAATAGCCATTAACCTGTTCGTGCCGGGTATGAATGGGTTGCCGAGGTAGTGAGGTATCACGAAAAGCTCGGCGTCTGGCTGCCCGTCGGAGGGGGCTGGAAAGACAAGCTGTTTCCACCTGTACGCCAGGTCTGGAAACTGCGGGTCGACGTATACTCGGGTGTGCATTTGAACCTTTGTTCCCGGGCGACCATAGTAACCATCCACTTTTATCAGAGGACCTTGGGCTAGGATATGCTCTAGGACTCTAAGCATTAATTGCTTGTGCTCTGGTTTAAGCTCGTCGTCGCTGTTTATGATTACAGTGTTTGCAGCCGATCTGCTCCATATGTTGCTGGCCCAGCCGAGGGCATTGTTGCTATACTCGGTGGCGTATTGTCTTGCCCTCTCACGGAGATCCGAAGGGTTGTCTAAGATTGCTTTTAGCCCCGCTCGGGTCTTTAACTCGACGATGCGTTTAAACGTCTCTCGGAAAAGCTGTGGTGTTAGCTCCTCCACATTGGGAATTATCTTCGAATAACTCGTGTTCACATCTTTAAAGTAAAATACTTTCTAAAAAATTTTTACATAGGAAATCATGCGTGCCCAGGGCCGTGAGAATAAATCTGAGCTGCCCCTGCGAGCCCAGGACTAAAAGAATTAATTGGCGTAACGTTATGTTGTTTCAAAGAGCCCCTTAAGGCACACAGGGATTAACTCGACGCGTTAGAAGAGACCTTTTGTTTGGTTTACCAGGCCTATTATGAAGAGGAGAGCTCCAACCAGTAAGGAGATTTGAGGGTTTACTCCGGCGGAGGCCAGTCCCATGTAGACTAATCCAGCTCCCAGAGCCGAAAAACCAAACGCTAGAATCTTATCCATTAATGCATATAAGATGGCCGCGAAGGCCAGTGAGAGAACCACAAGAGCTGTCTCTTTATTGGCAATATAACCAGTGGCTACCAGGAGGTCTGTAAGTATGTATCCTGTTAGGAGAGATACTACAATTTTGAAGGCTGCAAAGCCTATCATTCCACCTACAATAAAGCCGAGGAGAAAAAGAACAAGAGGGGTAAGGGTTGCCTTCAAGGTAGGAGTGGTATACGCGTAAAAGATGTAGCCTAGGGAAAAACCAAAGACAAGAGATGCTGTTAGACGGGCAAGGCGAGTACCCCAAAGGGCGGTGAAAACGCCTATTAACACGAAAAGAACCGAGTCCCAAAACCCTAAAACTTCTATCATTTTCCTCCACTAATAGAGCTTGCCTTCCTAGATAAATTTTTCCTCCTTAGCGTGTATACTCCCACGAGGAGAAGTAGGCCTGTGAGAAGGAGGAGAATGAGTAAAAGAGCCGTGGCTTCCTGTGAGCCGCTCCAAGTCGGCAATGTTGAATAGTCGGATATTTGAGGCACAAGACAGCCTCTAGGGGGGTAGTATAGAGAAGATTCATTGAATGGTTTAAAATCTCCGTTGTCCCACACAAGCCTCCTATCCCAACCCGCAAGTCCGAAATCGGCGTATGTTAATATCTTTGCCTTGAGACTCTCGTTTAAGCCTATAAGTATGCCTTCACTACACAACCTGTCCAGTTCCATGTCTAAAACCCTCCTTAGATCTTCACGGCTCACCCCGGCTAGTGATTCATTAAGGAACTGTATCCTGATACACGGGTACCTATAGTTGGAGCCTCGTAGTTCTTGGAGGCTTATAATGACTGCAAATCTTTTGTCATAGCCGCTCTTGTAGGCAAAGACGTATTCGCTAATATGCGCCACCTGCGTGCACGCTTGAAGCTTCGACGGGTTAACCAGCACATGCCCACAGTTAAGCACCACCTCGAACGCCCTAGCGTCTAAGGGTTCAATGCACTGTGCAGACACAAACGGTACAATGAGTAGAGTAATAAACGTGAATACTAAGAGAGTCCTCATATCAATCTTAGAACATATCCTGTTATTAAACTGTTATCGTTGCAATAACACTAGGCTCTTACGCCGTACAAGTTTTTAAAGATAAGGGTTATGGCGCAGTATAGGGTCACTAGATAACCTTTGGCCAAGGAGGAGCCTAGTTGTCTAGGGGAAGACCCATGGTCGATGCACCGTCGTAGAGATGTAGACCAGAACTTGGTTGCGTCAAGCGGACCGCTGAGCCATGTTTCTTATTGTCGACTAGAAATATCATTGTTTGAACTAAAATCTTTACATTTTACACCTCCTTTTTATCACGTGTCACAGGAAAATATCTCCCTTCACATAAGAAATAGCATGTTCAAGCTAATAATGTGGATAGTTGTATACATCTTGGTCAATGCTATTATTTTCGCAACCCTACCCTCAATTATACCTGGATTCAAGTCCATCATCGACCCATATTCTACCTACATAGGCATAGGTCTTGCACTGTTCTTCGGCTACATGATCGTAAAATCATTCTCAACCCTTGTTTACTGGATGCTCCGCCTACGCCACCCTCACAGCACAGCCGCAGCTGTTAAAAGCATTTTCACAATAATGGGGATCGGCGCGCTCGCCGCTGGTATAGCAGGGGGTGCCGCGGGTGGGGCGGCTGGGGTTGCCCTAGGAGGCTTTATAGGAATGATAATAGGCTATGCTACACAACAGATCCTGGGACAGGCTATGGCTGGGCTCTTCCTATTACTCGTAAGGCCGGTAAAAATTGGAGACTACGTCAACGTGGCTGGAGAACAAGGGTATATAGAGGATATATCTACACTTTTCTCGCTGATAAAGAAGGACGATGGGACACTGGCACTCATACCTAATAACCAGCTTGTCGGCTCGAAAATATACATAGTTAAAAAGTCCTAAGAAACGGGTTTTCTCAGTCACTTAGGGTTTGCTCTAGAGTAGTTTTGGAGGAGCCTCGAAAACATTTAATAAAATCATATATTTGTAAAAACAGGTTTCTTCTTCTCACCTCCATAACCGCAGTGATCTCACCTCCCAGGAGTTCTCGAAGTTTTACGTTTACTTTGTACCCCTTCGACTCCAAAAAGCTTTTCAGCGAGAGTGATAAGCTTAAGATATAGCCCTTACTATCCCCGAAGAGCACATATTTAAGAAGCTGTCCATGAGAGGTGAGTTTCAGACCAGCCTGATAACCCCAGATGAAGGCTAAACGTATGATTTCTCCCCGAGCTTTGGGCTGCACAAGGATCCCCCGGGGACTTCTTATGATTATGAAGACACCTTCACGTGGATATTGGAAAACCTTGCTGAGAACTTCCAGCGGTGGAAGAATTAAAACATAGAGTAGGAAAGTAAAAACCAGGAGTGAAGATTTCCACCGCTCTAGCACGGGCCTCAATTTTTCCCCGGTATCTGTCTCTAATATACTTTCCTATTCCTACCATATCCTCAACTAAACACTCATAACTAATGTAAGATTTATTTAACAAGTTAAATACTGTGTATACGTGGAAGCTCGGAGAATAGTTAAGATTGGAGGTAGTTTTTATGTAGCGCTCCCTAAAACCTGGGTTCTCGATAGGGTAGGCGAGAACGGCGTTGTTGCCGTAACGGTGGGAGAAGATGGTTCATTACATATCATACCCTTCAGAGAGGAGAAGAATGAGGAGAAGAAGGTGATAAGGCTCAGGTGTGGAGACGACCTTTATCGTAGCATTATATCGGCGTACCTGCGAGGGTATGAGGTGATAGAAGTGTCTACTTCTCCGGAGTGCCGCGACGAGGTTATGCGTGTAGCGGAACGTGTAAAGCAGCTGCTCCTAGGTTTAGAGCTCGTAGGCGAAGAGACGGGTTTAGTGACACTGCAATGCTTCATCAGGCCTGACTATGATCTTTACTCGATTGTTCAGAGGATGAGCTCCATCACCTTAGCCATGATGAAGCTGGTTTTTCAGGCGTTTGAGAGAACTGATGTTTCCACTACGGATAAAATTCTCGCAATGGAAGACATTATCGACAGGCTATACTTTCTTGCAGTTAGGATAATTAGGAGCAGGGTTTCAGATCCTTCTGTTCCAAGTTCAGAGAAACTCCGACTAGTAGACATTAGAGTTATTGTGAGAAATCTTGAGAACATTGGAGATCTTCTTGAACTTTTAATCCGTAATAGCCCCTGCCAATGCAGGATCGACCCTGGAATGTATGAAGCTCTCTCGAGGTTCCAGAGGAGCGTTATATCAATAGCGCTCGGAGGCGAGGACTCTTCACGCTCAGAAATCCTCGCGTTGTACCGAAACCTTATAGAAAGACTAGAAAACAACGGCAAAGGCTTGCCGACCGAGGTGTATAAAAACCTAGAAAATATAATTGTCCTTTTAAAGGATATACTAGACCTCTCCTAAAAATACGAGTCGTTAGAACATAACAGTCATATCTATGGCAAAGACATTCACATAATATGATGCCATCACATACGCCTGTGGTGGTTGGACATAAGGCTAACAAGAAAAGCCTGCTGCTGAGATTCCTGGAACTTAACCTGAAGATCATAGAGTTTGACGTTAGGGAAGACAGGGGAAATCTTGTCGTAAGACATGGTTTCCATGTTGGTGGTACAGGAGTTAGAAGCCTTATAATGAGCTACGGCTATCTCCTCATAGATGGGAGAGACCCTATCTTTAAGCCCTCAACGCTTGAAGAGTACCTTAAAATAATCAATGGGAGAGCCGGTGTGTGGCTCGATGTTAAGAGCCGGGGGTTCGAGAGAGAAGCGGTCGAGAGAGCATTGTCCAGTGGTGTCAAGGAGGTGATAGTAAGCACGGGTTTCCATAACATGCTCCGCAGAGTCAAGGAAGGCTATAGCAGCATAACTGCCATGCTTGGTAACGTTGACTACCGTCCGGCGAACCCTGTGAAAGAGGTGGAGCTCGCTGGTGCGGACGGTTTATCCATAAACATTGAGTTCGTGGATAAGGAGTTAGTTGAGGAGATGCGCTCTGTAGGTTATAAAGTGGCTGTCTGGGTTGTGAACGATATAGCCAAGGCTAGATGGTTGGCGCAGCTTGGCGTGGATTATATAATAACGGACATACCAGAAAAAATAGTTAAAGTATTTTTGCAGGCTTAAAAGGGTGTGACAAGCCCTGGGATGCGTGGAAACGCCTGGATTTCCGCAATATGAGATCTTTTAGTCAGCCAAGTAACAAGCCTTTCGACCCCGATGCCTGCTCCGGCGCTAGGAACTAATAAACCCTTTCTAGCGAGATCAAGGTAGTACCTGTACGAGTCCGGGGGAACCCTGTCTCTACCCATTTTATATACAATTTTCTCATATTGCCATTCCCGCTCAGCACCGGACAAGACCTCTCCATACCCTTCTGGGAGTATAAGATCGTAGTTACGCCACTCCCCGGTTGTGAAGTCCTCAAAGTCGTAGAACTCTCGCGGGATATCTATAATCCAGACAGGATTATCACTGGAAAGAGAGATCTGCGCCTCCCAGTCTTTTCCATATGTCTCTTCAAGCTCCTGTCTCCGATAAACCTTAAACGGCGTGGATGGTTTTTCAAGCTCAACCCCTAACTCCTTGAAATGTTTTAAGCAACAGTCCTCCAAATGCTCGAAAAGCTCTGATATGACGCCCTCGACGAGCTTAAAAATATCTTCTCGTTTAGCCTCCTTTACTTCAAAATCGAGTTGCGTGAACTCGTATGCGTGTCTTCCAGTAGCGGCGCGTTCACGCTTTTCAATGCGTATGTTCGGGGAGAGTACGAATATCTTTTCATAGCCTGAAGCTACGAGAACCTGTTTGTGCAGAATCATGCTCTGTGTAAGCTTTACCTTTTCGCCGTAGATTTCAATTTCAGGACGAGTTTCAATGCTTGCTCCAGGGTCGGGCCATAGGGGGTCTGTAGCTTTACTTGTTATAACGGGTAGTAGCCATAGGAATCCCCTTTGGAGATAGGATGTTGTTAAAGCCCGTAGGGTTTCAGAGAAGATGGATAGAACATGTTTTTTCTCGGAGGTTGAGAGGGAGGAGAAAACATCGAGTTGGAGGCTCTCGCCTACTAGAATTTGAGTTTGAGTTTTCATTTTTCTCACCTTGGCGTGAAGCCTATGATCAGGAATCATAAAAACATGTTGATAATTTCTGAGAAAAGTTTGCAATGATATCTGGTCTTACCCGACTGAGCCCGGAAAAAATTATTGGATCCTTTGCTGCTTGTTGAATGTTATTTTATGGACTCAAGTTTTTTCACAGCTTCCTCTACAAGACCCTTGTAAAGCAGCTCAGCTATTTCTTTTCGAGCTTGCGAAGGGGATATGCTAGGCTTTACATGGAGACTAATTATCTTCCCGGGGGATGCTATGGGGCCTATTTTTTCACGTACAATATGGGTTATTTCTTCCTCTTTTACATCCCCGTGGTAAAGGACTATAGGCGTCTCAAACCTCTCAGGGTTCCTGAGGGGTGCTACAAGTACCCAGTCGACACCACTAAGCGATGCTATGTTTTTTTCAAGAGCACCCGGGCTTAAGCGGTAACCACTGACTTTCAAGACGCCGTCGCCCCGTCCCAGCGGGAAAATATAGTATTCTTCACTCATTATCGCGATGTCACCCGTGTCATAATAATTGTTGCGCCAAGCCGAGTAGAACTCCGCTGGGGCCTCGATTGGGATTGAGGGCCACGGCGCCTTTATCACGAGCCTGCCGGGCTTGCCTCGTATAGGCTTGTCTTGCCCATCTAAAACGTCGAGAGCGAACCCTGGGATAGGGGGGCCTGAAGAGCCGGGTATTATATGAGTAAAGGTATAATTTACAAGGTTGCCTGTGAGGAATGTTCCAACCTCGCTCTGGATAAACATGTTTAGAACTGGTATGGTTCCTCCTCGGCCGGGCGTAGAGTCTATAACTGGATATGGGAGAGACCCAAGGACGTCGTAGCTCCAACGCCAATACTCTGGCTCTAGTGGTTCAGCCGTAATGATCACTTCGCGCAGTGTGTCGTTCTTCCCCTTCAGAAGACTCGGATCCTGTTTTGAGAGAAGTCGAACCGCGCTACTCGTGGTGATAAAAAGCGTGACCGAAAAGGAGTCTATGATGTCCAGCCAGATCCCCCAATTTGGCCAGTCCGGCCCCCCTGTATACAGGAGGACGGTTGAGCCTAACATTAGGGGCCCGAAGAGCTGATAAGTAACCCCGGTTATCCAACCTGGCCACACTGTGCAGAAGACGGTATCTCTTGGTCTTAGACCTATCCACCTCGAGGTGGCGTATGCCTGTACGAGGAAACCTCCTGTAGGATGGGTTATCGGCTTAAAGTCCTCCTCGTATCCGCTGTGTAGTCCGAAAAGGGGGTGAGTGGACTCGACGACAGTGTCCTCAGCGTTACACTTGTAGCTTAGGAGTTCTGCGAAGTCGACGTACTTGCCGCCCGTTTTCCCGCCATGTATAACGACCTTAACGCCTGAATCGGCTAGACGAGTAAGCTGGTCCTCGCTAGCCTTTGCCACCTCTATGGTTTTCCCGCGTCGTGTATACTCAGCTGTAACGAAGAGCCCCCTAGCCTTTCTAGCTAAGACCCTCCGCGACATTTCTTGCGGGCTAAAACCTGTGAAGATTGGCTCGACTGGTAGACCGGCTCTAATCGCAGCTAGCATAAATGCAAAGCTCTCAATATTCGGCGGGCTGTACACAGCTACCCAGTCTCCAGCACTCAAGCCCATGTTCTTCAGGCCGCAGTGTATCTTGGAGATAAGATGGTCTAGACCCGAGAATGTGAGTGCTTCAGCATCCCCGTTTTCCTCTAGCTGGATAATAGCAGCCTTGCCCCATACACCAGTGTCTTTATGTCTAGCTACGATGTTTTCGTATGGGCTTAGCAACCCCCCGCTGAACCACCTCGTGTATGGGCCGTCGCCTTGCCTCGTAGACGCCCATTTTCTCCTCCAACTTAGGGCTAAAGCCTCGGAGCTCCACAGCGCGTCGAGGTTTCGGATACTGTTCTCGTAGGCTCTCTTATACTCGTAGATTGTGATGGCTTTGAAGCGCATCGAGGGTGGTATTATTCGTTCTAGCGAGGGATTCATCCTACGCAGCCTCTAACAATACTACCTGGGTGTAAGGTTGAGACAGCCTCTTGAAGATTTTCAGTTGCGACCTGTCTTCCTCGTGAACGGGGATTGCAATGGAAGGGCGCAGGGTTTTCACGGCCTCGGCGGCTTCCTCAGGACTCATAACGCCCGAGCCGCCTACAGGAACCAGTAAAACGCCTATGGCTTTGTTCTGCAGCCGTAGAGCCTCTTCAACGAGATCAGTGTCACCCATATGGTAAACAGTGGTGCTGTCGTCAAAACTCAGTAAAAAGCCAACCCCGCTTCCCTTTGGATGAATAGGCCCTCCTTTATAGCCAAGGTTATACGCATCTACAGCTTCAACCTTAACCCCCTGTCTTAACTCTATAACTTCCCCAGGAGAAACAATCCTCCCGGCGAAAGGCGAAAACACCGGTATACCGGGCATGAGGCTTGGAGCGTGCCTCGGGTGGTTATGCGTGTATAGGGCTACGTCGCAAGGCGAGGCGTCAAGCACGTCTACACAGATTGCCGTATCTCGAAACTCAAGCTGAACCCCGGCTAAGCCTATCCTTCTCAGCTTAATCCCTGAAAACTTTAATGATTTCAAATTGAGATCACCTAACAAATCCTGGGGACAAGTACTCCTCGGGGAGGCTCTATTATCCTATACCCTCCGACAAGAGTTTTCGAGAGAACATACCCCTTGTATTTTTCACTTTCCCTTACTTCGCCTACTATTCGTGCATTCGGAAACCCTTTTGCACGAAGATCGCGCAGGAGGTCTTGCGCCGCCTCAGGCGCCACGCTGAGAACCGCTACGCCCTCGCTAGCCAGGTATATTGGGTCTACCCCAAGCATCTCAGCGTAGTGCCTTACATGTTCACGCACAGGCATGTCCTCGTCGTTGACGACTATGACTAGGCCGGAATCCTTTGCCCACTCGTTGAGCACACCTGCTAGACCCCCACGCGTCGGGTCTCGGGCTGCGTGAACGTAGCCATGGTACTTTTCAAGCAGTGGAAGCAGCGGGGTAAGTGGCTTCGAGTCGCTCTTGAGGAGACTGCTCTTTATTTCCTCTACTTCACCAAGCCCCATCTGATGCATGAGAATAACAGTCCCGTGATCGCCCACGAAGTCTGTCACGACAAGCTTATCACCAGGCTTAGGCTCATCTACGATTGGATGTTCCGCTACCCCGATCCCGACCGTGGTTATAGTTATCCTGTCAAGCTGGCCCTTAGGCATGACTTTAAAGTCGCCCCCTATAAGCGCTATGTTTTCTCGCCTGAGCACCTCAATGAAAGAGTTAATTATCTCCTCAAGCGTCTTCAAGGGAAAGCCTTCCTCTGCTATAATAGAGTCAAGCATCGCTATTGGCCTTCCACCCATCATTACAACGTCGTTGATAGAGCCCGAGGCTGCAAGACTCCCTATGTTCCCGCCCGGGAAAAACGGCGGGTTAACCGTATAGGAATCAACTGTGACCACCATGAATTTTCCTTCCCCGATTGGAATAAGCGAGCCGTCATCAGGTTTATCAATCCCAACCCCGCCCTGCACCTTCTTAAGCTGTTCCTCGACGCGGCCAAATATCATGCGTCGAAGAAGCTCGAGAGTTTCAACCCCACCCTGACCGTGTGCAAGGGTGAGCGCCTCTAGGCTACTCAAACCTGTTTCCCCCCTCTTAGCTCTTCCGCGAGTTTTAGAATCTTCTCATACATCTGCGTCCAGGGGGTGTCTTCCTCCCCTATAACCTCTCTTATAAAGCTTATCTGCTCTAAAACGCCCTCAGGTGTTAACTTCGAAATGATAACTCCAGCGTGAACCATCACGAGCTCGCCCTTTTCAAGCTTGCCTTCAGATATTCCTATGAAAACCTCTCTCGGTATGCCGTCTCCATAATCAACTTTGGCTGTTGCTCCACTAATGTCTAAGACAACTGCGGGAGCCCCCCAGCACATATACCTTGCATGAGAAAAAAGAGTCTACCCTTATAAAAAGGTTTAGTAAAAGTGTAGTAATACCCGCTAATACTAAACAAGTCTTTAATTCTTTGGGTTTTAAACAAACTCTTATGGTAGAGCCAATTTTTATTCTTCGGGACCCGCTACGCTGCTCGGGCTGTCGCCTATGTGAGGTTTCCTGCAGTTTGAAACACGAGGGTACCGTTTGGCCTGAGGCTAGCAGGATAAGGATAATCGAACTATACCCAGGGGTGGATGTCCCTCATACGTGCGCACAATGCAGGGATTACCCTTGCATTAAGGCCTGCTCTTATGGCGCTCTGAGGACAGATAATACTACGGGAGCTGTATTAGTAGATGAGGCTAAATGCGTAAGCTGCGGCGATTGTGTGCGTGCATGCCCCGGGAAAGTTATGCGTCTACATCCACGGACGAGAAAAGCTATGGTTTGCGACCTATGCGGTGGAGAGCCTGAATGCGTAAAGGCCTGTCAGGATGCCGGGTATTACGCCTTAAGGATTGTCCCATATGAAAGCACAGCCTTCAAGCTTTACTCGACTTTCCCAGAAGAAGTTTCTAAGAGGTTGTATGAAACTCTCTATGGAGATGAGTGGGTGATTTAAAATGGTTCATGGATATAATGGCAAGTTACTGGATGTCGACCTATCCCGAGAAAAAGTATCAGAATATTTCTTAGATGAAAAAACCCTCCAAGACTACCTGGGAGGCCGTGGACTCGCGACATATATTTTAATGCGAGAGCTTGGCGAGAGATGGGAACACGTAGACCCGCTCGGCGAAGACAATCTTCTCTTGTTCCTGACAGGGCCCCTCACAGGTTATTATCCGGGGGTCAAGCTGGCGGTATCTGGGAAGTCCCCTCAAAGTAACGGGATTGTCGGAAGCGTCCTGTCCTCTGAAGTTGCCATAGAATTAAAAGCCGCCGGCTACGATGGTATAATCGTCAGAGGAAAGGCAAAGGATCCAGTTTATCTCTACGTTGAAGGCGAACATGTAGAAATTCGTGGTGCAAGCCACCTGTGGGGCCTTACGGGGCGTGAAACCTATACGAGGCTTATGAAGGAGACTTGGAGCGAGCTTAAAAGAAAAAGGCTAGCCCGTGAGGGGCTAACTAAGGAGCCTAGTTTTGTGTATATTGGTCCCGCGGGGGAAAACCTGGTTCGAACAGCAGCTGTAATGGCAAAGCTCACCCACGCCGCCGGATACGGTGGCTACGGAGCAGTCATGGGCTCGAAGTATCTCAAAGCAGTGGTTGTGAAAGGATTTGGGCCAATGCCGCCGGCAAGGCATCCCGATTGGGTTAGACTCCTTATATATGAGAGCTGGAAGAGGCTTAATAAGAGGACGACCTTTAAGCAATGGGGTACAGGGGCTGGAGGCTTCGCTACAGGGGCTATAACCAGCAGCGAACCCATTCGTAACTGGCAGGAAGAGTGGCACGAGAACAGGGCTATGGGGCAACAAAACTTCGAAGCCCACTGGGTTAAGAGGTTCTGGGGCGACTATGGGTGCCCCACTACATGTATGAAAATTTCGTATCTGAGAAGGGGTGCTCAGAAGGGTGCGGTTACGGATACCCCTGACTATGAGCTCCAGGCGTATCTTGGACCAAACCTCGGGATTTTTGAGCCTCGCAGCTGCATATACTTATCTTCCCTCGCAGACGATCTCGGTCTCTGCGGAATACAGACAGGTAACCTGTTAGGCCTGGTCGGCGAGTTGTATGAGAAGGGTATCATAAGCGAGGATGACCTGGGGGGAATAAAGCCAAAATGGGGTGACTCTGAGGCCTTCGCTCAGCTTATGAACTTGATCGCTAAAAGGGAGGGGGTTGGAAAAGACCTGGCAGAAGGCAGCTTCAGATATGCCTTAAAGATTAGTAAGACGAAGGGCGTCGATGCTACACGCTACGCTGTACACGTGAAAGGTATAGGTATAGGTGCACATGGAGTCAGAAGTGGCAAAGATTACCTCCCATCATTTGGCTATGCTACGAGTACACAAGGTGGAGACCACACATCCGCCCCGCGAAAACCCTACACTTCAGCTTGGGGCGAGCTCTGGATGACTTTTCCAGACTCCGCTGTAATATGTGCCTTTAATGCTATCGACGACCTCATGTTTTCATTCCTGGAGGCTATCACTGGTTTTGGTATTACACAGGAGGCCTGGATGGCTAAAAACGCGAAGAGAATCTTAACACTCCAGCGCCTAGCAATCCTACTAGGAGGCCCGGACGTCTACTGGCAGCCGGGGAGAGATGATGATCTACCCGCAAGATTTTATGAGCCGTTACCCTCCGGGCCCTTTAAGGGTAAGGCTGTGGACTCATCGGAGCTTGCCAGGGAGAGATCCGAGTATTATAGGTTTATGGGCTGGGATGAGGAGGGTATTCCAACGGAGGAAACTTTAGCGGAACTCGGAGTAGACTTTGCTAAGCCCTATCTGACAAGGGTTAAAAAACCTTCATACTAGAGGATTTACATGAAGGTTAAAAGCAGAAAAAGATTCTTTTGAAGTAGGCTATCTTACTTCTTGTCTTCGTACGAAGAATATGTATGATAGTGCGATGAAGACTACTACGTAGGCGATTAATACAGTTAAGTCGATCCACCTTGTAGCAAAGACTGTCAGTAGATTTGTATAATAGGTGTTCGTTCCTTGTCTTGCCCTCGAGAACAAGGCGTTCATGAAAGAGGTATACCTGCTGTTTGGAGAAATTAAGAGGACGCTACTCGTTATTTGGCTTGATTTCTGCTCGTACTGCAACAGTTGTGGTGGAATAGCGCTCCGATTACCCGCGGCTGAGAAGTTAAAAGACACGGCTGGTGGAGGTCCTAGTATGGAAAGTGCTATCAGGGACGCGATTATTGGTAGTATGAAAGTAAAGAAGATCCAAGCTATTAATGCATAGAGAAATGCTCGGCTTGATCTATCGCTGAGTACAGAGACGAAGAGGGCAAGGGCATAGTAAGCTAAGGCTAGAAGTGTAGAGGGGGTCATGCTGATAAACAGCCTTACCAGATCATCCGTGGTAACAGTTAGTCCATGCAGCGCAATGGATATTGGAAGTGCTATAACTGTTGAAGTAAATATTGCAAAGAAGATGAGGATAAAAGCCGCTAGGATTTTACCGTTTAGAACCTGATCTCTGTAGATGGGTCTAGCTAGTACAAGTCGGAGAGTCCCCTTCTCACGCTCTGCTGCAATAGCCGCGAATCCAAGTGCAATTCCAAGTAGAGGCGCCATATATAACATGGAGTTTGATATGCTCGTTGCAAGTTGTACTACGAATCTACCTCCGCCGAACTCCATTCCCGGAATTCTTAGCCCTCTTATGGCGCTTCCTATCGCAGCCGACATTGCTGTGAAGAGAAGTATGAAGAGGCCTATAAGGCCCCAGTATCTCATGCTTTTGAAGTTTTCCGATAACTCTTTCCGAGTTATAACAAGAATTCTCTCACTCACCCCAACCACCCCCATGATAAAACTGATATAATTCATCCCAACTTGGCGAGCGTTCAACAAAGGACTTAACTGGGATTTTACCAGCTAGATTGCGCATCTCAGTTCCCATGTCTTTAGAGGTTCTTACGTATATTGTGTTGTTCTTTAGGCGAACCTCGATCACCTCAGGGAGCTTCCTAATCTCTTTTAGAAGATCCTCCGGGCTACCCTGTACCGTTATTTCATAGCTGAAACCCTTAGACTCCCGGTAGGGCTTTGCCAGTTCCTCTAGACTTCCTTGCGCCACTATCTTTCCTTTACGAATAAAAGCAGCGTGTGTGCAGATAAAACCGATCTCGTGTAAAAGGTGTGTGGAAATCAATATGGTTTTTCCCTCTTTTACCAGTTGGGACACTAGTTCTCGGAAGGTAGCTGTTCCCTGAGGGTCAAGTCCTAGAGTAGGTTCATCTAAAATAAGAAGCTCCGGATCCTTGAGTAGAGCTTGTGCCAGCGCAAGCCTCTGCGTCATTCCTCTTGAAAACGCCTTTACCTTGGTGTTTGCTCGTTCTTTTAGACCTACCAAATCTAATACCTTGTTAATTTTTTCATCTAGCTCTGATCCGGGTATTCCGTCCAACCTCCCTAGGAACCTGAGATTCTCGAAAGCCGTCATATACTCATAGAAACCATAGTTTTCAGGTAGTAAGCCGACCCTCTTCCTAATCTCAAGCGACTCCTTTAAGCTGTCAAAGCCTAGAACTCTCGCCGTTCCTTCTGTGGGAAGCTGTAAGCCTACAAGTATTGATATTAACGTTGTTTTTCCAGATCCGTTGGGACCGAAGAGACCAAAGAGTACTCCTCGAGGAACCCTTATGTTCACATTATCCAATGCTTTAACCTCCCCTGTTCTATCCCGATATATCTTCACAATTCCTTCCGTTTCAACTGCCCATTCCATATCAAACTCACCTCCTACCAAATTTTCTATAAGCTAGAAAAACACCAATTATAAGTAATAGAGCAGCCCCGGCGATATAATAAATGGGACTATTAGCAGGTCTTACGTATACGTGAAGATCCCTTTGCAGGGGCTCTATGTTGTCTCCTTTCAAAAGTAGAGTCACGTAATAATCACCTGCATCCGTTGTAGGGTCAACGGATATTGATACCTGAAAAGTCGCTGTATCCCCCGGTTTTAACATCGGTACAGAGCTTGGACTTATAGAAACTGTAAAACCACTCGCTGATGTTGATGCCCCTAAAGCTACATTTGTTACCGTACTATACCCGGTGTTCTTCACCTGTACGGAGAAAGTCCCATTCGAGCCCGGGGTCATCTCCATATAAAAGTTTTGAGTTACAAAGCTAAGCTGATACCTTCCCAAAACACCCAACGTTAAGGGAATCGAGTCTCGAGAGGCGTTTGCAGAAGCAATCAGATTCAGGGAAATGAGTGATGGTTCAGCCAAAGGCGGAACAAACACGCTAAGGTATAATGTTAGTGTACCGCCAGCTTTCAGGTAGACTTGTGAGAAAACATTTCCCTGCTGGTCGACAATGTTCCAACGATAATCTTGTGGTAGTCCTTGTACCTGAAATCCAGCTACACAGTCAGCGTCGCCTAGATTTTCAATAGTAAATCCAAACTTAGCTGTCTGTCCTGCATAGACATCCACATGCGGAGTTGTCGTTTCGAGTCGAAGAAGAGGATTGCCGATGACGACTTCGATGTTTATTGGAAGTTTCTCGATGAAATATGGAGAAAGTCCGGTAGCTATAACGGTCACAACATAGTTACCAGGCTGTGCTTGCTTAGGAACCCCAATACTCATTTGTATTTGAACGGTCTCGCCGGGGTTCAGGCTTAACTGGTTGACAACCAGTGACCCGCTAGTTAGACTCCCAACCCAGTTGGGTGGCAGTTCTAGAGAAAGTGCTGTTCTAATGGTTTTTGGTAGCGGATTCGTCACTTTTATTTGCAACTGTACAGTTGAGCCTGGATTAACCTGGAAGGAGGTCAACTGTGTTGATAATATTCCTAGAGTTTGGTTCACTATCTTAAGGGTTATGTCTCTTTCAAGAGCTACCGAGCCAATAAAAAATATTTTAACCTTGCAATCCTGAGAGGGAAGATAGGGAGTAGACAGGCTTAGGGTAAGACTTTGTGTCTCACCTGGGTTTAGCTTAAGCTCGCTAACTGCTATGCCTGATGCAAGCATGGCTACCTGTATTCCACATTGTGGCTCTATATCTATCGAGATGTTTTCAGGCGAACTCCCCTGGTTTGTTATCGCGACAGGGATTGTAACAGTATTCAGAATGGGAACAGAAAGGAAGGCTGTTGTTAAAGAGATCTTAATACTATAGTCTAACGTAATTGTGCCAAGATCGGCATAAAGCGTCGTTTTACTCACCGTCACCTGTACAGTTTTGTCCACATAACCAGGCTTCGATAGCTTGACAGTATATGATCCTGGAAGAACAGAGATTATAAAATGCCCGTCGGCTCCTGTAGATGTCGTTCCTGCGACGGCATTGTTAGCGTCGTAAACCACTACCTGAACGTTAGGTATCGGGTTCCCGTTGACGTCGATAACGACGCCTCCTACACCCACTCCACCTTCACTAAAAGCTACTGATGTTAACGTCATTAGGAGAGCTACTAATACGGCTATGAGTAGCCTTTTCTCGTTGATCATCGAACACCTAAATGTTCTTTATATTAAAAGGATTATGAACCAAAAGTCTAGTCACATAAAAGTTTAAAGTTCAATGCCGAAAGCCTCGGCTAGTTGTTGAATCTTATTGAACTCTCTTAAAAACTCAACCCCCTTCCTAGTCACCCTGAATTTCACCTCTCTGCTATCTGATACTTTGACTAGAAAACCCTTGGCTACAAGCTCATCAAGGTATTTTGATAGACGAGAATAAGATAAATTGGCTTCAAGTAAAATTTTGGTAATATTAGCCTCGCCGCTTTCCTCTACAACTCTAAGAATATCAGCTATCATTCGGAGTCGGGATCTCCTAGTGCTCAAGCCCGCGACACCTCAACTGCGAGGAGCATAAGCACCAGGAGCCCCAGGATGTGTAGCAATTTCGAGAGTAGGAACAAGAGCTCGTCTGCAAGTAGAAGAGAGGGTATTAAGAGAGCATTTGAGAGTAGCATTAGCGAGAAAGCTATCGCTGGAAAACTCGCTTGTTTCTTCCTCGATGCAAAATATACACTAAGCGAGTTTATCACTATGTAAACCAATAGTGCAGTGTTTATGATGCTTGTAAGATAGAATTCGCTGAACCAGGTGCGCCTAAACTGTAAAAGTACAAATACCTCCAATAACTTAGATCTGGTCTCGAGAGTATATCCGGCGGCGATAAATAGTAGAGCAATAGATTCTGCTATTTGTGGTATAACGCCTATAGCGTGAGTTAAGAAGAGAATTCTTAAACCGCTAGCCCCGGTTGTGAAAGCGGTTAGGAGTACTAGGATATGTGCAAATTCTCCAGCGGCAAGAGCTGCGAAGCCAAAAAAGAAGAAGGCGAAAAGCTTGATCTTACTGATTAGTAATGCTCTGTAGAGGAAATAACAAAGCATGAGCAAGGCTAGGAAAGATACAACATCTAATGAGAAGAAGAGCATTGAAGCGCGCGGGATGACCTCGGGTGGTGGAGGCAATAAGGTTCACCTTTTCCATTTTTATGGAGTTGCCATTGAGCGAGATTATTTAAATGCTATGCATAGGTCAATTTAGAAAACTGATACTTGTCTTCCTCCGTCTACGGGGATCATAGCTCCATTGATGTATGAGGCGTAGTCGCTGGCTAGGAATGCGGCTATATAACCTATCTCTTCAGGCTTGCCTAGACGCCCTGCAGGGATATCGGTAGTCAGCCTTCTAAGGGATTCCTCGTAGGAAATACCTTCCTTTTTTGCGTTACTAATAGCTATCTCCTCCACGCGCTGTGTCTGAATTATGCCTGGCATTATGCCGTTAACAGTGATGCCATGCTTGCCTACTTCGCGAGCAAGAGTCCTTACAAGGCCGGCGAAGCTTATTCTAATAACGTTGCTTAAAGCTAGGTTTGGTAGAGGCTCCTTTATCGCGAGGCTTGTAAGGTATATTATCCTTCCCCATTTCTTCGAGATCATATGCGGTAAAAGCTGGCGCGTAAGTTTTATCGCGGGGTAGACCAATAAATGAAAAGCCTCTTCCCAGTCCTGCATCGAGAAGTCTAGGAAGCTTCCTGGTTTTGGCCCACCGGTCGAGTAGAAGAGTATATCTGGGGTGAACTTCTCTTCTAAATATTGAACAACTCTTTCGAGATCCTCTTCCTTTGTCAGATCGGCTTGAATAGCCTGTGCCTCACGACCCGAGAAATTTTTAATTTCTCTTAAAGCATTCTCGAGCTTTTCCGAGCTTCTGGAAAGTATTACTACATCCGCCCCCGCTAGTGAAAAAACCTTTGCTACGCCTAATCCGATCCCGCTTGACGCTCCAGTGACAAGCGCCTTTTTTCCTATGAGATTTACTTCCAGAACCATATGTATTAAACCCGTGGTTTTTAGATTTATTCCTTATGACGATAAAGGGCAGGATTGCAACCGATTTTCGCCCTAGAGACTTGCATAAGCTTTATCTAGCTTGCTTAAATTTATCCTAGGAATGACCCATAGCTCAGCACTTTCTGTTGAAAATCTTGGAGCGTCAATAGATCATAGCGAGATAGTTAGAGATGTAAGTTTAACAATTAGAAGCGGTGAAAGAATCTTGTTATTTGGTCCGAACGGCGCTGGAAAAACAACGCTTCTATCCGCTATAGCCGGCCTACCTAGAGTAAGAATAACCAGGGGGAAAATACTCTTGGACAGCGAAGATATTACCCAGCTTCCAGCATACTCGAGAGCTGTAAAAGGTGTAGTACTATCTTACCAGATTCCCCCGGAGCTTACGGGGCTTACCGTCTCAAGGCTAGCTGAACTTATTGCTAAACGCTTCGGATCCGAGGATCTGGTATCGCAACTAGCTGAGATGCTAGACATTGAATACCTTTTAAACAGGGATGCATTTAAGGGATTTAGCGGAGGAGAGCGGAAACGAGTTGAAGTCTTCTTTACAGCGCTACTTAAACCGAGGTTTGCCTTGCTAGACGAGCCTGACAGCGGGGTTGATGTTGACAGCGTGAAGCTTATAGCCGGCACTCTAAACTTCCTTGCCGGGAAATTCAACACGGGAATCGTAGTGGTTACACATACAAGACTCTTAGCTGAGCAAATAGGTAGGACGGCCCGTGGGTTTATCCTACGGGAAGGCCGCGTGGTCTGCGATGGAGATGCACTAGAGCTTTTGAGTAATCTTGAAGAGAAGGGGTTTGAGGGTGTTTGCAATGAATAAGGATTCTGTGCTTAAGGCTCTAAACAAGCCTGCACCATATGGACCTGACATCGACTTATCCATATACAAGTCAGCTAATCCTCTAAGTACGGAGGAGGGCTTCACCGATGGCCTTGAAAGATCTATTGAGGAGAAGGTTGGAGTCACTTACAAACAGCTTAGTTATTTCCAGTGGGGGGAAACGGCGTTAGCAAAGGCAATGGCTGAGAAGTTTAAAGGAATAGGCGTTATCGTTGAACCTCTAAACCGCGCACTAGAGAGGAATGAGCTTGCGCGAAGGCTTGCCTGGAAGCTTATACCTCCAGACACAGATAAATATACAGCACATACCTATCTTTACGGAAAAGAGACGGGATATTTTATTTACGTACCTCCAAATGTAAAAACACCGTGGCCTATCTACACATGCCTGAGCCTCTTTACCGGTGAAAACGAAGTTCAGCATGCGCATAACATTGTCTATGTGGATGAGGGGGCAGAGGCTATAGTTACTACGGGATGCCTGGTACCCCATGGGAAGAGAGGGGGGCTACACATTGGGATATCAGAGTTCTATGTGGCGAAGAACGCTAAACTGATTTTCACGATGCTGCACTCCTGGGGTGAGGGGACCCATGTGCGCCCCCGCACAGCGGTGTATGTGGATGAAGGGGGGCAGTATATTAGCTATTATGTGATCTACAGCCCTGTAGCGTCCCTCCAGACCGACCCCAAGGTCTTCCTGCGGGAAGATGCTCATGCGAAGCTTGTCTCTGTAATTGCAGGCAGCGGAGAAGGCTACTATGATGTCGGTGGTGTAGCGGTCTTAGAGGGCGAGCGAGCCTCCTCCGAGCTTGTATCCCGGATCATTTCGGCTAGAGGCTCGAGTATATATTCACGTGCTAAAATAGAGGCACGCTCAACAAAGACAAAAGGCCACATAGAGTGCCTAGGCGTTCTGATGGACGACAAGTCAACTCTTGAAGCCATCCCCATCCTCTCGTCCCGCGTACAGGAGGTCGAGCTCACCCACGAGGCCGCCATTGGAACGATCGCAGGTGAAAAGATAGAGTATTTGATGTCCAAGGGATTTAGCGAGGATGAGGCGAGAGCGCTTCTCATAAGAGGCTTCCTAACCCCTGAAGTCTCAGGGATCCCCCAATCCCTCAAGTCTGAGATTGATAGAATCATCGACTACGTGGTTAGGCATTCGCTCGGATAGCCCCCCTTCTGTTTCTGAGGAATAAGGAAGTGTAAAAACAGAGCACCCCGAGTAGTACGACACCCACGGCAGTTTGGGGTTCGAAGGTTCCGGGGTTAAGCGCGCTGTAGAGCGGAGCCCCTAGAAAATAGCCCAGTGACCAGGCGAAGTTCGTTATTCCCGCGCCCGTGGACTCGACGCCCCGCATGTGTTCCGCTACCTTAGCCTGTGCTCTGCTGCTAAGCTGCGCGTTAAAGAATCCTAGGAGTCCTATTGCTATGGGTATGAGGGGGCCTTGTGAGCCTAGGGCTACTATTCCTGACAGTAGGAGTGCTGAGAGCAGGTAAGGATCCATCATGACATGGTTGTGTAGAAAACGTATGCTTATCTGCCCTAAGAGCCCCATGAGGTAATAGATCGAGACTATAAGCTGTGATTCTATATAGCCACTCTCAAATGCCAGTACTGGTGCGTATACCACTATGAGGCTCTCGGTTAAGCCTATTGTAAAAGCCGTCATAAGAGATAGCCAGGCTGCTAAGTTTAATTTTAGCTTAATAGGGGGCTTTGACACCTTGACAGGAGATGCCTTTAGTAACGGAAGGGTAACTATAAATGCTGTAAACGAGCCGGCTGAGTAGAAAAGAAGAGGCAATCTTTGTGAGATAGAGGCAATTATACTAGAAAGGACAGGCCCAAGGGTAAAGCCCAAGGCTATTGCTGCATACACGCCACTAACACCCATAAGCTTGGACTTTTCCTCATCCTTCACAGCTAAACCAATCACTCCTGTCCAGATCAGAGCCTCTAAAAACCCCTCTAGAGCTCTCGCTACTGTATAGTCTATGATGGTTTTTCCAAAATACATCAATAGGCCGATTGGAAAATTTAGGAGAAAGGCAACTGGTATTATCCTGTTTGCTCCTATCTTGTCTGCTAGAACCCCCGCGGGTATGTTAGAAAGAAGATAGACCAGGCCCCAAACCGTAACAGCTAAACTCGCTTCAACCTCACCGGCGTGCATGTTTCTAAGTAGCACTGGAAGAGTTGCAACGACAGATCCTACACCAATCATAAATGCAAAGGACGCAACGTAAAGCAACGGGTTTTTTCTCATAAACACCTTCTACACAACTAAAACCCGCTGTTATAACGTTATTCTCTATACCAAAATCAGAAACTTGCTATTTAATGCATGACAAAACCTTAATTAACTAGCCATCCTTAAAAATATTGAAAACCATGACTTCAGAAATAAAAGAAATCTCCCCAACAGGTAAAGCTATAATAGCTGTCGTCCTTATACCGACTATAGCTGCTTTAAACTACGTTGGCGGTGTGATCGTAGAGGCTCTAAAGGCGCCTATCTGGGGCGACACTTGGGCTACGATCCTAGGAACGTTTATCGGAGGCTTCTGGGTTGGAGCCGCCGGTGGTTTCCTGTACAACATAATAATGGCTTTAACAGTCTGGGGGCTTCCAAGCTGGGTTTGGGGTTTTGCAAACGTGGCAATAGCTCTCATAGCGTATTTTATGATGAAGATGGGCTGGACGGATCTTAAAAAGCCCATGACATGGATCGCAGCCATAGTTCTCTATGGGCTTATCTATCCCATGTTCACAACAGCAATATCAATCTTGATATTCGGCGGCGGGCCGCTCTACAAGCCCTTAGCCGCAGCTGTCTACACAGCGGTGCTAAGCTCGACAAACAACTTCGTCCTTGCAAACTATGCTCAAAACGCTTTCACCGAGATAATTGACAAGCCCATAAGTTTCGTAATATCAGTGATTATTGCCCAGCGCATCCCCAAGAGGTTTATCCTCGCGAAATAATTAAACAAGGCTTTTTTCCTGTAGGTTAAAGTCCTATGTCCGTAGGTGTTTCGCTTCTAAAGAAGAGCGCGGTAGAAGTCGATACTTTTGTGCAACGCTTAGACGGGCGTGTCAAGTTCCTCTTCTTCCTTTGGGCCACCTTTATAGTATATATCTTTTACGACCCCTTTATCAACTTGATCTTCGTTGCAGCTGCTTTAGCAATGGCTTTCTATGCCAGAGTGGCAAAACCTATTCTTCAAACGCTACTCATAATCGTGGTTCCCTGGATCGCCTTCGCCGTGCCCATACTATCCCTGCCTCTGGGATTCCCTTGGAACAAAACTATAATAGGATACATCAGCATATTTGGAGCTAACTATCCAGTCTATCTTGAGGGTTTGGGGTGGGGTATCACGTGGCCTCTAAGGATAGCGGTGGCTATTTCGACTGCCCTCCTCTTCTTCCTGACTACGAATCAGGCTAAGCTCGTGGCTACATTATTTAAGATG
The DNA here is from genome assembly GCA_041287245.1 of Infirmifilum sp. GTDB lineage: Archaea > Thermoproteota > Thermoprotei > Thermofilales > Thermofilaceae > Thermofilum. The sequence continues at coordinate 294,636 of JBEULP010000117.1, read as the reverse complement.
AAGGTTCCCTTCAAGCTCATTTACATGGTTGTTGCAACCTTCCAGTTTATTCCACTATTAGCGAGAGAGGCTGAGACTATACTTCAAGCACAAGTGGCTAGAGGACTGAGGACAGATGTTGGCTTCATAGCTAAAATCAAAAACTACCTTTCAATCGTGATTCCCTTAACGCTTAGCTCTCTGAACAAGGTGCAGATAAGAGCTATTGCTCTCGAATCCCGCGGATTTAGCGCACCTGTTAAGAAGACACTACTCTACGAGGCGAGCCTCTCAAAGCTCGACTACCTCTTTCTCGCGGCGATGCTTGTTTCCACGCTACTCTTGGCCTGGGTTTACCTGACTATAGGCTACTCTCCTATAGCACATTTGACGTGGGTTTGGGGTGGATAGCCGATGAGGGAAAGTGAGAAAGTAGTCGTTGTAGAACACCTCACCTATGCTTACCCCACAAGCAAAGACTTTGTTTTAAAGGACGTCAGCTTCGAGGTTAACAAGGGAGAGGTTTTAGCGATTATTGGCCCAAACGGCTCTGGAAAGTCAACCCTATGCAAATCCCTGAATGGACTGGTCCCTCATTTCTACGGCGGCAGGTATGGAGGTAGGGTTTTGATAAAAGGCGAGGAGGTACTAAATTCTACAGTATCTAGTTTGGCGACAAAGGTAGGTCTTGTTTTCCAGGACCCGGAGGACCAGATGTCTGGCTTAGCCTTAACCGTTTGGGAAGAAGTAGCATTCGGTCTTATGATGCTGGGAAAACCCAAGGAGGAGATACGTAGGAGAGTAGAGGAGGCTATTAGATACGTTGGCCTGACTGGACTTGAGAAAAGGTCCCCATTTGAGCTTTCAGGCGGCCAGATGCAGAGGCTAGCGATAGCTACGGTACTGGCTCTAAAGCCTGAAGTTATCGTTATGGACGAGCCTACCGCCCAACTAGACCCTATAGGAAAGTTCGAGGTTCTCTCCGTCATTGAGAAGCTCGCCCGCGAGGGCTCAACGATAATTATAGCAGAGCACGAGATCGAGGAGATAGCATACTTCGCTGACAAGGCCCTGGTGTTATATAACGGCCAGCCAATAGCCTACGGTCCTACAAAGAGTGTTCTAAGCCAGGTTGAAAGGCTTAAAGAGATTGGAATAGATCCTCCCAGCGTAACGGAGCTCGCCTACGCTTTGAGGAAAGAGCTAGGGAACGACGCAGAATACCCTATCACTCTGGAGGAGGCGATAAAGGTATTCTCAGAGCTGATGGGTGTTGAGTGATGTCCGTCTTGGTCGAAACTAGGGACTTGTGGTTCATGTATCCCGGCTCAGACAGCTGGGCTCTCAGAGGAATAAACTTCGCGTTAAGCGAGCGGGAACTAGTCGCTATTATCGGGCAGAACGGGGGAGGAAAGTCAACACTTGCTAAAAACCTAAATGGGCTCCTAAAGCCTACAAAGGGGACTGTACTTGTAGAGGGGTTAGATACTAAGGTTACGCCCTCTCATGAGATAGTGAAAAGAGTCGGCTATGTCTTCCAGAATCCTAGTCATCAAATCTTCGAGAGCAGGGTTTTCCAGGAAGTCGCTTATGGGCCCAGAAACCTGGGATTGTCTGAGGAGGAAGTCAAAGACCGCGTGAGGTGGGCTTTAAGTCTTGTAGGTTTAGAGGGGTATGAAGACTATAACCCTTACGACCTCGACTATGGTAAGATGAAGCTCCTGACCGTGGCGGCGGTTTTAGCCTTAAAGCCTAAGGTTCTCATTCTCGATGAGCCTACAACTGGACAGGATCATGCGGGTCGACACGTACTGGCGAGGCTTGTGAAACAGCTTAACAGAGAGGGCTTTACCATAGCAGTCATCACGCATGATATGAGGTTTGTAGCCGCAGTAGCTGAGCGCACCGTGCTCATCTCTGAGGGGCAGAAAATAATAGACGGGCCTACGCGCGAGGTTCTCTACTCCATAGATGTTCTCAGAAAAGCTGCGATTAAACCGCCGCAGATTGTTCAGCTTTCACTAGCCTTAAAGGAAAAAGGAATCCCGTTGAACGTGTTGACCCTTGAGGAGGCGGTAGAAGAGATCACTAGATTAAGAAAAGAGAAGGGTTCGGTGAATACCTTAAAATAATGCTTTATTCAAGCAAGGGATTGTGTCTAAGAGCAGCTTACTGTTCGTAGCTTTAAAATTCATAGAGAGGGATATCTTGTTTAAGAAGCTCATTGCGACACTAACGATACTGGCGATTGCGAGCGGCGTAGCAACCTTTATTTCTTTGCGAATGTTAAGCATTGGAAGCCACATCGCTGCGCAGAACATTGTGGAACAAGTTCTCCCGGGTGAGGTTGTTGTGTATGGACAAGGCTTATACGACGTATCGGAGGACGTTCTAAACGAGATAAGAAAGCTTCCAGGTGTAAAAGACGTCACTCCTGCAATACTTGTAACGGGCTATATCGGGAGAAATGCGGTGTTTGTGCTTGGAGTTAGACCTGAGGATATTAAAAATGTTGTGTCAGGGTTCGTAAATGGTACAGCGTTTAACAGCTTGTCAGGACCCTATGCGATAGCTGACGTCGGTCTTGCGAAAAAATTAGGGTTGAAAGTCGGGGACAAGGTAGACGTAAAGCCCCCCTACGGAGGAACGTTCAGACGATATGAAATAATAGGCATCGCCGAGGTCACTATGAAGATAGAGGAAATCGGAGCGGCTGGAGGGTATATTATACTCCCGCTTCGAGAAGCTCAAAACCTTCTAGGAAGACCTGGGTATGTCAGCATGGCGGTTGTCAAGGTAGAGGATGGTGTTGACCCCGTGGCAGTGAAGAATCTGATTTCCGTAGTTTATCCAGGCTCCAGGGTTATGTTACGAGAAGAGGTCATCGGAGTAGTCTTTAAAGTTATGTCTCTGATCGAGGGTCTTCTTCTCTCGACCACTCTTGTAGGTCTTGCTGTAGCGGTGTTCGGGACGACTAGCACGATAACTTCTACAGTCCGGGAACACCAGCGCGAAATAGCTATTATGAGGACACAGGGAGCCAGTAGGAGGAGTGTAGCTTTCATATTCATTCTGGAAGCACTGGTTTATGGAATAGCTGGGGGAGTCTTAGGCCTTATCTTCGGGATAATGGGCGCCCAGTTCGGCATCGAGCTCGTCGCTTCTTACGGTTTTCTTAATCCTCCTTTGATACTGGAGCCTTTTACGTTGACATTAGGTGTAGTTTTGGCAACTTTACTCAGTGCGGTCTCGTCTATTTACCCCGTATGGCGTGCTACCTCGATTCGCCCTGTTGAGGTGTTGAAAAGTGAGTGAATACGCTTTGGAGCTTAAAGAGATAAGGAAAGTCTATAAAACAGCATCAGAGGAGATTGAGGTACTCAAGGGAATAAACCTGTCCATAAGTGAGGGAGAACTCGCCGTTATAATGGGCCCCTCCGGAAGCGGGAAAAGCACGCTTCTCTCGATAGCAGGTGGTCTGGACAAGCCTACAAGTGGACGAGTAATCGTTGGAGGAGTTGACATTACCGACATGAACGAGGAGGAATTAACAAAGGTCAGGGCACGAAAAATAGGCTTTGTCTTCCAATCTTTCAATTTGATACGTAACTATACAGCACTTGAGAACGTGATGCTCCCCCTTCTCTTTACAGGTATTTTCACGGTTAGGGAAGCGACGAATATCGCGTTACGAATTCTCGAGATCGTGGGGCTTAAGGGGCATGAGAACAAGTTCCCCAACCAGCTTAGCGGCGGGCAACAGCAGAGAGTCGCTATTGCACGTGCGTTGGCTCCCAACCCTGATATTATTTTAATGGATGAGCCTACAGGTAGCCTGGACGTTGACACGGCGGCAAAGGTACTCTCACTAGTAAAATGGCTTAACAACGCTTTCGGGCAAACCATAATCATAGTAACACACAATCCTGAAATAGCCGAGCTGTCGACGCGCATCTTCTACATTAGGGCTGGTGCGATATATGAGGAACCGCCTAAAAGAACACTGATCGATATCGTCAGGGAGCTTAAGACATCGAGCAATGCTGAGGATATCAAAAAGCTGCAAATAGAGTTGCTAAAAGTAAAGCTAGAAGCATTGGAGAGAGCTGCCAAGGAAAAGAGGGTTGATCATTCGCTGCTTGAGGCAGAAGTCAGTTCGCTGGAGCGCCGTATAAGCAAGCTTGAGAAGTATACATAGGATAATTCATTCGTTTATTGTCGAAAAGTAATATTAAAAATAAGGATAGATTTATATATCTGATATACACTACCCTTGCAGTGATATTATGAGAGTGAGAATTCCTATTGCCTCATTTTTATTATTCCTTCTACTGGTCCCCTCTGTTTACCCTGAGCCTAGCGGGGTTGTCAATGTGAAGAAGACAATCCTCCGTGAACAAGATGTCTTACCAGGTTATGGTGAAAATACAACGATAACGACGACACTTGTATTCGATTCTGCCTATAACGGGAGCATCACCGACTACCTGGTTTTTGCGTGTAATGGTAATGTTGTGGCAAATGCGCAGCCATCCAAGGTTGTTGTTGATGGAGAGCGGCTGGGACTTATTTGGAACAGAGTAATTCTCAACACCGGAGACTCTTGGAAGTATAGTGTAAACGGTAAAAATCTATTTCATGTAGATGTTATCTTAGAGGCGGATGGAAAAACCCTTCAGCCTGACTGCTCCAAGGGGTACTGTTATGCTGTAGCATTGAGGGCCCATGAAATAAACTACACGATTCGCATAGAGTCATTTGATGACCTCATCAGGAATCAGCAGCTTCCAATCTCGGTTTCTTGGAGTATGGACCCCATGTATCTCTATCCAATAGATTATAGTATGAGTCCTCAGAGCCTACGCGAAAGCGGGACTGAGGTTTCTTTTCAGTGGACTGGCTTTATAAACGGGTCCTACACGTTGAGCGTAATATTCGAAGTCAGAGGAGAGAACCCCTGGGGTGAGGTTTTAGTTCCTCCCCCGACTGTGACTATAAGCTTGGATCCACGTCTTCAGGCTTCTCTAATCGAGAAGTACAGGTCATTCACGTTGAAGCTCCTCCAGGAAAACATAGGGAATATTACGGCTTTCAAGGAGAACGTGACGAAGCTTCGAGACTTGCTGTATAACTTGAGTGATGGTTTCGAGGAAGAGGCAAACATTCTTCAAAACGCTGCTAGGCAAGCGGATGACGCGGCATCAGCTATGGATAATGCTGCTGCACAGCTAACCCAGGCTGTTTTACTTATGAACAACGCTGAGGATTCACTGAGGAGTTCACTCCAGAACGCTTCTGAAGTCATAGTTAAAGCTAGGGAGCTTCTCTCTATGCTTCAGGGGAACATTACGAATCTTAACAAGAGCCTTGAAAACCTTTCAAACACTCTAAATCTAACACGTCTTAACGTCTCAACCTCTGATATATACTCTATTGTAAAAGATGCCCTATCCAAATTAAACTCCTTCCAGACTGAACTCGACAAAGCTAAGACCCTTCTAGATCAATACAAATCTGTTAAATCGCAGCTGTCGGCTGGTGTAGAAAACATTAGGTTTGCTTCAAACAAGCTGAGACTAATGTCGAGCACGCTGCGCGAAGCAGCTGGAAAACTCCAAGAACTATCAAAAGGCCTCAGACAGGCCGCTGAGCTTATCGATGCTAGCCTTTTGAAAATGTCTCGTCTTCTAGACACGCCAGTTTATCCTGAAAGCTTTCTGCAGTATAACAAGACTATATTCTCCCAGCAAGTAGTCTCAACAACCGGGAATATTTCACTAAAAACCGACCTTATGAGCGACGTGGTTTATATTGCTATCCCATTAGTGAAACTTAAGAGGAGCGAGCCCCAAGTCTCGAATGTTTCCCTGGAAACCCCATCAAGCAGAGTTCAAGCTTATTGGCCCCTCGTCTTCGCACTAGTAGCAGCTGGTTTCCACTTTACTCTACTACGCAAGAGAAATGACGTAGAGAAATATGCTGCTACGGGACTTGAAGATAGGATCAAAGCTCTAAAGACAAGGCTTAGTTCCTTGGAGGTGAGCTCCAATGGCTGAGTCTGGAAAGGTAAAAAACGTGATGATAAGAGGCGTTGACGCCTCAGCATACGACGGAATCTCCAATCTTGCAAGAAGAATGGGGCTTAGTGTTGGAGCTGTAGCTTCCCAGGCATTCAAGCTGATAATAGCCTTAGCAGACGCTGGACCGCAACTTGCAGGCCTACCGTTGGATACCCCTGGATTAATTGCTGAGATCATGCCCTCAAAACTCCTGAAGAGAAAACCAGTGTTTATAAGACATGTGGAGAGGCTAGTTATTTCAAGAGAGGATCTGGAGAAAGCTCCAGGGCCAATATTCCTTATAGGTATCGATGAGCTCATCTTCGACCCGAGCGTCGATACAAGGTTGTTTGAGGAAAAGGTATTAAGGATAGTTGATTGTGGAAAGATTGTAATACACAGAGGCCTGGACAAACTTAGCGTGCTGGCGAAATCTCTCTTTATAAAGGAGGTTATTGAAAAGATATAGAGTACCATTTGTTGAAGATTTTGTCTAATAGGTAAACTTAGTGTTCTGTTCGCAAAATATGTCTTTAGCTTGGAAGTGAGGCAAAAGTTTGTAACCTTTGTTTTTCAATTTTTCTTATGTTGATTTTCGTGAAGACCCTATAACATTATCATTATTTCACACAAAACTTACAAAGCTTAAAAATATCTCTGTTTTTGTAAATAACAAAAATTCCACTGAAAACCGTTTCAAACCTTAATAACGCCCGGAGAGTTTTCTAAAACGGTGATGACAATGAAGAACATAGTTGCCCTACTACTGCTATCACTCCTACTGCTCTATCCGTTTACAATAATACAAGCTCAGTCTACTCAAACTGAGAAAATTCAGATCCTTATCAATGCTCTAAGCAAAGAGATCGATAGGCTTCAAGCCTTCATTACGTCCCGTGTGACTAACACTACTAAGCAGAACGAACTTTTACAGCAACTAAGCGTTGCTAAAGCATTACTCACTGATGCGTCTAACCTTGCAAGCGCAGGCAACTATAACGAGAGCCTTAAAGTCCTACGGGAGGCAAGGACAGAGCTCGTGGATGTAGCGCGTAAACTAGTACCTGAGGTTATTTCAGCGCGTAAAGCTCTTGTTAGCCGCAGCCTCGAAGCTCAGATTAGGGCTCTTCAAAGCCAGATTAAAGCCATTCAAAACCTGGCATTAAGATTCCAGCAGAAAAACGTCGAAGTCTCTAACATAACGAGCCTGCTTACAGATGCGCAAAACCTTCTAAACCAGGCATCAGATAAACTAAAGGCAAATGATACTGCAACTGCTCTTCAGCTTGTCAATCAGGCATGGGAAAAAGTCAAGGAAGCTGAGAGAAGCATATTTACTCTTGCCCGTGAACTTCGCCAGAAAAACGTCTCAAGCGATCTCGCTCGCCTACAGGCCTTATTCAGTAATACGTATGCGAAGCTTCAGAAAACTAGCCCCCTAATCGCGGAGGAATTCAGAAACTGGTCTCAGACATGGCTTAACAAGATTCAGGAACTCATCAGCTCTGGAAAATATGCCGAGGCTTTAGGGCTGATTAGGAGTGCAATGTTTGAATACCATGAGTATCTTGTGTATCTAACAAAAGCAGAGAGAGTCGCCAATCTTGCTAAAACTGCTCAGGAACTAGCCACCGTTATAAGACCCTGCAACGCTACACTTGCAGACCAACTCTTATCCGCTGCTAATGCCTTAACGGAGGCTTTAAAGACCCGAGACAAGGGAAAGGTTATACAGACAGCCCAAGAACTTAATGAGCTAATATTGCAGGCAAGGTTCGCTTGCCGGGCTCCTGCAAAAAGGACAAGACCATAAAAATTATTTCTCTTTGTTAAATAAGCTTCTTTATAGCTTTTGTTTAATTAAAAAATCTTGAAAGTCCTTACCTTGAGCTTTTGGTTTCTTAGCGGGAATTAAGATTATTAGAAACAAGCGGGTGTGTAATGGGTCTGGAATACTAATACAGATTTAGATGCGTATTCCTAGGAGTGATGCGGCCAAGTCCCCGAACAGGGGGAACTTATACCATTCGCCCTGGTATGCTTTCACCATTCCAACTATCCAGAGAACTAGTGTGAGTAGGATCAACAGTGATGCTATGAAATGCCACCAGTAGAATATCGAGAAGAACTGTGTGAGGATAAATAGTGAGATAAAGGTTACAGTTGACTGTGCCGCGTGAAATCTAGCGAATGTGCTTTTTTGCTCCAATAGAAAGATGATCAATCCAGATACGAAAAACAAGAGGTATGAGAGAGCCCCTTCTACCTTTTCGTCTATCCCTAGAGAAGTTTGAGCCATATGCTGAAGTTCCTTTATTTATTATTTAAAAATTTTGTTTGGGGACATTAAAGGTGTTTTGAGCGAGGTCGGCCTGTAGCGGTCTCGTCAGCTTTCAGCCGCGCTTTGTCCCCTCTTCATCCCTCTAATTAAAAGTCTTAGAGATATTCTAAAAGTTTCTGTTTTGTCTCCCAGGGAAAAGGATGTGCAGAGGTAAAAATCGACGGGCCTTGACGTTAGCAGACAACGAAGACCCAGGAGATTGTTAGGACTGAAGATACATAATTTTTTTAAATTTGCTTTTTGCCCATAAGCATATGAGAAAGGTACTAGCGTTAGGAATTTTAATTCTCCTTGTCATTGCTCCGTCTCTACAAGCAGCGCCAGATAGCCAACTGGAAATAGTAGGCTCTGCTTGGATCCTAGCTCCAGCCGTGTCCCAGACAGATGCCGGTTATGTGGGGTCAGCGACAAACATAAGCGTTTTTGTAACTAGGGGGTGGGGAGATGTTTACGTATCGACTTACTCGCTAACCCAGGAAGATTTCCAAGGGGCTGCTACAACTGCTACGCGAGTTATATGTAACATCTTAGGCGTTAAGTTTGAGAACTATAACTTTTACTTCAAGGTGAAGAGCGACGCAGTCATCATTGGAGGACCGAGTGCCGGAGTAGCAATGGCAGTAGCAGTGTATTCAGCTTTGACTGGCAAACCAATAAACAGGACTATTGCCGTCACGGGGATGATTTCACCTGACGGAACAGTGGGACCTGTGGGCGGGGTATATGAGAAAGCACAGGCCATGTCGTCCAGTGGGGTAAAGCTATTTCTCGTGCCTCCGGGGCAAAGCGTCGTAACAACTTATAAAGTAGTCGTACGCCGCGTGGGTCCCTTCCAAGTGTATTCCACACAACCCGTCACTCTGAACTTATCAGACTATGCTTTGAAAAACTGGAACCTTCGCGTCGTCGAAATCTCAACCATTCAAGATGCCCTCCACTACTTCTTCCAATATGAAACTCCACCTAAAACCTTCGCTCAACCTACACTGAGCACTGAGGCTAGGGCGAAAATACAAAGAGTGTGGGACATCCTCGAGAGCGAGGCTCTTAGTGAGGTCGCCCAGGCTAAAGCATATGTTAACCAATCCTCCCTGACCTCCTTCACAAAAAATGCTTTACTCAACTATCTTAACAGTTATGCCTCGTCATACATAGACACTGCTATGAAAAGCCCAAGAAATATTGGAACAATACCTCTTCTAACCTCAGGTATCGCCGTAGCGAGATGGATTAGGCTTCTTATAGACTATTCGCAGGGCAAGAGCCTTGATCCACAGGTTAGCGCCCTGCGAAACGCGATAGCCAATTACACTAGGCTCACTGAGAATATATATCCTAGAAACTTCCTAGAACTCAACTATCTCGTCATATCAGGAGACCTTGTTATAAGGGCTTCACGGCTCTTCAATGCTTCAGCTTCTACCTGGAACACTGACCCGCAAACAGCTCTTCAAAACCTTGCATATGCCTCTGCATTACTCGATGAGGCTCAACTCTGGCTTGAGGGGCTCCCACAAGGTGGATCGATCGATGCTTCTAAAGAGGCTAGCACCTATCTTTCGATAGCACGATCCACATGGCCATACGTTTATTCAGTTCTTTCACAGACAGGTTATTCCTCGCAAACCCTAGATCTCTCCAATACTTATTACGCTGCCTCTGCCTCTCTTTACAGTTCCGGGTATCATTTGCTTGCCGCAATAGCGGCTGCTAGAAGCATCGCGCTTGCAGAAGCCTCCATGCTTGACTTCCAAGAGAAGGCAGTCGGGTCACCTGTTTACGTGGACGTCTCGTCTAAGAGGGCGTTGGAAATCGCCTCCAACTACCAAGACAATCTCGTCAGCCTGTACTTTTACAATCAGAGCCTATATTCCAGCACTGATACTGATAAGCTCACTTTTCTCAAACTAGCAACAGAGCTAGGAAGCCTTGTGGTGGACCTCGCCAAAGGTCAAAACTTCACCTCTTTAGCCTTACAACAAGGGTCTAGCCCCGTGTCAACTCCAGCCAACGCTACTGCCTCGACAAATCCAAGCCCACAGCCTGCATCGAGCAAAAGCCTGTGGGATGAACTTCGGGATTGGATCCTAAATCTTTACATTAGAATCGCCCTTTTCCTAGACAGCATCGCTAGATTCCTCTCCAACATCTTCAAGAAATAACCTTTAAAGCTTAAATATAGCTCCCTTATTCAGGGATATGTGCAATTGAAGAAGATGATTATTTTTTATTTAGCGTTGCTGCTTTTGAGTCCTCTTCTTGCTGCTGCACAGCCCCTAACCGGGGTGGAGAAGATAATCATCACTGCTGGCAAAAACATTCAGGGGAGTATTCAAGTTTCCTCTCAGGAAGACACAGTCTTCACGCTTAATCTCGTAGGAAAGATTCGATCCTTCATAATCTCCAGCCAGAACGAGGGTGTCCCATTATACAACCTATCAAACTCGACGCTGGTTGTGTTAATACGAGGTGGAGATACTATAAACGTAACATTCGTATCTATATTTGAAGGAGACCCATCTCTCATTCTTATACCCGCATGGAATCAAAGCCTAGATGTTTACCTGTCAAGCGACTATGTGATATTAGGGGTCGAGCCCTTACCAGACGCCATTAATAAACAAGGGGGCTTCACGGTTTTACACTACACGCGGCTCGACTCAGACCTCTCCCTGAGCCTGCTTGAGGTATCTACAGAAGAGGGAGGAGGAGGCATGAGTACGATGACGGGGCACACTCAAAACACACCTGGAGGCCTAGGATTAGGGTTCACATGGATGGTTGCAGGTGTTTTTACCGCACTGCTGATCCTAGTTGTGGTTCTGTGGTTCGTATTTAGGCGTAGAAAATACACGGTGCTATCCGAGGAGGAGGAAGAGATTATAGATTTTCTAAAGAAAAGCGGGGGGAAGGCCTACTTAAAGGATATAAGGGAGGCTCTCGACCTTCCCTCGACTACAGCCCTCAGACGTATTAGAAGACTGGAGGAGCGGGGTCTCATTAGAACCTTAAAGACGCCAGGTGGGCTTCTAGTTATACTCTCCTAGACCTCAGGGGGCTTCTAACATGAAAATTATATAGATTTGGATTGAATAAAACAAATGAGTTGAAATGTCTACTCAGGAGATTATCTACATAGGTGAAAAGCCGGCTAGTGGCTATATTGTTGAAATTTTGACCCTCCTCAAAAAGGGAAGGGAGAAAATAATTTTGAAAGCCCGAGGACCCAATATCTCAAAAGCCGCTGGGATCGCGGAGAGCGTTAAGAAAATGACCGGTAATAAGATAAAATATGGAGAAATCAAACTTTACAGCGAGGAAGTTGGAGAGGAAGCTGAAGAAAAGATGATCCCTGTATTAGAGATAGAGATTATCTCCCTTCTTTGAAGCTAGCCGAGACAATATATTTTTTTCCAACTCTGAAGAACACCCTGCCATAATTATGAAGTGGAATCTCCACCTTTGCCATATTCCACCCATTTCTCTCGTCGAAAAACTCTTCTTGTACGTACGCTTCCACTACTTTTTCCTCATGTTAAGGGTGTTTCCCGGTAAAAAATTTAAATAGATTTGTATTGATACATTACATATGCAGTCAGCTACAATACAAGGTTTAATCGATGAGGCAGAAAAAATCTACATGGAAGCACAACAGAAACTATCTGTAATCGCGGAAAAAATATCTTCACTCGAGACAAGCAGCACAACACTTCAAAGGGTCGAGGAAATTTCGTCCCAGCTTGCTGAGGCTAGAAAAACCCGTCGGGAGCTGAAAAGCGTAAAAGCGGAGCTGAAAAATAAATTACGAGGAATTCTTGAGGATGCTTCGAGCCTACTAAAGGAGTCAGAGGATAAGTCCACATATGAGAACCTCGAGGAATACATAGATGATGCAATAGATGACTTCGAGTCTATGGTTGAAGACCTTGAAGACCGAATAGAAGAAGTGATAGATAGGCTTAAGGATTCCTTGAGCGAGCAACAAGAGAGAAGAAGAACTCCCATTATTACTGTTTCAACGGGGGAAGGGGGCAATATTAGGTTTATTAAAGAAGAGGCGCGTATTGTCGACGAGGCTCTACGGGAGGTAGACAGGATTATTCGTGACGCACTTTCTGGGTTATGGTCTAAAACTCCCTCTACAATTATTTCCTCTGTTAGATTGCCGCAGGCTGACTTGAACGTGATTGACCTTTTGGTTGAGGCTGGGATTTTTAAGAGTCGGAACGAGGGGATTGCCTTCTTTGTTCACAAGGGCATAGAGTCAAGTAGGGATTGGCTTGAAAAGGTAAGAAGTAAAATTGAGGAAATTAAGAAGCTGCAAGAAGAAACAAGGAAGGAGCTTGAACAACTCCTTAGAGGCGAGGAGGAAAAGAAATAAGAAGGACAATAACTACTTAAATGACAATATCCTTTTTCTGTTTTAGAAAACATATATGTCTAGTGAAGGCGAAGAAAGCTCGTACGTAGTTGCTAGACTTTTAAATGGTTTAAAGGAGGCATATACATTCAAGGAATTAGAGGAGTTTCTAGGCATTCCATCACAAGTTTTGTGGAGGTATACCAGCTACTCTCAGTTTCCTGAGAAGCATACGGCTAGGAAGATACTGGAGGCTATTCGTGAGAGGAAACTTGTTGAGAAAGCGTTAAGAGAGGCTATAATAAGTGAGAATCAAGTTGTCGAGGAGTGGAGGTTTCTCTTCAACCCGCGTGTTCTCAACCTCATAGGGTATATTGTCTGGAAAAACTACGCGGACTCTGAAGTCGACGTTGTTTTGACATATCCTGAAAGGAATACAGGTCTAGCTGTTGTCGTAGCGGAATGGCTGCTCGCCGATGCTGTCGTCGCTTCTGAAAAAGCTTACGGGAACTGGGGGAAACTTTTAACAGCATCTTATACCTCGGGTGAAAGGGGCGAGATCATCTACCTTCACATCCCAAGGGATAGTATTGAAAAAGACAGTAAGGTGCTTGTGGTTAAGAGCATCGTCAATGACTTTCAGTCCTTAAACGCACTGGAATCTCTGATTGAACAGGCTAGAGCTCGTCTAGTAGGAGCCGTGGCAGTCTTAGCGTTGTCCGATAAATGGATAGAGACGGTTTCTAAACTCGGTCTCACAAACGTGAAAGTCTTGATTTCACGTAGCAATAACGAGTTCATCGTAAATTTGTAATGAGTCCCGGAGATTTATAACAGTTAATCGATCTTCAAAATTATCTCGGCAGGTGCTTGTACATTAACAACCGATTACATGGGTTTTAGGGCGGACGGGTCGTTTCAACCCACTTACCATCGACGAGTTTGACATAACCGCGGGTATATTTCTCGTAAATGTCAAGTACGTGTTCTCGCAGCTCCTTGTGAGGAATAAAATCGGGACGGGAGTTGATATTGTCAAAGTGTATCATCTCCACGTGCCATACGGGTTGAGCTCCTGGGAGCCTCCAGAGCCCCCTCTCCGATATTAAGTACAAAGAGTGTTTAACTAGCGATTCTTCTAGCCTTATAAGCCCCTTCTCTAATCTCTCGGGTAGTGTCTCCACATGTCTCTTCTCATATCTGATGACAGTGGGATCTAATCCTTCCGCCAGCATCATGAGAAGAACCCCGTTGCACTTAAAGCATGTGCCGCAGGGCTTTACAACTCCGTTTTCAATATGTGTTGAGTGGCAACTTGTTTGCCATACAGCTAGCCTTCCATATCGTCTGAAGAGAATCCTGAGAACAATTATAGGTGTGATGGGCCGGAGGGGGGACCACTGTTTGATATTTAGCCCTCTTTGCGCCATCCAGCTTGTCATGTAGTCGTCGAAGTCCAAGGATTGGTCATATGTGGCATAATAGTGTCTTATTCCTCTATACTCAAACGATAAGCCTGTGGGGTCGTCAAACTCATTTCCCATCGTTACGTTGCCTATATTGTTTTTCAACCCGAGGGGGAGGACAGAGAATATATAATGGGCATACCAGAAGAGACGCACAGGGTAAATCTCTCTGTTCTTCTTCCAATAGTAGGGGACAACTATCTTCATGTTTTTTTCGATGAAAGCAAAAAGCCTGTCCAGATTTGTCCAAACCTTCCTGGTTTTAGGATCTGTCGATGCTAGCCCTTTGTAGGCTGTTAAAGCTGTAAACCAGTGTCTCCCGGACTCGTTGACGAAATAAGGGTATGTGTCGCAGCCCGCTTCGCCGAGTAAACCGTAGGTTAGGAGGCTTTCTTTGCCCCCTGACGACATTACAACACACTTCTTGTAGTCTGGCTGTAGATCCAGGTCTGAACCCGTAAAGGTCTCGCTTACCTGAACCTCAGCTTTAGGTTTAGCATCCTCTGGAACGATCTCCCCTCTTGGTATATACTCTTCTCGAATAAGCCCTGTATTATTGATTATTCTATTTACAAAAATATCTCTCGCGGTGATATCCATCATGTCTAGAAAGTATTTGTAGTCGAGCTCGTGCAAGGGGGCTTTTATCTCAATAGTATCTGTAAACAGCCCATAGTTTATTGCCGGAATAATCCCGGTAAGAACGGCTAGTTCATGCACACCTTTGATATTAACATCTTCAGGGTAGCTGTTTATAAGCGTGTACTGTTTTCGAACCCCTTCCATTTGTAGCTCGTAGTTTATACGGAAAGACCTCCGCTTAACCACCACAGGGCCGACGACGATCTTGTCAAAACACTTCAGGCTTGCCGTGAACCTTCACCAAGCTCTGGGTAACTCTTCATAATTAGATCTACTATGCGTCCCACACCCTCACTTAGAGGTATTACGACTGGAACATTGTAGGTTTTCTCAATCTCCAATGCAATCTTTCTAGCCTCCTCATCGCTGAGCCTCTCGGTATTCAGGGTTACTGCGAAAATCGGCCTGTCTGTTATTAATTCAACAAGCCGGAAATACTTTTCAAGAGGAGGCATGGCATATTCCGGGAAACCGTCAAGAGTTTTCCTACCGGGAGCATGCTGAAGAATAATAATCTCCGGTCTTAGAAGATTAAGTATTTCATAACTTCCAGGAAAAACAGGGTGAAGAAGGGAACCCTGGCCAGGAACTACGATCACTTTGGGTTTTTCCTCCGTATACGCCCGCCAAACGGTGTCTTCTAATACTCCAGGGATAAAGTCGTTTACCAGCGAGTCTAGTACGAACACATACTTTGCTCCTTGCATCCACGCGGTTTGGCCTGTACCGATAAAAACGGCTTTAATGCCTCTAGCGTTAAACTCGTCTGTAATCATGTGTGCCACTGTACGTTTCCCTATAGCCGAGTCCGTCCCGATAACAACGATTTTTAAAGCTTTTACTTCTCGTATCTTACCCGTGTAGAAGATCCTTGTCTCGTAGAAGATCTTTCTAACATCAATAAGCTCTACTCCTTTGGAGGATGCGAGCTTACTTATTTCAGGGTCGTTACTAAGGAACTCGTGAAGCCCGTTAACAATACTGATGCCGTGTTTAATCGCTTCCATAATTATCTTCCTGTAAGCTGGGGGTAACTTTCCACCCGGAGTAGCCACGCCTATGATAAGATATTTTACGTCGGGATGCTCTTGAAGGGCCTCGCTTAGATTAGAATATATTTTGATGCCTCGAGGCTTACCGTCTAAAACCTCTCCGGCATCCCTGCCTGAGAGAGTACTGTCGATAACCCCTACGATTTTATACTTGAGGCTTTTCCTTACAAGCCCGTGAGCGGTCTTCCCGTCTGTAGAAGCGTACAACCCCTCGGCAAGTATTAGTGCTTTATCTTTCTCCATCTTCCAGTTATCACCGCAACCAGCGGACCCTCAATTTCCTCCTCGGCTTTAAAGCTTCTCAAGGCTAGAAGAGAGGCTGCTGAGGCTGGCAAAACCCCGACTCTTTCGACCGCGCGGAGTAAAAGCGCCATCTCCAGCATTTCCTCATCGCTAAACTCATAGACGCTGCCATCAGTGGAGCGAATGGCCTGCAAAGCTTCGAGGGCATTGAAAGACTTGTACGACACAAGGGGCTCGTTAACAGGTGTTTCTTTAATAGAAGAAGGCGATAGAATCACCGGTTCAATAGAGCTATCCTTCCAGGAGGCTGCAATCTGGTTTCCTAAAACGGTCGTTCCGGCGACCAGCCTCGGTATACGAGTGGCTAGACCTTCCTTGTATGCCTTTAGAAATCCTAGATAAACGCCAACAAGGGTTGTCCCGTTTCCAACAGGAATTGAGACGGCGTAAGGCGCATCCCCCAATTCATAGATTATTTCGTGGGCTATGGAGCTGTACGCCTCGAAGCTTACCTTGTCTGAGTAACCGCCGGGGTTAGCATCATACCAGCCGTTTACCCTGGCTGCCCGCGAACTCAGGGCAACAGCTTCCTCGTAGGTGCCGTCCACTAATACTATTTGTGCTCCATATCTTTTCATCTCCTCTACTCGGCTGTTCTCATATGATCTCGGGACGAAAATTACCGAGCGTAGACCGGCTGCTTGGGCGAAGTATGAGATGGCTACTCCATAGTTACCACAGGTTCCCACGGTGATGGTGTTCATTTCGTTCTCAACAGCTTTTGCAACGTGGGCACGGGCAGCCCTATCCTTATGCGTTCCTGTTGGGTTTACACCTTCATATTTCACGTATACAGGTATATCATCAAGTTGCAAAATCTTGGTAATCGAGTGAAGACGATAAAGGGGGGTCTGTAAACCTAGAAGCTTTGATACAAGATGTTTACTCGATGAGTCGTCGTCCACCTTAACCTCTCACCGTCATCTATCGTCAATTGAGTGCTCGGTTTTAATCTTCATCTACATCGTATCGTTTAAGGGCATATTCGTCCTAATTAGACCGAGAGAGATTTAAACTCACAAAGGTTTAATTGAGAGAAAGCCTCATGTTCAGATTTACTTTCACTCTACAAGTTTCGCGTTTTTCACCTGAATAAATTATAATCTTTTAAGAGAGAAAAATATAAGCAAGCTCAAAATGTGGTGGTAGTGTTAGGAACCATAGTTAACACTATTTCCGTGATTGCGGGATCGGTTCTTGGCCTTTTACTCAAGAAAAATCTTCCTAAAAACATAATCGAGGCATTACCCGCTATATTAGGATTGTTCACCCTTTCTCTCGGAATAGATATGGCTCTTAAAAGCCAGAAAATAATATCGCTTCTCTTATCGCTAATTCTCGGAGCAGCAACCGGCAGCGCGTTTAAAATACAGGATAGACTCGAAGCTTGGGCTAACAGGCTCTCGCGTGGAGATAGCAACTTTGTGAATGGATTGACTAGTGCGTTTCTAACCTTTTGCGTAGGACCTATGACTATAATAGGCTCATTAAGGGATGGAATGGGAGACCCTTCCATAATCCTAGCAAAGTCCATAATGGACGGCATAGCAAGTATAGCGCTAGCGTCGTCCCTAGGAATCGGTGTTCTTTTTAGCGCCTTACCCCTTTTCGTTTTCCAGGGTTCCCTAGCGATTCTTGGGCACTATGCTGGGGTTGTGCTCCCAGAAACCATATTAGCAGAGGTCACTGCCACTGGAGGAGTGTTGCTCCTCGGTGTGGGAATAAACCTTCTCGAATTAAGGAAAATAAAGGTCGGGGATGGCCTGCCGTCACTTCTTTATGCAGCCGTTATACCATACCTCCTACCTTTCTAGAAAATCTTTATGTAATCTACCTCTAGGCAATTCTTTTCCCTGTTTTCCTGTGTAAGGTGCCTGTACACTTGGCCTGCATCCTTAGGGTTGTAGCCGAAAACGGCATTATCGATCCAAACGTCAGCCCGAGCCTTAAAGTTGGAGTCGCGGATGGGTATTTTTGCAACGAGGTTGCCGTCAATGTAAAAGGCTGCACTATCTGCTTGCCACTCTATCTTGTATACGTGCCAGGAACTCAGATCAAGCTCCTGAAGGACAGGCTTATGGGTATATATTGTAACACCGATGGCTCCTCGTGTAAGCCTGGATAGCAAACTAGGAGCTGTTAGTGAACCCCTGTAAATCTTAATGGGAACAAAACCCGTCACCGCCTGGGCAAAAAACCCTTGGAAAAGGTATGGTCCACGGCTTTGTAGGTGTATAAACCAGATAGGCCGGCTTAGATTGAACTGCATCGAGTGGTTCCAGAAGCCCCACCCGGCAGAGCCAAAGTGCGTCCCCGTCATTCTAACCTTTGCCTCGAAGGTTTTCATCTGCCACGGGAGGTCGTCGAATCTCCCGTCAGAGATTTCAGCGTTAGAGTAGTAGAGAGCTTCGGTGGGGCCGGAGCAGAGTACTGCCTTGCTGTCGCGCAAAGTAATCGAGGCGAAGTTGTCCGTTCTATAGTCCCAATATGGTGTTTTCTCCTCGAATTCATCATATAGACTTCTCTCGTCCTTTACAAGACCCCTAAACACCTAGACACTCCCCTCACTATCCATTTTCTTGAGAAGGTTTATATTCTCCACCTCCGAGGGATCTATCTCCCTTGTATTAAACCACTCATCAAGAATCTCCTTTGCTAGCTCTTCGGAAACTAGCCTTGCACTGAGGGCAAGTACATTGGCGTCATTCCAAAGCCTAGCCCCCCTCGCTGTTTTCGCGTCCAGGCACAGAGCAGCCCTCACACCCCTAACCTTATTCGCTGCGATGCTCACCCCGGTTCCTGTGTAACAGATTACTATTCCAGTATCAACAACCCCGTCTGCTACGAGCTTCCCTACCTCCAACCCAACCCTTGGCCAGGGGTATGGAGCGCCTTTTGCCAGAGCCCCGACCTTAACTACTTCGAATCCTCTTTTCTCGAGCTCTTTAGCTAGAAACAGCGCTAGGGGGTACAGGTCGTCAGATCCTAACCCCACCTTCATACATTTAGAGAGAAAATACTCTATGTTATTTAATTTACTCCAAGAGAAAAAAAGGGATTCCAGAATAACGCCATATATGTTCTTCATCAAATCTTCCTATGATTCCTCTGGAACAGACCTGTGAACCCCGACAACCTTCCCGTCTTCTATTTGAATAATTGTAACGCCGGGAGGCTCCTCTATCTCAACGTGAGTTATAAGGAAAACCTGGTCGAAAAACCTGACAAGCTCGCCCGTAAAGAAACTTATTATCCTCTCTCGCCTCTCGGCGTCAGACGAACCTAAAGGCTCGTCCAGGACGAGAAACTTCGGATATGAGCCCTTCGCACTAGGTAAGAGCGCCAAGGTAAATGCGATTCTCAGGGCTAAGAGGAATTGATCATTAGTCCCCCCGGAATATATATCTCTTACGAGCCATCTACCTGCTTCCGAATCATACACCTCGAGGTCATACGTGTCAGGTTGCAGCCTAACTGCCTTGTATCTACCATTGGTGAAATAGCCTATCACCCAGCTTATATATTGCTCAACACTGGGCGCAAAGGCTTCGCGTCTCTTACGGGAGATCTCCTGCATAGCCCGGATGGCTTTATCTATAGCCTTTAACTCCTTCTCTAATCCCGCCAATTCCCCACCGAGTTTTTCAAGCTCGCCTTGCAGCTGCTCTAGCTGGGGCCTAAGCAGCTCAGTCTCCTCGATACGCTTCCTGAGGTTTCCTATTTCCTTCTCTAGTCCCGCTCTTTTAACTGAAATATCATGGTACTCCCAGTTAAGCTTCTCGTATATCTGGTCAACCAACTCGGAATCCTGCTCTTCTGACGCAATCTCAACATACTCAACATTCGCCTTTAATTCGGAGGGCGGCGGGGGGATCTTAATCTCGTTTAGCTCGCTGACCACCTTTCTTTTTCGCTCCTCCAGCTCCTTTAGTTGTTGCTGTATCTCCAAGAGCTTCTTCTGTAACTGCTCAGTTTCCTCCTTGAGCCTTTTCTGCTCCTTTAAATAAACCTCTATATTAGCCTGAACCGTTTTTTCTTCACCTTCCAGTCTCTCAATCTGTTCCCTTTGCCTTTCTAACTCCCTTTTTAAGAGATTAAGGGCTTCTTCTATGGGAAGCGTAGACTCTCTTCCACCTAGCCCTCTTATTTTATCCTCGATATCCTTAACGTGCTTCTCAAGCTCTGCCTTTTCTGCTACAAGATCCTCCAGTCTTTTCTTTTCTCGGTCTAATCTGGAGACAAGAGCAGCCTTAGAGCTTATTTCAACCTCGACAGCGCTGGCTCTCGCTAGAAGCGCCTGTTGCGTCATTATTTTCTTTCTATAGCCAAGGTAAAGGAGAAGCCCTCCTACAAGAAGAAAGCCAATAGGTACAATGACCGTCTGAGGCATGAGAAGGAGGGCAAGAACGCCGGCGCCAAGGGCAGGAAAGCCGAGCTTCGACCATGAAGGTATTTTCAGCGTAGAAATCTCTTGTTTAAGCGCTGATTTCTCTTTCTCGAGTAGAGTAATCTCCTCCTTGCTTTGTTCCAGATGTCTGACTTCCTCTTCTATTGTCCTTATTTCACGGTCTAGCTCTTCAATCCTCTTCAACTCCTTAGTGCGATACTCATTATAGGATTGAATATCGCTGAAAAGTCGGCTTCTAGCGTCATATTCCTCTCGTAGTTTCTGTAATTCTTGCCTAAGATGTCCATCTTTATCAAGTAGCTGAGGCAAAAGCAATTCGATATCCCTTAAGCTCTTCAGGTTCGTATTAATGCGTTTTTGAGTCTCTGAGAGCTGACCCTGTTTTTCTACAATACGATCCTCGAGAGAGGCTTCCTGGTGCTCCAACTCTTTCTTCTTCAATAACACTTGTCTGAGGGCTGTGAGATAGTCTAGGGCCTTCTTAAGAAGCTCCTCTCGAACCCTGAGTCCGGGAAGCTGTTCCTCGATCTTTTGAAGTTCACTACGTAATCCAGGGAGTTCATCCAATTTAAGTTTCAACTCTTCTACCCTTTTCCTTTTTTCTTCATACAACTCGGCCAGTCCTTCCTTCTTTCTATTCGCCTCTCTTCTCCTATCTTCGAGGCTAGAAATAGCCCTGTTGTAGCTCTCTAGACCCATCATGAGATTAATTATCTGTTCCCTATCTCCCTTATTCAGATGAATAATGCGCTCCAGATCCTTTTGGGCAACAATGTTAGTGGTAAGCATCTCCTTCCATGAAACCTTAAGTATACGATGCACCTCGTCGTTAACAGGCTTGACACCTGTTGCTAGTAACCTCTCAGAACCCTCGGTTATTTCAACAAGCCTCGCATTAACCTGTTTTATCGAGTCTCCATCCCTGATCAGCTCTCGAGCCACGCGGTACCTCCTATTGTCTACCTCGAACTCAACCTCCACTAGGGCTTTACGGGACCTGTGGTTGACGACCTCAGCATAACCTCGCCTGGGGTTTCCTCGCAGATCCCCTATTACTTGATGATCCCCGTAGAGCCCGAAAAGGATTGCTTCTATAAAGGTTGATTTTCCCGCCTCGTTCCTACCCCTGATAATGAAAATACCCTTATCTAGGTTGAGAGGCTCGGGGATGTTTAGCCTCCTGAAGTTTATCGCCTTAAGGCTTCTTATGACTACCATGCCCCCACCTCCTGCAAGACAGCCATTCCGAGCTCTAACGCTAGCCTTAGGGTTTCTGCTTCCTCTCCCACGGCGTTCTTAAGAGCTTCCTCGAAATAAGACCTATAGGAGTCCAGGGGGGAGCTTATTTCGCCTGAGATCCTAACTTCCCGGAGGATACATTTTAGTTCCGAATCATCTATGGTAACGTGGAAAAATCGATTTTCCAGCCTCTTTACAAGTTCAGCCTTACTATATAGACGGATCTTTTCAAGAGGTAGGGAGCCCCTAAGCTTTACTCTGACTTGAGCTTTAGGGTCTATAAAAGGAATTGAACTCACAACATGGGCTATCGGGTCTTCTATCTTATCATCCAAACTCAGCTCGAAGCTTTTCATGGGGCGGGTTGGAGTCTCAATAAACTTAAGATGAACGACCCCCGAGCCGTCGATTTCAGCGTGGACGAAGCCTTTCTTCTCGTCGCTCTCCTCGTTAAAGCTTCTACGCTCAGTACTGCCGGGATATACAACGTGAGCACCCTTCACGGTAGTGTGCGTGAACTGGTGCAGGTGACCCAAAGCCAGGTAATGAAGCCCCGGGGGAATATCTTCAGGCGTAATTGTTGGCGCAGCCCAGCTGGGAGGTATTCTAAATCCAGCAAAATTGTAGTGGAGCATCGCAATGTTAATATCTCCCTCAATAGGTATCCTGAGGTTCCGAGCGCGCAGGGGGTTTACGTTTGTATCAAGTGTGGGGTCAAAGGAGAGCCCTGCTACCGCCACATCAAACCCCTCTAACTTCAAGTGCTCCACCTGGAAGACAGCCGGGTCTGAGAGAAAAGTTGCGTAACCCGATGCCTCTACCTCACCGAGGGGTGACATGCCTTCCTCCTGAGAACGCGGCATGTCATGATTACCTCCTATTAAGAAGATCCTAACTCCTTCGGAGGAGATCCTCCGAAAGGCTTTCAGGACATTCGTCCTTACTGGGTTTCTCGGGTTTATCGAGTCAAACAAATCCCCCGAGATTAGAAGAATATCAGGTTTAACCTCCAGTACATACTCAACAACTCTAAGAAACGACTTGTAGAAGTCCTGCCTCCTCTCCTGAACCTTTGAACCCAGATAACCGAGCTTTGGATCCAGGTGATTATCAGCCGTGTGGACTATTTTCAAAACCATCAGTTTCTACACCTCTGAAAACACGCCCTTAGAGGGTGGCGGGGTCTTCGATGCTGAAAGCATAAACTCCTCACGCGTCTTCCGTAACTCTTCTACAAGGTCTATGTCAGCACCCCCTTCCCGTGTTCTCCTTTCGCGCACCTTTACGATCACTGGAACGCGTGTAAGCTCACCGACTATTACAGCCTCTCCCACGTTTAGACCCGGGAGATCACTCATCATCTCCTTACCTAGCCTCTCGCTTGCCTCCTGAACGGCTATTTGATCCAAGGGATTAGTTACACGTAAAATTATCTGGCTATTACACTGGCTTAACGCGTCAGAATCAATCTTACTGGGCCTCTGAGTTACCAGTATCAAGAAAACGCCAAACTTTCTCCCCTCTGCTGTGATTGTCTTTATTATGTCTGAGGACATCGTCCTCCTTCTAAGTTTCTGGCTTGGGATAAACCTGTGAGCCTCCTCTATAACCACGAAGACCGGGTATGGGAACTCCATCCCGTATTTCAGTGAGAACAGCTCCTCGAGAACCCTGCTAACTATGTAGTCTTGGCTCGAGTCATTTAACCCTGAAAGGTCAAGGATTGACACATATCCAGGTTTCAGTATTTCATCTTTAAGTGGAGTTGTCCTATCCCCGAATACACTGTAGTTCAGGATTCT
Source organism: Infirmifilum sp. (assembly GCA_041287245.1). GTDB lineage: Archaea > Thermoproteota > Thermoprotei > Thermofilales > Thermofilaceae > Thermofilum. The sequence goes on along the minus strand of JBEULP010000117.1, from coordinate 270,985 downwards.
TCGCAGATGGTTAACTGCGCTCTGCGCCGCTAAACGATACTTCTTCTCGCCACTTTCCGCCATGTTTTCCAGTTCTTTTATCAGGTCGTAAGCCCTATAATCAGGATTCTTAGCTCGGAGATTCTTAACAGCTTTAATAATGACTCCCCTAACGTTTGTCCACTTTTCGGGAATCCCTGCTATTCTTGCAATATCATCGCCCCTAAGCTCTGAAAATCTGAAGACAAGCTCGTGGACATTATCAAGCTGTTCTCTCGAATAACGCCCCGTACTATTTGGATTTCGAAAGACAAGGATCCTGTCGGAGAAATCATGTCTTCTCATATCACGCGTCCTACTGAGAAAAACATAGTCTGCGTGAGGGTCTATTACAATAACCGTGCCTCCGAGGCGCAGAAGCTCTTCAAGTATGACACCCACGGTGTAAGATTTTCCAGCTCCTGTCTGAGCAATCACAGCCACGTGCCTTCTAAAGCCGTTTACCGTGAGGAAAACAGGGACATTAGGCCTTGAGACCAAAAAGCCTATGTGGATTCCTTCGTCAGGGTTATAAGAGAAAAAATCCCTAACTAGCTGGTCTGGGGCTAGGTAAACAGTGTTTCCCGGGAAAAGTGCCCTACGTGGTGAAAGAACCGTGATTCGCCCGTTCTCCTCTAAGAGGTAGCCGAGAGTTCTAGCTTCGCAGAGAATGTTCGAGTCATCTATTCCAGCCCTATAAACCCTCTCCAACGTGCCGTAATCATATTCGGAGCTAAAGGCAGAACTTGATGAAACAACACCTACGACCTGGGCTAGTACATCAACCTCCCGCAGAACACCGTTTACATACTCTTTCGATTTAACCACCACATACTCGAATTTTTGAGGATGTTCATCGCGGCTGGTCACGAAGACAAAACTTTCCGGAGTCGCCTTCTCGACTATCCTACCTATCGGTTTAAGGATAGTGGACACGCCTCTCACCCCTCGAATGTAAAACTAAAAGTTCAAGCTCCCTCATAATGATTTTCCTATAAGTTTCCAAAGTATCTACAGTGATTTTAACCCTACGATCCGCCTCGAGCAGTAACACGTTATACCCTCTATACCCAGCATAGAGACTTTGAAGTAAAGAAAGTGTCATTGGGATCATTTCCTTTTCCATGATGGAGGGCATGAAAAGCAAAGACTCAAGGCTCGGCCTATCCTTTAAAAACAAAAACTCTTGAAGCTCATGGCTCACGACATCTACTCTGATAGGGTCATCATTCGGCCCCAAGAGAGTATAGAAGACCGCGACCGGGGGATAGCTTCTCAGGTTCCCTATAAGCTCCCTAGCCCTCGCCTCAAACTCCTCAGGGTCAGCATCATAGCTTTTGGAAAAAACCTTCGACAATTTATGGATCTGCATGGTAGCATCCTCACTGAGCACCAAGTCAAATTGCCCAGCAATTATCTTAGAGAGAGTCAACAAGATAGGAGTCGAGAATCCCTCCTCCACCCCGGAAAGAAGGATGATTTTAGAATCAGGAATGTGAGACCTAGCCTGGAGAAAATACTCTAAGATCCTTTCCGGGAGCTCGCCGGACCGTACTTTTTGTCTAACACTCTCTATTGTCTCACGTGGTCGCCGGCGTAAACTCCCCCACAACCCGGCCAATTCAGATGTATCTGCCCCAAACCTACTGGCTTCCTGCAACACTTGCTCCTTCAGTAACTCCTCCTTGAAAATTGTGGATCTTGAATCCTTGCTGACCCCGATTACTGTCACTTTATTCTCAAGGGCTTTCCTGAGAAACTGACTGTAAGTTTTTACGTACTCAAAGAGGAAATCCTCCCTCTCCTCAAGGTCAAGCTCCCGCAGAACATGTATCATTCTTCCGTAAAGGGAGCCGTCAAGCAATATAAAAGAAGGGTTTTCGTTTAAAGCGTCTAAAGCGACATTGTGCTCGTAGTGCTCCCGAGCCAACCTCACGTATTCTTCAAAGTCGCGTATGCTGTGAGGATAGAAAGCTTCAACACCAAGCTTTCTATGCGTTGACAGTGGTGTTGAGAAAGCGAGACTCCGTAGAACAAGGAGAACGCCTCCTGCTCGAAGCTCGATTACCCCGCTACTACTATCAACAGCATAAATGTTTCGGGGTACAACGGTTGGCGCTGGAAGCGGGTTCCACTTCTTACTCACAAGCTCTGCATACTCCTTGAAGATTGAATCCCCACCGGCGAGAACCCGCTCAATTTCGCTTTTTTTATTTTTTACTTCTTCTAAGAGCAAATCCGAGAATTCAGGCACGAAAAATGAGAATAGAACGTTGAATATAAATTAATCGAGGAGAATAAAGTGAAAGTAAAAACAAATATTTCAAAAAAAATCTTAAATTTTCTTGTGGCAGAACCACCAGTCGTAGCACTCGATCTCTTTCTTAGCCGCCTTCTCGAGCCGTTCCTTCGCCGTCTTCTCGTCCGACGCTGGAGATATAATCACATGGTCTCCAACAAGCTCGTTGTTGGGCCAGTTAGCAGGAATCGCGACGCCATATTTATCTGAGGTCTGTAGTCCTTTTATCATTCTTATGATCTCATCTATGTTTCTACCCAGTTCCTGTGGATAGTACAGAATAGCCCTCAGTATGCCGTTAGGATCAATTATGAAGACAGCTCTAACTGTGTTTGTTCCCTTAGCAGCATGAATCATACCGAGCTTTTTAGCTATCTCGCCCGTGTCGTCAGCAATTATTGGAAACTTTATTTCAACACCAAGCTTCTCCCTGATCCACTCAACCCACTTTATGTGGCTGAATACTTGGTCAATGCTGAGGCCAATCAGCTGCACGTTTAGTTTCTGGAACTCCTCAAATCTTTTTTGGAATGCTACAAACTCTGTAGTGCACACAGGAGTAAAGTCAGCTGGGTGGCTGAAAAGCACAACCCATTTGCCCTTAAAATCGTCGGGGAGAATAAATTTGCCGTGCGTTGTTTTTACTTCCAGTGCAGGTATTTTTTCTCCTAAGAGAGGGATTCGTCCTTCTGACATTCTAACCACCTTTTTAGCGTTAGTATATTCAAAATAGTGAATTATAAATCTTACGGTTTGGTAATCTAACTATTTTGGTTTAAGAATTTAGATTTCTTCTATGCCTAAACCTAAGTTAAAAAATACTGTAAAGATGCTTGCCGTCAGAATATTCCTGTGAACTGTATCAAATAAAGTGTTAAGAAGGATATTATAGGAACTGTAATATTGTCGTCAAGCTTTATGCTCCCAAGATACTCAATCCTCTCCACAAAACTGGCCGCCAGAGCTGAAAGAATACCTGAAATCCCGAATCCTAGAACTATAGCCATCGCTGCACTCACTATAAACATCGCGAGATTCCCGCTCCAGTGTTTTATCCTCCTTTTAAACAAAGCATTTCGCACGATTCCTGTCACGCCGTCACCAACAGCCATGAAAAGAAGCGGGAGAGCTCCGAAAAGAAATGGGTTTTTATATCCAAGCTGTATCCCTGCGAACCACCCGAGAGTTATGAAAATAGCCCACATTATGCAAAAATCCACTTCGTAGATGTTTTCAGGATCCTGGAACCAGTACATCAGTTTTCCCGTCTTATGAGGTAAGTAGGTAAGAAGGGCAAGGACAAGGCCCAGAGCGAATGGCAAGATCGGCGTTGAGAATAATGGGTACAAAGCTATAAGGAGCGCTACAACACCTCCTGCTAGGATGTGGATTACCTTTCTCGCGTAATAAATGGCAACCTTATGGCTTTCCCCTTTCTTTGTGAAAAACTCATAAGTTAGCTTTGCTATTATGCTAACGACAAACATTACCCATGCGAAGAGGAGCACTGCATATATGATCTCGTTTACCTGTATCATCGTCCATAGTTTGGCTAACATGTATATAACGATTGTTATTAAAAAATTCGACTTTCAACGAATTTGATGTGTAAAGCAAGACTTGATCCGTCTACGTATAAAAGAGCCTATAAAATAGTCCACTAACTTGTTTACTGGAAAAGTCTTAAACGGGTGTTCCAGAAGAATATAATAAGAAGAGATTAAGCAAGCATTGTGAAAATGAAACCTATCATAATTAAAGTAGACCCGGCAAGACCGGACTTTGATAAAATAAGAAAAGCAGCAGAGATACTGGCTCGAGGCGGCCTAGTCGCATTTCCAACAGAAACGGTCTACGGGCTTGGAGCAGCCTATGACAACAGGGAGGCGATTTTGAGGATCTTTAAGGTTAAAGGAAGGCCCCCGGACAACCCCTTGATCCTTCACATAGTTTCTGAGGAGTGGCTTCTACAGGTATCAGATAACCCTCCCCCCATTGCTTTCAAACTCGCAGAAAAGTTTTGGCCTGGTCCTCTTACATTAATCTTGCCTAAGGGGAGAGATGTTCTAGAGGAGATCACCGCAAGGCTCCCTAAGGTGGCAGTCAGGATCCCGGCACACCCAGTGGCTATTCGCTTAATAGAGGAGCTTGGAAAGCCTATAGCTGCGCCTAGTGCAAACAAGTCTGGGAGACCCTCCCCCACTTCAGCCCAACATGTTTTCGAGGATTTTGACGGTGAAATAGACTTGATATTAGATGCCGGAGAGACTATACACGGGGTCGAGTCAACAATCCTGGATATTACGGTTTGGCCCCCCGTTCTTCTAAGGCCCGGTGCTGTTCCACTCGAGCAAATAGAGGAAACACTAGGCGTGAAAGTAATTGTCCCAGAGTTTGCTCGGGGGCTTGGTGAGGCAAGCCATGCTGTTGCACCGGGCACCAGGTACAGGCACTACGCACCTAGGGCAGAGATGATTCTCGTCGAGTCTGAGAGATATGATGATCTTTCAAGGCTAGTGCTTAAAGTGCGGGAAATTGCCCGGGAGAAAGCCTCAGGGGGTCTTCGTATTGGAATACTATGCAGTGACGAGACGGCTAAGGAGTATGAGGGGCTTGGCGTTGTGGTAAGCTTAGGGTCTAGGAAAAACTTGTTTGTTGTAGCTAAAAACCTCTTCAGAGCTCTAAGGTATTTGGATCAGTGCTCTGTCAATTACATTATTGCAGAGGGGTTCGAGGAGAGAGGGTTGGGTCTCACGATAATGAACCGGTTGAGAAAAGCCGCTGGCTATAACATACTTAGGGTCTAGCGACTAGACGTCCAGCATTTTATTAGCTAGTATGGGAAACATTGAGAATATTTAGGACTTCCTCATCTTTTACTTCTGAAAAGTTGCTGTAGTACATGCCGACAGCATAGAGAATTAAAGGCTTTAACACCCAAACAAGGAGATCGCAATATTTAGCCACAACTTCAACTACATCTTCGGCTATTACAGGAGTTGCTACAATAACCCTTGAGGCACCAGCTTTTCTAGCGGCCATAGCTGCTGCTATAATAGTAGCTCCGGTTGCGACGCCGTCGTCGACAATAATTGCATCATGTCCGCTTAGGTCGAGGGGAAGACCTCCCCGGAACTTCTCAATATATTCTGATACGCGTTTCTGCTGAAAAGATATTTCCGCCTGGAGGTATTCTTCTCCTACCCCTAGTTGACTTATTATTTCATGGTTAAGCCATAGAGCTCCATGCTCACTAACAGCCCCTATGCCTAGCTCGGGGTTCCCAGGGGCTCTGAGCTTCCTTGAGACGATAATGCTTAGCGGAGCTTTAAGCTTCTTAGAAACACCTAATGCTGTGACTGCACCTCCCCTTGGGATGCCTAACACTACAGTTTTTTCCCACTCTTCCTTTGTTGAAAGGAGTTTTTCTCCGAGAAGCAGTCCCGCCTGTAGCCTATCCTGAAAAATTTCAACCATATGCTTAAAGAGGAAAAATAGCCTAAATATCTATTTCCTCAACCAGGCTAAAAGCCTAAACTCTTCCGTAGCCTTGCTAAATCAATTCTGCGCTCTCGCTTTTTCTCTTTCGTCTTAGAAAAATTCTTATACGCGAGCTCCAAAGCTTCAGAAACAGCTTCGAAGGCGCTCCAGCCTGCAGAAGAGGTCGAGTACACACCTTTATCGAGTTTTATAGAAACTTTCACCTCGTACCAACGCCGATCCCCAGTCTTTTCACGAGACTTTATGACAACTGATAACTCCAGGAGATTGGCTCTTTCGGCAACTATTCTAGCTGTCTCAAGCACCTTACGGGTAATCAGGTTTTGCTCTACAAAGTCAAGCTCGTCTACCCCTTCGACCGTTACGGGGAGTCTCGCCTCTTCCAGTTGTGATAGTAACCGCCTCAAGAAAATATATGGGGAAATAACACCCACAACCATTTGTTTTGAGTCTACAATAACAGCTCCTTCTGCGATATCTTCTACTATGGGGAGAGTATCAACATTTACTATCCTATGAGAGGAGGTTATGATCTTCGAGACAGGCTGGTCTAGAAAGTATTCTACTTCTCCTTTTACCTCCCCTAAACGATCTCGGCGGAGAGGGGTGTTATATATAAAATTGACGAGATCGTACACTTTTACAACGCCTAAAAGCTTCCCATCCTTTGCAACAGGCAAAAGCCTGAGCCCCACTTGTGCGATTATCTTTCTAGCCTTCTCAATACTATCATCAGGCTCAAGTGGCTCTAAAGGATACATAAGGTGCCTAGCCGGCACCCTAGGAGCCAGTTTTAGAGCATAGATAACACGTCTCGCAGATACTATTCCTGCCACATCACCCCCCTTTAAAACAGCTAACCCCGGAAGGCCCGTCCGCGCCAAAAGCCTCGCCACATATATCGGATCTGCTGGCAATTCCACTAAAGGGGCTTTCTCAATGAGACTTCTTAGTTTGGTGCTTCCCTGCACCCTAGTCTTGAGGAGGGTGAAGATCGAGACAACCCCTATATACTTCTTCTCAGCGTCAACGACAGGTACCACGGGCACTTCGTTTTCCCACATTTTCTCAGCAGCCACATTTACTGTAGTCGTATCTCGGAGCGAAACAAGAGGGATTAAAAATTCCTCCTTGTGTTCAGAAGTGTTCATACGTAATAATATTACGACCTAGGTCTATAAAAATCTCTTTTTTAACTGATCTTCTTAAGATAACTAAGATAACTATTATATTATGAGTGGATAAAATAAGGCGTGACTAGACTTGTCGTCCAAGATGTAGCGAAATGCGTTGGATGCATGTCTTGCATGTTCGCTTGCTCGCGTAGATTTGGGGAAGGCGGGCTTGCTAAGGCTGCAATACACGTGTCAAGCATAGGTGGCGTAGAGAGAGGCTTTAAAGTTGTCGTGTGCAGGGGGTGTGCTGAGCCGTCATGTGCCGCCGCTTGTCCGACGGGTGCTTTAGTTAAGCGTAAAGATGGGGGTGTACTGCTCAATTCCTCTAAGTGTATAGGCTGCGGCAACTGTGCCCGTGCTTGCCCAATCGGTGCGGTTCTATGGGATTATGAGACTAATAAGCCAATCATATGCGTTCATTGCGGCTACTGCGCTAATTATTGCCCCTACGGAGTTTTATCTCTCTCAGGGTGAAACATATGTCGGTGATCAGTAGTCTAGGCAGAGTCCTGTATATTGATCTAACCAACAAGAAATACTGGGTTGAGAATCGCAGCGACCTTTTTGAGGAATACCTAGGGGGGACAGGCGTAGCTATCAAATTACTCGAAGAAGAACTTCCCAGAAACGCCGATCCCCTAGGACCAGAAAACGTTATTGTTTTCGCCACAGGCCCATTCAACGCGCTCTACCCCACAGCTTCTAAAACTGTAGCCCTCTTCAAAAGCCCTCACACGGGAAACCTGGGAGAAAGCCACGCTGGTGGTAGGACGGCCATAGCGATCCGTCTCGCGGGATATGGTGCAATCGTGATTAAAGGTGCAAGCGACCTTCCAGTTTGGCTTTCCATACATGGAGACAAAGTCTACTTCCGTGATGCCCGAGCACTCTGGGGTATGACTAGCAGCTACACTGTGGGTAGGATCCTGATGGAAGTTGAGCCTGGGTCAGGTATGCGGACTATAATGCGGATTGGAAGGGCTGGGGAGAAAATGGTGAGCTATGCTGGTGTTGTCACTGAGACATACAGGCACTTCGGCAGGTTGGGGTTGGGCGCGGTTTTCGGGAGTAAACGCCTTAAAGCCGTAGTGGTATCTGGGAGATCCTCAATACCGGTTGTAGACAAGAGGGCGTACCGCGAAGTCTACGACAGGATATTCAAGCTGATCGTTGAAAGTCAGCTCATGAGGAAGTACCACGAGATAGGAACTCCTGTAAACGTGCTACAATTGAATGCGTTGAAAGCTCTACCTTCCCTTAATCTTCAGCAGAGCTACCTAGACACAGCCGAGAAAATATCGGGAGAATACCTGGCTGAGCACTACTTAGGTAGAAGGGTCTCATGTGCACATTGCCCAGTTGCTTGCATCCACCTAGCAGTGCTCAGAGAACCATACGAGGAGGAACCCTACTTTTATAAGACAACATTCATAGGCTACGACTACGAGCCTATCTATGCTCTCGGCGCTATGCTTGGCGCTAGAGAGCCCGAGGGTTTATTCAAACTAATCGATATAGTAGAAACCTATGGACTTGATGCCATGTCCACGGGTGTTGTCCTAGCCTGGGCCACCGAGGCGTACAAGCGGGGCCTAGTATCAAAGAGTGATCTCGATGGTGTAGAGCTCGACTGGGGCAACTATTCCTCCTATATAGAGGCCGTTAAGAGAATCGTAGACCAACCCACGGAGCTCTATAAAGCTATGGCGAGAGGTGTGCGGTTTGCAGCGGAAAAATTCGGTGGAAAAGATTTCGCTTTATCTTTCAGCGGCAACGAAATGGCTGGCTATCACACAGGTCCCGCTGCATACCTTAACTATGCCTTCGGGGCCAGACATAGCCACTTGGACAGCGCTGGCTATTCCTTAGACCAGAAAACTCTGGGGAAAGATGTTTCACCAAGCGATTTGGTTAAAGCGTTATATGAAGAGGAGTCTTGGAGACAGGTTCTAACTAGCCTGGTCATATGCTTGTTCGCTAGGGAAATCTACAAGCCAGAGATAATATCCGAGGCGTTGAAACCCCTTGGAATAAATCTTACAGTCGATGACTTGAAGGAGCTAGGCAGGAAAATATTGAGAGAAAAATATAAGCTAAAAATCCGCGAAGGCTTTAATCCGGATGAGGTAGAGTTTCCGAAACGCATCTTCGAGGTACCTACACCTCATGGTCTTCTGAGTAGAGAGTATATGGAGGCGGCTAAGAAGGAGTACGCGAATCTCATCAAATGTATAGCTGAAAAAACCTAAGACTTTATATCTCTATTCTAAGGTTTTTTCTATCGAGAAGTATTCTAGAACCGCTGGGGTCATAGAAGATTGAGAAACCCTTAACAACAACCCCTGCCGAGACGGCGTTTTTTAACAGTCTTGCTACCTCGGGGTCTCCTTCTGTGTTAGGTTTGAACGCTTTCACCCCCCTTAACCCTGCGACGAAGACCAGTAAAGTACGAACCCGGGAGCTGGAAAGCTCAATAAGCTCCATAATATGCCTCCTGCCCCTCGGTGTGGGGCAATCCGGGTACATCGCGTAGTCTCCCTGTCTGAGAACAGCACTTTTAAGCTCGGTGAAAGTTTCCCTCCCCCGGCACCTTAAAAGATAGTCCAGCTTAGATCTTCCAACCTCAGGGGACCTTGAAATCAAGTCGCACTGAGCCCATTCAAGCACTTTCCCTTGTACTGCTACTTCGAAACTCTTCATCTGTAGTTGTGTATCAATAAGAGCCGCACCGTCGATGTCTTCAACAGCTATCAAACGATAGCGAGTCTTCCCTCGATGCGGTAGACAGTAGCCTGTCTTTCCACCTTTGATATATTCGAGAAGTCTCCCCGTATTGTTTATATGGGCGAGGCTCTCCTCTCCTCCCGCTCGAACAGCCACGACGAACCTGTTAACCCTCCCGACAATCCTACAAACAATAGGCTCCTCAAGCTCAAGGAGCTGCACTAGGACACCTCCTCTGCGACCTCTACAAGCAGTTTTATTTTTTCTAAGACTATCTCCTCGTATTCGCGTCCCCCGAGATAACCCTTAAGCCCACCGAAGCCACAGTCAGGCTTGAAAAACGCGATGGCGTCGCCATAACGGTCATAAGCGTCCTTTGCGAGGGAGAGCACAATCTCCTTATTTTCGACAGATGGCTTGCTTGGAGAGATTATACCATACCCAAGTTTTTTCGAGCTTTTGAGGAGCTCTTCCCGTGAATAATACGTCCTGTTCGCGGGGAAATCACTGTGCTCGTGGTCGAGAAAACCGGCGTTCTGAAGATTTAGTAAAATTTGTTTCAGCAAAGGAGGAAGTTTTCCGCAGACATGTATCCCTCTCATCTCCCCGCTCAAGTTACTTAGAACGTAGTCCAGCTTGTCGTGAATAAACTCAGGAGAGTAACCATACATTATATTCCTAGACCCGACAATTACTGCTAGTACCGGCTCATCCACACAGTAGAGATGCCCTTTAACTTCACTGTCGATTTTTCGGGCTAGCTTTCCCATATATTCTACAATAGACTCTAAGGTTTTCTTCTCTGTAACGGCAGATGTGGAGATGTCACCGATCCTGCCATTAGGGAGTGCTATCTTCGAAGCAAGAGTAAAGGGTCCTGTAATGGGGACCCGGTATTTCAACCCCATCTCCCTGGCCACGTCAGCTGCTATTAAGACATCCTCAGGGACCTCAATTTCAGCTTCATTGATATCCTTCGCCAAGCGGTAGCCCAGGCCCTCTTTCAGGACTATTCCTTGAGCTAGTAGGGGCTGAAGGTAGATGTAGACGAAGTCTCGAAGCTGAGGGAGCACCGGGAAAGTCACTCCCAGCTTAAACTGGTCTTCAAGGGTTTTCCTAATATTGGCTATCGAGTAATCTAGCGGAAAACTACCCACTAAAGTTGTAGGTAGCATAATCCTTCTTTCTATGAGCGTTGTAGAAGTATAAAAATCGCTTCACCGGAATACCCAGTAAGTTTATAAGGAAACGGTTAGTTCCAGTCTCCTTGGATTAGGCTCTACGCCTTTCAGTAAAGACGCAAGGCCAAGCATTACATTCTTAAAGACATCTTGGACAAAAGGATTCAGCTCCACCGGTTTACCATCAACAACTAGCTTCACCTTACTCTTAAGTACAACACACTCCCCCAGCCCCGCTTCACCCTTAGCTATAGCCTCAGCTAAAGCCATACAACTCCCGTACTTACAAAAACCGCAGTTGAGCCCTGGGAGCGGTTCTAAGGACTTCTCTAAAGCAATGTTTACAAGCTTTTCGGGCTCCCTGGAGAAGTTTACAAGGGGGGCATTAAAGGGGGACTCTGTGGCTTCTTCAGCTACCCTACCAGTGTAGGCTATTACAAGAGGACTTGAAAGCTGCTTTGCCTCATCTACGTCCCTCGCAACTACTATTCGCGAGCCTGGAAATATACTCTTAAACCCCTCAACAACTAAAAAGTCATACCCTCTGAAAAGAGAAAGATACTGCCACAGGCTTTGCTTCCCTCTCTTCAGCTCAACAGACTCACCATCTGCCAGCGCAACGGCAATGTCTGCGCCAGCCTTGAAGAGACGGCTTGAATCGTCGTCATAAAGTGTTATCCCGCCGTGCGCATGTTTAATAGCAGCTACCCGGAGGCCCCTGGACCTTAACTCCCTGACGAGAAACTCCGCGACGGTTGTTTTTCCAGAGTCTTTAAACCCTACTACGGCTACCGCCTTCACACAAATACTCTTTCAATACCGAAATAAATTAATTATTTCCAAAGAAAATAGTAATGATTGCATGCTCACAGATGAGGAGCTAACAAGATATGATAGGCAAATCAGGGTATGGGGTGTTGAGGCGCAGGAAAAGTTGAAGAAGTCCACTGTGGCTATATTTGGACTGGGAGGCTTGGGCTCCCCCGTGGCGACCTATCTAGTAGCCGCTGGAGTTGGTAGAGTAATACTCATAGACTCCGAAAAAGTTGAGCTGAGCAACCTTAACAGACAGTTCTTACACTGGACCTCCGATATAGGCTCGTTTAAAGTTGAAAGCGCTTTCGCCAAGCTAAGGAAACTAAACCCGGATGTGAAGATAGATATTATCAATAAACGCATCAACACCTTGGACGACGCTCTAGAAATCATACGGGAAGCAGATATCGTTGTAGACTGTCTTGATAACTGGAAGACAAGGTTTTTGATCAATGAAGCTTGCGTCAAGCTGAGTAAACCATTGATACATGCTGCTATTCGAGGACTTTACGGGCAGTTAATGGTCGTTATCCCCCGCGCTGGCCCATGCCTCAGATGCATCTTCCCGGAAAATATCCAAGAAGAAAAACATCTTCCAGTCGCTGGGCCGACAGCTGGTTTCTTGGGCTCCCTAGAAGCCCTTGAGGCTTTGAAGATACTTACGGGACATGGTGAAATACCTATAGGCAGGCTCTTCATCTTTGATGGTGCCAGGAGCTCATTTGAAGTTTTAAAGGTTTCGAGAAGAGAGGATTGCCCTGTATGTTCTAAGCCAAGCTAGAATAACCTCTTTTTATTCTTCTCCTCTTTATCCTTGAGTTTTTCAGAAATCTTCTCTAATTGCTTCTCTTTTTCTGGTTCATCCTTTCTAACCTCATCCTCGCTCGTCTCCTTTCTAAGTATGTCAGCTGACTCTTTTATTGCCTTAGCAAGCTCGGGTATTTTCCTAGGTGCGAATAGTATTATTGCTATTATCGCAAGTAGTAATATCTCGGTAGGGCCAAGACCAATTGAGTATATTGGGGCAACATTAGGGTTAGATAGGTACATAATTGTAACCTGTTTTGCCAAAGTATATACTTATTGGTTTCTGCTGTTCATGAAACGTGAGCAAGGAAATCATACACCCACTCATCTTAACCGCATGGCTTGTCCTGGATAATGATCGACATTCTCAACTTGCCTTAGAGTGCATTCTCACTAATTGCATCAGCCTAGCAAAAATTACATGTTAAGCTTTACATTTTGGCTTTAACTCTCCTTTTTCAGCTTCAAGATAGCTGTATTCGCTTACTAATTTTTTCTTAAAACCGAAATAACTTAAGAGGCTTTTTTTCAAACGGAAAAAAGAGAACTATATTTAAATCTTTACATAATGATTTATTGCTATGACGATGCAACACCTCTCAGTAGTTAATGTTGCCGCTGCATTACTTGTGGTAGATCCACTAGACACTTGGTTGATGCTACTAGGCGCAACCCTACTCGCTACCGCCACCTTTATCTACTTTAACTTTATTAAGCCTCTGAGAGACCTGGAACAACTAAATAGAGGCTATGGAGTGTTCTTCTTCGGAGTAGGCTTATATGCCTTAGCAACTGGTATTTGGGCAACGATCACGTGGCCATTTCCAGGTCCCTATAACATCGTCCTAATGGATCCTTGGGCGATATTCGGCCTGGCTTGTCTTATTTTGGGCCTTTCATTACTTCTTAGAATCAATATAGCTTTAACCTCCATCCCCTTCGCCTTCATTGGAATCCTGCCCGTGGTACATGGAATAGCGATACTCAACTATCATTTAACCAAGGAGCCTGACGCCACCTTTGCCATGTACTTCTTAACAGGGCTTTCCGTCCTCTTATCGCCAATCTTCTTCAACATGAAAAACAAGATGCTAGCTTGGCTTGGAGTAGCCTTGCTGGCTATCGCTGGCTTAGTGGCCCTATATATAGGAGTAAACGCAACCTTTGGACACATACCCGCATGGGGCAAATGGACGCCTTGGTACGGAGCTGTACAAACCCCATGAATAATATTTTTATTTTTTAACTGAGAGTTTCCTTTGTTTTTAGGGCCAATACTCCTGTTATGAAGGCGATCACTCCGTAGAGGGTGAGAACATTAAGAGGATTTGTGAATACTACTCCTAGGCTTTGGTAGATAGCAACTGTCAGGAAACCTATGAGGTTTACAAAGGCAAATGTAGTCCCTGAAAATTCTGGTGGGTATGCCTCCCGTGACATGGGAGATATCACCATGTGAGTTGAAGCTATTAAGCCTAGTACGAAGCTAAATAGGTAAATGCCCATCCTTGTTACACCGAGGCTGGGAGCTAAAGCAGCTGTAAACCATGCTAACGAGTGGAGAAAACAGCCGGCTATAAGTATAGGCTTTCTTTTCTTGAGAAGAGAGTCACTTACATATCCTATAATAGGAACACTTATGAGAAAAGCAAGTGCGAGGAAAAACAATGCTTCCGCTGCCTCCGCCTTTGAAAAACCATAATACTTCTGCATGTACTCATAACCCCAAAACGATTGAAAAGCAAGTACAGCCGAGTACGTCCCTGTATAAGCAAGGGCAACAGCCCATGAGTGGTATGACTTCACAACAATTTTTAACTGTCTCAGGGCCTTCCTGAGCCCTTCCACCACTCCCTTGCTACTTATCCCCTCATCACTAATCGCGTAAAGTGGTATGATCGCTAGAACCACCGATACTAGCGTAAGAACGAAGAAAAACTCTGAAAAGCCTAAAACATCTAGCAGCGACCTTGCAGGAACCGTTGCAAATAATGCACCTAGATTCCCAACAGATAGAGCAAGACCAGTAAGGAGACCCCCACGTTTTTTTTCAGCATAGACGCCTATAACCCTTTGAATAGAGATGTAGACAGCTGCGGCTCCTCCTCCAATAAGGAAGCGGCCGATCAGCATGAGCGTAGGGACAGCTGATGAAAATAGAAGCGCCCCTAGCGCCATAACCCCTCCACTGAGAGCAACATATCTTCTAACTCCCAGCGCGTCGGCGAGAACCCCGCCGGGGAGCTGCATAGCTGAGTATGCATAAAAATATGCCGAGGCCATTAAGGAGGAGAGTAGAGCCAATTCAAAGCCAGTTTGAGCAGAAATAACCTGCAATTCTGGTTTTAGGACTCCTGTTATCGTCCTGTGAACATAGACTAAAAAGTAGAGGACGTATAATACGGCTAGGGCTACTAAGAGCCTTCTATTGACCATACTCTTCATAGCTTATAACATCTAAAAATTTTTTAACTTAACGCTAAGGTGTACTTTACACTTGGAAAAATTTAATTATATGTGTATGTGACGGTGCGCATCTTCAGGCTCGTGGAGGTGGAAGAACGCCCTCTCAACAACCTCAGAGAGAGCTGGATGGATGTGCATACCCCTGTAAATGGGTTCTGCTGTTCCGGATTCTGTGTACATAAGGTTTACAATCTCCTGTATTAGAATAGAAGCCTCCGGTCCCACGATGTGAGCTCCGAGAATCTTCAATGTTTCCTTATCAAGAATTACCTTTACAAAGTAGTCTTCTGCCTTCATGGCCTCTCCCTTTGCTGTTTCACCATAATTTGCGTAGCCAATGAGAATATCATACTTCTTCCGTGCCTCCTCTTCCCGAAGCCCCACGCTGGCAACCTCAGGCTCGGTAAAGATTGCGTGAGGAACAGCGTGGTAATCAGCCTTTACCTCCTCTCCTTTAAAAGCGTTATAGTAAACAACTACACT
The DNA here is from genome assembly GCA_041287245.1 of Infirmifilum sp. Classification (GTDB taxonomy): domain Archaea; phylum Thermoproteota; class Thermoprotei; order Thermofilales; family Thermofilaceae; genus Thermofilum. Next base: position 255,515 of record JBEULP010000117.1, on the reverse strand, counting down.
TTCATAATTAGCCTTGTGTTTATACATCAGCTTCCCAGTTGCGTCACCAAAAGCCCATATGTCGCTTTTTGTGGTTCTTAGGTACTCGTCGACTATAATCCAACCTTTCTCGTCGGTTCTGACCCCAGTCTTTTCCGGCTTGGTAACGTCACTATATGATGCCCGTCCAGATGCTATAAGGATGGCATCAGCTTCAAACTCAACGTTTTCCCCTGTAGCTTTGTTTTCGGCAACAACAATCTTGCGTTCCCCAGATCTTCTGAACTCGACAACCTCGTATCCCGTCTTAATTTCCATATATTGGGAAAGATCTTTCTTCAACAGCTGTGAAATCTCAGGTTCTTCTTCAGGTAAGACTTGTGGACGCCTTCCCAGAACGGTGACGTTGCTCCCCATCATTGCTAGAAAGAAGCCCAGCTCCAATCCCACATAACCTGCCCCCACCACGACCGTTCGCCTGGGCAGTTTTCGCAGATCCCTGAAGAAGTTATCGTTGGTATAATACTCTACTTCCTCTATCCCTGGCACGGAAGGTATTTTAGGCTTGGACCCGGTGCAGAGGAGGATTTTTTCGCCTTCGATTTCCCGCCCACCAACGTCGACCGTATAATCACCAACGAATACTCCGTCTACCTCGTAAAGATCAATGAGTGGGTGATGTTTAAGAGAGTGCTCGATCTCCCTACTCTCCCTATATATTCTCTGCCAAACACTCTCCATCGTAGACGCGAAATCAGGTGGTTTGAGAGAGACCTCTATGCCGAATTTCGATGCTTCTCGTATTCTTCTAAGGTTTCGTGCTACTTCGAGAAGCATTTTAGAGGGTATGCAGCCCCGGGTTAAGCAAATGCCTCCAACCATATTGTTCTCGATTACGGCAAACTTACCTTCATACCCCTGGTTTAATAGTTCCGAGACTATGTTCATTGCAGAGCCTGTACCGAAAACAATAACATCATAATGTTTGACCATGTCGAACCGTAGTAGATATATCCCCGCCTATATTTTAATTTCACATGGCGCAAGTAGCTAACAAAATAAGTATTCAGAAGAGGCTTCCCCTTATCATCATTATAACCCTTGTCGTGGTAGGGGTGCTTCTGGCTTTCTTCTCGTCTAGTAAGTCCTCCACTCTATTAGTACCCCATGTAGCCAAGATTAAGATTTCAGGGACAATTGACTACTCATCCGGTTCGCTGTTAGGCGCGACAACAAGCGTAGACCAGTATATCAGTTTAATCGATAATGCGCGGAATGACCCCAGCGTCAAAGCTGTGATAATCGTTTTCGACAGCCCTGGAGGCACGGTATCTGCTTCATATGACCTTTACAACGCTATTAAGAAGCTTGCAGCCAAAAAGGTGGTGGTTTCTTTCGCCCAGGGAAGCATGGCAAGCGGTGCTTACATGGCAGCCTGCCCCTCGACGAAGATCTATGCTAGCCCCTCTGCACTCGTAGGCTCTATCGGGGTATACACCTCGGTTACCTCTGTTGAGGGCTTACTGGGAAAACTAGGTATAAGAGTATATACGATAAAGTCGGGGCCGCTGAAGGACATCGGATCCCCCTTCCGCAACATGACAGCTGAGGAAGAAAAGGTAATGCAGGAGATTATAGACGAATACTTTAGGCTGTTTCAAAATATAGTCTTGGAGAATAGGAAAAACGTTAACAGTGAAGTATTCACTGGAAGACCTTACGCCCCACAGGAGGCTTTAAAGATGGGACTTATAGACGACATATTAACCTTGGACGAGGCGATAAACAAGACAAAAGAACTCGCTGGCTTACCGTACGAAGCGCCAGTAACCGAGCTTAAGCCGCCACAGCCAAGTCTTCTCAGCCTACTCTTTGGGACATCAACATCCAAGACACCTTTAAGTGTTCCCAGCATCCTTTACCTTGCAATGTGGCCTCCACCAACTTACATTGTTCTTCCATGAATTAACCAGGTGTTTTTAGCTTAAGTCTCGCTTTTTGTAGTATCATTATAAGGGAAGGGTCTCCGGGGCTTAATAAAATCTTCGATTCCTTATAGCTACTAGCTTAGAGCTCCTGCAGGGGCATCTGGTTTTCACCAAAAACTGACTAAGCCTCTCTATATTCTTCCTCCTTGGGCAGAAAATTCAAGGACAAAACTTTACCTGAGAATGGCTAAGGTGTGAAAGCATACCCTCGCAAAAACCTCCCAACTAGTGGGGGATCATAGTTCTAATCTAAATAGGCTGTATAGAGATGCTATTAAGTATAGAAGAGGAACTGTCAACGAATACATATTCGCGTAAATTACCGAGAAGATGATGCCCAGTGTTGACCATAAAACAATCCAAAACGGCGTGTTATCTTTTGGGCTTTTCTTTTCCTTCTCCCCTTTCGGCGTAACTTCCCACTTTAATCCTAGTCTTAACAAACCCCTTAGAGCAGCTATTGATAAATGAGGCGAGAGAACCGCTAATATGGCTGAAAATCTCCCTGCGTTCACTACATACTCCTTAAATTTTCCTGATAAAGCCCCTGGTTGTACCTTGTAAAGAAGGAGTCCATAAAGGATTCCCAGTGCGACGAGAGGTGCAAACACGCCAAACACCTGAAGAATCTGTAACGTAAGGGGTGTGGATACCTGATCCATAAAAGCCACTAAAGGTGATAGAGTCAGTGCGAGGAAAGGTGGAAGCGTCTCGACAGGCTGTAGCATATAAATGATCATCTCAAGCTTCATGTGAAGTGGTATAGGTGCTCCGAGTATTTTTTTAAGGTTGCGTGATAGCACCTCGCTTGTTCCATACGCCCAACGCGATTGCTGTTTCCGCAAGCTATACATCCGGGAAGGGACTAAAACATAGATCTCACCGTCTTCCAATAAAGCCGGAATATAACCTTTCGAGGCTAGCTTTACACCCATGTATATGTCATCCTGTATTATACCGTCGCCCCAACCTCCCAGCCCTACTATAGTCTCACGGTGATAAGCTGTTCCTGACCCTAGTGGAAAAACAAAGAAACCTGCCTTGAACCGAAGCTTGTAGAGAAGCTGAGAGCCAAAGTCTGTGAAGAAAATTAAGGCTTTTGCTACTCGTGTGGTTTCTAGCGAATACCCCTTCCACGGTATTACGTATGCCGCGCTGCCCTCGAGGGACTCGCATAGGCTTGTAAGGGAGCGTTTATCAATGAAACCATCTACGTCTTGGATTAAAATGTAGTCAGCGTCTGTAGAGGTGAAATAGTCGTCGAGTGCTCCTGTCCTCCCACCTCTTGGTTCCTGACGTCTGATAATTTGTACCTTGCTAAAAGGCTCTATATCTTTCACGAGCCGCTGGAAATACTCTTGATTATCATCTGAGAGAAGGGTAACTTTTTTGACACACTCCACAGTCTCAAAGCCTTCCCTATTACGCTTCAAAGTCTCCTTGACAATTTCCACCGGTTCCTCCCTGATAGGAATGAGAACATCTAGAGATTGTAACCCCTTGACCCCTAAACCTAACCGTTTAGTATGTCCGGGAAATTTCGCCGCAAGCCATAATATGACAATGTAGTAGAACAATACAGAATAAATCGGTAGAGCCAAGAAGAGAACAAGTAGAAAACTTAGTGTCATCTTCCCACGCTATTCTGGAGGTAACTCCCTCTCAGCTAGTATCTGGCTAGAAGTTTTAGGCTCTAATCTTCGAAGAGCAACTGTTATCTCCTCTATATAGTCGCCGAAGAAGGCCCAGAGAGAGAAAACACCTATCAAGAGGCCAACTCCTAGGGCCAGCCCGGCGGTGAGGGCTACTTTAACCTCATTACTCAAAGCTGCTAGATCGACTATTAGGATTACGAATATAAGTGCAGAGAGCATAACAAAGAACCTCTCGGTCTTCCGCTCAAGTTTCATTGACTTAACAACCGCATCTACCATCACAAATGCGAGAATTGAGAGAATAACGACGCTTCCAGCCCTCGCAATATACCCTACTGCTTCCTGATAAAACACGTTTCCTTCAGGGACGTGCAGCCTTATTATCAGCGCAGAGGCGGCGATAAGGATAGCTACATCCGCGAAAATCGACAGGAGGGTTGTAAGAGATAGGCGAGTACCTTCAGGGATTATTTCCTTCAATGTCTCCTCAAATCTACCTATGGAGACGAGCCATTTGATAACTCGGTTTACCAATTTTATTAAGATGAAGGTTGCTAGAATAATGGCGGCGACGAGGAAGATTTTAGGTATTGACGCAATTACATCGTTAATTATTAAGATTAGCATTGAAAGCAGGTCTGTTTGTGACATGTCATATCCCCATTATTATCCAGCTTAGACGGTATATAATATATAAGATTGTTAAGAGAAGGGTGAGAGCCAAGGTCTCCAGCATGAATTTCATGAATTCTCTGGATGCTTGAACGGTAAAGAAATAGCCAAGCGCGCTGGTTGAATATATAAGCCTACTATACTCGTAGGCTCTTCTCTCAGGTATTATCGCTGTCTCTGGAATAGCCAACATTGCCATCAATAAGCCTAAAAGTTTCAAAAGACCGGCTACTAAAAGACCCGTAAATGGACTTAGAACACCCATAGACGAAATTAAGGAAGCCAGCAGAAGCCCCGCATAGTTTGCTCCCGTTAGGAATGCTGCTGCCCTGACTCTGCCGAGACTGGTATTTAACTCTGCGAAGACCTGCATCCCTAGGAGGTTAGCACCGGCAAATGTCAGAGAAGTGAGGAATGATATAAAAATGTGGACTTCTGGGTATGGAATATAGGGAATCAGAGCTGTAAGGAAAGAGTTTATACTAATTGCTATAAGATAGCTTCGATAAGACCTCCAGAGATATGCCCCCACAAGACCTCCGATGTTTCCAGAGAGTGTTAGGGCTAATGAAATATAAACGGGAGCTCCAAGGTGGAGCAGTAAGGGGCTCCACGCTAGGCCAACCATGTTGCTTCCAGCAAAGAGAAACGCTAATACAATAAAGACTACGCTTCCCTTTATCTTTGCCTCCTTCTCGGCTTTTCCCCCTGAGCTTAGCTCCTGAATTTTAAAAGGAATGGTTGGCAGCAGTAGAAGCGCTCCCGTGCTTACAAGCCCCGCGAGAAAAGCTGTTGTATAAGACACAATGTATGAATAGGGGGCAGTCTGAACTGCTGAAAGATATGTCATAAAAAAAGAGCCTAGAAGACTGGCTGCAGCGCCAGCAGCGGAACGGTGAACCGACACTTCAACTACCTCTTTTTTAGAGAAGATGCTGTATATCAAAACGCCGAGAAGTATGCTAACCGTCACTGAAACCATGTTTCCAGCCAGATAATCTAGTGATAAGATGTACGGGTTTGAAATGAGAAATGGAGGAAGTAACCATAGAATCCGCTCTGAAAGGTGGGTGACTAGAAGTAAAGATCTAAAACGTGAAGTAGCAGCTTCTGGATTCGTGTACAATTGGTGGGCAAGCAGTATACCTCCAAAGCCTGTGGGTACGAAGATCAGGGATAGCTTGCTGAGATCATAGCCGCTGTATGCCATCATAGGCACAAAAAGTCCCCTTGTTATCGAAACGTAGAAACCGCCAAAGAAAGCCTCAATTACAAGGAGGGCTTTAGGGAGAACTGGAGTGCTACTGGCTCTCATCAAAACCACCTGTACAAGTTATTGACTCTATTTGTTAAAAAATATTTAGGGTGTTACTTCTCCCTTAGTATCTCGAGGATGTCCGAGACAATATTAAATCCGCCACTATGTTTAAGGGAAAGCGCAATAGCCCGGAAAAATGTTTCCCATGTTCCTGTGTCGATCCAGTCAGCCTTAGACTCGTATGCGTAGAATTTAATGCCCCTGCTCAAAAGTATCTGTATTGAGTCCGTGATTTCGAGCTCGCCTCTAGGACTCGGCTTCGACTCTTCTATAGCTCTGAAAATTTCCGGTGGAAAAACATAGAGGCTTGTATTCGCTAGGTTAGATACAGGTACCTTGGGTTTCTCCACAACACCCTCCACCTCATAAATCCCATTTTCAATTTCCTTCCCTGTTATAATTCCGTATTTTCTAGGATCAGCTACACGCTTAACGGCTAGGACAGGGGATTCTAGTCTGCTATACAACTCTGCAAGCCTCGACGCAACGTTCTCTCCAATAAAAATATTGTCTGCTGCCGCCGCAAAGAAAAAGTCGTCCCCTACGAATGTGCGCGCCATGTAGACTGCATGGCCTGTCCCCCGTGGGATTGGCTGGTTAACCCAGGCAATATAGGAAGACTCGATTTTACCGTAGAAGTCCCGTAGTAGTTGCGCGTATTCTTCCTTGCCGTGATTTTCAAGGTACTCGACAAAGGCCCAATCCGGTGTAAAGTGATCCTCTATAACCCGCTTTCCCCTGCCTACTATAAAACAAAACTCGCGCACTCCAGCATCGTAGAGTTGTTCAAATATTTTTTGGATAATGGGCTTGAGGAAGACTTTTCCATTAACACCTTCAAAGATAGGTAACATCTCCTTTGGCATTTCTTTACTATAAGGAACCAGTCTAGTCCCTAGTCCAGCAGCGAGTAACACCCCCTTTCTGAGCATCTTCGTAACCATCCCCTAGGATTAAAAACTCACAGGTTAGTTAAGTTTACCTTTTAAAAACAAAAATTTTTATTTCGTTGTTGCATCTTAAAGACTGGCGAGAAAATGACTAAAAAGTTAGGAGACCTTATTTACACTCCTGAGGCAGCTTCAGGCGAAGCCATATCGAAGGTTGAGACACACACCCCTAAAATCGAAGCGCCTGATCAGGTGAAAGCCGGAGAACCCTTCACCCTTAAGATAAGCGTGGGACCACACCCAAACACGATTCAACACTCTATTCGTTGGGTTGAGGTTTACTTCGAGGAGGAGGGCCGCGCCTTCAATCCTATTCTGTTAGCACGCGTACACTTTGAGCCTGAGTATAGCGAGCCGGAAGTCAACCTAAAAATCACTCTTAAAAAGAGCGGGACAATCCATGCTATCGAATACTGTAACCTTCATGGACTTTGGGAGGGAAGAAAAGAAATAAAAGTTGTCTAAAAAATAAAAAATTTTTACTCCTGTTCCCCCTCTTCGTGTTCGTGTCTTTCATGAGGCTCAACAAGTTGGAACATTATATCTATTATTCTGGAAAACTCATGAACTCTGAGGACGACAACCTTTCCTCCATCTTCCACCACTATATCCCGCGAAGGATCATATTCTTTGCATTCTTCCAGTGCCGTCACGTTACAAATCTCTTCTATTATAGCAACAAGCGGTTGTACACCCTCATCAAGAAGTTTTTGAACTTCGCAAGGATCCTCTATAGCAGTCACCACCTCGCTAGCCTTTAACTCCTTCATTGCAGAAAGTATCTCATCGGCAGTCTGAAGAGCACCAACTCCGATGAAAACGACCTCTTCGCGAAGTTGTGAAGACAATATATCTTCTAAATACTTATTGGGGGTAAAGTCCAGAGCCCAGAGAACAACTTTAATAGTCATTCACCCAATTAAGCCTAAGATATCAATAACCTTAATGTAATCTTTAACAACCTGTTGCACAGCGTCGCTTATGTTCTGCCCTGGATAAACAAATTCTGAGAGTATAACATAGCCATCTTCGTTTGTGTCTACCCGGCTTTTCACAACCCTGCGCATCCTATACTCTAAAGCCTCATCCAAGGCTGAAAAATCCCTCTCATATATAGGGTCAGACTCGATTATATAGCCGAAGTCCTCCGCGAAAACCTCGAAGCCGACGCGTATGTTATGCTTAGCATAGGCTCCGACAACACTTTCGACTTCGCCCCATTTTCTTGGAGCCGCGAACAACCCGGTAGATTGCAGCTGTTCGGAAAGCGCTCTGAGTTTTGTGGAATAAGCTACAGGATCGCTAAGTGTCACGTTTACACCCTCGTCCTCGTCGATTTCAAAGACGTAGTGTTTAGGACCTAAAAACCACCCTAGATGATTAACTGGTCCGTAGGGCTGGTTTGCCCACGCAAACAAGCAGAGAGCTTTTCCAGGCGGCCAGTATGCGAGAGCCCCGCTTGGCACTCTTGTCACAGTTTGTCCTTTAAACTCGATACTTGTCTCGAAGTATACTTCCTCTTTCCATGTGAGAGTACGGGAGGTGATAGGTAGGGACGCCTTCAGCTTCTCGTAGAAATCTTTGTCAAATACTACAGCAGGTATTTCTAGGTTATCCTCAAAGGAGATTGTAATGTACATTAAATCATTAAGAGCTTCTAATCCTATAAGAGTTTTATGGGGTTTACTCCACCTTTTTTTGAAGGTGCTTTTCGATCGAAACCTGGGAAACATAATCTACAAGATGGGCCGCTAGTAGAGAATAAAATTCAGATTGCGAGGCGAAGTCCAGTGCCCCTTCGAACCCCCGCGCATAGTAGGCAGCCTCGACAGCCAGCTCGGCAAAATCTATGGGTAGAAGGTCAAGAGGTGGAATGCCCCTAATAACCTGTTCAATGGCAGATTTTAATTCGCTTTTGAGTCCACTCTCTCCTAAATTTCGAGCAACGAGAAGAGAGATATAAGTGTCTTGAAGGGTATCCCCTAGAGGGAGCCTTAGGGCTAGGTCTTGAATCTTGGGAGCATCTGTCTCGCTATAAAGGGGGTGTTTCGCAAGCCTCGAATAAAGAACTATCTTTCTCTTGGTATCTCTCAACTTTCTTATCATCTCAATGGTTTTCTCGAGAAGATCATTATCAAATTGTCTCACGAGTGAAAGCTCGACGAGAATGGATGCCTTCCTCCCACCACTGTAGCCGGAAAGCAATCGGAGAGCCTCAGAAAACATGCCGCATCTTGAAAGTGCCAGTGAAAGCCTAGCCTTTCCCGAATATCCGAGAGGAGGCAGATAGTTTAGAGCAGTTGCGAGAAACTCGCGATACTCTTCGCGAGATAAAAGAAAAGAGGTTTCAGCCAGCCTGGATAACACATAAATTTTCTCGATATACCTGAGATTTGGAAGCTCCGCTAAAACGCTCTTTAAAGCCTTTTCAAAGTAGAGATAATCGTATAGTGGAAGCTCCGCCTGAACATAAGACCTTAAAAATCCATTGCGTATTTCTGCGAGATAGCTCTCATAGTCGGAGCCAAGTCTACCGGCCGCTCTAGCAATAGATGCCCACGCATAGTCTCTATACTTTCTAGGAAGATTTTCAATGTCTGAGAGCATATCTAAACTGAGTAGCCTAGTATACACACTTACGATACTGTCTCTATTACTTTTATCTATGACATTGCAAAAATCTAAATCTACAGCCGTAGTTTAAAAGTAGTATTAGCGTCCATATCTCCAGATAAACAAATAAGCGACAGATGTACTCACAATATTGATGCTTAGAGTTGAAGCCTGGAGGGTTGAGGTTCCCCTATTAGAGCCATTCCGCATCTCCACCGGAACCTCAGAAAAAAGCAGGACTTTAGTTATTCGGCTCTCAACACCTGATGGCCTGGAAGGGTGGGGCGAGGCTTGTCCTTCCAGAAGCGTTCTAGGTGAAAGCTTTGAGTCTATAGTCGAAGAAGTTAGAAAACTTAGCGAGATTAATGTTGAATATACAAGCCTAGAAAAGATCCATGAATACACATGGAGCCTGAAAGTATCAAGTTCCTTGGCAGCTGCACTAAACATTGCAATGCTAGATCTTTATGCGAAGAGTCACGGACAGGCTCTCTGGAAAATCTTGGGTGGTTACAGGGAATCCATTGAAACAGACATCTCAATAGGCATCATGGAGCCGGAAGAAATGGCTAAGAGAGCACTACATCACGTCGAAAACGGTTTCAGGATCCTAAAACTAAAGCTGGGATTAGAGCCTGAGAAAGACATTGAGAGGGTTCGTAAAGTACGAGACGCGGTGGGAGAAGATGTTAGGATTAGGGTAGACGCAAACCAAGGCTGGAGTGTAGAAGAGGCTATACACGTTATAGACAGGATTTCTTCTTATGAGGTCGAGCTAGTGGAGCAGCCCACTAGATGGGATAATCTAGAAGGATTAAGGCTAATCAAACATGAAAGCCCAATACCAATAGCACTTGACGAGAGCGTTAAGACGCCCCAAGACGCGTTAAAGGCAGTTGAATTTGAGGCTGCAGATATTATTAATATAAAGTTAATGAAGACTAGAGGAATAACAGGGGCTTTACGCGTTGCATACATTAGCGAGTCTGCAGGTGTAAAAAACATGATAGGTTGCTATGGCGAGTCAACACTTGGGATAACTGCACACGTACATCTTGCACAGGCAATCAGAAACATTCAATTCTACGACATGGACTGCGATCTTCTAGCAGCGGAGAGGGTTTTCAGAGGGGGAGCCAGCATTGAAAAAGGTTTTCGGAGAGTAGGATCCGACCCCGGTCTGGGAAGCATGTTCCCCGAGTGGGGTAAGCTCGTCAAAGTTCTTTAACAGAATCATTATACTGTACCAGATATTTTTCTCAAAGTTGGCCATATCTCATATATATTCGATCTGGTGTGAAGCTGTATTGAGAATGGTTTTTTCGTCACCATTAAAAAAGGCTTTAAAGGTAGAGGTTCTGTAGAAACCTCTAGGTTTATGTCATTTTTCTTTAGGATTTCTTCTAGAAGCTCTAGAAGCTCACGAGTATTAAGATTTGGGAAATCTTTTTGCAATTGTTCTGAGAATGTCTCAAGCGCAAGTCTAACATGAAGCGCCAGAGGGGACACAGTTTCTTGGAAAATACCTTGATTTTTGATCCTATCTTCTTGCACCAATGAAGTGTTCATTATTATCTATTATTAATAAAACTGTGTCCTTAAAAATTTAACTCTAGGGGTAAAAGCCGACACTAAATGCTTTGTAACGAGTGGGGAAGTTGTAATAATAAGAGCTATCAGGGCATACGTCGCAAACTGAAGAGGTGGCTGAAGGAACCTTGCTATCCATGTTAGAGCAAACGACAATGCAAGTACACCTACAGCTAGAAGAAGTCGTAGGGAAAGGCTCTCTGGCAGTTTCAGCTGCTCGCGAATATAAGGAAATACCGATGCGCCAGCTATGACCCCGGCCACTCTTAGGAGCGTTAAGTCGGATAGTAATTGAGATAAAAATAGAACAAAGAAACTATACGCAAGGAGCGCGGTTGATGCATATTTTTTCTTTAAAAGAAACAACCTCATGGATAAGAAGTAGATTGGTAGGGTTACCGTAAGCCCTATGAGAGCACCTCCTATTACGTCGCGTGGATAGTGAACTCCTAACACTATTCTTGAAATTGAGATCAAGGTAATCAGCGACATGCTGAAAACAGCTATTGACGGCCTCTTGTAGTAGAGATAGCCAGCGGTCCAGAATGCTGTGGATGTTTGGGCGTGGCCGCTTGGAAAGCCATAGCCCTCCGCGCTTATCTTCCACTGGTCAGGGGGTGGCCGAGGTAATTGCAATGTGTTCTTTAGGAAAACGTTGATCCACGCCGAAGATAAAAGTGAAAGGAGCATGACGTAGCCGAGAATTGGTGAAACTAGAATGTATGCTAGGGTTGCCAGTGCAACATAGCCCTGCTCTTCCCCTAGCAATGTTACTAGTTTCCAGTAGGTGATCCAAAATCCTGAAATATAGGCAATCAGTGGTGAAACTATTAGAAGAATTGTAAGGAAGTAGAGCATCCTGTCAAGTTGTTCTCGACTACACATAAACTGAATTAATTTTCCCTACTATTTTTTCTTTTTGGTCTGCTGTAGCAAACCAATTAATTCCTCCTTAACCTTCTTGTTCACATCATTTCCTATCTCTTTAGATCTTTTAGAGGCCTGCTCTACAAGTTCTATCAGCGCAGCCTTTACACCTCTAGACTCAAGAACAGTAAGCCCCCTGATCGTAGTCCCCGCTGGAGTAGCGACCTCGTCTCGAAGCTGGGCTGGATGTATGTTTCCCCGCGTCTTCAAGTATATCGCCGTGCCCTCGAGAACATCCAGTATCGCTTTGTAAGCGAGTTCTCGACTTAGACCTGAGGCGACTGCACCCATAGCCAGTGCATCGATTATTTCCGCTAAAAAGGCTGGACCACTACCTGCGAGCCCTGTCCACACGTCAAGATACTCCTCGGGCACCCAAAAGGTGGTACCTATAAGCCGGAAAAGCGCCTCTACGGTATTTTTATGTACGCCGGAGCCGTTCTCTGCTATCGCGGTGGTCGACCTTCCGACGTAGGCATTTAGGTTAGGCATGGCTCTGTAGACCTCAGCTCCTTCGAGAACCCCTTGGAGGGTGGATAATGTTACACCTGCCATTACCGATACAACCGTCTTTTTATCCCATACGTCCATACCTGTTTCTTTAATAAGCTGCGGAAAATGATAGGGCTTGACGCTAATTATTATAAGATCGGAGCTTTCAACGGCTTTCCTATTATCCCGAGTGGATACAGCTCCAAGTCTCTCGGCATTCTTCAACGTCTCTAAACTCCTACCGGTCGCTATAACCCGTATATCGTTCTCAATCAGAGCCTTGATTATACAGCTTCCAATTTTTCCAGCCCCTAAGACTGCTACCTCCTGAATATCGAGCATGGCTTTCCAGCTAACTTTATTATTTTTAAGTTTTCCGTCAAAAAATTGAATACAATACACCCTCTTAATAGTTTCTTTTATGTACTTTCTATAGCATATTCAAAATGATAAAAATATTTTTATAGCTCCTGCTAGAACCCTCTAAATGTTATACCATCAATAATGGAGAAAAACCACAGCGTGAGCCTTTTCAGAACGTTATACGTATCTGAATCCCCTGACAGTCTTCTCATCCAGCCTTTTCAGAAGCTCAACTATCAGATTTACAGCATTCTCGACATCCTTCAAGCTGAGAATACTCACATGGCTGTGAATGTGACGCGTCGGAACTCCGATCACAATACTGGGACGCCCTCCTCTGTATAAGTGGAGCCTACCAGCATCAGTTCCACCTGATACTGCGGATAGCTGGTATGGGATTTTACACTCCTCTGCAACCTCTATGACGAATTCCTTAAGTTTCTGGTTAGGTATCATGGATCTGTCAAACGTCACGATTGTAGGTCCCTTGCCTACTTTAGCCTGAGCCTCGTTTGGTTTAATCCCTGGAACGTCACCGGCAATATCAACCTCTGTTACGATTGCAATGTCATGATCTGCAATCCAGCCAACAGTCTCAGCACCCCTAAGTCCCACTTCTTCTTGAACCGTGGCTGCCGCGTAGTATGTGTTCGGATGTTCTATGTGTTGTTCTCGAAGGAACCTAAGAGCCTCCAAAGCCATGAATGCTCCTATCCTATCGTCTAAAGCCTTAGCCATTATTCTATCCTCAAACCTTGTCATTGTAAATGGAGACCAGGGGGCTACGGGGTCTCCAACCCTTATTCCTAGGCTCTCGGCTTCCTCCTTGCTTGTAGCCCCCACGTCTATGAACATCTGGCTGAACTGTACAACCTTCTGCCGTTCATCAGGAGTGAGGAGGTGAGGCGGCTTACTGGCTATGACGCCGATCACATCGCCTTTCCTTGTCCTAATAACAACACGCTGAGCAAGCAGAACCTGTTCAAACCACCCCCCTAGCGTCGTAAAATTTACAAATCCTTCATTAGTAATACCTGTGACTAGGAAGCCTACCTCGTCCACATGTCCAGCTACGAGGACACGGGGCTGCTCGCTCTTCCCTTTCTTCACAAACACCATGGAGCCAAGATTGTCTCGGCGTACTTCATCGGCATACCCAGAGTAACGGTTTTTGAATAGTGCTAAAACTGGTTCCTCGAAACCGGAGGGTCCTATAGCTTCAGTCGCTTCCTTTAGAAATCCCAGGGCTTTTTCATCTATTTTGTAGCTCATCAAGAGGTCTAGTAGGTTAAATGATTAATATTTTTTTATGCTTGGGTTTTGTGCTCATTTCTCCTTATCTTTTCTATAAACTCTTGTCTACAGACGGGACAGCAGAAAAAGTATTTTTTATTTCTGTAAACGTAGACGTAAGGATTCCCTTTTATCCGGGTTCCACATGTCTCGCAATGTAGATCACCTTTTCCGCTAGCTACGATTCGCTCAACAATATTGTTAACACTTTTCCACCTGTGAACAAGCTTAACCTCTGCATGATTATCGATTTTTTTCACCTGATCCATAATACAAGTCAATGAATCTAAATCATACACGTGGAAGAAAGCGAGAATATTAGGTCGCCCTTGAACCATGAAAACATCGTCTACACCAGGCAGGGATAGAATCTCCTGAAAAGCTTCCTCGGGGTTTTCACTGTAAACCGATACTAGGAAAGTCTTCCCACCAAGTATTTCGTCGTCTAATTCCAGCCTAATCCCTTTTATGAGCTGACTTTTGAGAAGCTTCTCAAGTCTAGATCGAACAGTAGGGCGGCTTAGTCCAGTTTCCCGAGCGATTTCAGATATGGTGGCTCTAGGAGATCTTATTAAAACCTCCAATACTTTCAGGTCATTCTCATCAAGCATTGACTCTGCTGTAAATAACAGATCCGCTTTTAAATATACTTTTCTTATGGCTAGCAAAAACTATAAATTACAATGTTTCCTTTATAAACATTTGTGATAACACAAATATTAATCCTACTAGGCGTGCTGTTACTATCATTCCTTCTCCTTATTATAGCAATCGCCTATATAGCTTCCGGCAAGATGCTAAAACCTCCGCGAAAAAAGGGAACTTGGACTCCAAAAGACCTAGGTTATGAATATGAAAACTACGAGATCAGAACACAAGATGGAGTGATTCTGCGCGGCTGGTTAATCAAAGGACGGACTGATAAGACTGTGATCGTCGTACACGGGTACACCTCTAGCAAGTGGGACGAGGGGTACATGAAACCCGTGATCGACATCCTAGCCAGGAATGGTTTTAACGTAGCTGTGTTTGATATGCGTGCCCACGGGGAGTCAAGTGGGGAATTTACCACCCTAGGGTATCGCGAGAGCGAGGATGTCAGAAGCATAATAGACTGGCTTGAGGAAAGGAACCTCGCATCTAAGGTGGGAATAATAGGCTACTCAATGGGTGGGGCTATAACCTTAATAGTCTCATCAATAGACCCTAGAGTGAAAGCCGCTGTAGCAGACAGCCCATATATCGATATTAGAAGCTCGGGCAGACGCTGGACGTCAAGGGTTAAAGGAGTTATGGGTGTTCTCCTCAGGCTCTCCTACCCTCTCATCATTTACTTTACATCTAAGCAGGCAGGTATAAGACCCGAGAAGCTAGTAATGTACGATTTTGCCGGAAAGATAAAGATCCCGATACTTATCATAGCTGGTGCTCGAGATGACCTCGTAGCCCCCGAGGAAATAAAAAGGTTCTACGATGAGTTACGCAAGGGAAATGAAAAGGCTGAACTATGGCTGACTTCATCGGCGCACGTATCTGCAATATCAGATTATCCTAAGGAATACGAGGAGAGAATTGTAAGTTTCTTAAACAGGTGGTTGTAAATGGAGGGAGGAGCAAAACAGAATATAGTACTAGGGTCTCTTGCCATATTGGTACTATCCTATTTCATGGGCTACTACATGCTTAACCCGATAATGCAGACATTACACCAGGAGAATCTGATCCCCGGTACGACCGAAGCTGAATGGAGATTTTACGGCGGGCTTATAGCTACGTCTCTACAAGGCGTGGGGCTAGTTCTATCCTTCTTCTGGGGAATCCTCGCCGATAAACTTGGACGCAGACCTATACTGCTTTTACTCGGGCTAGTGATGGGCGTTAGCCTTATTATAATTCCAACGGCTTCTACTTATCAACAGCTTTTAACATATTTCGTCCTTTTTGGTGTCGGCTACGTCGGAGTTGGCCCAGCAATTTATGCTTTTATTTCAGACGCTGTTCCTCCGGAGAGAAGAGGGAAAGGCTATGCCTTATACTATGTTTCAAGTGTTTTAGCAATGATCCTCGGTATCATTGTCGCAGGGGTACTCCTACCCTGGCGCGTTGCATACGTGATTTCAGGCTTACTTGTACTTATAACGACCTTGATGTTATACATTTCCTCCAAGGGTATAACCATTGGCTATTCAGAGGCTAAAAAAGAGATTAAGACCTATAGATTCCGAGACGCGATTCCAAGCCTACGGAAGAAAACCATCCTTGTCATGCTCTTAATGATAGTCCCCTGGACCATTCCATGGGGAATGCTCAGCGTTTGGTCAATAGACTACATACAAACGAAGTGGGGGATTCCTCGTGGAACAGCCTCTCTTATCATTGCCTTAGCTACACTTTCCATAGCTCTGGGACACATTATTGGAGGCACTATAAGTGATAGGATGGTTAAGAGGGGAGACATCAGTGGAAGGACAAAGGTCTCGCTTGTCGGAGTTACAATAGGATATATCTCAATGCTTGCAATGATCCTATATCCATACCCCTATGGTGCAGCAGACTTTTCAAGCCTAGTGTTGCCAGCTCTCCTAGCCACGTTGGGAATGATGTTTACCACCTTCGCATATCCAAACATTAACACAATTCTAAGCGAGGTGGTCGTGCCTGAGCATAGGGGTACTGTATTCGCTATCTACAGTATTCTGAACAACCTCGGCTGGACGCTAGGACCAATATTCTATCCGTGGCTTTTAAGAACCGTTGCCGTAAAAGGCGAGATAATTTCTTCGATGACCTTGTCAGCTTCCATTACGGTCTCACTATGGCTCCTGGCTTTGCTCTGCTGGTTAATTATCTACAAGTCGTACCCTAAGGATAGAATCTAATTTTTCTTCAGTTTTTCAACCTCTATCACTTCAAGTTTACTTTCCCAGTTGCCGTAGTACAAGTTTCCTTCATCTGACTCAACCTCTCCTTGCTGGTTGTCGACAGGATCAGACCTGAAAAATACCTTTGGAGGGTCGAACTGCCGAGAAATGTCGATGTTCGCAGCAAGCCTATAACCCTCAATCGAGCCGAAGTAAAATGTGTTTCGCCAGTCATCACCCTTTGCTTTGTTCCCAAAGCTAGGGTCTACGTATAGCCATCCGTAGGGCTCGACGTGTATCTGGGCCCAGTCGTGCATACCAGGTCTAACAGGGTTGAGATACCACCCCGACTGCCATCTCGCCGGTATTCCGGCTATTCTCGCCATCGTTATAAATAGGATAGCCTGCATTCCACAGTCTCCGCGGAGGTTCTTCGCCACATACTCGCTGATGTTGTCGTATAAAGCATAGTCCATTGCGTAAGTGTAACGGACATTAGAGGTTACCCATAGCCATATTCTTTGAGCTATTTTAAGAGGGTTTTTCTCTTCCCCGACAATCTTCCGCGTGAGACCCACGAGGTAGTCGCTGAAAACAATGTGGGGTGGTTTTTCAGCAGTGTATTCTTCAAGGATTTCGCTTTCCTCAGTGACCCTAGCGGAGTCAGGATCGACCTTCGCGTGGTAGCCGTAGGAGACGAACTCATATAGGAGTGAAATAGCATCTTCCTCGGTGAGCTCGAAATATATTGTCCTCTGAGGATGCTCGGGCGGGGCTATGTGCTTAAAAGGTGGTTTAGACTCGAGAACTTTAAAAGCCCTGTTTATCCCGTCTTCTCGGGGAATAGGTATCCACACGCGCAGCTTACCAGGGTATTTCTCCCGCTCCAGGATCCTTAGGGTGAACCTTATTGTATACTTTAAAGGTAAGAGGTAGGGTGAGGTGGAATCCCTAGATGCTTCTTGTATCCTTGAAGCCCTCCAATAGAGGGCTTCTTTCTCTATAGCCCCCAGCTCGCTTTCTCCCCTAATCTTTCTCGTTTTAAGCTCGGGACAAAGCCAAAACATGTTTGGAATGAAACGCCTAAAAACCCTGATCCCATTTTTATGGGTTATGTGGTCAACACACCCCCTCTCGATCAGCCGTTGGAACTCAGATTGAGATAAGGACTCGATCTCTTGAGAGGCAAGAGTGAAAGACTCCTCGGGGCTGAGGGGAAACTCTCTCTCAAAACGCATGATTCTATCCTTTTCAAACAAAAATCTTATCCTCTCAGGTTTGCTAGCCTTGCTTAATAGGCTATCTATCTCTTTCGAGGCTTTCTCGAAATCCCCAGAGGCAATAAGATTTTTTATGTGTACCGGTATAGGTATAGTCATAAAATAGAGGATGTTTTTCTCCTCCAGCGCTTCCGGCACAGGTTATGTTGAAACTCCAGCTATTTAAGCTTGATTTGAATAGATTCCGTCATGGGTTAGGAAAAGTTTATTAATAGCCATTGTTAATCAATTTCCGGGAGAACCATCAGACTTTCCCTTTTAGGTCCGCCGGGTGTGGGAAAAGGAACGTATGCTTCTAACCTGGCGATGCAACTCCACATTCCTCACATCTCAACCGGTGAACTCTTACGGCGTGAAGTTAAAGCTGGTACCTCTTTAGGCTGCGAGATTTCGCTGTATGTTTCCAGAGGACTCCTAGTCCCTGATGATATTGTAAACAAGATTTTATTTGAGCGTCTCGCCCAGCCGGACTGCAAGCAGGGATTTATTCTGGATGGGTATCCGAGGACGATTTCCCAGGCTCTTACTTTAGAGGAGCGCTACCCTTTAGATGTTGCGGTTTTACTCCACGCGCCTCTAGAAGTTGTTGTCGAGAGAGTCTCGGGGAGGCTGTATTGCCCTGTTTGCGGAAAGGTTTACCATGAAAGATGGAAGCCCCCTGCCAGGAGGGGGTATTGTGATGTATGTGGGACGCAACTGGTTCGAAGAGAGGACGACTCTGAGGAAATAGTTAGGCATAGATACGAGGAGTATATGAAGACAATAAGTCCTGTCGTTGAATTCTACAAAGAGAGAGAAAAGCTTTTGTTCTTCGACGCAAGCCGTGACGCAAGCATAGGTATACCCATCCTCCTTGAAGAACTAAGAAGTTTTCTGACTCACGAGGAAACAGCTGTTATCTCTTACGACAAGTTAGATTTATCTTTAAAAAAGCCTCTTAATCCTCGTGAGGCGTTCTAAGATTGGAAGGTTCGAAGTTATGGCTCTTCTGCAAGCCGCGAGGTACTATGTTCTTACTGGCGACAAGGAGAAAGCTTTTTCCTTTGGGTTGAACAGAGCTATTTTCTACGCATGGGCAAAGAAGAGGGGTGTGCCCGTAGCTGCTTCTAGAGGGAGGGCCGAGAAAAGCCCCGCTCAGGAGACTCCTACCCGTAACATTGTTCAGGTTGGAGACGAGGCTGCTTATATAAGTCCCAATGGGTGGTTTACCATTGGAGGAGAAGAGCAGAGGCCAGAGGATTTCTACCGGGAAGTCTCTAGGAAGCTATCAGACTATATGAATTTTGAAGAGATCTGGAGAATAGCTGTAGACTATGTTTCCAGCTTCGACCGCGGTACTCTTCTCTCACAAAAGGATTTTTATGAGAAAGTCTATCTTCCGGTGCGTGATAGTTTTCCAGAGAATATTGAGAAGAGGGGGACGAAACAGAAAACATTGTTCTGATTCAGCCTCCGCCGTAAGCCTCATCGATCGGCCCTAGCGAATCTCATCCTCATGTTCATATTAAAAGTTCTATATTAAATGAATTTCCTCGTCATCCTCATCCATTTTAAATATATTAAGGAAGGCGCCCCAGATGAGAATATTTTTCATCGCTTCTTCAACTCTCCCGGGATAGTACTTGGCTATGATTTCCTCAAATTTTTCCACTGACATTTTCTTTTGCTTCGTCAATACGTCTACTAATTCTATTAAGGGATCCAGTTTTCTAATAGCGGTTTTCAAGATATACTTTAAGCTTTTAGGGTCACTGGAAGCTATTTTCTTGCCTATTTCCGTAAGCGTGAGATTCCCTTGTTCAGCTTTAATAAGTCCCAGCGCCTCGGCAACATCGATAGCTTTAGGCAGGACTTTTATGTTCTCGTTCACAGCATCGCCCACGTACATGGAGTCGACGCTACCCCCTAAGCTGTGAAGAACCTCGACAAGCCCGAGGACGTGATCGGGGGTTACGTCGACAGGGAGCAAGATTTTATGAAACTTACTTTTACTTGAATCCTCGGACACTTACTATTTTCACCCTCTATTAATAATTCACTGCGAGCTACATTTTTTAACTTTTCTATTTCGTATATCCATAATGTAAAATGGTGGGTGGCGTGTCGCTCTATACCGAATTACTCCTTGCATCTTCAGCCAGCTTATACAGAATGGCCACGGCTTACATCCTCTCGGTTATTCTATCCCTAATCTTAGGAAGCGCCATGGCTAGAAACAAGATTATCGAAAGTATTCTCCTTCCAGTCTTGGATATACTTCAGTCTATCCCGATACTCGGCTTCTTCCCAGCAGCCTTACTTTTATTTGTCACTTATTTGCCTGAAAGAATAGGCTTGGAGCTCGCCTCCATATTCTTAATAATCACGAGCCTTGTCTGGAACATGATATTTGGGGTTTATTCATCCGTAAAATCCCTTGATCCTGCCTATGAAGATTTAGCGAGAGTTTATGGCTTTGGACACGCCGCCCGCTTCTTCTTTATATACACCCCCGCTTCTCGCAGATCACTTATAGCAAACAGCCTTGTGTCCTGGGCTGGAGGATGGTTTTTCCTAACCTCAGCTGAGGTTGTCTCTCTAGGAAATGCAGCGTACAAGTTAGTTGGTCTTGGAAGCTTTACAATCGAACATTTCAACTCTGGAGACATGTTTGGATTCTCTCTAGGAGTAGCTACCCTACTAACCCTCATAATCCTGACGTATATGACCTTGTGGAATCCGGCAGCAGCAACAACGCTTGGACTGCCACTACCCGGAGTGGTGAGTTTCTATGAGAAGGTTCATGAGTTGGTTGCTGTTATTTGGCGAGCGTTAACCGGAGTTTGTCTAACCGTTGAAAAGAAAATATCCCCTATGAGAGGCTTTCTCTCGATTCTAGTGAAGGCTATTCTAGGCATACTCGTTGCTCTAGTATTAATTCAGCTGGGAGAGGCTGCTGTCACCCTAAACATACCTGAAATCATGGCGAAAACCATACCTGTTTTTCAAGAAATACCTTTAACACTCGCTAGAATAGCCTCAATCGTCATGTTCTCCTTTACGCTTTCCCTTTTTATAGCCTATTTTTCCTATAAATCCCTTATTATAGGTAAATCCATGTCTATCATTGGAGAAGCTTTAGCCTCTTTACCCGCTATCGTATGGTGGCCACTTCTCTCTACAATAGCTTTGAAATACTCCTTTGGACCATATTTGGTGAGCGCAATTGTCTTTCTACAGGGTTCCTTCTGGTATCTTTATTTCAACGTTTTAGTATACGGTTTAGCGAGCATCAAGAGGGAATTTGAAGAGCTGTCCTCAGTCTACAGAATCCGCGGTTTTAGCTTTTTCCGCTACGTTTTTATTCCCTCGCTACTTCCCTCTGTGGCTACAGGGGCACTTAGTGCCTGGGGTGGCGCGTGGAACGCAAGCGTCGTGGCGGAATATGTTAGCATTGAAAATAAAGTTATAGACCTAGGAGGGGTAGGCGCTCTACTGAACAAATTGACCATCAATGGTGATGCTACGGGGCTTGTGTTATCTGCAGTCGCTCTATCACTCGTAATAGTTTTGATTAACAAGACATTTTGGTCAAGAGTATTCAACTACCTTGAAGGTAAATATGGAGGTGAAGAATGATGAGCATGGAGAGGACGAAAAACGTCATTCTTTCCCTGAGGAATATTACGAAGTCATTCACCGAGGATTCCAAGACCCTGAAAGTGCTTGACGGCATAACCGTAGACATTAATGAAGAATTTGTCGCAATACTGGGCCCATCCGGCTGTGGTAAGACAACTCTCCTGAGAATCATAGCTGGACTGGAAAAGCCTGATTCTGGTGAAATAGTTTTACACAGGAAAGACTCAAAGATTGGTTTTATATTTCAATTCCCGACTCTGCTCCCCTGGATGACTGTCCTCGAAAACGTAGCGCTTCCTCTACGTGTTAACGGCCTGGGCTGGGACGAGGCTAAAGAAAAGGCGAGAAAATACCTTTCGCTTGTAGGATTACAGTCGTTTGAGGAGTTTTATCCTCGTGAATTAAGTGGGGGTATGAGGCAGAGAGTCAATATTGCACGCGCCCTTGCAATAGAACCAGTTATTCTCTTGATGGATGAACCTTTCTCGGCGCTAGACCCCCTTACGGCTGAATCTCTGCGCTCTGAAGTTATCGATCTATGGTTGTGGGGTGTAACCTCTGTCAGAACGATTATAATGGTCACACATAGCGTCGACGAGGCTATAATGATGGCTGACAGGTTAATGGTTCTCACAGCTAGACCAGCTAAGATTGCCGGGATCATTGAAGTAAACCTTCCGAGGCCGCGTGATAGAAGGTCACCTGAGTTCCAAAAGCTTGAGGACCGCGTGTATGAGCTTATAAGCGCTTAAATTGTTTAGTGCATCTGAGCTTTCAGAAATTGAGACATTCGATTCTCATCCTATCCGCCATGTCTACCCTAGCTTATCCTAACCCATGTTTTATCTCTTCTAACATACCTGCTTCTAACTTTCTCGCAGATTTTTCTTATATCCTCTAGAAAAGCGTTATCAGCATACAGTATCTTTCCTTCATCAAGAATCTCGAGTAGGAAAGTGCTTCCCTGAGCAAGCTTTCTAACAAAGACCTCAGTATTCATACCCACCGGATGAACTTCTGGATGTTCCGGTACCACTAACTTTACGTAGGCTTCCCGCGGATCGGGCGGAAGATCATCAGCCACTACTAGGATGTCATAGTCGCTTCTGTCAGTATAGTCTCCGCGCGCGCGGGATCCGAATAGTATTATAACTTTTGTTTTAAAAAACTTGTATCTTTCGATTAAATCATCAAATTTTTGGGATATTGTTTTTCACCCACTCTATTATTTTTGTGCACACAATATGCATGAATTAGAATCTTTTTCCGTATAGTAGTCCAGAGGCGCACCTTCATCGTAAACATCTGGGTACCTTGAAGGTATATAATAGCCCCAGAAACTATCTCTCCGAGATTGTTAGGGTAGGGGGGCAACCCTAGTAAAAATATCTGTTCAGCGACCAGAAACCTCCTCATCCACTCTAGACGGGGAGTTCACTCATCATCACTTCCTTTTAACATGCCCCGTTTTTTAAACTTCACTGGTCCCGACAGCGAACTGCCGGTTTAATAAACATATATTCGGTCTCGATGTCGTCTGCCTCTATTACGAGGGCTTTCCCGGTTTTCCCTCTAGGTATATAGGCGTTATGCCACTCCTCAACTATGTAGATTTGCCCTTGCCTCATTGGAACCTCATCAATCATCACACCATCCTCCGATACCACTAGTATCATTTCGCCCTCGAGAAGTGTGAAAAGCTCTGGTCTATTATGTCGTTCGAGAATTATGATCTCCTCAAGAGAATTGTTCTCGGGGATATATATCCCTGCCCGCCATTTGTTAGAGTCAGAGAAGACTATTATCCACCTCTCTTGGTAGTCTTTGGCATTCAATACCCTCATGATAACCCTTAAAAGCAGGAGTAGAGGATTTAAAACTCTTCTTCCTGTTCGGGCTGGGTTTTTTCGATGAGCTTTTTTCCCATTTCCTGCGCCAAACGATGAGAATAATCCTCCAGTTTTGCCATCGTATCCGAGAGCTCCTCGGGTGTTGCGGCGTAAACTGTGAGGACGATCGGCACTCCTTCACGGCCTAGAAATCTTGCATCAAGACGTATGAAGGTGTTTTCCGCCTGGGTTTCAAGTTTTCTAACCATGTTTTCGGCTTCCTCAATGCTTCCATCTAGGTAGAGCGTGAACGTTACAGAATATTTTTTACCGGTTTTAGCCCTGAAAAAGTCCTGTATCCCGGTTTCGAAACACTCGACGGCTTCCTCAAACCTTGCTGGGGTTGCCGCGATGAACTTATCATTAGTGAGGCTAAAGGCAACAAATCCTGGTACTGGTCCTCGCTCGTTGGGAACAACAAAGCTAAACTCAGGCATCATAGCTTTTTCCTCAACATGCTCTGGGAGATCAATCTGATCCGAATAGTAGCTCCTAATCATTTCCAGCGCTTCACCGTTTACCTCAACGCCTAGGTTAAGCAGTTCAGCAACCTTTCCGACAACACTCTTCTCGCCCGCAGCGCCCACAATGATTAAAGCGTCGTTTTGACTGAAGATTTCCTTCAAATAATCAATATCGCCTAGCTTTAGAAGATACGAGCTTACCTCTACACCTATAGACTTTAGATAACCTTCAAGCCACTTTCTAGATGACTCGGGTTTTGAGGCATTGTCAAGTATAACTATGCCTGCCTTCACAGGCAATCACCCTTGACAAGGCCAAGCTTCCCTAGACCTTCAAAGGCCTCACGCAGGTCTGAATACTCTATAAGGTAAAAGTTGCTCCACGTTATCCCCCTGATTAGAGATGATAGGGCTTCAACCCGGTCTTTCTTGACTAAAGCTACAACAGGCTTGCCTTTTAAGAGAGTATAGGCTATTTCAAAACCCACACCAAGACTGGGATATGATACCTCGGCTATCAGGAGATCAGCTTCATCTAGGAGTTGAACATCCCTGGCAAAAACCTCCTGGTGCGTTAAGCCTTTATCCGTATCGAGAACGTCCTCTACAACGTGCTTCGTGAGAATTAGGTTTCCGCACTCTTCAAGCCTTTTAAGTATAGCCCTACTTTCATTCAAGGCGTCCCTAACTCCCCTCATTGGAGCCGCAAAGTAGATTTTCTTCACAAGAACCCCGCAATCTCAAAACCATGGGTGTTTATAGGAGTTTCGTAAACTTATTTTTCCTCGGTTTTTTCTCTGGAGGCGTGTCCGGGTAGCTTGCTAACAGGCAGTTTGGTTGTCTCCTTCACGTTTTCAAGTACAACTGAAGTATAGGTCTTTTCAACTCCTTCTATGTTTCTGAGTTTGTTTACTACAAAATCCCCTAGCTCATCAACACTTTTCACGCGCACTTTAACCAAAATATCCCATTCACCGGTGATTATGTGAACCTCTTGTACTTCTGGGAACTTACCTATAGCCTCCGCCACTTTTCGCTGATCTATGCCTTGTATTTTCGCGAAGCTTACAAAGATAAACGCGATTGTTGGAAAACCCAATTTTTTGGGCTCAAGGATTGCGCGGTACGCCTTTATGTAACCCTCTCTCTCCAATCTCTTGAGCCTTGCGTGAGCGGTGGTTATAGGAGATCCTATTTTCTTGCTTAGCTCTTTAACCGTTAACCTTGCATTTTCTTGAAGCGCCTCCAGGATGGCTAAATCCTTCTCGTCAAGCATTTGTTTCAAAGGGGTTAGAGAGCTTTGATAAATATGCTTTTTGCTAGTTTATGTTTTAGAAAAAGAATCAGAGGAGCATTACAGCTCATAGCGCTTGTAGATCTTCTCAAGCTTTTCAATAAACGCAGAGTAGTGTTTTTGCTTGCCTCTTTTCAATATTTTCCTCGCCTCTCTAAGGGCCAACAGGGCAGCGTGGTATTCTGTCTCGTGATCAACTAGCTGTAGAATACTTTTGGTAACCTTGATAGCTCTCAGAATGGTCATCTCCTTTGGCAGGTCTATTGTGAAAGAGATATAAAAAGAGTCGTCTGAAAAGTCCACGTTAAGATCTCTTATAAACCCTGTTTCTTCTGCTTCTTCTAATATTGATGCGAGAGATTCCATATAAGCATAGAATCCTATGTAGCCGTCCCATGTTTGCGCCCACTCCGTAACCTCGACTTTAACGTTACCGTAGCTAAACCTAGCATCAAAGAATAATCTAGGTGAGTAGCGGAGAGTGTAAATAATGTTCTCTTGTATTCTCTCCACAGGCTCGATAAACACATTGGGAGGAATGTCTTTAAGTTTTAATCTCCTCAACCTCCAGAGAGGTACCGGGACTCTATCCCCCACCCCCTCGTATATACTTCCGTCAATATCGAGGTATAATATTTCTCCTTCTTCGGACAAAAGGGCTTTAATCCTACCCTTTGAAACTAGCCTAGTGGCATCCTGATGAAAATCTTCCATGAAGATCACAAGTCTATTAAGCAGAAATATAACGCCACTATAAAGTTTTTCTCTCATGCACAGCTATCGTGATTGATTAAGAATATAAAGAGCGGGGGTTGTATTCCCCTGTGAGCCGTACTGTTGAAGCAGTTTTTTTCGACATGGGAGGAACACTAGTTTACGATGTAGGGTTTAAACAAGCTTTGGCGAAGACCCTGACACAATTTGTAAAAAGAGAATTTAACAAGGAGTTAAGTGAAGCAGAGGTTCTTAAGATCTGGGAAAAGACTGGCAACTGGTTTGACTATTTAGAAGAGTGGGATCTGATTCGTTCCATGTTTTTTCTACGCGAGATAGGGGTTATTCCAAGACCACTTGTATCCGAGAAACTTTACCTCGAAATACTCAAAGCGTATGTGAGTGGCTTTAAACTGGATCCTGATGCTAATAGCGTCCTCTCAGCCTTACGAGAGCGGGGACTACGTATTGGAATCATTACGAATGTAGGCAGCTACGATATTGTCTCGAAAAGGCTTCGAGAGACTGGGATAATAGATTATGTTGATGTTCTTATTGCTTCCCAGGCTGTATCCTGGAAAAAACCTGCAAAAGAGATATTCCAGTTAGCCTCCAAGCTTATGGGTACAGAGCCGCCTAAATGCGTACATGTGGGGGACGACCCAATCGCTGATATCGAGGGTGCCCAGAGAGCAGGGTTTAAAACCATTCAGGTTTTGAAATACGCGAAGACAAAGGCGAGCGCAGCTGACGCTTACATTTACACTTTAGCCGAGCTTCCAGGTGTTTTGGATGGATGGATTAAGGCAAGGTAGTACCTGCTTTCAAGGAGTCTGACCAGTCCTTGGACTGCATCCTTAAGACTGTCTCCAAATACGGTTATGACAAGTGATCCTTGCTTTGGCTCCTTCCGTCTCATGATGTTTCTACACAACGTCTTTGCATAAACACAAAAGTCTTCTTCGATAGGAGGCACGATAAGTTTCCCATCTTCATATCTTAGTAGCACTGCCCCCCTAGCACCTCCTCTAACCGCCTCGTCCCTAAGCTCCACTATTCGTATGCTGGGACTATAACCCACCAGAGTATATGCTACTACCGCAACTTCCGATCCAAGTTCCTCAGCACTTGATAGGAAAACCCCAACCACACCTTTTTGCAGCAAATATCGCTCAACCTCACTAACCCCTCTCGCAGTGAGCCTTGTACCAGCTCTTACCTTCACTATAAACCCGACATCCGCTAATTCTGCAAGTAGCCTCCTAAGCCTACCTTCACCCACTTGGAG
The DNA here is from genome assembly GCA_041287245.1 of Infirmifilum sp. GTDB lineage: Archaea > Thermoproteota > Thermoprotei > Thermofilales > Thermofilaceae > Thermofilum. The sequence goes on along the minus strand of JBEULP010000117.1, from coordinate 228,264 downwards.
AGCTCTGGCAAGACCGGATCTCCCAAAGTAATCTCTGTTAAAGTAGAGAAAAAGCAATAAAAGGAGTTGCTCCTCAGAATTTCCAGTGCTCATAACTCCATACAATTGTTTCGCCTTCGGTTAATTTATATTTATCAGCAGCCACCTCCCCCTGAACAAGCTTTCCCTTGTCTGAAGCGTATCTATACCACATCCAAGAGTACCCCTCGTTGTTCGATAATATTTTTTCAGCGACTCCATTAACACTGGTAACATAGGCTCCCCACGTTCCTATCTTATACTCAACCCGTGCAACAGTTAGAAGAGCTGTAAGAGCCGTAGCACCTTTGGGGAGTAAAGTCTGATTGTACCAGGCGATTGTTCCGTTACCATAATTAATGCCAATATTGACCTTCACATACTTGGTTCCAATTGCCGATATTTCCCTGTTTAGATATTCATTCTCGAGATAGAGGTAGCTTGCTGCAGCACTCGCTATTAAAGCCCATATCAACAAGATCACTAAAACGAGCTGTTGATTTTTAGAGCTCACGGATAACTGGTTTTTTATCCAATATTTATATTTTTCTCTTAATAATCTCCTCTATAAGCAGAACTACTAGCAGTGATGTTAGTGCTTCGGTCAAAGGACCTACCCCAATAAGATAGCCTCCCATAACGGGTAGGAAGAGCCCCACGAAAGAAAATATAACAGCCTTTAAAAATTCCAGTCCAAAAGCAATGTAGAGCAAGGTTGAAGTTATAACATCGAAAGCTAGAAGAAATAAAAATGTCACAACAAAATGTACTGTTTTCCCTTCAGAACTCTTCGCCACAAAATGATAGAAAAATGCTGTTAAGCCAGCACAAGTAGAGTTTACTAGGGTCCAAATGCCTGGAAATATCATCAAATCCGAGAGAAAGTAGGAGAAAAATCCTACTAGGAAACCAATTTTTGAACCATAAATTGCTGAGGCGACAAGTGCAAATAATAAGGGGATATTTAGAAATTGGATTGAGGTTAATGCATTCTTGACTATTCTCAGTGAGACACTTAACGATACGAAGACGGCGGCGACAGCAAGTTCTCTCGAGTTCATTTTGGTAATTGGATTGAATTCCAATATATAAGATTTTCGCTATAAAATATTCAAAATATTAGGCTCTAACCATTCTAAGCTAAAAAAGGACTTACGTAATAGTTCTTAGCTACCTAACCATGCAAGTATCTGTTCCAGCTGCTGCTGCGTCAAGCATGGGTGAACCTGTAAGCATCCTTCAATAACTATTCCCTTTCGTGTAGAGTTGTTCCAGAATATCAGTGTCGGTGTCCCAGTAAAGCCGATACTTGTGATCTGCTGCGCATTCTGTCGAACATCATTAACGGTTGCGTTAGCGCATTCTTGCGCCTTCGTAACGATCCCTTGGGACAAATATCTTAACGCTATAGATTTTGAATCATTTATCGTAGTTGATGTTCCAATGCGATACAAGTCTCTTGTTATATTAAAATAAACCTCGCCACTGCCCGTCATATTATAGATGCATTTAGTAAAAGCATGCATTTCGATCACCTCAGGATGAACAATTAGATCAACAAATACGAGCTGGAGTTTCCCCTGCCTTACAATGGATTGAAACTCGTTTCCAACACTATTGAATAAGTCGGCGCAGAAGGGACAGTGGTAATCCTCTAGGAGGTAGAGGGTGACAGTCGCATTACTTCCGTAGGGAACCCCTTTGTTTAATATCGGCGCAGGAGGCGTTCTGATCTCATACACGCTTATTCCAAGGTATGAAAGCAAGGATAGCTGAGTCTCGTTTGATAACCCATATATGTTGTCCTTCAGTTTTACAAGGTATTTTACTCCTTGTGATAGGTTGTAATCAGATTTAAACACTGTTGTCGGAAGATAAAGCGGGGTTACTCCTATTTCCTCAGGTTTTACACGGGTTATCTTCGCAATGTTTGCTATGGCCACCTGAGCTAACATATCCTTGAGGGTTTCGTCGCTTACATTTAGCTTTGAATAAGGCGAGCTACCTTCAACTATCAACGCCTCAACTGTAACTCCAAATGTTACCTTCACACCTTGGTAGTAGGCAAATGTAGCCGAGATGGTCGGTGCAAGGATATTATAGTCTCCTATACTTCCCGTAGTGTACATGCGTAAGGCTGAAATGTTCCCCTTGTAAAGTAAGGCAGGATAAACCCTTAGCTTTTGAGGAAGTGCGCTTGCTGGAATAGTACATACGGGGACATTGATTATGTTTATACCGTAGTTATTCAACACAGTTTTAAAAGTAGATGTAATCGAGTCAGCCGCATTCTTCTGTGCTTCAGTTTCGTATACATACACGATGGACGGTGTGGGGCATGACGCAGAAGGGTTTTGAGTTGGGAACTTCAGAGTCCCTGTAAGATAAAGTCCCCCTAAAAAGCCAACTAGCGCTAGGACAGCAAGCACTAATATTATCCTCTTTTCCATTTCGAGATCCGTCCTCAGTGCAGTGAATAATATACTTGAAAATAAACCTGTCTATCTTATAGTTCCTACTCCGGAGAATACTAAAATCACTTACTCGAGAAAAACTAAGAAAAAATCGTCCGCTATGGCATTACCGTAAGACCTCTTCTTCGTGCGATCTCTTTAAGTTCATCATCGTAAGTGGCAAGAGATGCTCCGAGCCTTTGTGCCAGAACAAGAATGATATAGTCATTAATCATCGTAGGATCCGCTCTATCATCACGCATCCATTCAAGCGCTTTAAGGAAAACTTCACTGTTCTCGCTTATATATATAAAACGAGAGTCGCTAAAATATTCCTCAAGCTTTTCACGGACTACCTCAATGTCAATCTTAAACTTCGTAAGCAGTAGCCACAGATACTCATGTGTCACGATGGATGCTAAATAGATCCTGTCGGCCTCGTCTAAAATTTCCGAGGCTTCTGTATGCTTTTCACTGTCTTCAAAGGTATCATGCAGTAATATATCTGTATCCACAACTATCCTACTTATGTCTCCCATCTGGCCACCACCAGTTCATCTAACGCTTCCTTTATTAACTTCTCCATCTCTATGGTCGTAATCTGCCTCCCAAGCTTTATTGGAACTCTTTTTGCCCGAAATCTTAAGATCAATCCTGACCCCTCGCGTGTAATAGTTACATAAGCGCCGGCAGTAACGCCGAGTTCCTCAAGCAACGCGCCGGGTATTCTTAGAGTACCGTCCTCACCCAGTTTCACAATATAGCGTTTACGAGCTGGCATATGATATTCACGGTTGAGGGCTTATATGTTTCGCTCTACAAGAAAAACAATTTAATATAGAGTGGGTAATTGAACATCGGATTGAAATAGTGTCAGCTGGCTCAAGATCCTTTGAGATCGAAGGTATCAAATTTATTCTAGTGGAGGGCTTCAGAGATCTTTACAGGGTTTTGACACAGCTAGAGCCAAATAGCCGGTGGGATGTCTTGGCATTGGACAAGTACATGACAGCCGAGATAGTGTCGTTTGGAAAAAACGTGAAGGTCATGATGTACGCTGAACTTGAGACTGAAACCATGCCATCGCAGCTTCTAGAACAAAAAGACGTAGACGTAGAGGTTAAAGATGGGAAACTGATCCTCAGATCTTATGTAGAGTATGGACTATTTGGCAAAACAACTGTGATGGCAATCATTAGCAAGATTAATGATTTTCGAAAAACACTTTCTTCGATAATGGAAGTAGACCAGGAGTAGGCTAACCGTTGTAGATGAATAACACGGTGCACTCTATAACCCCATAATCCTTACCTGTTTCTATCATCGAGAACAGCTTGAAAATTTCTTAGTAGATATTAAACTTGAAGAAAATAGCAAGAAAGTAAATCCATAGGAGAATGCTTAAGATGAGCATAGGCGTTCGGATCAGGAAAACAGTATGCCTCGCGTTAAATATGAGCCGGCTGAGGATGTTAAACTCCTCGCACAAGATATTGTGAAAAAACTGAAGATGAAGTGGATACGAATAGAAAATCTAGGCTTTTTGAGGAGCTATGGTTCTCATAGCATGGCTGTTGCGCGGATATATGGTTTGCCGAGGCCATTTCAGGTAGCTTTTAATCTTCAACCCCTTTACGTTATTGAAGTTGTTTCTGAAAGATTCGACAGACTCGTCTTTGAAAAAAAGGTAGAGGTCGTTATTCATGAGCTTCTCCACATTCCAAGCAGCTTTTCCGGAGGGCTAAGGCCCCATGGGAGTATTGTTAATAATAAGAAGGTTAAGCTACTCAAAGAAAAATATCTAAAGAGGCGTTTAGCTAGATCATAATGTCTGTTTGAATAAGTGCGTCCTCCTTGACCTGTTTTAAATCCAATACACTTCCCACTATACGACCGATCATCTCTTTTATTTTAGCTGCATCTATGATGCCAACGTTTAGGCAAGCAATTTCAATCCCTTCAACCCCCTCAGTTAAACTTAGGGTTTCAATTATACAGTTATTAAAGGAGGCACTCTTTAATCTTTCAAGGAGAAACTGGCTATTCCCCTTATTATAAGGAAGAATATATCGCGTAACACCTTCCTCTATTCTCACAAATAGAATTGAGGATGTTACTATAGGTGAGTAAATTATTAAAGTTTTAGCGTCTTCCGAGGGGATGTTAAGGTATCCCTCTTTCTCAAGTTCTTTACTTAGAATTTCAACTGTTTCTTCAGGCCTGAGGCACTCCACGATTGTAATTATTACTATGGCTTATTAATAAATATTTTCAAATGAGAAACCGTCCACTGTAGGATCTGGGAACTCACCCTTAACCCTGTAAGACTCAACTACCTTAGCAGTTATCCATGGGGTTGAGCGTTCGCTACTAATGAGAAGTGGCCCGAAAAGTAGTTCGGGAGTGGTCATGTTCATCACAGTATGTATTAAGGGTTCTAAATAGCTGGGAGGCTGTCCAAGCACCACTGCAGTAGATTCGCCTACCAGTGCCTCATACATATATGGAGCTTGAACTAAGACACGTGCCGCAGTTTCCCCTTCTTTGCCTCCAAATACAAAAAGCTTGAGAGGTATAAGAGAAGTATTAAGGCGAAAAGTTGGGCAGTTGTAACTCCAGAGAGCAGTTACATGCGTCCTGTAGTGGTAGCTCATTAATTGTCTGCTGGGTGGGTCAACTCCGAAAAACTGTCTCACAAGGGTTAACATGGAACTTAGTTTTGTGAAGGCATACTTCACCTTAAAATACAGTACAACTAGATCAACCCAGTCGATCCATTTCTTTTCCTGGGGGCTCGGAGGCACACTTGCTTCACGTAACACGTCCATAAGGTGTTTACTATCAGGTAATAAAAGACCTAGACGGGGATAATACTGTGTTAGTTTTCCTAAAGGAGTCCAATATTTAACCTCAAACGTGCTTAAAGAATAGGCTGGCTCTCCCGAAAACAGTGAGATATAATCATCAAGGTACCTTTCAGGTACTAGAGCCTCAACCCCCAAGTAGCGTTTCCTACCTATTATCTTATAGACAGACAATGTATATACTGGAAAATTTCTTATCGGCTTTTCCTCAAATAAAAGAAATAGCGACTTCAAGCCTATTTTCTCATAATTCGGGACAAAGGAAAGATTGATGTTTCGCTTTGCCAGCCTTTTAACTACGTCTATAACAGTGCTATAGGGAAGCTTCGTGGCTTCTGAGATCTTTGAAATCGTAAGAGCTTTAGTCGCAGCTGAAATAACCTCCCATTCATTAGGATAAAGCTTTAGAGCTATCCCCCCGCGAGCAATAGATGAAAGTGCCTGGTCGTCAACAATCATTCTAGCCCCTGCACAAGGTTTCGTAAAAGCGTTTTATAAAAATATCTTTTTTAAAATATAAAATAGTTGAAATAAAATGGATCTCAGTTCTTATGCCCACGAAAAGTTTTATTTGGTTCCTCTGTGATTTAGAGAGCGTACAATGGAGCAGAAAATAAACAAGAAGAAATGCCCACCGGGTTACTTCACCCGTAAACTAGCTGGTATCATAGCTAGGGGACCTACGATTGAAGACTTAGAGTCGCTAGCACTTGAACTGGTGGTTACCGAGACTCATTTGAAAAAACTTCTAAAGTGTACGGAAGAAAAAGAAACCGCAGAAGATATTCATGCGACGCTCCGGGAAATCGAGGAAACTAAGAAGATAATATACAGGTTATACCGTTCAAGTATGTTGGAGCTTGGAGAGTCGAGGGTAGGGTTATGGATGTGGAAAAGGGTGTTGAGAAAATAATTATCGAAGCTTCACGGGACGTGAAGAGTAACGTTATTGATCCTCAGCAGATGAGAAATATAGGCATGGTTTTGCTCTCAATTGGGCTTATTACAGATGAAAACTATTATTTCGTGCTTAGTAATGCTCTTTACACTCTAGCCGATGCCTTATCCTCGTTTCTCAGGGTTTCTTCAATGCCTTTATCGATAGAATACCGGGGTAGAACAGAACAGGTTGTTGAGAATGTTAAGAACATGATTTCTCAGGCTTTAATGGACATATCGGATGCCATTAAGTCGCATGACTCCTGCAAGGCTATGGATTCCGCCGCTCTCCTTTTAAAGCTCTCTTACACCATTAATAATATGGCGGAAAATTTAAAGAACATTGTTGTGATAAGTTCCGAAGAGTAAGAACATGGAGCCTGCAGAGGTAGAAGTTAAGTTTAGATGTACCGACCCGGAGGGTATAAGGAATAAGCTTAGATCCATGCATTCCGAATATGTGGACACTGTTGAGATGTTAGATATCTATCTTCAACACCCCTGTAGAGATTTCCAGCAGAGTGACGAGGCTTTAAGAGTTAGGCATATAAAGTCCACTCTTACAGGACAAGAAGATATAGAGCTTACATACAAGGGGCCAAGAAAGGAGGGGTGGGCTAAGACAAGGGTTGAGCTTGTCGTGAAGGTTGACAAGCTAAACGAGCTTCTTCTAGTGTTAGATAAGCTGGGGTTCAAGGTTGTAGCACGAATAGCTAAGCACAGAGAATTCTACCTTTTAGAGGGCGTGGAAGTCTCGCTGGACAAGGTAGAGGATTTAGGAAATTTTGTTGAGATTGAGGATAAGGGTGCGGGGGAACACAAGATAAGAGAGGTTGCCACTAAGCTGGGACTCCAAGAGCTTGTACCTGAAACCTATCTAGAATTATACTTGAAGAGGCGCCTAGACTCGCCTAGCGGACAAGCTTCTTAACTGTGTAATAAAGGTGGAGTAGTAGGAGTGTGATAAATACGGCATCGTAGATAATATGAGAATTTGTATAATCAAGGACCATTGTTAGAAGATTAATACTAGTTCTTTTCAGGGAGAAATAAGCAACGGTTATTGAGAGAAACCTTAGAAAACCCTGTATTACAGCAGACGTTCTCTTAATATCTATGTGTAGAGCTAGGGATGTGACGGCTGAAAGAGGAGAAACAAGATGCTCCGACCTCTGTATAAACAAAGCTGTCAGGATAATTATTATGAAATCCCCTAGTTGTATCTTTGACGTTTGAGGTATCGATATCCACAGGCTTGTTGAAAAAAGGAACAGGAGAACCGCAATTATCACCAGTGCCGTAACACCCTCCACGGCGAGACCATGGGCGCTACGTTGCTCGTAAACCATCAAAATCACTTAGAGGCGAAACTCTAGTGTCGAGTATAAAGTTTTCTCTATAACCTGGAAAAAGTTTTTTTATAGATTGCTAAGCTTATACGACGGGGTACACTTCATGTCTAAGCATGATATAGTAATAGTGGGTGCAGGTATAGCGGGTTTAACAGCCGCGTTGTATGCTGCAAGGCAAAAGCTAAACACTCTTGTGATCAGCGCCGACCTTGGAGGACAGCTTCTCCTCACATCAGAAATACAAAACTATCCGGGCTTCATTAGCATAGGTGGATTAGAGTTAATAAAGAAGGTTGAAGAGCAAGCTAAATTGTATGGCGCAAAGATAGTATTTGACGAGGTTGTCGAGATAGGGGAAAAAGAAGGGAACTTCGCTCTAAAAACAGCCACTGGCGCTATCTTTGAGGCTGATGCTGTAGTATTGGCGTTTGGCAAGTCCCCGAAGGAGATGGGAGTACCAGGGGAGAGAGAGCTAAAGGGGAGGGGCATTTCCTATTGCGTTATATGCGACGCCCCACTTTATCGCGGGAAAACCGTTGCTTTGGTTGGCTGGGGACTGCATAACTACGAGAACATAATCAGGCTTCGAGATTATGCGACTAAGGTCTACTGGGTCTTCCCGGGTGAAAAACCTTTTGACGACGAGGATCTCCTCCGAGAGGCGTTGAGCAAAGGTAATGTTGAACTTGTGCCTGAGACCACGCCCTTTGAGGTTAAAGGTAGCCGTAAGGTCGAAGCTCTAATTGTAAAGAAAAAGAAAACTGGAGAACTACGAGAACTGCAAGTTGACGGTGTTTTCGTTGAGATGGGTTATGTGACGAAAACAGAGTTTCTGCGAGGTTTTGTTGAACTTAACGAAAAAGGAGAAGTAATTGTAGACAAAGAGTGCAAGACAAGCAGAGAGGGCGTTTTCGCTGCAGGAGACGTAGCTGAAATGCCCCATAAACAAGCTGTTATTGCAGCCGGAATGGGAGCATGTGCTGCCCTGAGCGCATATGCCTACATTATGGGCAAGCGTGGGAAAAAAATTACTAGCGTATCTGATTGGAGACACTTGGAGGTTCCTGGCAAGAAGGAAAGCAAGGGCTTGTCTATTAAGCTTCACTAGAAGAAATACTCATCACTCCATCTTCTCTTTTTATATGTGCCTTTAATGTTCAACTTATACCCACATTTTGGGCATCTGTTGTCCTCGGTTAGGTTCCATCTAGTTATAAAGAACCCTCTACGCTCAATAACTCTAAACCCGCAGTTTGGACAATACGTGTGTTCCAATGGATGCCCCCACACATTTCCTATATATATGTGTTTTAAGCCTTCTTCTCGTGCTATGAGTGATAGGCTGTCTAGCCTCTCTACATCGGTCGGGGGATAATCAAGCATCTTGTAATGTGGATAAAAGCGGAGAAGGTGAAAAGGCGTCTCGTCACCTAGGTTTTCAACAACCCAACGGGCAAGCTTACGAAGGTCTCCCTCGTCGTCTCCGACAAGAGGAACTACAAGGTTAGTAATTTCAATATGCATTCCCTTTTCCTTCATTACAAGCAGAGTCTCAAAGATTGGATCAGGAGAAGGCACACCCATGAACTTTCTGTAAAACTCTGGATTAGCATTACCTTTAAAGTCAACTGTAGCCGCATCCATATATTTAGCCAGTTCCTCCAGAGCTTCTGGGGTAATGTAACCATTAGTAACCATAGTGTTGAAAAGCCCGTGGCTCTTCGCTAGCTTGGCAGTGTCAAGCATAAACTCATAGAAGATCGTCGGTTCATTGTATGTGTAAGAGATTCCGTCCGCCTTTAATCTTAAAGCTTCCTCCACAACCCTCTCAGGCGTATACTGCATTCCATATAGCCCCGCCTCTAACCTACTCTGACTTATCTCCCAGTTCTGGCAAAACTTGCAGAAAAAGTTACAGCCCGGTGTGGATATAGAGAACACAGCACTACCTGGGTTAAAGTGTGACAGAGGCTTTTTCTCGATGGGGTCTAAATTTGCAGCTGTTAGCAAACCATAGACATAGGTATACAACTTGCCATCTATATTTTTCCTGACACCGCAGACTCCAAACCTTCCAGGGGCTATGACGCACCGACGACTACAAAGATTGCACTTCACATACCCTGGTTTTCCCTCTATTTTTTCCCAAAATAAAGCTTCTCGAATATTAGGTTTTGGAAATGCGCCCATCCTGCCCTTTCTACTCGCTCCACCCGTTTAAACTTTTACATAAGCAACCTTTTTGAGAAGTATTTAGCTATTTCCCCTTACCATCCGTATTTCTCTTCAAGCTCTAACTTGACGCCATAACCTGCCAGGAGCTCAACGCCTTTCCTCACCAATTCTATCCTCTTATCCTGGGAGAACAGTCCATTGAAAAGCAGGATGATTTTCTCGTCTTCCTTCCCGATACCTAGATAGAACCCCTCTCCTTCGAAAACATTCCCGAAGTATCCTGCGAATTCGAAGACTGTTTCAACAAGAGGCTTTTCTCTGTTAAGCTCTCTTAAAGTGTAGCGCGTTCCACCATTACCCCCCTTCTAGTTTTTTAAGAGATAAGCATATGTTTCTTCTAAACCTCCCTCAGATTTAATAATTCCAACCTCGACAAGTATGTCAATCGTTAAGTTAATTCTTGAGGAGGCGGGGTCAATGTTATCCTTAGCCGCTAGGGTTAAAGCTCTGGATAACTTCAAATATTTCTCGTATCCCATCATACTCGTATTCCTCTCAAACCAGGTTAGGGCTACGAGTTGCGCTGGGACCAGAGGATCACCAAGCCTTCTAACTCTAGACAACGCTCCTTCCAGTGTCATACCATCAAATGTGATGAGAAGCATAGCTGCAAGTGTCCCACTCCTACCTATCCCCCATGCAGTGTATCAAAACGTCTCCGTCTGCCGCTAGAATTCGCCTTATCGGCTCAACCACGTTTTGAACAACGCTTTCGGGGGAGCGGAAAGAGAAGTCTCTTATAGGAAATGAAATCTTATTAATACCTTCTCGGTTTTCATATGAACACTCGTTTTCCGTGAGATCTACCACTGCTCTTTATCCTCTTCTAGCCAGCTCAAGTAGTTCTTCGTTAGACGGACACGAAAACCACTAACTTTCTACCCGCCCTAGAGGGCGAGGCTTTCTGCCCGCGCATATGTAAACTATTTATGTGTCTTGCGATATTCACCTATGATGTTCGAAGACCTAGCCACCTTTGTCTTGAAAATTGCCTCTCAAGAAGGAGTAAATTTTGCGGACGTTCGATTTGAGAATACTACGAGAGAGTTTATCCAATACGTTAATGGCCGTATCTCGTCTCTAAGCACTTCCATATCGAGAGGCGTAGCTATAAGAGTATTAGTAGATGGAAGCATCGGCTTCTCATCAACAACCTCCCTCGATAAAGAGGGGCTTAGGAGCGCCTTACAGGAGGCGGTGAAATCGGCACGAGCCCTGGGAAAAGGTGAAAAGAAATTATCAGAAATACAGAGTCCTCAAAAGGACTATGTGATATCTGGAACAAGACTTCACCCTTCAAGCGTCCCACTAGACGAGAAAATTGACCTTGTGAAAAGAGCTTATAATGTTGCGAAGGAGAAAGGAGCTTCAACTGCAACCTCTAGATATGGCGCCTACTACGGAATAATCGAGGTATACTCTCTAGACGGAGTGAAAGTAAGTTCTGAGAGACTGGTCACCGGCGTATCAGCCTCCGTGGTTTTCAAGGAAAACGGAAAGACGGGAGACGGCTTTGAGACCTTTGGAGCATCTTCTGGCCTTGAGTATTTCTCGGGAGAAAGAGCACCTGAGAAAGCTGCCGAAAAGGCTGTGGAGATGGCTCGACTCGCTCTCAAAGCACGCAGAGCACCGGCGGGTGAGCAGGTCGTTATTACGAGGCCTGAGCTCACAGGAGTATTCGCTCACGAAAGCTTTGGACACCTTACCGAGGGTGACAGCATTTTTGCAAAGACAAGCCCGCTCACTGGAAGGCTTGGCGAGAAGATAGCGAGTGAGCTCGTTACCATTGTCGACTCCGGATATGATAGCCGTGGAGGCTACATTTTAATGGTGGATGACGAGGGTACTCCGACGAGGAGGACTGTTCTCGTCGACAAAGGTATTCTAACTGGGTATCTTCACAGTAGGGAGAGTGCTGCTCTAGTGGGGATGGAGCCTACGGGGAATGGTCGTGCTCAGAGCTTCGCCCATGACGTTATTGTCAGGATGAGAAACACGTTTTTCGAGGGTGGCAATTGGAAGGAGGAGGAGATTATAAGGGATACGAAACGTGGACTTATACTTGATAAACCAGCAGGAGGACAGGTCGAAGAAGACGGTACGTTCACGTTTAATGCTCGGATAGGTTTCATTATAGAAAATGGAGAGATCAAGGAACCTGTTCGAGATGTGGTTCTCGCAGGCAACATTCTCGAAATGCTGAAGTATATCGATGCTGTTGCCGATAATGTTGAAATATCCACCAGTCCTTTCGGCGGCTGCGGAAAGTTTGGTCAAATGGTCCACGTCGGGGACGGGGGACCAACCTTGAGGGCTACAAGGTTGCTGGTGGGGGGTGAATAACAATGGGGGAGCACGCGTATCTTATTGATAAAGCTCTCAAGCGCGCTCTGGAGCTAGGAGCCAGCGAGGCTGAAGTAAGCGTTTCGACAGCCATGTCTAAGACTGTTAAATCCGAGGGGCCTTATCCCAAGATACTTTCTCAGGTTGCCACCGAGGTTTGGGTAAGAGTGGCTCAGGGTAAGAGAATCGCCATAGCTACTGCAACCTCTGCTGACTGGAGTGTCATGGAAAAGACAATAGCTAGTGCTGTGGAAATGGCTAAGAAGAGTGAAGAAGATCTCCACTGGGAGGCGTTGCCTGATCCAGAGCCTGCGAGGCACAGCTGGGTAGGATATGATGAGGGGGTTGCCTCCTTAGAGCTTCAACAGTTAGCAGATATAGTAAAGGATATCATTGTGGAGGCTGAACACATAGACCCCCGAATTAAAGTTGGGGCTATAGGAGGATCTCTCACAGTAATGAAGTACTACACTTACAACACTAGAGGTGTAAAGGCTGAGGATCGAGGAACAAGTATGGAGCTCTTTGCATGGCTGAAGTCCTCGGACGGATCGCGCGAGGGAACAGGTAGCGCCTGGATCGCCTCGCGAAGCTTTATTTATGACACGGCGGCTATGCTCGAAAAAGCAAAAACCTTGGCCCTTGACAGTCTTAAGGCTGAACGACTTGGACAGACACTCTCGGGTAACGTGTTGTTCCGCGCGGAGCCTCTCTCAAGTCTTATCTCATACCTGTTGTTACCCGCATTCAACGCCTTGAACGTCCTGGAGGGGTTTAGTCCCTTAAAAGATAAGATTGGAGAAAAGGTTCTAGGTGATCTTACAATAATAGACGACGGTACTATGCCGGGAGGTTTATCTACTTCAATGTTCGATGCAGAGGGTATACCTAGGAGAAAAACAATTCTTGTCGATAGAGGAACACTCCGGTCCTTCTTGCATAATAACTATACGGCGAGGAGGATGAAGGTTTCGTCAACCGGAAACGCGAGTAAAGGAAGAGGCATCGTCGGGATATCTAGTTCAAACTTGATCGTTAAAGGAGGCAAACAAAAAGAGGAGGACCTTATCTCCGACTCTCTGCTCGTTATTGATGGCTCCCTTCTAAGCGTACATACTGTTAATTACATCACGGGTAACTTTAGCGTTGTCGCTTCTAACCCGTATATTGTGAGGGGCGGTGAGCTTATCCCTGTCAAACCTGTCACAGTATCAGGAAATATTTACGCCATTGCTAATACGCTCAAACCGGCACATAATGTGAAAAACACTTATACAGGGATTTACACTCCAGACGTGCTCTTCGGAGGAGTCACTGTTTCAGGGTAGTTGTAAACCCTAATCCCTATTGCCGATTTTTCTCTCCGCTAGCAATCAAATCAAGCTTGAAAGTCCACAAGTCGTAGAGCTTTCTTGGTATATCGTGTCCCACTACACGTTCATCTACAACCTTCCAGTACATCCCGCACTCGTGGCAGATGTTAAGCGTGAACCTCTTGTTCTCGTCGGTTGGTATTACTGTTATCCCTTGAGCCTGATCATTCCCACAGTTAGGGCACTTTCCATTGGGATAGTTCCATTCTGCTCCGCAGAACTGACACTTTAAATGTGTAGCTCCGAGCTCGTCTATATATTCAAGCCTAGTAGTGCCGCCGCAGACGGGACACCTCCCAAGTTTCCACTCAGAAAAGTCTGTTTTCTCACTTATTTTCTTCTCTAACGCTTGAAACAAAACCTGTATGACCCATGCCGCCACGGCTTCCAAGATTTCAGGGTCGACTCCTAGTTCCTCGGCTTTTTTATAAGCGTAAGCTATCTCCCCTTGAAGTAGACTCTCCCCTAGTTGAACCATGCTTAGTTCTTTATCATCCCATGCCTGTTCTAAACGCTCAAGAGACTTTGCGGTATCTGGGAGTTCCTTTTTTAGCATGCCTGTTATAGCCTTTAAAGTTTCTCCTAGCTCCTCTTCATCTAGGCCTAGGTCTACTGCCAGAAAAGCAGGTGTATTCTCGCGCATCAAAGAAGTTATCTTCTCAATGTCAACATCCGTGTATTTCTCGAGAAAACGCCCCTGTAAGTTCTCTTGCAATTCCATAAGCTTTACATAGGTTTCAAGAGAAGATGAATCGATGGGAATGTCCTTATAGATTTCACGGGCTTTTTCAACTAAACTCGATTTTTCCATTTTATCCCGACGCTTTTGGATGCATCTGATAAGACATCATTCACAAACAAATATTTAGCGATCTTGGAGGGCTAGAGGAGTTTCGACAAGCTAGGAGAGCCTTGTAGGAAGAAGGCTGCTGCTTCCCCCTTGCTGACACCAACGGATCTAGCAATAACGTCGCACTTCGCTACAAGCATAATGAAGACTGGTTTTTCGGGAAGCTTCATGCGGAAAGCCTCGTAGTTTGCCATGCCTTTAGCTATAACAATATCAGCCCAGTTTAAAGTGTCGACAGCTTCCTGCGAGACATAACCTGGTACGACGCCTGGGAAATCACTCCCAGTGCTTACAACCTCGCCAACCTTGTTAAACTCGTACTCAATAGCCTCCTTGTATGTAATATCATTCTGATAAGGATCTCCTTTAACGATAAGCCTAACTTCAATGCCCATACGATTCAACTCTTCAGCAAGGATCCGATCTATAACAGCTTCCCCGCAGTTATCTAGCACGAATGCAACTTTCCCGCTCTGCAAAAGCTTCATGTAAAGCTTTTCAGTCTCGTCCACCCCTAGCTTCAAACTGTTAATTTTCTCGCTTAGATGTTCCGGGCCGACTCCAATAGGAGTTCCAGGATCGATGTAGTTAGCCGCTAAGCTCGCCTTTACTATAAAATGAAAACGGGCGAAACCTAATTTCCCCTCAACCTCCCTCTCTAAAAAACTCGCTATTTTCAACGCAGCTTCATGAGAGGCTTTTTTAAAAGAGGCGTAGGGATCTTGCTCTCGGAGTATCTCCTTCACCTTTCTGAAAGCCTGCCAGCTTAAAAGGGTGGTAGTGGTTTCAGGAGAGACTTTTGTAGCGTAGTATTCTAGGAAAACCTTGAATGCTTCAATTTTCTCAGTATCGCTAAGGTTAGAGTTTAAAATCTCCTTCGCACGAACGTTAAAGATGCAAGGTATGCATTCGGGAGCTACCTTCACGCGAGTAGAATCTAGTTACCAGATATAAACCTTAGGTTTTTCATCGTAAGCTCTACCTGAAGCCTTTTTCGAACACAGACGATAGCTTTTTCTAGTATAACACCGTTCACTCAAGTGGTTTCAACGGGTAGCATAAGGGTAATTGATAACCCAGCAGCTAGGGTATTGCTCTCTAAGCTTCGCGATAAAAACACTCCAACCCCCGAGTTTCGGAGACTTCTACAGAAAGCAGGGTTTATTACAGCTGTAGAGATAAGCACAGAGGTACCGCTTGAAGAACGTGTTGTTAAGACACCCCTCGAGGCTGAGGCTAAAGCCTTTGAATTCACCAAGCTAGCAATAATCGCAGTTTTAAGGGCGGCCCTACCGATGGTTTGGGGGTTGCTTGAAATCTACGAGAATGCCGCCGTAGGATTCATATCTGCTAAAAGGAGAGAAGTTAAAGAAGGATCTTCCTTAAACCTCGACCTAGACGTTGATGTTAATTACGCGTCTCTACCCGAAGACTTTCAAATAGCTGTAATTGTCGACCCCATGCTGGCTACAGGGTCAACTATGAAAAGAGTCGTTAGTCGCGTCTTGGAGACTGCCAGACCACAACATCTAATCGTCGCAACATTGATTTCGACGCAAGTTGGCATAAAACGATTGTTCGAGGTGGCTCCACACGCCTCCTTGTATACTTTTGCAATAGACCCTGAACTCAACTCAAAAGCTTTCATCATACCAGGGCTTGGCGACGCTGGAGACAGGGCATTTAACGGTTAGCCAGCCCGCAGGCTTCAACAGCTAGCTTTTTCGGCTCAGATACTATTTTTACCCCTACGGTTTTCCGTGAATCCACGTAGGGCGCGAATATCTTCAGCTTATCGGAGGCGAAACCCGTTTCGCCTAGAACAAGCACGGGCTTACCCTCAAGGTAAGCTGTAATTACCTCCTGAATAGTGCCTGCCTCACCCCCAAGCGCCACGAGTACATCAACGGTCCTCACGAAGATAACGCTTCTAAGCCGGTATCCCATTCCTGTCTTCACAACTAACGCCTGATCCGGAAAAATCTCGCTTTCCCGCTCAAGAGGGGGAAAAAGAACAACGCGAAAACCAGCGGCGATGGCCTCGTCAACCACCCTCTTCATCAAGCCCCAGTAGCCGCCAAGGGCTAGAAATACCTCTTCTTTACACAGGTTCTTTAGCTCTCGCACGAAGCTAACGGCTTTTTCTACGAGATAATCAGGGGGCTCAGTGCCTAGGCAGGCTATCCCAATAACCCTCAACTGCAACCCCCTATGTTAAATTGGCAAGCTTTTGAGCTAAATTCTTAAGGTCATACATAACTGTTCCGAGAGGAGTATTTCTATAGTAAACTATGAGAACCTTGTCGAAGCCATATTTGCCATAACCAACACCACCCTTATCGCTCTCAGCCACAAAATATCTAGGGGAACCTACGTTCAGTTGCTTAAAAGTAGAGGCTATAAAACTAGTAATATCCACTAGTATCTCTAATAGCTCCCTCTTTATGTCTCCCATGACAATAACGTTGCTACCATCCTTTATTATAACGCCAAGGTATTGCTTGTTAGTTTTGAGGAATATCTCTACCTCTTTCTTAACCTTCTCGAGTTGTTCAGCCATAAACCGACTGCACTTTCCTAGCCTTGCAATGATAAAAACTTTCCGAGGGGGAAGGAACTCAGACAATCAAGCTCTCCTCATCCCTCAGAACCAGAAACCCTCATCACACACCTGTTACATGCTAAGGCTATTTATCGTTTTTCTTTGAAAAAAGTCCCGTTATTTTTTATATAATAAGAGCCCTAACAGCGAGACAAGAATTGTACTGAGCCAAACAATCCAATCGTTAAAGCTGATAGCTATAAATGTGATTATTAGGACGTCTGCTAATATTGGCAGGACTGGTATATTATTTATGGATAGGGGAACGCTAAAGTGCCTCTTTTTCTGAGGCTCTTTGATCCTTAAATACACGACTGACATGTTCACTAATATAAAGGCAAGCAGAACAGATAAACTGGCAGTCTTGCCTACAAGGTCAATCAATTCGTATTGGTATCCACCGAATGTTAGCTTCCAGCCTGTCACCTGTGGCAGATAATCTGTTAGGAGTACAAGAACAATAGATAAGACGCCAGTAAAAACCACTGAAAAGTATGGCGTCTTACGCCAACTGTCAAGCTTGATAAACGAGCTCGAGACAACACCCTCTTCGGCTAACCCAAAGGCGAGCCTCGACGCTGAAACCAGAAATCCGAGTACAGTATTAGTTGTGGCAAATAAGGCTATGCCTGAGAGCAAGGCATAGGATGCCGGCCATACACGAGATGCTGCTTCAGCCATTGGTGCCTTACTGTGGGCTAGCTCATCCCATCTCATAAGCCGGACGATAGCCATCGCTACGAGCAGGTAGATTATTGTTGTGACAGCTATAGCCAGAACAATAGCTTTGGGCACGATTTTCTCAGGGTTCTTAGTCTCTTCACTAAGGGTTGGTTGGTACTCGAAGCCAGTATATGCGAAGTAAAAGATAGATGCCCCAACCATCACGGCTAGAATCGGGTTAACACTGGGGTTAAAGGATAAATAGTTAGGTTGCCTCACCGGAAATAAGAAGCCGAGTGCCGCGACAAATATAAGCCCTGAAGCCTCGATTATCGTGAAGACTGCTGAAAGCCCCGCGCTCTCCTTAATTCCCCACCAATTCAGAATTGTGAGAAGTATGAGCAATATGATTGTTACAGGCACAATATACTCGCTTCCCAGCCCTGCTATACTTACAAAATAACCTGCAAAACCCAAGCTTGCAGTGGCAGCGCCCGCCACGCCGCCGAAGAATATGAGCCAAGCCGAGACAAAGGCGAGTATGCGTAGATTCGGGAAAGCTTTTTCAATGTATGTATGTGTGCTTGCTGCTGTTGGAAACATGGAAGAAAGCTCAGCATATGAGAAAGCTGTAGCAAGAGCGATTATACCTGAAAACGCAACGCTCATCCATACAGCGTCTCCTACAAGCCCAGCAGCGCGTCCCACCAAAACGTAAATCCCAGCGCCAAGGATTAGCCCGATCCCGAAGAGCGTAGCGTAGCCTAGACCAAGTTCGCGTTTAAGCTCGGTCATACGTGAAGAGATATTCTGATTGCTTATAGGTTTTGCTAAGAAAATATTTAAGAAAAAATATCATAAATGAAAAAGTTTTGATTCTACTCTTTAAGCTCAGCTGTTATCGCATCAGGAAAGCTGCCAGTCTCTTGCCAAATTCTTAGCTCCTTTGCAGTTATTTTCACGGGCTTTCCGTTTTGAAGGTCCAGAACTATTTTACCAGTTATTAGCTTGTTGGTTCCAATCTTTTCCTCGAGCATGAAACCTAGTCTCTGAATAAGCCGGGTTAGTTCTCTCCTATATTCTTGCAGCACTGTCCGGTTTCTCGCACCAATAGCGCCCCAAAGATACTTTATGAAGCTGACGCCTGCTGGGTTTACTGGTCTAATAATTTCAACTTCAATGTTCTCGCTCATCGAGTTAGAATATATATGACAAATAAATATGTTTAATGTTTGGTTACCAGAGAACTCTAGTTATTTTAACGCCTCTACTAGCCTCTTCAATCTTCAACCAGTCTTCAAACCCCATCCTCCAGCCCACACCGCCGGCATTGCTCGTAACCTGATCCTGACTCTTAGCACCGGGTATTGGAACAACGGTAGGGCTTGACATAACTAGCCAGTTTAAAGCTACTTGTACAGGTGTCTTGTTGTACTTCTTGCCTATCTCCTCCAGAACCTGCACAACCTTGTACACCTGTGCAAAATTCTCAGGGTGAAAAACAGCCTCCCCGCTTCTTACATCCTCGAATTTTGGCAGGTTATCAGGCGTATATTTTCCAGAGACCGCGCCTTTAGCTAACGGGCTCCATGCTAAAACTGTGAGACCTTCACTCTCAGCGTATGGGATGATCTCCTTCTCAGCATCCCTCTCAACAAGATTATACCTTACTTGCAGGGAAACAACATCCTCCGTTGAGAGGCACGACCTAGCCTCCTCCACTAAAATTGGCGGGAAGTTGCTGAGCCCAATATACCTGATCTTGCCGAGGTGTACCAGTTTCTCCAATGCTCTCATATACTCGCAGGTTGGAATATTATGCCAACATGGGGGCCAGTGAACCTGCATCAGGTCAATCGTATCTACCTGTAGCCTGCTAAGGCTCTTTTCAACAGCACGGTAAACGTCGTGCTCCGCGAGAAAATCACCGGGTATCTTCGTGGCAATCAGGAACTGCCCTTTTAAGCCGAGTTCCTTAAGGGCTTTTCCTATAAACTGCTCGCTCATTCCTCTGCCGTAAACCTCAGCTGTATCGATAAGGTTTATTCCCAGAACCGCAGCTTCCTGGATGACCCTCTTAGCAGCCTCGTACTCCGTCACGCCCCAGCTTTCGCTAAACTGCCATGCGCCTAGCCCTATTCTCGAAATCTTCTCCCCTGTATTCCCGAGGAAAGTGTATTCCATCGTAATGTTTCACGTGAAGAAGCATAAATGTTTTGTTAAACAATGCATAAAACTAAGCTTTTACCAAAAGGGGGTACTCAACTCCCGAGGACGTGACAACCCTTACATCATAAAGGGGTTTCTCGTCCTCCAGTGGAAGCGTCAACGTGGCTGTAGCACCGGGTTGAATATAGAGATTTTGAGGATAAGCTTTCTCGCCGACTTTAACTAATATAACACTTGTAGGCTTGGTGCCCTGGTTTTTCAAGTATATGGTGAGCGTGCGGTTCCCTTGAAGTGAGTAGGATATGCTTAGTAGTTCAAGCTGAGTCTGATTAAAGACGATACCGGATACGAAGTACGCGATCATAATACTCAGTGCTATAGCAACTCCAGCTAGGATTACTGTTTCGAATATCTCCATACTTAAACTGGAGGCTTCTCTTATTTTTAAATATTTATCCTCTAAACCACTTTTATTAAAAAAGTCCTCCTATAAGCTATTACATCATGATCTGCTATTCGATCAGGCTTTCGTTTTTAAGGCTTTTATTAGAAAAATATAAATATAACTTGCCTTATGTAAAACTTGACCTAAAATGTCTTCATATCTTGACTGGATGTTAAAAGTGCTTAAAGAGTCGATTGAACTAGCTGGACTCCCACAGGAGGTTTACGAATACCTAAGCAAGCCCGACAGGGTTTTAATGGTGAAGATCCCTGTAAGAATGGACAACGGGAAGCTTGTCGTATACGAGGGTTATAGGGTACAGCACAACAACGCTTTGGGACCATACAAGGGTGGCATTAGATTTCACCCCGAGGTCACCCTGGAAACTGACATGGCGCTAGCCATGGGAATGACCCTAAAGAACTCCCTAGCCGGTATACCCTACGGTGGTGGAAAGGGCGCAGTCCGATGTGATCCTAAAAAGATGAGCGCACGCGAACTTGAGCAGCTAAGCCGAGGGTACGCTAGGGCTATCGCTACTATCATTGGTCCCGAGCAAGACATACCTGCCCCCGACATTAACACAAACCCACAGATAATGGCTTGGATGGTCGACGAGTACAGCAAGCTAAAAGGCTATAATGTTCCCGCTGTTTTCACGGCAAAACCCCCGGAGCTGTGGGGCAACCCCGTTCGACTTTACTCGACGGGTTATGGCACGGTGATCGCAGCGAAGGCCGCCGCTGACCGGTGGATGGGCGGCTTCGAGGGTAAAACAATCACCATACACGGCTTTGGAAACGTTGGGCAATACGCTGCTCTATGGGCCACCCGCCTTGGAGCTAAAGTAGTAGCAGTTAGCGACACCTCTGGAACGGTATATGATCCTAATGGTATAGACCCGGAGCTTGCAATAAGAGTAAAGAACGAGACAGGCAAGGTGATAAACTATCCCAAAGGCAATAAGATAAGCGATGCCGAAGCATCCCTATTCGTAGACGCAGACATTCTAATCCCAGCTGCTATTGAAAACACAATCACCGAAAACAACGCCCACAAGGTCAAGGCTAGGCTAATAACTGAGGCGGCCAACGGCCCAACAACCCTAGAGGCTGAAAAGATACTCTACTCGAGAAAAGACTTCATCGCGGCTGTTCCAGATATCCTCGCAAATGCCGGCGGCGTAATAATGTCTTACCTGGAGTGGGTAGAGAACCTCCAGTGGTGGTTCTGGGACGAGGAGGAGACGAGGCAGAAACTTGCCATGATAATGGAGAGAAACTTCAACCGCACCGCAGACCGTTGGGAGAAGCTGAAGGCTGAGAGACCGAACACGAGGGTTACGATGCGCGACGCCGCGTTCGTCTTGGCTGTTGAACGAGTATACAATGCTATGAAGCTGAGAGGCTGGATTTAAAAATTATCATTTTTCTTACCGAAAACTTTTTATGTTTTTTAAACTGTGTTAACTTGATAGATATGGAGACACAACTGCCCTCACCTCCCCCGCCCAAGCAACGACCGTTAGGAGTTACGGTTCTCGCGATTCTAGGCTTCTTGGGAGGTGCATTACTTTTACTGTTGGGGTTAGTTTTCATCGCGCTAGGTCCTCTAGTTCGAACCTACCTAGAAGAGGCAGGTCACTTAACCCCCATGCTTACGCTCATCGCAGGCATTCTCGGGTTCTTCTTACTTGTGTTTGGAGGCATTACACTATTAGTGAGTTGGGGCTTGTACACGGGCAGGGCCTGGGCGTGGTGGGTCCAGGTTATCTTAACGGCTCTCCAAGCAGTGAACGCTCTGCTTGGCATAGCTCTGGGAGACATATTCTCGCTTCTAACACTGCTCATAGACGCCCTGATACTATACTACTTCTTCAAGCCGCACGTTAAAGACTTCTTTGGAGTTAAGGTATCCTTCTCAACCTAACCTAAAATTAAAAATTTTTGATCGACCCCACTTCTTTCTAAGACGCAATCATTGAAGACCAGCCTTTAGTACGGAAACCCACGCCTAGAGACGCATGAATTCTCATATTCACCGCAACACGCCAGACGTGACGACCCGCGCAAATAAGCAGCTGCTTTAAGGCAGCGCCAGGCTAATTCCTCAACTCAGACAAAGTCGTCTAAATTGCCTGCAAACCGGAAAGGATATGCATGTTGACTAAAGATACGGCTTTCCTGTTACTGCGATACGCAGGAGAGCCCCCAATTCGAGCTATATGAGAATAGTATAGGGTAATTCCACTGCTGACCCCCTCCCCGCCCTGAGGGGCGAGGGTTTTTGCGGGAGGATTGGGGCTGTATCCCCAGCCTTAACTTGGCTCAGCCTTCTGGTCTTGAACGCGTTACCCCTACCCCGCTCAACGCGGGCTCGGTGCTATGGCTTTGTTCGGGGTGTTATGAGTGGGCACTTCTCGGAGTGGCTTCCCAGTCTAGCCAACCCGCAGCGAGTGTTTGAACTAAATTCTATTTAAACCTGGCCGGGGTTTCCCACCGCGGTGATATGTATGGAAAACCCACAAGTGATTGTATGGCTAGACATAGAAGGGCAGGAAATACTTTTACCAATATGGGATAAAGCCAGCATCGAGGTTGAAAACCGGGAAAAAGACCCAGCTGTACTGGAGCTAAAGGTTGGGAGAGCGGATTGGAAGCTGCCAGCAGGTGTTCTAAAGGTAGAGGCGAACGGAAAAACATTCTATATAAGCTCCCGCGTATACCAGCCCAGCTTGAAAGTAATGCTGGAACCTGGGCAGCGAGCCGAGGTTAATTTTTACCTTATAAAGCTACCGCGAATAGTTTCACCCGGTCCATCCGAGGTTAAAATCAACATCAACCTCCACAGAACCTCTCCGCAGAAAATCCAACTGGTAGGCTGAAAAACCTCCGGTGTTAGAAGCCTGGAATGCCGGACTAAGACTTGTAGCTGTTGAACAATAATGTTTTTAACGTATATATTCTCTTATTTATATAGAGTAAGATATGCCTGAAGAAAACAAGATCCCAGACGAGAAGCTCTTCGAGATGCAGGCCAGGCTATGCAAGTTTATGAGCCACCCTCTAAGGCTTCGACTGCTGGAGCTTCTTGAGAAGCAGGAGCTAAGCGTCTCAGAACTCGTGAGGCTCACCGGCGAGCCGCAACCGGTAGTCTCAAGACACCTCGGGTATATGCTGCAGCTGGGCATAATTGCCTCGGAGAGAAGAGGCAATAGGGTATACTACAAGCTTAGGTATCCTGAGCTTCGAGAAGCCTGCAAGCTCCTACACAGCGTTCTCCTGAAGATCTTAAGGGAGGGCCGTAGCTTAGCCCTGACCGTAGAGTAAAAGCAAAACAGCGTCTCCCTAGTATTACAAAGGTAATACGCTGTTTTGTGAACGCAAAACTGCGTAAGACAATGTTGTGAAAAACCACCCCTCCATAACCCCCACAATAAAACCAAAAAACCCGGGCCAAACAAACCCATGAACCCCCTTAACATCACCACTTAAAACCCACTGGATAGTGAGTGGAACAGATCAGGACGTCAGAGGGCTGACAACCACTTGCTAAAACAACCGAACACCACCAGACCCCGGGGGATCCCGCCTGAAATCTACCCCTTTTCTCATCTTCAAATGGCTCCTCAGTATCAGAAAAGCTATCACTCTCCTCTTTAGATAGAATCCGTATGAGAGCTGAACGCTACAACCAGTTTTCAGGGATGGCTTGCTGCTCTTCTAAAACATGCGAAGCTATGCGGTCAAACCGTTCAAGGATGTAGTTCCACGCCTTCTCAACTCTTGCTTCTAAATCCTGGGTTTGTGTGACAGACTGTGGCACAAACACCCTGCCTAGGCTTGCGCGTTGAAAGAGCCATTCCCTAAAAAATCGTATTCCCAATGCCTGCAGCTCGTCATGAGATGGGAGCTTCCTACGAAGCCAGTAGAGATCCCGAACAAAATTACCTCCTATTATTCTGAGGAAATTTCTCTCATTCGAAGAATCTACCTTTAAATCCCTGAACTTAATATTAACCATGTCTAGGAAAGTTTTGCGTTCCGGAAGAAAGAACGCTCCACTTGCAGAAAGAAGGTATTTTTCAGAGAACTGTAAAACGTCAAAGGAGCCCTTCAGGTAGATTGTAGAGGCAACGAGAAACGAGGAAAAGATACTCTTAATTAACCTTTCAAATGCTTCTTCAAATCCCTGAATTTTTATCGCACCTGTCTGTATCAGATGAACAACATCTTCGTCAGTAAAATATCCTTGTAGTACGACGTTGTTCTCGATAGCGAAGGCAGGGACGGATAAAACCCCGTTTTCCAGGGCGTGTAATGGGTATTTCTCAGTATTAACTAATTTTACCGAATTGAGGAGTGAATTTTGCTCTAATATTTGTCTCACATGATATGAATCGGCACACCGGGGATGTAAGTATATGGTGTACACGTGTAATAGCACAATGTTGGTGAAATTATCTTTTATGCTTGATCTTCCAATAGGAGGAATTTTTAACAGATAAAATTTTTTCCCGAATTTATCTATTTTAAACAGTGATTTCCGTAAGTCGTAATCCGTAATACGTATTTCATATAATGTTATTCAGATGTCAGTTTTCGATGTATGTCCTATGATGCTCATATTCAGTAGCACCAAATCTCGCATGGTTTTTCGCTTTTTTATGACTTTTCATCGTTGTTCTGTCTATTAAAATAGGCTAAAAGTGCTATTAAACTATCTTTTACAATAAAAATAAAGGTCGTTATTTTAAACATTATACTTTTATTATCGTTTAAAAAACAATCTTATGATATACTTACAAATATATTATGACCGTACTCAGCACAACTTACATTAGAGTTTTGGATCCTGTTAAAGATTTAAGTTAAAGGGTTTCGTAGAGTCTTTGTGTCTAGCTCAATAATGATTAGAAATGCCGAGTTTATACTTACAATGGACGGTTTAGACAAGGTTTTAAGGCGACAGTCGATACTCATTCAGAATGGTGTGATAGAGGCTATTGGGGATTACTCAACCATTGTCTCGGCGTACGGGCAGCCGGATGAAGTGATTGACGGCAGGGAGAAAATCGTGATGCCAGGGCTTGTTGATATGCATACTCACGTCGCTATGGCGGGTTTTAGGGGGCTTGCAGCTGACGCTGGTGATGTTATCTACAAGGTTTTCTGGCCTTTGGAAAGAGGCTTAAGCCCGGAAACAACGTATAGAATGGCTCTTCTAGGGGCTTTAGAGGCTGCTAAAAGTGGTGTGACTCTGATAGCTGATCACTATTTTTTCATGGACGAGATAGCTAGAGCTGTTTCGGAGGTAGGGATTCGTGGCTTCTTAGGGCATACGTATATGGACATTGACGGTCCCTTCACCGGTGAGGTCGAAATGAAAAAGGCCCTTGATTTCGTGGATAAGTGGAGGGGGCATTCGCTTATCACTCCTGTTCTAGCACCCCATGCTCCCGACACTGTACATCGGGAGAATTTAGCTTATCTCGCCGAGAAAGCCCGCAAGGAGAACCTCTATTTGCACATGCATCTGGCGCAGACTGAGAGAGAGTTTAAGGTTGTACGAGAAAAGACTGGCTATACGCCTGTGAGGTATGCCTTGTATTTGGGTTTACTTGGCAGTAAGACTATTGTTGCTCATGCTAACTATGTCTTCACTGAGGAAAAGGCTCTTCTTGCTCACAGTGGGAGTATTATTGCCCAGTGCCCCTCAACTTATATGCTTTCTGGTACGCGTTTCCACGCATATGACTACTGGCAGTTAGGCGGTAACATTGCTATTGGAACGGATTCGCCTTGTTACAATGATAATATCGACTTCTTCGAGGAGATGAGGCTTCTCATCTATGGACAACGTATCTTAGCTGAAAGATCAGGGTTATGGAACGCCTCGGATATTTTAGAGATAGCAACTAGGTACTCTTCTAGGCTCCTTGGACTGAGAACGGGGATTATTAAAAGGGGTTTTGAGGCTGATTTAGTGTTGCTTGACATAGCTAGGGTGCATATGAGGCCTGCGTTTAACCCCTATGCTCTAGTTGTTTATGCAGCTTCAGCCGGTGATGTTGACACCGTACTGGTTAAGGGACAGGTTGTTGTCAGGGGTGGAAGGCATGCTTGGTTGGATGAGGAAAGGGTTATTCATCAAGGTGAGGCTGCTGCAATGTCGCTTCTGCAGAACGCTTTGAATGAGAATCCTGAACTTGAGAGCCTCTTGAAGATAAAAGAAATATAGGAGATGGTCGTAGAAAAGCTATGGCAAAACCCTTACACATTCTCGCAAAACCGGGCGATGTTGCACCCCGGGTTGTCGTTTCAGGCGATCCGGCACGTGTGAGGCAATTGTCTACCCTGCTATCCGATGCTAGACTTGTTAATGAGAACAGGGGCTTCCTGGTGTATACTGGAAAGTGGAAAGGTGTAGATGTGTCCGTGGCGACTCACGGCATCGGTGCGCCTTCGGCTGCTATTGTATTCGAGGAGCTAATAATGCTGGGTGCGAAGTTGATGGTTCGTTTCGGAACTTGTGGGGGTTTTCTCCCCGATATGAGGGTCGGAGACATGGTAATTGCCACGGGCGCCTCTTATGCGCCGGGGGGTACACTTAACACTTATACGCGTGGAAACTGTATGGCGGCAGTGCCCGACTATGAGCTTCTCCGTCTACTTGTGGAAAAGGCTCGGGAATATAATGTGCGGTTTTTCCTTGGGCCCGTGATTAGTAGTGATAACTTCTACGCTGGAGTTGACTTTTTGAATGAATGGATAAAACTTGGAATGATAGCTGTTGACATGGAGGCAGCGACGCTTCTGGTTCTGTCAAGGCTTAGGGGTGTCAAGGCTGCAGCCTCGTTTGTCGTAAGTGATGTTATTGGGGAGGCATATGCTAAGATGGCTACGGCGGAAGAGCTTAAAAACGCCGTAGACAAGGCTTCTCGTGTTGTTCTAGATGCAGTAGTGTCCGCACCTCTATAGAGTCTTGGATACTTTATGCAGGCGTTTCATTTATTCCTAAAGGCTCTGGGAGGATTGAGCTACCTAACGGCTAGGTTTTCGGGAGAAAGTTTGTTGTTGTTTCTTCCGGGCTGTAGATTCGCCGCTCCTGTGAGTGAGTTTAAGGAGGCCTTGTTGAACTACGAGCACATCTATGTTTTCAGGGACTATGAGAAGTTCGCCGAGTTCCTACCGGGGAGGTCTGAGAAGATTGTTGATCTAGGAGGGTATGTAGGGCTCTACAGCATTAGAAGTCTAGGGGGAAGTACTTCTGCTAGGTCATATATTGTTGAGGCGAATCCGTTGCTTTGTAGCTATATCTATTGGAATCTTAGGCTTAACAAGTTGGAGAATAGGGCTAAGGTGCTATGTAGTGCTGTTGATGCTACAAGTGGGGTAGGGGTACTTTACGTTGGGGAGAGTATGGTAAATTCTTCGCTTATGCGTGAGTATGTAGAGGATTTCTCGGCAGTGAAGAGAGAGATACGAATACCAAAATTCACACTAGGGGAAATCCTCGAGAAAACGGGTTTTCCGAGAGTGGATCTTTTAAAAATGGATGTTGAGGGTGTCGAGGAAAAAGTTCTACTAGGCTCCAGGGAGGTTTTAGAGGCATTTGATGTTGAAAAGCTGTTAGTGGAGCTGCATGAAGGGTATTATTCGTTTGCGCGGATTAGAGAGGCTCTGGGAGACATGTACAAGATGGTTTTACATGTCGACGAGAGCACACCTTATCAGGGGTTCCTTTATGCGTTGAGTAGGAGATAAAAAGCAATACTAAAATACCTAGCCCGTAGATTTTTTGTTAATGCCGTTTCACATCAAGGCTGAAAGGGTTTCACCGAGGGCTGTTGTGGTAGGAGACCCTGGAAGGGCACGGATGTTGGCGGAGCTCCTCTCCAATATGTCCATTCTCAATGAGAATAGGGGGCTACTAGTTTACGGGGGGCTTTGGAGAGGGGTGGAAGTGACGGTGGCTACGCATGGAATGGGCGGGCCAGGGGCGGCGATAGTATTCGAGGAACTCGTTCAAAGTGGGGCTAAGGCAATAATTAGGCTCGGCACTACTGGAGGCTTAAGCCGCGAAGTCGCTGTGGGAGATTTTATCGTTCCCACAGCGGCTCACTATTTTCATGGTGGGCTATTCCGCCAGTACTTCGGAGATTTAAGTGTCTCTGCCGCTCCAGACTTGGAATTGGCATGGACCTTGTACTCTAAGGGGTTGCAGAGAGGCTTTCCTATCCATGCTGGCCCCGTGGTGAGCAGTGATGCTTTCTATGCCGAGGACCGCAGTGTTGCTGAGAAGTGGTCCACAATGGGTGCCCTTTCTGTAGAGATGGAGTGTGCAACGCTTTTCTCGATAGCCATGCTTAGACGTGTGAGAGCAGCAGCGTTATTGCTTGTTAATGGGCACTTATTAGAGGAGAGTAGTAGGATTGTTCCAGAGGAGGAGCTAATTGAGAAGACAAGGCTTGGTGGGATACTCGTTCTTGATACACTTATAGCTTTAAAGGTGTGATATTTGAACCTTGGGGAACATCTAGCTTATAAGCGTCTCTCTGAGACAAATGTTGCCTCCAGATTTATACGTGAGAGCCGGCGAGTTTTGATCTACGGAGCTTGCGTCCGGGATGAGTACCCAGAGATATACGAGGAGTTTAGCAGGGGAAGAGTGCCACTTGCTGTGTGCTTAGAGGCAGAGCACTTCAACATTATAGCCTTGAAGGTTGCGTCGATGTTTGCACGGGTGGACTTGGAGGAGGTCGTCGTGTTGACGGTTGACGGCTCACCACACTGTGTCGGCTTGCACCACGCAGTTGAGGAGGCTATTAGAGTTACCGGCAAAAAACTACTCGTGAAGCACTATGTAATAGAGAGGGGTGAGGCTGTCGAGGTTAGCTCTGAGGCTGTTAAGGCGGCTAGGTATCTTTCTCGCGTTCAACGCCTGATGGATGAAAAAACCTCATAAGCCTTCCAAGCTTTTGACTGGTGTGATTCAGAGGAGAGTAAGCCTTGTTTTAGCTATCGTCGCATTATTCTCCGCCTTAAACGCCGTGCTCACCATGGTTAGCGGAGTCCCTAGCCCTACGGGATACACACACATAGGGGATTCTGTTATTTACCTTGTTTCCCTCCTCTTTGGATCACAAGTGGGCGGGCTCGTGGGTGTAATAGGGCCGACTATTGCCGACGTAATTGTCGGATACCCCAGATGGTACGTCACGATTATCGCTCACGGGTTGCAGGGATATATAGTAGGGTTTGCGAGAGGGAAGAAATTCAGAACCCAGCTTATGCTAATGATCACGGGCGGGCTTGTTATGTGTTTCACGTATTTTGTCGTCAACGTTTATGTCAAGGGTCTAACTCCAGCTCTACTTTCATTAATTCGCGACATCGGTGGGCAGACTCTTGTTTCGATAGTCCTTGCATCCCTGCTTATAAAGCCTCTCGAGAAGAACTCTCTTATCCGGAAAGTTGCACAAGTGATTTAAAATACCTTCTTTTTTAATTCGTAGATGAGCCAAAACAAAGATGTTCTGTGGACTGGAAAACCTTCTCCTGAATCCTTTATTGGAGCTTATTTTCTATATACATCACCGTTTATGGGGCAGATTATAGCTTATGTCCTCTGGCTAGCGATCCCGGCTCAATGGAGAGAATATATGCAATTTTTATCGTACCCCTCACACGTTATTACTAGACTTTCTTATCCCGCAAGCCTCATTTATCTCTTGGGGTTTTTCCTTGCAGTTATTTTTTGTTTGATTAACTGGCTTGTAAGAGTGGATTTTAAACCTCTACTGTACACACTGCTCAGCTATTTTACGATTGAAATACTCAGGGCGTATACAGCCCTTACAGACTACCGGGGAGCACTCCTGGCACTACTAGCATTTTCAACATTTGGAGTTCTCTTGGTAGAGTTATACAGGAGAAGCTTCACGTACATAGTCAAGACTGATTCAATTGTTATTAGAGGGGGCTTCGTCACGAAATGGGAGAGATTCGTTAGGAAAAACTTCGTCAGCGATGTTATAGTGGTGCGACCCATCTTAGGCTATATTTTCGGTTACGCACATGTAATTCCTGTTACTCAGAGCCAAATAGGCTTAGGAGATACTTTTAGCTTAGGCGCTCTTACAGTTGGAGCTAAAAAATCTGGTGTTATTGTTGGCGGAGGTAAAAGTGTGGTAAGTGTGGAGCCTAGGCCTTGGAACTGCATTTTCGGTGTAAGAAATCTTAGTCAGGTGAAGAAAGCTGTTCTAGAGTGAGAGTTGCAGAGGTATGTTATAGGTGTACGCTATCAAGAGGGAAAAAATTGTGCCTAGAACGACAATTAGAGCGAAAAGGATATCCTTCTTATGAACCGATGTCTCTTCCCGGAAAACTCTATGAGGGTATTTGCCGAACCCCCTTGCCTCCATTGCTATTCCAAGCGTTATCGATCGTTTAACAACAAGGAATAGAAGGGGGGAGGCGATGGACAGGATAAGCCTCCAAGGTTTACGGAGTGAAAAATAGCCTTTAATTTTCCTAAAAGCAATCATGTTTTCAAGGTCTCTCCTGACCAATGGAAACATGCGAAGTGATACGAAAGACATGTAGGAGTATACGTATGGAATGTGTAGTTGTAAGGTGAGAGCCGCAGCTATTTCTTTGGGGCTGGTTGTAGAGATGAAAAATAGTGAGTATAAAATTATGATTAGAATACGGGTCGATAAGAGAAGAGTCCTTGTCGATGCTAGACTAGGATCTAGGTGAAGGTTTGTCAAGAAAAGAACATATGTGACCCATGAATATCCAATGAGAGTCGAAGAGATACTTGCGATGACAGCCCTGTCTAGCTTAGGCCTAGCGAGCCAGGCTAGAGTTAGTGAGAGGACAAGATGGACTGCTAAAACAAGCGTGTTCTGTATTAACGCAATAGCAAAGACGGCAAATAAGATTGTGAATAGTTTAACCGCGGGATTTAGTTTGCAAAGATAGTGACGCGGTTCTTTAGGCATCATGTATCGAAAACACCAAATTACGTATGTTCTTAATAGCTTCGTCTTGGTCTTCAATCCTATCTGTCTCTTGAAAGACAGGTGGTGGAGAAAAGCTTAGATCTTTCCAGAGTTCCCGTTTTGTAAGCAACTCTTTAAATGATCCTTGAAACATTATTTTTCCACTGGAGAGACCTATAACCCTAGAGTTAAACAAGGGTAGGATCCAGGTATCGTGTGTCACAAGGATTACCGTTTTCCCTTTTAGAATAACATCGTTTATCCGCTTTACTACATTGAGCGTATGCCTCAGATCAAGCCCGAAGGTCGGCTCATCTAGGAGGATTATAGGCCTGTTAAGAAGTTCCATTTCAAGCAGTGAGACCAGCCTTTTCTCTCCTTGACTTATCTCGTATACACCGGCACTAGATAAATGTCCTAGTCCTCGGGCTTCCAGTTCTCCCATAGCTATTTTCAACGCTCTCTCCTTGGTAATTCCCGTTTGAAGAAGGGTGGATGCTACTTCCTCAGAAACTGTTCGCTCCGTAAACTGATGCTCAGGTATCTGTGAGACATAGGCTATTTTCTTGTGAGAGGGTGCTCCCCCTAAGACAGAAATTCTCCCGCTATATTTTCTGATGAGGCCTGCAAGAACTTTCAGCAGTGTGGTTTTTCCGCTTCCGTTGGGACCTATGATTACTAGCAGTTCTCCCCTATTAACATCAAATGACACGTTTCTCAATATGGCTTTACCGTTGAGCTCGACGTTGAGATTCTCAACTTTTATGATGGGACTCCCCAGGGTATATTCCGGAGGCCCGCTGAGAGGCTGAGACTGTTTGTTCACTGATAACTCCTTCAAAATTTTATAAGGCAGCCAGACACCGGCTCTTACTAGGGCTGAAAACCCGAAATTATTTACAAGGTCGTTAAAGTCTCTGGTGAGTATCCCCTTACCCTTGTACAGAAAGAGTATCTTGTCGACAATGTCTCCGAGGTATTCCAAGCGATGCTCTACGATTACAAGAGTCCCGCCCTCCTCCTTGAAAGTTCTTAGTAACTCGTATATTTTGCGGGAGGAGGCCGGGTCTATGTGAGCAGTTGGCTCATCTAGTAGCAAAACTTTAGGATTAAAGCAAAGAGTACTTGCTATAGCAAGCCTCTGCTTCAAGCCGGTTGATAAAGTGTCTGTTTTTTCAGAGGCATAGTCTAAAAGGCCCGTTTTCGCTAGGCACTTGGTAACCTGGTCATTTATCGCAGTAGGGTTATAGAATAGATTTTCCAGAGGGAATGCCACTTCATCCTGTACAGTGTCCATAACCACCTGGGCTTCTGGATCTTGGAAAACAATACCGACGTCGCCCGCTAAACCCTTTAGACCTTCACTTACTGGGTCATGTCCCGCTATATCTACTCTCCCTTTAACATCACCAGGTAAGAGTCCAGGAATAACACCACTAAGAGAGAGAAGTAAAGTCGTTTTACCCGAGCCTGTTGGGCCTAATACGAGTAGAGCCTCTCCACGGCTAAGAGAAAAAGTCAGGTTTTCTATTACAGGTTTGCCCTCGACCCCAACAGAGACCCGGAGTGAGTCTACTTTGACTGTTTGCAAGAAGATTTCACCGCTCTGGCTACTGGGAAGGGGTCGAGTATCGGGGTTGTCTTCACAACAGTGTCTATTACTGCCTTTACGAGTATTCCCGCAAGTACAGCACCACTAACAAAATATAATGACCAGAATACTAGCCTCTGCTCCGGAAGGAGGGGCTCTGCCGTACCATACAACAGGGTATCAGCGGGTGCTGCCCAAAGAGCGGGCATTGCTCCGGCTAGAGCCATGGTACCCCAACCCCATTTCTTGTAGCGTGTGATGGCAAAAACTAGCTCAGATAAAACTCCTTGCATGACGCCGTATAGGAGTGCAGTGGAAGAAAATTGAGTTCCAAGTGCCATTTCCATTAAAGCTGCTAGGAACTCCCCGAGTAGGGCTATACCCGGCTTCCTTATAATATACGCTGGAACAGTAGCGCCTATGAACCACACCCCATAGATCACAGGCAAGAATAACAGTCCCAATAGCAGTTTTGTGGCATCCCATACGATGTTTGACCAGACAAGGAAGATTGCCCCTATAACTGCGGATATAGCGGCTGTAAATACTAGGTCTATAGTTGTGATTTGATTCCGAGAGGTTGTAGTTCTATTCATATTAATTTTAGTAAATGACTAGGTTATAAGTTTTACGGGATGTTTCCTAGTAGCTACGCTTATTTTATATAACTAAGTTATAATTTTTTCCCTAAGGTTAATCTATTACAATGTTATAAATTTTTATAAAAAATTCTCAGGTGAAGATTTATAACTCTGTTTTTACAAGTATAATGTGAATGTTTCCAGAAGGAATAGCTTTCAACATATTCGTCCCGAGCTTTCGGAAAATATTGGCATACGAACTTAGAAAGAGAGGTTTTTCGCAAACAGATATTGCGCGTTCCCTTGGAGTTACTCAGGCAGCTATAAGCAAGATGTTAAGGAGTAATCGAAACATTCTTCCCAGCGAACTTGGAGATTTGAACGTCCAACTGTCTGAATTGGAGCTCGTAGCGAGGAGAATTGCAGATTACATAGTCAAGGGAGATATTAATACTGCCGGTATGCTCGCTAATCGTTACTGGCTACTGATACTTGCTGGAGGAGATGCTTGCAAAGCACATGAAAAGTATGGTTGGAGAAAAAGCGAGTGTTATATATGTACAAAGGTGGTTTATCCGGACCTCGATGTTAGTAAAGGATTAGTAATGGCCGATATTGAGAGATCTCTCATGATTCTCTCATCATCAGAATATTTCCCAAAAATTATACCAGAGGTTCTAACGAATCTCGCAGTATCTATTCCAGGGGCAAGAGGACTAAACGATATTGTAGCTGTTCCTGGCCGAATCTCGCCGGATAAGAAAGGCGGGATCTTGTTCAGAAAGCCAGAGTTTGGGGCGAGTAGACACCTTGGTGCGATACTGCTGTCGTTGGGAGGAAAATACAGGGCTGTCATTAACATAAAATATGACCAGCTTGTCGAAGAAGCTCTTGTCACACTAGACTTAAAGTTCAAAGAGTTCAGTAGTAGTGAGTATCCAGCGGCAAATCCTGTCGCCGCAGCTGCCCCTGTCCTATTCGACGAGTGCCCTGAGTGTCAAGTATTGGTTGACAGCGGAGCGGACCACATTGAGCCTAATGTCTATTTATTTGGTAGTCGAGGTGTTGAAGTAGCCAACATGGCTGTCATGATAGCCCAAACGTATGATGTTCTATCTAGAAAACATGGTCTTATGGCTTCAAATATTGAAATGATGAATAAATATTAATAACCCTTTTACCTTTTTTCCTGTGACTCAGAATGGGCGAGGGGGCTTCAGGAGAAGTCTCAGTAGGTTCTCCCCGGGAGAGCGCCACACAACTACTAAAGATGTTGGGGCTTACAGGCCTTGAAGCAGAGCTGTATCTGATTCTTCTAGAAAAGGGTCCACTCAGTGCCCCTGAGATTTCGGACTACCTTGTAAGGCATCGCCCCCAGATACATGTAGCGCTAACTAGGCTTTCCTCTAAAGGTTATATAGAGGAGCTTGGTGGACGACCTAAGAAATATCGCGCAGTAGATCCTCAGCTTCTGTTGAACATGTTCATGAGGGACCTGGATGCTATGGCTAAGAGGGCCCTTGAGTATATGAGGAGTATCTCAAAGCCCTCCGTGGAGGAAAGGTTTGGGGTCTGGGTAATTAGAGAACCTGAGGTTGCGAAAAACAGGATGGCGGAGATGCTCGACGAGGCTAAGATAGACGCGCTTGTAATGGGTGATATAAGGTTTATTCACTTATTAAGCGGTAAAATAGAAGAGACCATCAAGAGAGGTATTAGCGTCTATGTTTTATCCTATGCTGTGGGTGAAAGAGGGGCGAAATTCATCGTGGAGGACATGCCGTTTCTAAAGAAGTTGCGGGTAGCCATCTCTGGCGATATAGTTGTTATTGTCGACTCTACGCTCGGAGGAGTTTTAAAGGCAAGACCTACCCTACCTATGAAACATGGGTTCCTAATAGAGGAAAGGACGTTAATCGACTATCTTTCACATGATTACGTCAACAGGTGGGTTAGTGCGAGGGTTATAGTGGACGAAAAATATGACTTTCCTTTGAAATTCACATTCCACCGAATGGCACTTTATGAGGCTAGAAGACTTCTTTTAGAAAACAAAAAGCTACGTTTAAAGGCGGTTGGATATGAGGTTGACACAGGTTCAAGAGTAACAGTTGAAGGGCGCATCACCGACGCTGTTCTAGACCTGCCCGCCGGCTATGCGCACTTCAAGGTGGATATAGGAAATAGTATCGTGAGGGTAGGGGGTTTAGACGCCATAGTTGAGGAGGTTGCCGGTGAGTATTTCGAAATAACTGAGGAAAATTCCTAGCAAAACAATTAAATTGAATAATAAATAATTTCGGCGAGGGATCGCAGGGTTAAATAGCGTACCCAGAGTTTTCGAATAGGATAGAGTTCTTCTTCATCAAGAGTCTCTTTCGAGTTTAAGCCCTGCTTGGGTATTCCAGCTCTAATATTGGTTATGGAGTCTAAAACCTGTCGGTAGTACTCCTCGTCAATGACACCGGCTTTGAACTTAGCTTTTGTTAGGCTTTCTACTGAATTATAAGTTGCTTCAGCTACTTGCTTTCGAGTCATCCACTTTGTCTCATAGTTAAGCATCATATACCATTCCCTAGCTAGCATCAATTCACGGTGTCCTTCGAATGTGTGAGTTAGAATTTTATAGCCGTACTTCTCCGGCATGTGGAAGGCTAAACTACCAGGATCCACAAAGGGGGCAAGTGGAGCTACGAATGCATCTATAGTCTTACCGCCGCTTCTAATAAGCTCAGAGTAAAAATCACCTAGTCCCTGAACGTTTGTAGGTGTTTGCATGGGTAGGCCGACCATGAAATATAGGTCTAGGCGTGAGAAGCCGAACTCGCTTACATTCCTAACAAAGTGCAATAGGCTTGAATTATCATATGGTCTTCCAAAAAACTTTCTTATGTTTTCGTCGTGGGACTCGGGAGACATTTGAAGATATACTTTGTCGCCTGCTTTTCTATAAAGACCGAGTATTTCCCTGGGCGGTGGGGTGAAGAACTCAAAGAATATTTCAACATCAACCTTCTCCCGACTTAGCATAGTCATAAGGTTCTCGATGTATTTCTTGCCGAGAACCTGCAAATCATTAACAAAAAATACAGGGGCTCTTATTCTTTCAGTAATCTCCTTGAATTCCTCAAGGATGATCTGGGGACTCTTAAGGCCTAGTTTCTTCCTGTTGAAAATGACCCTGTAAGCGAAGCTGCTACCACCGCATGCGAGGCAGTTAAAAAGACAGCCTTTATACGTAATAACAGCTGTCACTGGATGCTTCAAGAATGTACTCCAGGGCAGCGAGTTTTTCAAGCCACTTCTAATCATCACTTTAGACACAATCTTATAGTCGGGTTTAAGGTCGTCCAATGAAAGAGGGACAAACTTTAATCCCGTATGTATTATTTTCGAGCCTTCTCGAAAAGCAATGTTAGAAATATTCCTAAGTTTATGGTACTCTCCATCTTCTAAAACTCGAATAACCTCATAGGTTATGGGTTCGGTGGTGTCTCCTAAGACGACTACGTCGATAAATGGGTACTTTTCAAGTATTTCTCGCCAATAGTACGTAGCTGAGAGCCCGCCTGCTATCACCGGAGCCTCGTGCAAGTTCTTCACCATCCTTGCGATTTCGATAGCTCCATGGGCGTGTACAAGCCAGTGGATGTCTATCCCGTAGACTGAGGCTTTTATTGTGCGGAGAAGGCGGGGGACATCAAGGGAAGGCTCATTAACCATCCTTGCAGCGATGTTAAACAAACCTGTTGTTACGCCTCTCTTCTCGAGGTACGAGGCAAGGTAGAAGAAACCAGATGGGTACATGTCAAAAACAGGTTTAGAGGGGACAACGTCGCTTATCGGACCGTAGTGTACGTTCCCCATCTTTCTAAAGTCATATACGCTTGGTGCATGGATCAATGCGAAGTTAAAGTATTTCGGCATACATGCCCAGATATGTATATATCTCTTAGGATAAATATTTTAACTACGCCAAAGCTTGTCTTAAAAACATTAGGGCATAGTATACCACTAGAGCTACCACGAAAAGCTTGACTATTAGAGAAAGGTTTCTTGGATCCCAAACCCTTGTTTGTAGCATATGGCAAGAAGGTTAGCCAAAGGAAATCCATCCATACATGCGCTGTATAATATTGTCCCAGGTTCACTATACTAGAAGAAACTATAATTACATCAGCGATTAGCTTAACCCCCGACGGTGCCCCATCAGGCTAAAAAGAATGAGCTTAGAGCTGTTAGAGCGAAACCGACTAAGATCGCGTTCTTAGCGGGGCTTTATTATTCGTTGGCCCCCCTTCTCCAGATTTTCTGCTTATAGATGTTCTCGTAAAAACACAACTGCGAAGAAGAGTATCATAATTCCTCTATAAATGATAGATAAGTAGATTTTCAAGGTATAATTTCTACAGTGTTATTAAAAGGAGGATAGTATAGTTCACTCCTTTTAATAAGGCCTTTATCCAGAGCTTCAATTACTGATGGAACAGCTGAGAGCACAAGTTTAACAAGTTCCTTCGTAGCTTTGCAGACCTCTCTAAACCCACTATCGCCCCAGTAGCGCTCCTTATACGCGTATAGACACCGACCCCCACAGTACCTGTAGTAAGGGCAGCTAGTACAAGGTTCTGATATCATGTTATTAGAGGTAACAAAGCCTTTATCGATGTCTCCGATGTGAGCCCATTGTTCGTTTATAGCTATCGGACATGCTGTGATCCTGCCATTGGTTAAAATAGAGACAGAGTTGCTACCCGAACCACAGGGTGGGGCAGTATAAACAGCTCCAAAAATAGCTTGTGAAGCTATGGCCTTAAACGGCGCAATTCCTAGAACCTTGCCCTTTTTAATGCCTAATACCCATTTTTGAATTAGCTTTCTCAGTCCTGGGAGATAGCTTCTATCTCGCCACTCCTGAAAATTTTTCCACCTGTCGCTCCATACAACGTCAAGTTGCCAATGTACATGATCAAAGAGGTTTAGCGAGAGGAGATAGGTTACATCTGTCTCAATATCTGTGTCCTCCGTTACCGTCATTCTTGCAATAAGATCACCTTTAAATCCTATTTCTCGCAGATGCTTGGCTGTTTGTAAAACACGGGTATGTACCCCCTTCCCCCTATGTTTGTCGGTGAGGTTTTCTCGGCCGTCTATTGAAAGAAGCACAGTGTCAAATCTTAGCCAGTAGCTGTCGGGTAGAAGATGCGGTAGTGTTCCGTTTGTCTGAATTACAAAGTGTTTGGCCTTGACATTATCCATAATCCACATTATAAGCTTAGCATTAAGGAGTGGCTCGCCTCCGTAAAAGGCAACTATAGCATCCTCATCCCTTTCTACAATGTTTTTTAGAAGCATTGGATCATATGTTGTTGTCCAAGGCACTTTTTCCTTTGGAAAGCTTCCCCCACAGTAGTCACACTTAAGGTTACAGCGTCCCGTCGTGAAGACTATATAAAGCACGTGGACAATCTTTCCTATGTTGATTTAAATTTAACTAAGAGCAGGTTTTTGGTCAAGGTGATACCTCGAGCCGCGGGGGATATGTCTCTTCCTGAGTCCACGTCTTCCCCTGAGATGCTACTAGGAGATAATATCCTTTAAGTTTAAATGAGGAGGGTTCTCGTGGGCAGAAGGTAAAATTACCTGTAGCGATGCCTTTGCTTGAAGATACTGCTACGGGGGGCATTGAAAGATAGTCTGCTAGGACGGTTACTTCAAAGGGGGCGGGTGGGTAGGTGTATACCTCGTAGGATACGCAGTCTCCAACGTTTATTTCTGTTGTATTCCACCCGGCCCAGAGGAATGGTTCTGAAATAGCCGGGGGTGTCAGGGTAGTGTTCCCTGTGAAGTTAAATATGTGTAGGTCTAGAAAGGAGAGTATAAGTGTATCTGGGACAAAGTTGTAGAGTGCTAGACAATTCCCTATAGGCTGATCAGCGGGAGAGAAGTTAAACAGCAAAATGTTTGTTTTCTTTGGAATAAGCGTGATATTAAATAGGTTACTGTTGACAGCTGTATTAGAACACTTTAGTTTCAAACTTATACTGTATATTTTTATGGGAAGAGGATAAGGGTTGGGAAAATAAAGGCGAGCGCCAATGAGGATTTTATCTCCTGGAGTCTTCTCAATTCGGCTAATTTCTACCAGAGCAGGCTTCAACGTGTAGAAAACATATACTTCTAGAAGCTGGTGAATGAAGATTAATATCAGAAGTGCTTCCAGAACTCTTCGAAGTTTCATTTACCTTTTATTGCTACCAGCTCAATAAAATGTTTAACTTTAAAATCTAGCTATAAGATCTTCTATGCAGGATAGGGTTTCCTGGTATCGTTCACATTTTAAAACTGTAAGGCCCGGGGTATTCTCGTACTTCAGGTGGAGCTCTATAAGTTTTCCCAGCTGTTGGTGGAAACGGATTCGGGCTTTTCCCTTCGGCGACGAAACCTCTAGAACATACTCTCCATCCTCCTCCGCTCTTCTTGTTCTATAACCTTTCTCCTGTAATCTTTTTTCAATTATTTTGAGGGCCTCAAGGGGCTCCATACTTTCAACCATAAGTAAAAAAATTGATACATATTTAAATATTTGACTTGACAGTCTAAACTCAATATGAAAGTAGCATTGTTCGGCACAGGTCTTATGGGATTCAACATGGCAAGGAGACTTCTTGAAAAGAATATTCCTGTTGTCGCCTGGAACAGGACTATTGAGAAGGCTAAGCCTCTCGAAGAATTTGGAGCTGAAGTTACTCCAAGTTTCCAGGAAGCTTTGAAAAAAGTAGATTTGGTCGCAATTATGGTATCTGATGACGAAGCCTCCGGGTTTGTTATGGAGAACATTTGTTTCGAGAGCCGTGGGAATATGATGATTATAAACCACTCGACAGTAACCCCTTCTCACTCTAAAAAAATGCACGAAATGGCGCATCGCGTAGGATGCAAATATGTTGCTCTCCCGGTAATGGGGGGACCAGGTGATGCCCTGAGAGGGGAGCTGGTGGGCATAGCGGGAGGCGACTGGAATAGCTTAGACGCTTACAGGGAGTATGTCGATGCTTTGTTCAGAAAAATCCATGTTTTGAGAAGTGTAGAAGAGGCTTCAGCTGTAAAACTCGCCCTTAACAGTATTTACTTCTCGGCTATGATAGGGCTCGCCGAAGCCCTCGTTTTAGCGGAAAGCTGGGGGACAAATCCTCAACAGCTCCTCGATATTGCGCAAGACCTATGGATAAAGACTATAGCTGAAAGGTACGGCTCGAGGCTTTTAGCCGATAACTATCCCGTCAGCTTCAAGCTTCGCCTCGCAGCAAAGGATATGCTTTACGCCACCATCGCAGGCGGGGAGAGAGGAGTATCGTTACCCCACATTTCAACCATGGCTCAAACCCTTCTGAGCGCATCCATGAGGGAAAAGATCAAGGAAGAAGACTACACGCGTATATACAAGTTTCTAAAAGGTTTAGTTTAAACCGCTGCTACCTCATACCACCTATGAACCTTTAAGGCTAAGTAATCGACAATCCGTACGGGCGTATACATTGCTTTCTTCACTAGAAATGCAGAAAGCACCTCTGAGAGTCTCGCCTGAGTCTCGCGAGGTATGTTCCCTACACCTAATTCCACGTCTATACCTGAAACCGCCTCTGGGGGAACGTTGTCGAATCCTTTCAACTGGAATTTCTCGTCGAAATACCAGCGTGCAAATATCCTTCTTTGGGAGTTCTTTATTATTAGTACTCCTGAATAACCCTTACTGGGTCTAATAATACTCTCATCAATGTAAACCACAGCTTTTTTAAGGCTTCTTCTGCCTGAAGTCTCTACACCTCTTGTGGATGCTTCCGAGAAAAGTTTCTCGATAATCTCTGTGGGTGTTAAAGGCTTCTCTTTACCGATTATTCCAGGGGATATTTTCTCAACGGGCCTTTCCATGACAAGTTCAATCAGTCTTCGCAGATTTTTTCCATAGGTGAAAACATAGTCCCACGGGGCTTCCCACCAATGATCAAACTTATCTAACTCTTCAAGCCCTGATGATTTCTCGTGGAGAACCCTGAAATTCTGGTCGAAGTGGATCTCAGCCTTGAGTTCAAGCTTTCCGTCTCTAACCCTACCTATATATGCTACCGCCCATGCCCTTTTTTTCAATATTGCTCCAGGAAAGACGGCCACAATTGAATTCTTAGCGATAGGCTCCTGTGTAGGATCTTGCAGGGCGTCTCGGATACTTTGAAAAAACGATGAAAAAACACCGGGTCTGTAGGTGGGTTGGATTTTTACCCTTCTCACATCTATGAAGGGAAGATCCATGTAGGAGGCTAGAACCTCCGCAGCCGCCCCTCCCACAACATATGTTTCGTCTTTTTGGAGGCCTAGAGTTTCAGGACACCGGATAGAGTTGCCATATGAGTCGTAACACTTTACAGGAGAAAGCTCGTCATCAAGGTAGATAATCGCTGACTTCTCCTCGCTTATAAGAACAGGTGTTACGGGGGAATAAAATGGTTCTGAGAGGTAAAGTATCTCCATCGCATCTACCTTTCTCTATCGTTTAATGGCGAAGAAAGCTGTAAAACCTTGTGCAGAGCTTATGTATATGTTTGTGAAACGCATTTTTTGGAGCTCCTCCTTTATTTGTGCTGTGTCTGGGTAGTCTGGAACGTCGAAAAGGGAAAGTAGTGTTCGCATAGCCAAATGTTTTGTTGCGGGTAGGATTGCAGTAAAATACCCTTTTCGCTTTATTAGCCTTGAGGCTATTGCTAGAATATTGCTCCATCCTAGCTTCCATGCATCAATGGTGCCAGTATAGAGTAAATCCAAAGATTCTGTTAATTTCTCGACTTCTTGCTGCATGTCGAGAGAGATTATTCTGCTGTTTGATGAGTAACGCCTGGAGTACTCCTCCAATATTTCTCTGAAAAGCGAATTCTCAAGATAAGTTTTCTCAAGTAACAAAAATTGTTCACCCCCTAGGCGAGAGGCAAGCCTCGATGAAGTAAGGGGAGTAATACTGTTAATCTCTCCTACGCGCGACTTAGGCGTTAGGGCAGCCATGTTTATCAGCCTCTCCTGTAATGTTTTAAATGGAGGTACTTCATTGAATAGCTCGTTCATAAATACATATGGCCGCCAGTCGCCGTATACATAAACCTTGGTTAAAGCCGTAGTAGCATACCTCAAAAACTCTAAAAGTTGTTGATCTTCAACACTAGGTTTTACCGCCCTTAGTCGCTCGGCAGCATTGGAGATTAGGAGATATGCATCCTTTACGAAATTTTTGAGTACGTCTGCCTTAGGATGATTCGCCTCTGATAGAACTTTTGAGGCATCCACCAAATAAAGGGTTAGAAGATCATATGTGGTGGTCTCAGACATTACTCGATCACCAGGTCAACTACGCCTCTTCTGTAAAGAGAGAGAATCGCCT
Source organism: Infirmifilum sp. (assembly GCA_041287245.1). Taxonomy (GTDB): domain Archaea; phylum Thermoproteota; class Thermoprotei; order Thermofilales; family Thermofilaceae; genus Thermofilum. The sequence continues at coordinate 185,351 of JBEULP010000117.1, read as the reverse complement.
CTGAATAAGAGAATAGAATTTGCGGGTTGGTCTCTGTTAGTAATTCGCTTACCTTAATACCGTTTGAGTCGACCACTCGAGTAATAAAGAGTCCGTTGTACTTTTCATATAAAATGGTTGGCCTATACTTTTTCAATAGGTGGGACTCGGGAAGCCGAGACTTAATCGTGATAGTAGAGGCGTTTGAGACAAGCCAGAAAACCTGCTTCGCATAGGCGAAAGGATTTTCTTCTAGCATTACGTCGAGTATTCTTAGAGTGTTAACATAGTCAGAGGGGGAGGCTGAATAAGAACCTTCAAAGACGTCAAGCAGAAGCTCGAGCCACCCCCGAACCTTCTGGTAGCTAAAATCTTTTTGAAAAGTTAACTCGAGCCCAATGTCTCTCCCGGAGAGCCTTACAGTGATTGGAGTTGACTCCTGGAGATAGATCAATCGGAGGTTCAGTTTTCTAAGCTCGATCAAGAAACCTGAGATATTTCTCATCCCTTTCAGAGATTCTCTCTCCATTTTCACTTCGTAAAAGCCTTTCTCCTGCTTCTGTAATAGGGAAAAAACCCGAACTCCTCTCTCACCACCATTTCTATCAAAATAAACAACAAGCACATGATCCCCATGGGGCAGGGCTACACCAGCCAGACCCAATGGGTTCGACTCGACCTCCGCCAAGATTTCTGGCGTCAACTCAATAGAAAACTGAGAACCGCAACGAGGACATGTAACTTTAGCAACCTTTATTATTTGAGCTGTGCCCATGGATTTTCCACCTTCTCTAAAATATATTTCAACAGAAATAGAAATGGTTTTTCAACGTCTAAGGCCTGCTTAGCCGATACCTCAAAATATCCTAGAAAATTGTTGTCTCTCGCATACTCCTCTGCCGATTGTCGAGAAACCATCCTATATTCCTCTAAATCTTTCTTGTTACCTATTAATATGGCTGGTACTGGTCCCAGGGTATCGGAGACCGTCCTTCGCCAGTTTTCTATCTCAGCAAAGGTTTCTTCACGTGTAATGTCGAATACATAGACAACGCCCTTAGCCCCTCGAAGAAAAGCTGGGGCAAGGAAGAAGAAACGGTGCTCCCCCCCGAGATCCCAGAGTGATACTACAACATTCCTTCCACTATCCAACGACACTTTTTTGAAAAAATGCTGAATTCCGACTGTTAGCCTCTCATTAGGTCTAAAGGCCTCTCCTGAAAAAACCCGGGCTAAACTAGTCTTGCCAACGCCTCCAGGTCCGCAGAGAGAGATCTTTATAACGCTAGAAGACACATTCCTCAGAATTCAAAAGAAAAGGAGATATTTATTTAATTTGCTATCATATTTAGAGAAAACTTTCTTCTATCCATGTCTTTATCCTTGAAATCCCTTTTTCTATATCTTCCTCTTTCACGGCGAATGCTAAGCGCAAGTGCCCCTTGCCAGATTCCTTTGGAAAACTGGTTCCGGGCAAAACCACGACGCCTTTTTCCTCAAGGAGACGGTCAGCTAGCTCTCGCTCGCTTTTCAAACCCTTAGCTTCTATTATTTCTGAGAAGTCTGGGAAAATGTAGAAAGCACCTTCAGGTTTTACAACTCTTACCCCCCTAATTGAAGATAGAAGCTGGTAGATGAGCTCGCGTCTTTTGCTGTATTGAGCTAGAATGGGCTTAAACCAGTCTAAACCGTCGTTGAGCGCCTTGGCAGCTGCTATTTGTGCGAAAGTCACAGGGCAGGAATACATGTTGTTTGCTACCACGGAAAGCTTTGCAATCAGGTCTTTGTTGGCTATGACATATCCTAGCCTCCAACCAGTCATGCCGAAGGTCTTAGAAAACCCATTCACATAATACACAACGTCTCTCCAATACGGGGTCTGAAGGGTAGAGAAATGGCGCCCCTCAAATACAAAGTGGTCGTAAATCTCGTCTGAAAGCACCACGAAGTTTTTACGATAAGCTAGCTCTAGGAGAGCCTCTATGTCTCCCCGATCCATAGTTGAACCAACGGGATTCTCCGGATAATTTATTACAACCATTCTTGTCCTGCTTGTAACTAGCTTTTCGATCTCCTCGTATTTTATCTTATACTTGTTTTTTCTGTCAAGTTTAAGGAAAACCGTTTTTGCTCCAATGAAGCTAGCAACAGACTCATAGAGGGGATATGAGGGGTCAGGGATTATTACCTCGTCCCCTGGCTCAAGCAATGAGAGCATGCCTATAAAAACAGCTGCCTTCGCCCCAGCCGTAATTGCAACTTCCTCTGGCTTTACGTCTACTCCATATTCTTGGTTTATAAACTGGGACACTGCCTCTCTAAGTTCTGGCATGCCGAGACTTGGCCCGTACCCATTGAAACCTGCATCCATTGCTTGTTTAGCGTATTCGATCACGTGTTTGGGGGGTTGAAAGTCTGGCTGTCCTATTCCAAAGGAGACCACGTCGACCCCTCTACGCTTAAGCTCCATGCTTCGTGCAAGATAAACAAAGGCTTCTTCGGCACCTAGCCTGCCTGTAGAAGAACTTGTCTTTAAAATGGGCCTTGACACAAGTTTTGTCTAATAATCTACCATTTATATTTTACATTGTTAAAAATAACTTTGTAGGGGAAGCCTCTAGTATTTCATCTATTGCTTAATAAGAATTATAGTAAAAATTTATAAGAACTGCATGGAAAATATAACGTGGGAAGTGCTGTGGAGGAGCTAGTAAAGAATGTAGATCAGATCTTAAAATTAGTTGAGGATAGCATTAAGGAAAGAAAAATACCTGAAACCATGCGTACATACGTTGAACAACTAGGGCGTAACCTAAGGCTATTTCTCGACGTGGCGGAGATAAGTGTACAACAAAACACCATACAATCACCTATTAGCCCCAGTTCTCGAGGAGCAATGTTTAATCTTAGAAAAGCATTCTACGCAACCTTATCAAGAATGGTGAAAGAACAGGGAGTCGACAAGAATAGGAGTTTAGAGGAATGGAGAAGAACTGCAGGAATACTGATAGAAGAAACGCGTCGAAGAGGCATTACTGAGGCACCCTGCAAAATAGTTCTTACCTACGAAATCTCTTCCGACTCTCAATCAAAGTATATTTCCTTTAAAGATGCGAGGATATTCTACTTCGAGCTTGAAGACATAATACACGTAGACTTGTCGAAAAGATAGTTGCGAAGCGTTTGAAACTATAAGTCCAAACCAGGCGAGACATAAGGGTAGTTCACAGTATTCTTCATTATCTCCCTAACTTCCGACTCGCCTAGTATCAGCTCAGCCAATTTAAGGAACGTAGCTAAGTCGCTTTTTCTTCGAGTCCTACGGACACGCTCTTTTAAATATGGATGCTCGTAGATGATCATCCTTGCTAGCTCTTCAAAAATCTTCCTGCCTTCGCTGTTCAGAATCTCATTGGAAAAATATAAATCGCGATGGAGTAATAATTTTCTCGTTAGAGAGACTACGTCTTTACCGAAATGCATTAAAGAAATATTCTATAATTTTGGATAAAAAACTATCTATTTGACTCTCACACGATAGACATTACCCATAGACTCGATTATTATCGAGGGTGGTGGCGCCACGACCTGTTTGATATGAAGCTTTTTTCCTGCAATCTTTCTCAAGAATTCCTCCATTGAAATTTCCTCCATATTCTTGTTTCCCAGTACATGGATGTCTTATTATGCCCTTGAAACGTTTCAGACAAAATGATCTGCATTTAAAATGTAATACCGTTCACATACAAATCATTTATTAACCTTTGTGCTTCTACGACTTCTGTGTGCGGGATCGTCGGGGTAGTAGGCGATGACGTTAGAGCGGGCCCGCTCCTCCGAGAATGTCTTAGAAAGCTAGAGTATCGCGGCTATGACAGCGTGGGGATCGCTGTCGTGGACGGTGATAGACTCATCGTATCCAAGGGAGCTGGAAAGATTGACGAGGTTGATGCCAAGCTTTGCTTTCAATGCATAGGTGGGAAAATAGGTGTTGGTCACACCCGTTGGGCTACGCATGGACCGCCTACCGATATCAACGCTCACCCTCACGTTGATTGCCAGAACAGGGTCGCCGTTGTCCATAATGGTATAATTGAAAACTACCTTGAATTAAAGGAGGAACTACAAGGAGCTGGTCACAAGTTTTTAAGTCAAACGGATACGGAAGTTATTGCCCATCTACTGGAAGAATACCTTATGGAAGGTTTAGACCCCTACGAGGCATTCAAGCGAACAGTTAGACGTCTCAGGGGAAGTTATGCTCTAGCTGTGATCATAAAAGATACGCCTGAAAGAATCTATTTTGCTAGGCGCCACTCGCCCCTCGTTATAGGGGTTAGCCATGATAAGATTTTCCTTGCTTCAGATATTCCAGCATTTCTAGATTACACGCGGAAAGTCATACCGCTAATGGATGGAGAGATCGGATACGCTTCTGTTAAAAAGATACTTATCGAGAGAATAGATGGAGGCGTTGTTGACGTTCAAAAAAGAGTTCTAGAGGTAGACTGGTCTCCTGAGTCAGCTAGGAAAGAGGGCTTCCCGCATTTCATGTTGAAGGAGATACATGAGCAGCCGCGGGTAATAGGAGATACTATTTTCGGTTTTAGCAAGGATTATGAGAGCGCTGCGCGCGTAATAGCAGATAGCGAGACTGTTTTTATCACCGCAGCAGGTACGAGTTATCATGCTTCCCTTTACTTTGCCCTTCTTACAGCGAAGTTGTCGGGTAAAAAGGTTATACCATTTATATCAAGTGAATATGAGTCTTACGTCTACCTGGCCGGTAAAGGATCGACATTAATCGCTGTATCCCAGAGTGGCGAAACCATAGATACCCTGATGGCCTTAAGGGCTTTTAAAGAGAAAGGATCAAAGGTTGTGTCCCTAACTAACGTTATTGGAAGCGTAATTGCACGAGAAAGCGATTATCCAGTCTATATGAAAGCGGGCCCTGAGATTGGCGTTGCGGCTACGAAAACATTTACAACACAACTAACAGCTTTAACGTGGCTTTCAGCTCTTCTATCCTACTACAAGGGAAAACTCTCTGACGGGGGAGTCCTCGACGTAAAGGAGAGATTAAAAAATCTGCCCGAGTTGGCGTTGAGGGTAATTAATAGGAGTGAAGGATGGGCTAGACGAATGAGTAAGTTAATGTCCTCGAAAACAAGTGCTTATTACCTGGGGAGAGGTCTGGGGATTCCAATAGCACTTGAGGGTGCGTTAAAGCTAAAGGAAATCGCTTATATTCACGCTGAGGGCTATCCAGCTGGGGAGAGCAAGCACGGTCCCATAGCTTTAGTTGAGCAGGGATTTCCCGTTATTTTCGTATCAGTTGAGAGGAAGCTTGAGAGGAAACTCTTGGGAAATATCGAGGAGATGAGAGCTAGGGGTGCTTATACCATTGGAGTTTTGGGGGAAAGTTCTGAGCTTGCAAATTTAGTTGATGAAAAGGTGATCGTTCCCTCTAACGATGAGCTTCTACTACCTGTACTTGAAACAATACCTTTGCAGTTGCTAGCATACTATACCGCTGTTGAAAAAGAATTAGACCCCGATAAGCCACGTAATCTTGCAAAGACTGTTACGGTGGAGTAGCATGAAGGTTGTTGTATTGACGGGTGGACATTCTAAGAGAATGCTTCCATTAACTGAGGGTTATTCTAGAGCGTTGCTAAGCATAATGGGTAAGCCGCTGTTCACTTACCCTCTTCTTAGAGCTCTTAGCACTGTTCAGAGTAAAGGTTTAGTGGTAGTTTCGCCAGATGCACCTATTGGAGAAATCATCAGACACCTACAGGAGAGTGGTTTGTCGGCTAAGGTTTCATTGAAGGCTCAACAAGAGCAGGGTATTGAGCCGGCATTGCTTGCTTCGCGGGAATTTATAGGGGAGGATGAGTGGTTCCTGCTTACGTACGGCGACGTTATTGTCAGCGAAGAAGCTTATAGGCTAGTTATCGATGTCCACACGAGTACAGGTCGGCCATCCGCTCTAATTGTTCCGCTATCACAGATCCAAACCTTCGGCGCAGTCCTTGTTAGAGAGAATATGGTTGCTAGGTTTCTAGATGAGAGCAACGGGAGAGATACAAGCTTCGTGGTGGGTGGTGCTTTTGTTCTTCCCTCGGAGATTTTCTCACTACTCAGAAATGGGGAATCTTTCCTGAATGCCTTGAACCAGCTTGTTGAGAAAACGGGTATGTATGCTGCCTTCTGGACTGGTGATTGGATTGCTGTAGATTACCCGTGGGATTTGATTAATGCGCTTTATAGCCTTATAGACAAGAAGTGCGGGAAGATTATCGCTCCGACGGCGCGTGTGTCCCCCACAGCTATACTGGAAGGGTGTGTTATCGTTGACGAGGGGGCTGTTATCGACCATTACGCCGTTATAAAAGGGCCTGCTTATATTGGGAGAAACTCTTTTATCGGAATGGGGGCATTTATCCGGGAATACACCTCGATCGAGGAGGGGGCGGTCGTCGGAGCGCATAGCGAAGTTAAGCGTAGTGTTTTGCAGCCTTTCTCCACCGTGGGTAGTTTCTCTTTGATAACGGACAGTGTCTTGGGTTATAAGAGCGTTGCCGAGCCTAGAACGACGACGGTTAGTATGCTGCCTGATGATTTCAAGGCAATCCGTGAGTTGCCACTACAAGGTATAATTGGTAAAAAGAAGAAACTTGGTGTTTTTGTAGCTCCGTATGCCAGGATAAAGTCTGTTTCATCGGTAGGGCCAGCAGTAAAGATATACAGAGATGGGAGAATTGAGGGTATTTAATGAGACCTTTAATAACGTTTATAATCACCGCTTACAGAGAACCCGTTAAGCTTGAAAAACTCCTCGAGTATCTCGTTGCTAATGCCAAGAGCGATAGTCTTGAAGTTATAGTCAGCGTGGATGAGCCTAACAGCGAGTTAGAGGAAATAACAAAGCGGTACTCCGATAAGGCTACCTTCTTGGTAAGTAAAAGTAGGAGGGGTAAGGTGCAAGCTTTGAATGAGGCTTTATCTTTATCAAGAGGGGAGATTGTCGTCTTCTTGGATAATGACGTCGAAATAACTGATCAGTTCTTTATAGACAAGCTGTACTCCTTTATGAGTAATCATGACGTTGTTGAGATAAAGAAGATTTCTAGAAACGATTCTCTAATAGGTAAGCTAATTTATTATGATTACCTTACCTTCGGAGTTGCAAGCTATATCTTTGCAAGGAGAGTTAAACTATGCGCGGGGCTTAATGGTGCTGCTTTTGCTTTCCGAACTCGGATTATAAGAGAGCTTGGAGGGTTTAAAAATATCATATTAGAAGATATGGACATAGGGTTCAGGAGCTTCTTCATAGGAGTGCCCTACGGTTATTTCTACCAGTCTGCTGTTTTAGTTGAACCACCGTCGGGTCTCCGCCAGTGGGTGAACCAGAGACTTAGATGGTCTCAGGGTGCGTGGCTTTGGATAGAGGAGTATTTTCCCTTACTTGTTAGGAGTGGTTCTAGACATCTCCCAGAGTCACTCTTAGCTATTGTGGTGATGTTTCCATGGTCTCTCATACTACCTGTAATCTTTTTGTCTTTTTTCCCATTGATCTCTGGACCCCTGCTAACTCTATGGTATCTGGGGTTTAGTGTCTTCGCCTTCCTCCTACCCTTTGTCTATCTACTCCAGACTTCGATGGCGTTACTGCCCCCTCAAGCATTCTTCACGGTTTTCTACTACTTTGTCTACGTTTTGTTTGTTTCACTACTCGCGCGAAGAATCGGCTATAAGGTAAACATTTTGTGGCTAACCGTGTATTTCTTCTTCTACGCTCCCATATGGTTTTCTATAATGATTGCTGGATTTACTCGGACATTCCTGCTCGGAAGGAAAGACGTTAAAGGATGGAAAGTTTAAGAGGGAGACTGGTATTACGCTATTGATGTGATGATGGAAGAGACGGCTGAAAAGATGACGAGTAAACTAGAGGCTGACGCTATTTTCATGTTTTTAAATAGAGGGATAATCCTTAGTATAGGTAATGAGCTCCTAATAGGAAAAGTTCTAAATACAAACGCGCAGTGGTTATCAAAGGAGCTGACAGCGCTTGGCTTTCTCGTTGAAGAATGTGTGTCGGTGCAGGATAGTGTTTTAGCAATAGCGGAGGCGTTTAGAAACGCTTTAGCCAAGAGGCCCCAAGTAATAATTTCAACAGGGGGCCTTGGACCAACCTTTGATGACAAGACCGTCGAGGGCCTAGCACGAGCGTTAAACCTCCCCCTTGTTCTAGACCCACAAGCTTTAGCCTCTATCAAGGAGAAATACGCTTCTAGAGGATTACAACTAACGCCTGAAAGAGTAAAAATGGCCTACCTACCTCTCGGAGCCACTTCACTTGAAAACACTGTAGGCACCGCACCAGGCGTTTATATAAGACACAAAGGAACACTTATTTTCGTACTTCCAGGTCCACCTCGGGAAGCCGAGGCTGTCTTTAAAACTCATGTTCAGAGAATTATTGAGAAAACATTTGGCAAAGTTGAATCATACGAAGCTTCCGTAATCATCAGGGGCGTTCCAGAGTCCGAGTTTGCACCATATGTGAGAGAAGCTATGGAGAAATTTAAAGGGGTTTATATTAAGAGCCACCCAAAGGGATTTGAGCTTGGAGCTCCTGTAATTGAAATACATATAACATCTTTTGGGAGAAAATATTTCTCAGAACTGGAAAAATGTTTCAAATTCATCGTGGAACAGGCTAGAAAACTAGGAGGAGAAATTACAGCTACGGAGAGTCCTACCATTAAAAAATAGAGTACCTCTTGTCAATGATAAACCCTATTATCCCTAATATGATAAGGAGGAGTCCAATAATAAGTGGCGGGGAGGAGTAAAACTTGTAGAGTTCTATTAGGCCTCCAATTTCGAGAAAAATGACAGCCCATAAAAGCCAGAATCCTCTACTAGGGCATTTTTCTTTTTGACAGGGTATGCTCAGAGCCTTGAACATTATTGTGAGACCGAAGACGAGTATTACCGAGGGTAAAACCTCGTAGCCTTTAATCACCCCTAATCCTATTGCTACGAGTAAAACACCCCAGGCGACTATTGTTAGAAGCGTAGAGAATCGCATATTTGCTCCCTATGAAAATGGATTACCACAATAGGGACAGAACCTGGCATTTAACGGGACATCGTTACCACACTTGGGACACTTTTTAGTTAGAGGCGTTCCACAGTTATAACAGAACTTTGCGCCTGGAGGATTTATTGTTCCACACTTGGGGCATTGTATGCCTTGAGCCGGGGTAGATACGGGTTGCTGTGTGGCGGCCGGGGCAGGTGCAGGCTGTGGCGGAGCCTGAGGATACAGTAGTGGAGGCACTATAACCATTCCTGTACCGATGGAGGCACCTGGGGATTTTCCTAGTTCTTGTGCTACGCTCTTAACCGTATCCATACGCATAACTTCGGTGGGAGTCCCTGTTTGTGTAATCCAAAATATCCTGTCGCGGTACTCTGGAGTGGTGTCTAAGCCTTCCATCTTTATGTCTATTAGCTCGAGCCCAATGCGCCTGAAGGGTTCTAGGAGATCGAACTTAAGCTCAGCTGTGACCTTATCAACACTAGAGAATACATCAGCAAGCTTGTACTTACTCAGAGAAGTCATAGCATTTTCTAAGAAGTAGCCTCTTAGAAACTTGTTTACCGATTCTGTGTCGTAGGCCCTTTGGCCGCCTACGACCTCCACGACGAAAAGTTTAGGATCAGAAACTCTAAACCAGAAACTACCGTAGAATTTTAGGGGGGCTAAATCCTGGGTTTGCGTCTGTCCTCCAAATTTACCTTGAAACTGTTTTAGGCTTACAAAGATGATTGTTGCCTTGAATGGTGTCTCGGAGTATGCGATTTTGTATGCTCCAACAAAAAGTGGAATATTAAGGGTGGATAAAACATGCCTGCCGGGTCCTAGAACATCGTATGCTTTGCCATCACGGAAGAAGACCACAACTTGGTATTCTTCGACCACCACCACAGAACCTAGCATTATATCATCATTGGGGTAACGCCAAACAATGTCGTCTGGGGAGGGGTTAACCCATCTTATTACCGGTAGAGACGCCTTAGACACTACTGTGTCACCTCACCTTTAAATAGTTGTTCACGTGAAGTTATGTCATCTTCAAGTTGCCTTACAAGGTCTATCGTCGCATTTACCTTTTCCATCAACTCTTGATCTGGAGCAACAGACATTTCAAGAACTTTTTCCATAATTTTAGACGCCTGGGTTAGTAGCTTATAGTCATACTCTAACAATGTTTGAAGCTCCTTATCCTCAATCTTAACTCGATCAAAGAGCCCGGAGTACCCATAGCTAGCATGCTTTATCATTTGCGATGCCTTCATTAACTCGAGCCTTAAGTCGTCTAGCCGGAGCGCTACCGATATATTTTTCTTCTTGACGGAGGAGATGAGCCTCTCAATCTTCACACGCGCATCGTCAAGAATAGATGCGATTTTACGGCGTACAAGAGCATCATCTTCTCGTATAAGCTCTTTTTGTTTGTAACCTCTGAAGCCAGGGATCATAAGTTCAAGCTTCTCAGTAAGCGTTATATCCTTACTCATCTACATCATCACGAGAATAATGAGAAAAAGGCAATATATTTTTGATGTATTCCCTTATTTTCCAGTTTTTTACTGTTTAACTCTGCCGATAAACCTGTAAACGGTAGTGCCACAGTTAGGGCAGGTGCCCCTGTAGGCGAGCCTGCCGTTCTTAAGAGTTACCTGCTGCGGGTTTTTCATTTCAACTTGTTTGCGGCATTTAACGCAGTATGCCATTATTTTTTCGGGCACTGGTTTTCACCAATAGATCATTCTCATAGGAGGTATATATCCTTTGTGCCTCAAAATTCTCTTCTTTTGTCTTTGCGTTGAAAGCTTTTCGTTTTTTGTAAAAAGAGATTTATTGCTTCAATGGGTGACCTAGGGGGTATTTTGAACAGAGATTTTTTAGAATAAATAAGCCTTCTCATAGCAACATATTTATTGCCGGTGTCATATCGAAATTATGGTGTAGTCGCGATGCAGGCGCCATGTGAAAGAGTAGGTAAGAAACTTTTGCCCAGTATTAGAGGTATGGTTGTCAGGTATATGTACGAAGACCTTGGTTTAACTGAGCTTCAAATCGCAAGATTGCTAGGTGTGAGCCAATCCAGCATCAGCCGTTACATCAATCAGCAGAGGGGAAAGTGGGCAACGAGAGAGAAAATACCAGAACTTGAGGAAAAAATTCGAGAACTCACCCACTTGTTTTTGGAGAAGAAAACAACAGGCTCAGATCTCCTCTGCGAGATTTGTAGGAGTGTTAGGGCTACTCACCCAGAGCTTCTCGCATAAGCTTCTCATAAATGTTTTGAAGTTTTTCAGGAGCAATTGCCCTAAACTCAGACTCCTTGTCTAAGTAACCTATGTGGACGCTGGTAGCATCAATTATAACTTTTCCTTTTCTTTCAGGTCGAAGAGAATCCTCTTCAGGTGAAGATTCGAAGTAAATGATTTTGTCTGGCTGCATACTTGAAAGAATAATAGGAACCAGGTTCTCGACATTATCTAACCGCTCCCCGCCCTTTAACACAATTATCGTATCCAGGTACGGATTGATATCCAATGAAAAAAGTAGGCTTCCCACTGTTATGACTCTACTCCGGCTTGGGTTGTTTAGAGTGACTAGTAGAGTTCGATACGCATCGTAACTCAGAAAGCTAAGATCGGTGATATCGGGAGCCAAATTTTTTACATATTCAAGCAAAAACTTTTCCCGAAGCTTATTGAGTGCATAATCGTCGCTATAAACTGGATGTGTAATTGACGTGTAAAAGACAGAGGAAGGTTTATAGAGTATCTTCTTCACTCTAGCCAGAGGCATCGGGCTTCCACCGTAGAGTTTCATGTCCTCGTAGAGCATTTTCCCCTCGGGCCGAACGTCTCCTGGAACAATCTCTCCTAATAGGATAATTTCAGCGTCAATAGGGACATAGAGTAGACCATCAATCTTAGTAAGATTCATGGGTTTGCCGGCAAGGGCTCCTGTCAAAAGATATTTGTCAAACCATGGTAGCCAGTCCATTTTTGTTACGAGCTGTAGATAAGGCGATACACCGATCATAACAGCCACATTAATACTCTCTCCGCGTCTAGCCGAGTCTTCTATAAAAGTGGATGCCCTGGAGTTCCTCGGGAGATGTAGTTGGATGGTTTTCTCATCGATTATCTGTATGGGTTCGGAGAAAAGTATATTCTCCTTCGAGTTCGGATCGGAGAGCAAGATCGAGGGGTTCTTGATTACCGGGTGCTCTTCATCCCTGCTGTGCCTTATAGCAGGCAGAATGGTAAGATCCACCTCAAGGCCTGAGTGGCTCATGAAAACGCTACCTTCGATAAGTTTTGGATGGACGTCGGAGAGCCAGGCTAGAGATGCTAGGACACCGATCTTAGAAGACGGGCTTGGAGAGATTTCGCGTAAAAAGGAGCTAAGTTTGTTGAAGTTAGAAAGCAATGTGTTTGGAGAAGCTTGAAAGACTCTTTCAACTTTGTTATAGTAGATGTTTGTTGCTAATGGGAATTGTTTTCCTTCAACTTGCCAGAACAATAAAGCTTTAGGCGTTTTCGAGGCGAGCTTCAAGGTTAACCATGGTGCATCGTAGTCTGAGGAAATTTTTTCATCAATATCTAATAGGAGCTGTCCAGTCTTAAGGAAACCGATTACTTCTCGTAACCCCACCCTACGCACCTTAAGCTTTCACTAATAGCTTATATGGAAGCGATCCTCTCTTTTCGACTCTTCGCGTGGAGCGAAAAGAATTGGGTTTAGCTTACCGCTTTCCGAGAGAGTTAGAAGCCTGTCCCTAAAATCAGAAGTGTGTTTTATGTCAAGCTCTAATAGCTTTATCAAGATATTCCAGACATTCTTTTGTATTTCGAGAAGCATCTCACGGGGCATATGTCCCACGATGAATGGGTCTTGAAGCCATTTATCAAAAGCATCTATTGTTTTAATCATGTGAGCAAAGGCGGCACGTGTTGCCAGTATGAGCTCAAGCCTATCCGCATTTTCAAGTTCAGATTCGATAGAACGGGCAGAGTTAAGGAACGTTTTTTGAGCCTCAACCCACGTAGTCAGATTATTAGCGAATAGTTTTATAAACTCATTCACGCTACCCACATCCACCATAATAAGACCGTGTCTAAAAAACTTGATGGACACTCTACTTGCTCATCTCTCTAATGTGGGCCTAGCAGGTGCAAATGTTACTCTCTCCAGAAGCATTTTACGCCCAGCCAACTTCCCAATCCCGACGGCTTTTGACGATTCTAAGAGTTTCTCGACTGCCTGGAGTTTCACAGAACTTGTTGAATACACAGTAAACAACGGATCACCCGCCTTGACCTTCTCCCCTATTTTTACGTGTAGTAGGACCCCAGCGCCCTTCTCGAGCGGCGCACCAGCAGTTTTACCGATTAAAGCCATAAGCGGGTTATCAATAAAGTATACAAAGCCGTCTTCCTCCGCATAAACTGTTAATGTCTTATCACCAAGCGGTATATCATCAGGCTTTATCTTAGGATCACCACCCTGAGCCTCAATTATTTGTCTCAACTTCTGTTCAGCCTTGCCATTCTTTAATGCTTCGAAAGCCGCCTCATAGCCATTTTGTATACCTATCATTTCTAAGAGAGTGCCTGCTAGACTAACTGCTTTATCAACCAGGTCTACGGGCTTAAGTGTTGATAAAGCTTGTAGGGCTTCACGAGCCTCTAAGCCGGGACCAATAGCGTACCCAATAGGTTCCTCCGCGTAGGTGGCCACGGCTTGTATTTTCAATCCAAGCATAGTACCTAGTTCAACAAAGTCATATGAAATCCTCCGGGCTTCCTCAAGTGTTCTCGCTTTTGTCCCTCTTCCTGTTGGAATATCGAGAACAACGTGCGTAGATCCCACTGCCAGTTTTTTCGCAAGAATAGAGGGCACAAAAAACGGGTCAATTCCAAGCGGGTATTCCACCCTGATTATTATGTCATCAGCTGGAGCTAAGTTTAGGGCTCCGCCCCACACTATGCATCCGTTAGTTTTCTCTATGACCCTTATCATTTCTTCTGGCGAAAGATTTACAGGCGCTAATGCTTCCATCCTGTCAGCCGTCCCAGCCGGGGAGGTTATTGCTCTAGAAGAGGTCTTCGGAATAGTAAATCCTAGACTAGCTATAATTGGAACAACCAAGAGACTTGTCTTGTCACCGGGAACGCCGCCTAGACTATGTTTATCAAGAACTGTGGGCCTGTTAAGCGATAGCCTTTTTCCTGTTTCAACCATGGCTACAGTCAGATTGTATGCCTCGTCGATGGAAAGCCCTTGAAAGTTGATCGCGGTTACAAGTGCGGCTAGCTCAATCTCGCTAAGAACACCATCTACAATATCCTTCATTAATTGTAGTGCTTCGTCAAAGGTAATTTTTCCTCGGGCGAGCTTCTTACGTATCACAGTCAAGGAGCGGGGCGGCTCTGTGGGGATAACGTTTACTAGATCCCCGTCTTTCACCTCTAGAATCTTCGCTGCATTCATGTAGAGCCCTAGGGAGTCGACCGGGAATTCTCTAGCAATAGTCACTGTGGCAATAATGCTTTTAGACCGGGATTCTACCCGAACCCTATCATTTGGCTTTAAATCTAGTTTCCTAGCTACAGAGTGATCTAGAATCACTGTGTAGTGTACACTCTCGTATGGTAAGAGCACCGTTTTAAGCTCCATCGCCCCATCACCAACGGGAGGTTATGTATTTTCTCACTTTCTTATAAATTTTTCGAGGTAAATTTTAACTAAAAATACTTTGCTTATATCAAATGATGCAAAAAGGGTGGAACGGGAAAATACTCTGGATCGACCTTACAGGCAAAAAAACCAAAACACAGGAGTTTGACGGTGCATTTGCCCAAAAATATATTGGTGGAAGAGGCTTTGCAGCCAGGTTATTATGGGATTATCTTCCACCGGGCGTGGATCCCCTATCCCCAGAAAACATTCTGGTAATAGCTACAGGCCCCCTAACGGGCTTACCGGGTCCAAGCACTGGAAAGGTTGTAGTTGCAGCCAAAAGTCCACTAACCCATGGATATGGTGACGGAAACTTAGGAAGCAGAGCCGCTTTGCATCTCCGTTTTTCAGGATACGATGCTGTGGCTATTACTGGAAAGTCTGAAAAGCCCGTTTACATCAATATAAATGAGAGAAACGTTGAGTTTAACCCAGCAGATGACCTCTGGGGGAAAGACACTTTCACCACCGAGAGGATCCTATACGAGAGACACGGTAAGAACGCTGGTGCACTGGTGATTGGACCGGCTGGAGAGAATATGGTTAAACTTGCCACAATCATCTCGCAAGAAGGAAGAAGCGGGGGAAGACCTGGGATTGGCGCCGTAATGGGTAGTAAGAAACTTAAAGCTGTAGTCTTTACTGGCGAGAAGCCCATCGAGCTATACGATGCTGAGGAGTATAGGAGAGTGGCGGCACAAGCATACTCGGAGATCAAGAGAAAGCC
The DNA here is from genome assembly GCA_041287245.1 of Infirmifilum sp. Lineage (GTDB taxonomy): Archaea > Thermoproteota > Thermoprotei > Thermofilales > Thermofilaceae > Thermofilum. Next base: position 169,794 of record JBEULP010000117.1, on the reverse strand, counting down.
AGGTTACTCGTTTTGGATGCGTCAGGGTACAATGTCTACAGTTCAATGGTCACAGGCTAACAGTGTTCTGCCAACCTATAACTTCAGTGAAGGGGTTTTCGAGTACAGCGAGAAGATAGACGGTAACGCTATGGAGAAAGTTAAGAAGGGTCAGAGAGGATGCCCTAACTGCAACATGGTCTGTGGGAACTACATTCTTGACGATTTGGGAGAGGTGTCCGAGCTCGACTACGAAAATGTAGCAATGCTTGGCTCTAACATTGGTATAAGCGATCTAACGAAAGTTGCGAGACTGAATAGGCTGGCTGACATGTGGGGAATTGATACAATAGGACTAGGCTCAGTCTTAGGATTTGCCGCTGAAGCTTCTGAGAAAGGCATTGTTTCCGAGAAAATATCTTTCGGAGATTTTGAGGATATGCTTAGGTTGTCAGAGGATATTGTCTTTCGGAGAGGCCTCGGGGAACTGCTATCTAATGGCTTAGAGTATGCTGCTAGCAAACTAGGAGCTGAGGAGCTTGCCGTCCACGTAAAAGGCTTGAGCGTATCAGCCTATGACTGTCATAGCGCACCAGCTATGGCACTTTCATACGGTGTTAGCTCTGTCGGCGCGCACCATAAGGATGCCTGGGTTATATCGTGGGAGGTTGCCCATGGGAGGTTTGAGTATTCACGAGAGAAAGCCTTCAGAGTATTCGAGTTACAGAGAATTAGAGGTGGAATGTTTGAGATGCTTGTAGCGTGTAGGTTGCCTTGGGTAGAGGTTGGTTTGGAACTAGACTGGTATGTAAGGCTTTTTAACCTAGCCACTGGGCTAAGTTGGTCACTAGATAACTTCTTAGAGGCTGCTGAGCGGACGTTAACACTCATTCGATCTTTCTGGGTTCGCGAGTACACGGTAGAGGGGCGAGGATGGGATAGGACTAAAGATTATCCACCTAGAAAATGGTTTACGCGTCCGCTCACCAAAGGTCCATTTAAGGGTGCAAAACTCGATCTCCAAAAATACGACGAGATGCTCGGGGCATATTACTCATTCATAGGATGGGATCACCGTGGTATTCCGAGGGCATCCACGCTTGAGAGGCTGGGCTTGAATGATGTTAAAGAGTCCCTCGAAAAACTTGTAAAAATTACTTATTGATCTCCCATGGGAAAAATAAGAATTTTTTACTATGGTTTCCTTTCTGAGCTCGCCGGGAAGGACATAGAGGAAATAGAAATTAGTAGTGGTTCGCCCAAAAAGGTAAAGGACATTGTAGACCCCCGTGTTGCACAAATCATAGACAGAATAATCATTCTCGTAAACAATGTTTCCGTTAAACCTGACTATGTTGTAAGCGAGAACGATGAGGTAAAACTTTTACCTCACATTGGAGGGGGCTGAAATATTATTAAACTACCCAACATTTCCCATTTTGATGTCCGAGTCGATCTGCTCTGAGCTATGGATCGGAGTCATAAGGAAACTATACGAAAAACTTAGTCTGACGAGAGGCCAGATTACAGTTGCTGCTGAACTTTTCGCACATGAACTCTTCTTTAACCAAAAGGCCAATAGTATTTCAGAAGCTGTTTCGCATGCACTTTCAGTGGTAAAACTAAAGGGAGATGTGGAAGTTGCGGGTAATGTTTATCGAGTCAAGATCCCAGGATATGAGTGCCCTCTTAAAGACCTATGTCCTCTACCTTCTTTTACAGCAGCTAGTGCACGTTTTTTAACAGGTAGGCGGGTGTATCCGGCTACGGGTGAAAACTTTATCAGCTTTAAGGATGGTTTCTGCGTGTTCGAGCTGAAAGATTTGGGAGATGTTAAAGCATAATTTTTATAGATATATTGTCCCCGTCTCTCAGCCTTAGTTCAGAGCGGAGTTTAACCTGTGAAATAAGCTCAAGTATGTCTTCCCCATGTTTTGTTTTCTCAATATCTAGGGCGGCGCCGAAGACAGATAACCCGTTGGCGCTTATCACAGCTCTGTAGACGTACACGCCGCAGAAACTTCTTTCATTTATAGTGAAGCCTGGTATGTATACTCCGGTTGTAGATTTCTTAAGTTGAGATCTTTTCTTTGTAGACTCTTCATCTAGCTTTACATTTAGCGTACCGGGGTAAGGTTCAAAACCCAGAACCTCTTTGAACGCTTCCACATACTTCGGTATGCTTAAATAAAAGGCTCCTTCACCTAAACCCGGGACTACTTTGCCTTTAAGCTCTATGATAACATCTGAATCGAAGATAGACCGGAGATCCCTGTAAACACTCTCTAATAGCGTTTTACCTCTTGGAGTGATTTTATAAGTAACATACCTGCCCTGCTGTAGCCTCTCAATATAACCTTCTTTTTCACCCACTTCTAACAGTTTTCTAAGACGCCAGGAAGAAGCATCCAGGGCTTTTATTATTTCTGTTCTGCTTATTCTTTCGGGAAAATTTAAGCAGCCTCTTTTCGCAAGCTCTAAGAGTAGCGGAAATATCTCATATTTGCTGATAGTCGACACAGTCTGTTTAAAGATGCGGGTCTTTATTATCATTAACCATCCGAGTACTCTTTCCATCTTTCCAGTGCGGTTCTCTCAGGTTATAACGATAATGTCTCGCTTCGATGCGACGATCTTAGAGAATAGTATAGCTGTCAGCCCCAGTAGCACCAGTATATATGATAGCGCTGTAAAAATCCCAGCAAGCCCCAGAGCCATTGTTGTAAGGGTTGCATAGGATGGCAATACTAATAATAGTACTGTTTTATTCGAGGCACTCTTAGAGTAATAAACATATAATCTCCGTATCAGATCCACAAAGAAATAGGAGGAGGCTAGTAAAGGAGGAATTAAAAATACTTGAACCCACCCGTATATAGATGCCACAAGTGTAGATACCACGCTTGTAGTAAGAAGTATGTAGATGCTTTTCTCAGAGACACTGATCGCCTCGTCGAGTATATCTTCTATCCTTAAATACATACCCTTATCTTGTTAAGCTTGGAAGAGGGATTATACAGTAACATTTTAGTTGAAGCCACAATATAAGGTTCATACTGTTGTAGTATGGCAGAATATGTCATCAAGATTCTTGCCTTGGGAGTTGAGGAGGAGCATATTAAGTGGTTACACAAAACCTTGGCTAACTTCTTTAATGCTCACATTATGGAAGATACAAAAAGCCTTACACTAGGGGCTGTTTTAAACTTCTACGATGAAGATAGAGAGCAGATCAACGCTGAAAAACTCCTCCGTTACCTTCAGGAAAAGATAGGAGTCTTACCCTACCAGCGTATACTTGCTATCATCGAGGGCGATGGCTTCATAGAAGGCCTAAACTTTGTATTTGGAGTTGCCTCTCCTAATTGGGGAGGAGTTGTGTTCACAGAAAGGCTTAAACAGGAGTTCTACGGACTGCCTCCCTCGATACCCCTCTTTAGGATGAGATTATTGAAAGAGAGTCTTCACGAGTTGGGACACAGCTTTGGTTTGACACATTGTCCGAAGAACTGCGTAATGCGTTTCAGTAACTCGATCTACGACGTTGATGATAAACCTGCATCTTACTGTGCCTCTTGTACAGCCAATATTAACAGATATGCTCCAGGTCTTCTTAGAATTCCATTGAAGTCATGATATGCCGAATAAAACCCTTAGAATTGAGGTTGACTTGATGAACTCTATTGATAGCTGCTCCCATATTATACCTGGGGGTTTGAGGTACGGAGACGAGGTAGCGATTAACCGCGTGGGTGTTAGAATGTAATCGACCGGAACATCGTGTTGGAGCATTGGTATCTTCTTCTCTACGACTTGAAGGTCATGGACAGCCGTAACAACAGGAGTTTTTTCTGTAATCGCATGTAGCTCGCGTAGAATGGCATATTCCAAGTCGTGTATTCCGTCTCCACGTCCCAGCCTGCCACCGTTAGTGTTTACAGCAACGCTCCCAAGTGCAACCAAATCGAAACTTATCCCTTCTGGCCACTTTATTCTTTCACCTGTGGCTAAAGCTCCTCTTAGCGTTGAGGCAAAGCCGTATTTGTTGGGAGAGAGTTTGGAGGGGTCTAGTAGGATATAACCCCTAAGAGCGGGCAAAGATAACACTATGCGTTTACCTCTTTTCAGGGACTCTTCGCGAAGAACTCGAAGCGATACATCGGGAGTTGTGTATACGGTTTCAGCTTGCCTGAAAGCGTCGAGCTTTACCAGTCTTAGCTGTATGTTGTGACTGCCTATAAAACCAGGTATTTTTCCATAACATGGTCTTGGACTTGTAACTACTTCATATTTCTCTAATGTTGTCCATATTTCCCGTCGAATGTTCTCCTTTTCCCTCTGATAGTTTATGCGAGTCTCCACCATAGGACTCAAAAATATGGGATTAGACGGTAAATTAACGTTTCTAATCTGAACCTGTCCGGGAAAAAGTACGGCAATTTATGTCTTCCCTCTGATATTATCAGAAGTGTCAATAGTTACTAAATTAAATTGTCCTACAGTCATGAGACTGGGTTATTTCGAGGATTCTATATACCTAGAATCTTCATACTATCATTTGATGGCAACAAGAAATGATCTTCCGAGTAGTTATTATGTTACTAACAGAGGAGACTATACGTCGGTAACAAAGGTCATCTCCGTCAAACTGCCCGTAGGGCTGATCGATGCACTTGATCAACTCATCGAGAAAGGCTACTTCCAGAATAGGAGTGATGCTATACGAGAGGCTATACGTAAGATCCTAGCAAGCTACCGGGACATGGATACGAGTAGGTTGGATAGAGGACTTCACATAGGAATTCGGTAAAAATATTTTTATATTTTAACTTATTTTCGCTCCTACTTTAACCTCTTTTTCTGGGACAAGAAGTACGGGTTTTCCATCCTCAACGGCGGCCAGAAGCATGCCCTGTGAGGTGTAGCCCATTAGAGCCTTGGGCTCGAGGTTTGCTAGGACAACGACCTCCTTCCCTTTTAGCTCTTCAGGTTTATAATAGGGCCTGAGCCCCGCGACGAGTTGTCTAACCTCGTTACCTATATCTACTTTCAAGAGGATAAGCTTCTCGCTTTTCTCAATCGGCTGCGCTTCTAGAATACGGCCAATTCTAATGTCTAGCTTCTGGAAATCTGTGATTTTGATTGAAGACATAGCAATAACGATAAACGTAAGAGGTTAATTTTTATTTCGGAAGGCATTTTGAGTTAATAGGGGGTTGTGTTGAGCAACGAGTTCGACAAGAGATTAATCTTCACCGAGAGCGATCTGATCCTTTTAGCCTTGTACGAAGGGGAGAAAAAAATTACAGATCTAAGACCCTCGACTAAGCTTTCGACAACTTCTATCTATAATAACGTTAAGAAACTCTTAGAGTACAACCTTGTAGAAGAAGATAGGAAGGGGAGTCCCGGGAATAGAATACTAAGGCTTACGGAGAAAGGACAGAGAATAGCTACAATTCTAAAAATGTTGGAGGAGGAACTTAAGCCAAAAGTTGTGGTTCTTAAGCCTGAGTGAGAAGGAATAAAGCTATTATCTAGGTTTTGACAACATCAATAGTGTATGGCTAAGTATGCAGTAATAGTTGTAGACATGCTCGAGGAGTTTGTGCGGGGGCGTCTACGAGCCGAGAACGCTGAGCGTATTATACCTAACATAAAGAGGCTGCTTGACTTTGCCCGTGAAAGAGGAATACCTGTGATCTATACTATGGATCAGCACTATCAAGGTATAGATTTCGAGACAAGGCTTTGGGGGCCTCACGCCATAAGGGGTGATAGTGAGAGTCGGATAGTCTGCGAGCTAGCCCCCTCCCCCAAGGACTTTATCGTTCCAAAGAGGCGGTATGATGCTTTCATGTTCACGGACCTTGATGTCTTGCTCAGAGAGCTTGGAGCTGATACCTTAATAATAACCGGCATACACACCCATATTTGTGTTCAGCAGACCGTGTTAGGGGCTTTCTACAGAGGCTACAGAACCATTGTACCAGTCAATTGTGTAGCTGCTGCAAGCGAAGAATGGCATAAAACGGGTCTAGCATACATGCAGAACTTCGCTGGGGCAGAACTTATAGACCTGGATACCTTGTTGAAAAGGCTGCAGATAGAGCTTCGCTCAGAGGTAACCGAGATAGCTTAAGCGTTTATAGAACAGAGCCCCACACGCGTTCATAGTCTCTCTTTAAACGTTCCCGCGAGACGTGTGCGTAGACCTGAGTAGTGTTAAGGTTTGAGTGCCCGAGAAGCTCTTGTATCTCGCGTATGTCAAGTCCATTTGCGAGGCTGAGTGTTGCAAAAGTGTGTCTTAGAAGATGTGGGGTAACACGTTTGTTTAGGCCGGCTTTTCGAGCTAAGGCTGAGAGAGTTCGCTCAACAGTTGTGTAATGTATGTGAGATAGAGGGTTTTTTGAGGAAGGAAAAAGCCATTCAGAGTTACTTTCCTCTAGTTGTTTCTTGAGGAGCTCCGTGGCCGTGGGGGAGAAATAGACGTATCGTTCCTTCGACCCTTTCCCCTTCACCCTGATTGTATGTTTTTCTAGATCCACATCAGATTTTCTAATATTGACTAGCTCAGCTACGCGTAATCCCGTTGTAAAGAGAAGAAGTAATATGAGCCTGTCCCGAGTGTTCTCTGCCGCGTCGAGCATTTTTTTGACCTCGTCGGGCTCTAAATATCTAGGTAGTCTTTTCTCACGCTTAGGTAATTCAAAGTTTTTTAAGGCATCCTCTTTCCCAATAAATTCTAAGAACCTTTTAAGAGCAACACCAGCTGTGTACAAACTGTCAGGCTTCCAGCCGTTTGAGCGGAGTTGAGCCAGGAATGTATCAACGTCGTAAACGGAAATGTCAGCTAGGCTTTTGTCTCCTAGAAATTCGATAAACTTCTCGAGAATGCTTTTAAACGATTTAATTGTTTTTTCGGACCTATTCCTAGCTATGAGGTGTGATATGTAAAGATTAAGTAGTTGTTCATTGCTTTGATATTTAAGACCGTTCCTGCTAATCATTTTCTTCCTTCAACCCTAGTTCTTCTGGGCTTCGTGTGTGCTTCTCTAAGTGTGATGCCACGTAAATCGGTGCTCCAGCCCTTAGCGCTAATGCCACGCTATCACTGGGACGAGCATCAATTAAGAGCCTTTCGGGCCTGTCTTCCTCGCCTTTCCTCAAAACTATGGTAGCTGTATATACACTATTATTGAGAAGGGCATCGATCGTGACTTTTTCTATGACAACACCCAGTGCATCAAGCATATTAATTATTAGGTCGTGGGTCATTGGTCTCTCCATTTTTATCCCCGCTAAGGCGTTTTGAATTGCAACACCCTCGCTAACCCCGATATAAATCGGTAGAACCTTCCCCTTCCATTCCGCAGCTTCCAGTAGGAGTACAAAGGCTGTTCCGGTAGACTCGAAAACAATCGGGTAGACGCCCACAACTTCAGCTTTTAGGTATGTTTCTTCACCACCACTCAACTATCTCACCTCGCACGTCCTGGAAGAAGGCAGGGTTGATTTTGACTACAATCAGATTCCCCTTGAAGCGGCTTAGCTCCTTTACTCTCTTCACGATCTCATTAAGTATGAAAACCGGGTTAGTCCTTACAAAGTCTTGAGCCTCGGCGATATTCTGGCTAGATGCTATCTTGAAAAGAATCTCCTTTACAACCATATCCGCCATTAAATTCGTGAAACAAACCTCTCGAGAGGCTATGAGCGAGCCAATCGTAAATTTTCTGAAGGCTTGTACCTCGTCTCCAAGCTTATTCATTATTGGTGTAACTTTATCCTCAAGGTTCTTCATGGCTTTGGCATCCTGGCTATCCTCACCCATTACAAGTTTAACCCGCTGCTTCCACTTTATAATCCAAACTTCGAGCCACTCGCTCAATATTTTATCCAAATCGAGGGGTTTTTCTTCCATTAAATTCGAGATATATGAAAGTACACGAAGAGAAGAGTCGGAATCGTATAGGATGTCCTTTTCTACTGCTATATAATTTAGGAAGTCTTGCGTAGCTATGTCGCTCATAAAATCCGCTTCTTGCTCCGAAAGCCCTGTGAAAGACTTCGTTAAATAGTGAGATATAACAGTCTTAAGAGTAGAATACGATTCGACGTTGCTTGACTCCATGAGTCCAGACACACCTATCTTTTTGATGAAAAAGTGCCTAAAAAAGTATTTGATTAGAGGGGTCGGCTAGAAGAGGTGGGGGAGGCCAAGAAAAGAGGTTAGGAGGCTTAGAACATAGATTAGAAAAGCTATTATTAGAGCTCCAATCCATCCAACTCCGAAAAGTTTTCTCAGAGCGTAGAGCCAAACCAGGATAGATAAAAGGTTTCCGAATGGAATGTGAAGTATGTCGAAGAGTAAGAATATTATTTCGCCAACGAGGGCTGCAAGAAGGGCGCCTCCAATGTTCTCGCGTTTCTGCCTTCCAGGGTATAGCTTTAAAACTATATAGATGATGATTGCACTTACAAGCCAGGCAATTATAAATTGAATAACTGTTCCTAGGCTCAGTGGCATGTTATTCACCTCTTTTGCTTTTTTTAAAAAATAATTTACCGTCTATTTTTATATACATTACGCTAATTTTATTCTTGGATGATGAGGCGACGGTAACGTGATTGGTGAAGACTCTTCTCGCGTCTGACACGTTTACTCAAATGTTTAGTTTAAAACGCGCGTCGGCTATTTTTATCCAATCCGAAGAGACGAAGATGGGGTTCAAGTCCATTTCTGATACACTGCTCGAGAGCTGAGCAAACATTTGAGACGCTCTGCTTATCACATCAGCAAGCAGCTCGATGTTTGCTTTAGGTAGTCCCCTGTAACCCTCCAGTATCCTATAACCTTTGATTCTTCTTATAAGGTCTAAAGCCTGTTCCCGGGAGACTGGAGCTATGTCGAAAACAACGTCCTTTAAGGCTTCCACTAAGATTCCTCCTATCCCAAAGGCTATGACGGGACCGAACTGCGAATCGTTTAAGCCTCCAACTATTACTTCATGCGCCTGACGCACCATTTCCTGTATTAGGAAACCGTTGATGCGTACGCCTGGTATCTTCTCGTGAACTTTAGCTGTCATCTCATCAATTGCTTTTTCCAACTCAAGAGCGGAGGAAATCCCTGTTTTTACTGCTCCGAACTCTGTTTTATGAACAATATCGGGGCTGTCGAGCTTTAGCACAACGGGAAATGATAGGCTATGGACTTTTGGTAACTCCTCTTTTGAGGTTATGTATACGTAGTTCACGACTGGTAGTTCATAGCTTTCCAAGAGCTCGAAGGATTCACGAAGTGTGAGAAAAGCACGTTTTTCCTCTATAGCCTTATCGATAACTGGATGAGCCATACTTTCACTTCTTATAATACAATAGGATCTTCTTTAAAGCATTTGCGGTATCTAAAGCATCTTCAATGGTCATTCCTGAGAGGGTTGGGAGGGTTATGACGCTTCGCGCTGCCAGCTCCGCTTTAGGGGCTAGCCCAGGTTTATAAGAAATTTTAGAACCGTAGAAGGGACAGGACCACGGACACCCCCTGCCATATCCGTCTAAGTTTTGGAAGAGGGGATTCTCGTAAATTGTTCTTGGATATGAAACCAGAACAAGCACATTTTCCTTCCTTACAGCCTCAACGATTCTGTCACGGTTCACTCTTAAGTTTTCAAGCTTTAACAGTACCTGGTATATATGCCAGGTATGTTTAACATGTTTTCGAGGCTTAGGAAGTACTAATAGCTCTCCATCCAGCGACTCGAGCTCATCAGTATACACTTTGGCTATCTCCTCGCGCGCCCTGTTTAATTCCTCTATTCTATGCAGCTGTCCCAAGCCCAGAGCGGCTTGGAGCTCGGTCATCCTGTAGTTCCAACCCAGGACGGTGTGGTAATACCTTTCTTCGGAGCCATGTTCAATGAAGAGTTTAGCCTTTTTATAGATGAGTTCATCGTTTGTTGTTACCATACCTCCTTCTCCAGTAGTCATGTTTTTTGACTGATAGAAGCTGAATGCACCGACGTTTCCTATAGCGCCAACTTTTTTGCCCCTATACTCGCTTCCTATAGCTTGAGCACAGTCTTCTATAACAGCAAGACCGTGTTCATTAGCTATCTTCATGATCTCATCCATCTCAGCCGGATGCCCTGCTAAGTGGACAACAAGGATTGCCTTTGTTCTAGCTGTTATCTTATCGGAGATGGTATCAGGGTCTAAGTTGAGAGTATCAAGTTCAATGTCCCCAAACACGGGTATCGCGTTGTTGTGAAGTATCGAAGTAGCCGTGGCGACAAAGCTGAATGGGGTGGTGATAACCTCATCACCAGGCCCTATTCCTAGGGACGCAACGGCTGTGTGAAGAGCAGATGTTCCGTTCGATACTGCAAGGGCATGCTTTACATTTATATAGCTACTAAACTCTTTTTCGAACTCACGGACAAACCCTCCGATGCCAGATGCAAGCCTCCCCGAGTCAAGCACAGAGAGAACAAGTTGTTTTTCATATTCTGTAAATCTTGGAAAATACTCCTTGAAAATACTCCTCGTGGGCTTACCTCCTTCAATAGCGGGTAGTTCCATGCTTATTCGCGTAGATTAAATTTATCGGGGTAATTAAGCGTAATCTTTGATTAGCTACTAACTTAGGGAGGCTACCAATTCTTCTCTAACATTATATATATTTATTCTAACCAGGCCCTTTAGCTTGCTTGACTCGATCTTAGGCATCAGCACTCTCTCAACCTGGAAGAAACCTGCCAGGTCATCCATATGAACAGACACGAGTATAGGTACATCCTCAGCTGGAGAAAGCTCTACGCGTTTAATGTTGAGTGCTGATAAAGAGTGCATATCGACCTTTCCCATCTTATAGGGTAATCGCGCACGACCCTCGGACATATCTAGACCATCAGCTAGTTTTACAATGCTTGCCTCCATCGTCAAGGCTTTTACTCCATATTCTGTACTGAAAATAGCTGAAAGAACCTCTTGCCTAATCATGTAGCGTCGAAGCCCGATATCAGGAAATAATTGAAGTAAAATCCTGTCAGCTATATCCTTTGCTAGGAGGCTCCCAAGCATCTCATGGTACTCGCGGTGTATAGAGTTACCAACATCATGTAGATAACTCGCTAATACAAGAATAGTTTTCACCTCCTCAATACTTCGTGTAGTTCCATCCTGAAGCGATGTCAACCCGATGTTCCTGTTTAACAATAAATTTAAGATTTCTAAGGATACGCTTGCAACAATCCTAGCATGCACGAGACCATGGTCGTTGTACCCGAGCCGCTTCACTGCGTTTATGTTACTCATTTCTAGTAAGGCTCGGACTTCCTCGTCTCCTTCCACGAGGCTAACAAGCTTGTTTATGAAAGGATCAGTCTCAACCCATTTATTTAAAAGGTTTTTTGATATGACCGTTGCACCACTTAAACTGGTGGACACAAAAAGACTCGTATCTAACCCTAGAAAAAATTTTTGGTTTTTATATTGAACCAAGACGATAGTGTTTAAATACGCTCATACCCGGATATTTTGCCCTCGAACCTAATTCTTCTTCAATCCTGAGCAGCTCGTTGTATTTGCATGTTCTCTCGCCTCTCGCAGGGGCTCCGGTTTTGATCTGCCCAGCGTTCAATGCAACTGCGATGTGAGAAATAGTAATGTCTTCGCTCTCGCCGCTTCTATGACTGATTATAACAGAGTAGTTGTTATTTGTAACCAGCCTTGCAGCTTCAAGGGATTCGGTTAAGGTTCCTATCTGGTTTACTTTCAACAAGAGAGCGTTCGCCGCCTTTGAAGAAATCCCCTTCAATATTCTCTGAACATTGGTTACAAATAAGTCGTCACCCACAATCTGAATCTTCAGTTCTTCGGTTGCAATTGCGAAGCCTTCAAAATCATCCTCTTGCAGGGGATCCTCAATTGAAACAATAGGGTATTCTTGTGCTAACCCCTTGTAATATTCAATTAGTTGTTCACGGGTGAACGTCTTGCCGTCCAACTCATAGACCCCTCTTTTCTCATCAAAAAATTCTGAAGCTGCTGCGTCAATAGCTAGAGCAACATCTTTTCCAGGCTGATACCCTGATTTTTCTATAGCTGAAACTAAAGCGTCAAGAGCCTCACGGGACTGTTTCATTGGAGGCGCAAATCCTCCTTCGTCTCCAACATTGATAGCTAGACTGCCATACTTTTCCTTGAGAATACCTCTAAGAGAGTGGTAAACCTCGCTTCCAATTTTTAGTGCTTCTCCGAAAGTTTTCGCTCCTACAGGTACTATCATAAACTCTTGTATCTTAAGGTCATTCCCGGCGTGCTTTCCCCCGTTTATAATATTCATAAGAGGCACAGGAAGCAAGTAGGCTTGCATCCCACCGAGGTATGCAAAAAGAGGCATGCCGTATGTATTAGCAGCCGCATGAGCAACTGCCAGAGAGACTGAGAGAATCGCGTTAGCTCCTAGCCGTGATTTGTTGGGAGTTCCGTCGAGCTCAATCATTTTTTGATCGATGTCTTCTTGGCGACGCGAATCCATCCCTATGATCTCTCTCGCTATGACGGTGTTGACGTTATCTACAGCCTTTGCTACTCCCTTACCGTGGAACTCCTTTGACCCATCGCGCAATTCAAGAGCTTCGTGAGTCCCCGTTGAGGCTCCCGATGGAACAATGGCTCTTCCAAATCCTCCGTCTAGCGTATAAACCTCTGTCTCAACGGTGGGATTTGAACGTGAATCGAGAACCCATCTAGCTTTAATCCTCGTGATATCGAATGCATCCTCCCAGATATACTTCGTTCCTTGCACAAAAATGTATAGTGAGCGGCCCTTAACTATTATAGTTTTTAACAAGAATTATTAACAAGGGGTTTCCAAGAGGGTTCCGCGAAAAACAAATAATTAATTTCGCTTATTTAAAAACGTATGAGCAATAAACCCAAGACTGTAGGTGTAATTCTCTGCGGTGGAGAGGGAAAAAGATTGCGCCCTCTAACCTATTACTTTCAAAAAGCAATGATACCCATAGGTTCTCAACAAAAACCATTACTTGAATACATCGTCCGTCTCATGAAATACCACGGTATCCAGGATATCGTGATGCTAGTTGGGTATAAAGGGCAACAGATCGTGAATTATTTCAACGCCGGAGAAAGGCTCGGCGTAAACATTTCATACGTATGGGATGACCCGAGCTTTGGAGGAAACGGCGGAGCACTCTATAACGCATACCAAAAGGGTGTTCTGGAGGAAGCTGATGACGTACTCGTCTATTATGGTGATATTTTATCTGATATCAACCTGGGAGAAATGCTTTCTTTTCACAGTACGAAGAATTTTACCGCAACGTTAGCTCTCTCCCCAAATTATCGCGTGGCTGTAGGTGTGGCAGAGCTAAAAGGAGATGACGTTGTGAAATTAGTGGAAAAACCACCTCTAGGCAAGCCTGTGACTATAGGCATCCTCGCTGTAAAGAAGAGAGCTCTAGAGTATCTCCAAGAGCTAGCAGAGAGTAGACGGGATATTGACATTATGGGAGACTTGATACGTATCTTGATCGAGAGAGGACTAAGAGTGGGGGGTTATGTAACTAATAGCTTCTGGTTTGATCTAGGAACAACAGAAGCTTATGAGAAGCTTGAACCTAGCGAGGTTGACCAGAGGTTTGGGTTCTTATTCCAAGACTGAGAATATCATATAATATGGTTCTTTCTCCTTTTATGACCCTAGCGGCAAGACTGTCATTTACTATGCGTAGAATATGAGAGATCTTCCAATGCTCGAAGAAGAAGTCAACCAGTTTTCTATAGGCTCTACCTATAAGTAATATACTGCCAACCTCATTCCAAGACCGTTCACTATAGATTTTCGGGTTCTCTAGCCATACAGCTTCCGCAGCTAGTATTCCAAGACTCATAGAGGTAAATATTCCACCCCCGTTTATGGGGTTAGTCGCACCCAATGAATCTCCGGCGAATAATATCTTGTCGCAAACAGGAGAACCATAGAAACCTGAAACTGGAATCCATCTGGCGCGTGGAGGTTCTATAATTTTATAGTTATCAAGGTATCCGTTAGCATTTCTTTTAATAAATTCCTGGAATAATTGAATGATGTTATAACCCTTCTGCCGAATAAAATTATACCTTATACCTATTCCAACATTCGATATGAAGTTGTAGTGAGGTATTATCCACGCGTATCCGCCGGGAGTTGAGAGAGAGGCATACATGTAAATCATGTTCCTCTTCATCTCAGGAGTTTCTATCTTGGCATTGATTCCTACGGCGACATCCTCGTCACTTACTTGTGCATAACACCCTGATAGCCTTCTTACGGATGATGGATAACCATCTGCTCCGATGATATATTCCGCTTCTATGGAAAGCCCCCTTCGAGTCTTAATTATGTAGCTATTCGAAAGTCGTTTGATGCTAACCACATCATCGTCTAACACATACTCAGAGCCATCAATAAGCTTCTCAACTAACTGCTTTCGACTGATTGTGAAGCCGCTAATATTCATCCTAAAGGTTTTAACCCCTTCGAGTTCGAGGTATATTTCGTTAAAAGTGTTTAGCCGTGACGCCAAGCCTATGTATTCAAACGCTTTTTTAACAGAAGGTTTTCTAGATATAAAAGAGATGACATCGGGGTCTGGGAGAAACTCGCCGCACACCGTAGGTGTTTCCGGAGCCTTTTTTCTCTCAATAGCAATTGCCTTAATCCCAAGTTCGTTGAGGCGTTTCAGAGCAGAGGCGCCTGCAGGACCTAGCCCTATAACAGCCGCTTTAAACATCGAATCCTCTTCTAACCTTGTTGTTTATTTAAAGATTCACATACTTAGCCATTTATCCCTTTAATTTTCAGGAAAGTGATCGGAGCCTCATTTGTGGTATCATGGTAGGCAGATTTTATCCCGACCAAGAACCTTAACCGCAGTCTGAATTACCGTAAGCGATCGCTCTAGAACATCCCTAACAAATTCTATACCCTCAGGAGTAAGCCTATAGGACTTTTTGTCACGTGAGCCTATTTCTCTTGATTCTACGAGACCTGCTTCCTCTAATTTTTTAAGGTATGGGTATATTTGAGAGGGTCCTATAGGCATTCCAGTCATTTTTTCCAGCGTCCTCATTAGCTCGTATCCGTGTTTTTCACCCTCCGCTAGGAGGATTAACGCATAAAGCTTGATGATAGTATTCACTCGTAGTGCCCCAACTTCCTTTAAGCGTTTCTCGTCCTTCATACTAACATTTTACAATCTAATTCACGTTATATAAGTTTATTGTAATATTAATGCATCCAGGGCCATTCTGTCATTATAAGCTACGTGGAGGAAGGTATCCTATTGCAACTAAACCAACTCCCTTTTTTACTAAAACCCTCCCACCTATTCTCTGGAAAAACTTCGCACGAGGCATGAGAAGCAAAGTGGGTACGAGAAGACTCCACCTACCCTTCTTTCCTTTACTAGCCAAAAAGCCGAGAAAAGGCGCAATATACCCGAAGTAAAAGAAGATCAGAGGTGTTAGATAGTAGTCTGGGGAGAAAAGATCTAGAATTAATACTCCTTTTTTTACCACCGTCATCATCTGGAAAATGCCGCGAGCCTTGTCCATAAAGTCGCGGAAACTGAACATTGCCGTGGCACAGTCGAAAGCCCGATTCCTAAATGGTAGATATTCAGCAACTCCAACTATTTTGTCTAGGTTTACAAAGCTGTATCGTCTGTTGCTTAGGATTGGGTCGACACAGACAACCCAGTCAGCCTTTCGTGTTAAGTATGGGATGTATGCAGCGTTGCCGCAACCGATATCTAGGATGAGTCCTTGAACTGATGAGAGAACCCAATTCCTCAGCACCTTGTGAAGACCTAGGCTCATTATAGTGTTAGCTTTCTCATAAATATCCGCGTCGAAGAGGTATTTTAAAACCTCTTCAACATAGAGCCAGAGGCCTATTGGTAGTCCGGTAGCTTCCAATAGCTCCACCTTGAGCTTATTATTTCTGAAATACGTTTACGCGTTGGTGGTTTACATTCAAGTAGAAAGAGCTCCAGGGAATACCTTGCAAAGAAGGCTAAAGATGATGAAAGTTTGAGGGCGCTTTTCAATATTTTATCTATCTCGTTTTGAAACAGATTCACACCATGAGAAATAGGATCTCCTCTTGACTCTTGCAATAACTTTACAACACTACCACTATCTCTTCTCTCCTTCTCGACATCGGCTAGGTCGTCCAAGATCTGATAGGCAGAGCCTAAAGCTAAGCCAAACATTCTAGCATCAGCAATCCTTGCCTCGGGGTATCCTAAAGCGTATAATGGAAGCACGGAGGCAGCTTCAAAAACAGCGCCTGTTTTGCTCGAGATGATCTGCATATAGCTTATACCCGGATCTATGCCGTCAAGAATTTGCATATCCCATATCTGCCCGTAAGCAGCCCTGCGCCATGCCTCCATACTTTCCACAACAGCATTAGCCCCAGCTTTAGCAACGTACTTTATAGCCGTGGCTATCATGATGTGTGGAAATATTACTGCATAGTTTATTCCATACTTCTTCCAAAAGCTTTCTCTCCCTCGTCTCAGATAGGATCTATCAATGATGTCATCGTGTATTAGAGAGGCTGAATGCATGAGCTCAAGAGCCAGCGCAACTGGGAGAGCTTTTTGAGGATTACCTGCCAGAGAGTCGGCAATATACAAAGCAAGGGTTCCACGTATCCTCTTGCCCCCCTCCAAAGCATATAGGACATCCTCGGAGGGAATTTCACTTGAAAGATTCTCACGTATATAGGAATCTAGCATTTTTCTTAGCTCGTCTATTCTTGAACGAAGCAGAGTAAGAGTCATCATGAAGTGCCTTGAATTCTTCACGACATAAGCAATATAAGATTTACCTGCTATTGACACAGGTGTTTGATGCTCACTGCCACCTGACTTATCCAGGTCTGAGAGAGAGAATCCCAGATATACTTCCCCAGGCCACCTCAGTGCTAACAGGTATTGTAACATGTGCACTACCATTTGAGGAAGCAAAAAAACCTGGCTTCGAGGATGCTAAAAAGGCGTTAGAGATAAGCTACCAGTTTAAAGGAAAAGTATTTACCAGCTTGGGGCTTCATCCGACACAAGTTGCAGAGATGACAGAGCAGGAAGTCGAGCTTTACAAGCAATTCGTTTTAGAAAACAAGGATCAGATAGTGGCTGTAGGTGAGATTGGTCTGGACAGATTCTGGATAAAGAGCGAGGAGGAGTATCAGCGCTCCAAAAAAATTTTCCTCGAGATGCTTGAACTCGCTGAAAAAATAAGAAAGCCTGTAGTTATCCACAGCCGTAAGGCAGAGGAAGACGCTATAGAGATATTGGCGAGTTATAAATTAAACGTTTTGATGCACTCTTTCACTGGAAACATGACAGCGGCGAAGCGAGCCCTCGACATGGGATTTTATTTCTCCGTGAATTATAAAGTTACGAATAGCAAGAGCATGCGGAAAATAGCTAAAAACTTCCCATTAGAATTTCTATTAACTGAGACAGATGCCCCATTTTTAGCCCCTGATGGAGGAGTAAATACCCCTCTGGGAGTAAGGGCAGTCATAGAGGAGATTGCTAAGCTCAGGGGGCTTCCTTTCGAAGAGATAGATAAAATAACCACGGAAAATGCATTAAAATTCTACAAGATAAAATCCGACGGGTAGATTCCATGGAGGGGTATTTCAAAAAAATACTTATTGCAAATAGGGGAGAAATTGCAGTTCGAATAATACGCACTGCAAGAGACCTTGGCATCAGGACAGTAGCTGTTTACAGCGACGCTGACCGCGAGGCTTTACACGTAAAACTTGCAGACGAGAAAGTAAAGATTGGTCCCCCCGAGCCACGGGAAAGCTATCTAAACATGGACGCTATTATACAAGCTGCATTGAAAACAGGAGCCGAAGCCGTACATCCAGGCTATGGTTTTCTTTCACAGAACCCCACTTTCGCTAGAAAGGTCCGAGAAGCAGGACTTGTGTGGATTGGACCTCCGCCGGAGACACTCGAACTTGCTGGTGACAAACTTTCTTCCCGGAGATTTTTCAGTGGCGCCGGAATACCTGTTATTCCTGGAACAATGCGTCCTGTTAATCTTCATGAAGCAGAATCCGTAGCAGAGGAAATTGGATACCCTGTTATTGTGAAGCCCTCGGGTGGTGGCGGGGGTATAGGCATGTTTATTGCCACAAATCCCAAAGAGCTTGAAGAGAACATCAGGAAAGCTGCGAGGCTTTCCTCCTCATATTTCACGCGTGGTGAAGTATATCTTGAGAAGTATTTTCCCCGAGCCAAGCATATCGAGGTGCAAATCCTCGGGGACTTGCATGGAAAGATTGTTCACTTATTCGAGAGAGAGTGTAGCGTTCAGAGGAGATTTCAAAAGGTAATAGAGGAGGCCCCTTCTCCCTCTATAACACCTGAAGAACGGGAAAGAGTGTTAAGCCTAGCGATAAAGGCTGCGCAAGAATGCAAGTATGTTAACGCAGGAACGTTTGAGTTCTTATTTGATGTCAATGAGAGAAAATTTTACTTGTTAGAAGTTAACACGAGGATACAGGTGGAGCACCCGATTACTGAGATGATTACAGGGATTGACATTGTTGAACAACAAATAGGTATAGCTTCGGGAAAACACTTAGATGATTCTTTATCAAACCTATCCTTCCACGGCCACGCGATTGAGGCAAGAATTTATGCAGAGGATCCCGCCGCGAACTTCGCTCCATCTCCCGGAACATTATCTCATCTCTACCTTCCTTCAGGTCCGTGGATTCGGGTTGACAGCGGTGTGTACGAGGGCTTTACTGTTCCAGAGGTTTACGACCCACTTCTCATGAAGATAATAGCATGGGGTTCTAGTAGAGATGCGGCACGTAAAAGGCTTAAACGAGCCCTAAGTGAATTAGTAATAGGAGGTATAAAGAGTAATCGTAGTTTTCTCCTAAAAATTTTAGAAGACCCAGACTTTGTCTCGGGGACCTATACAACTAGGATTCTAGAGAAAAAAGAGTTGTACTCTACTGTTGAAGAGACGCCATCCCTTCTCACTGCTGAGCGTCGCGAAAAACCCGGCGATAAAGAGCAGATCAGTCAAAGCCTCAGTTATTGGAGGCTTCTCTCAAGAGTCCAACGATGAGTTTGCTACTCTCCCAGTTCGAGCGGGTTGTCCAGGGTGGAGATCTGCGTGTATCTCTGCATTTTCTCGCGTATATACCTAGGTATTTTGAAGAGATAAGTGTAGGTTTCAACGTCTAAATACTTCAAATTCAGCTTTTCGAGCCTATGCTTGACTTCATCGGGTGGGACAGATAAAGGATCCCTATTAAGGGAGCCCATAGCGAATCCCCATTCGCTGTAGAACGTTGGGACAAAAACTTTGTATAAACCGACGTAAGGAAAGACAGTCCGTATAGTATTGCCGATTATGGCGAAGGCGTGAATATAATACCTTGTGGAAGTCGCCTGTGTAACCATAACACCGTCAGGTTTTAAAATTCTCTTAACACTCTCGTAAAACTCCTTAGTGTATAAGAGGACGCCGGGGGTGTTTTTAATCGGATCGGTAAGGTCGAGGATTACTACATCGTATTTCTCCCTTGCGTTTTCAATGTATTCTTTTCCATCCCCAAATACAAGTTCAACGCGTGGGTCATCGAAAGCGCCCTGATGCCACTTGGTGAGATACTTTTTAGCTAGCTCTACAAGCTCCTGGTCAATATCAACCATAACTACGCGCTCAACTGAATCATGCTTTAGCACCTCGCGTATTGTAGCGCCCTCACCCCCACCAACTACTAGAACATTCCTCGGTTTTGGATGAGTTATCATTGCGGGGTGGACGAGAGACTCGTGATAGATGAACTCGTCATACTCAGAGCTTTGGGCATAACCATCCAGGAAAAGAACCAGTCCAAAAGAGCCTGTTTTAGCTATTGTAACCCTCTGGTACCTTGTCCGCCCATCAAATAGTATTTCTTCGATACCGTGGATGTGAGCCTCAAGTGGGCCTAGCCACTCCGTATACCAGAGTATACCTAATTTCTTCGTATTTACTTCACTCATACTTATAGTACCATGTAAAGTGAAATTTTAATCTTCTTGCCGTCCGGTCACTCATAGTTATCTTACAAGCATTTGTTCTATGATGGGTCAGGATAGTAGCCTACATCACGAAATCAGTAGTTCCAGCGCTCCTCATTCCATTTTACTAGAGAAATAATCTTAGAAAAATACTTTCGGTTCAGGGAAGCCTACTTTTTGAAATTTTTCAGTAGATTTGAAACAGCAGAGATCTTGCTTAGGGTAGAATCAGGTGAGATAGGATCAGGTATTTGCAAATAAGGAACATTATATTTTGAAGATAGCTCCAGCGCTTTTTGGGCTATTGGAGTACTCGTGGCCCCGACGATCAGGATGAGTCTGCACTCTCCGGACTTTAAACTGTTTTCAATCACGGTCAAGTCTTGAGGTGTTGCTGGCACGCCTTCCTCCTTTATCAAGAGATACTTAACTTGAAGCCCAGTCCACTCGACGGCGTATTGTGCAGGTGGGGAAGTTGCCACTGCACATAAAGTTAAACGAACAGTTTGAGTTTGAATCTGGGTAACGTTATCCAGAATTGCTTTAGCGTGGTTTTTGTATTCTGCTGCACAGTCGGGCCGAAGTTTTTCGAGTTTCTGCTCCACGTAGTCTATGTAAGTCTTGTAGTTTTCCGGGTCATAGATGGGCCAGTGGTAGTTGGGTTGACCAGTGGCTGGGTTTTGCTTGATTTTTATACCTGGTATGTTTGGGATCTCTAATAGTAGAGCTTTGATTTCACCTTTAGAAACGAGATCTCTAATTTGTGTCTCAAATGGAGTGTGGGCTGTAGAGATTATGATATCCGCCTCTTTTAATTTAGAGATATCCGAGGGTGAAAGCTGATACTCATGAGGGTCAACTCCAGAAGGCGTAACCGAGTAAACGTAATCACCCTTACAGGTGAGCATTTCAATGTCAGGCTTCAGGGAGTAAAATGTTACTATAATGTTTAGTCCTTTAGCAGATTCAATGTGTTGTCTACTCTGGTTATAAATGTAAAACGCAAATATCAGGGTGATGGAGACAAATAGTAACGTTGCTGTTAGAAACCTTCGGTTCATGTGCACATCACCCCGGCTGATTTACAAATTTTATGCACATATCTGTATGTCATATAGGAGCAAATTATATAAATGTGCACATTTATATAAGTTTTATTGAGGGATTATGCACGAGAATATAACGTTAGAAGGAATTAACCTAAGTTTTGCATACAACTCAGATGTGATCCTAAGAGACGAAAATTTCACCCTTGAGGGATACGGCCTTTATACTATTCTAGGTCCCAACGGATCTGGAAAAACTACTTTTTTCAAAGTGCTTCTCGGTTTGTTAAAACCTTTAAAGGGAAAAGTGCTAGTCAACGGGGTAGACGTAACTGGAAACCCTCTTGATGCTGGAAAATATATGAGCTATGTACCGCAGCTCTCCAATATGGATTACAATTATCCGGTAACAGGTCGAGAACTTATAGAGAGCTCTCTTAAATTCGGAAGGCGAATTAGAGATAACAATGTTTCTAGGCGTGTCGACTATTACCTTTCTTTAGTCAAAGCCAAAGACTTTGCTGATAAAAAGGTGAGTTCTCTCAGCGGTGGACAGCTACAGAGAATATTGATTGCAAGAGCTCTTGCACGCGAGACCCCTATTCTCTTACTTGATGAGCCTTTCTCAGGTATAGATCCAAGGGGGCGTGATGAAATAGTAAACATCGTCAACGAGCTAAGCAGTAAAAAAATGCTACTAATAACAACTCATGACCCTGTTTTAACGGTTAAGATAAGTAGGAAAGTCTTAGTCTTTAACCGAGGTATAAAAGCAATCGGTTCACCCAGCGATGTCTTTAGACTCGAACTTCTCCGCAAAGCATACGGTGAAAACATTCTCCTTATAGAAAAATGCCTCCATGTTATCGCATAGGTGATGAAAAATGTTTATTGATCCTAGCTGGGTTATAGTAATAGTTTCATCTTCTCTAGCTTTTAGTGCCTTAAGCCCGATTATTACAGCGAGGAGATTAAACTTCTTTGCTTCTTCTTTACCGCATTCAGCATTACTTTCAGTCTCTTTGGGGTATCTCGCTTCATACTTGTTAAAAGGAGACCCCGCATTTTGGGCTATTCTCATAAGTGTGCCTTTGTCATATCTTCAAACGTTTTTGATTCAGAGGGGCGTCGACGAGAACACGGCTACTTCGGTCTTCGTGGCATTTACAACTAGTGCTAGTGTGGCATCGCTCTATTATATCCTAACAATGTTTCCATCGCAGGTGAGTCTTTGGTCATACATATTAGGTGACCCGCTCCTCGTAGCCTGGGAAGACGTTGTTAAAGCCGCAATCATTTCTCTTACACTGACAGCTCTTTGCATCTTAATATATGAAAAGGAGGTTATGATCGGAGTAGACAGAGAGTATGCACAGCTTAATGGTATAAATGTGAGATTCCACGACTATCTTGTAATAACCCTGCTAACAGTCGCTAGTGTAAGCCTGCTCAGGATTGTAGGATTTGTCATTGAACATGTTGTGATGTTACTCCCCTCGGCGATAGCCTTGACCGTTGCGCGCAACTCCCATGAAATGCTATGGATTAGCATAGCAAGTGCCCTCCTGTCCGGTATTCTAGGTCTTTTTGTTGCCGTCGCCGTCAACCTTGCCCCGTCGGCAGCCTTCGGGCTAGTTTTAGTTACAATTTACCTGGTAAGCCTTTACACGTCGGGTGATAGAGGTTGAGCATGAAGGCGCGCTTCGGTATTAGTCTAGATGCGAAACTCGCCGAAGAAGTAGATAGAATAGCTAAGGCTACAGACACAAACAGGTCATACATTATTAATCTAGCAGTACAGGATTTTATCAACGAGAAATTCCACTTCTTATCTCCACATGAGTGTGAAGGTGTCATGATCCTTAACTACGGACCTATTACTCATGAAAAGATACAATCCTCTCTTGAAGAGTGGAAAAATGTTATAGTTAGCCGACACCACTTCCACTCATCTGAGGGAAAATGCGTTGAAATTCTATATGTTAAGGCTCATAGTAGAGAAATCCTTGAGCTGGAAGGAACTCTTCAACGATGTGGCTGTAGAACCTGCAAGTTTTTCCCTTGCCACAGTTGAAATCAATGCAAATAATAAGGAAAGCCTAACATTTGTGATCTCCTCTGGATTGACATGAAAAGAATTTATGTAGTAACTTACCCAAAACTCTTTTTGAAGGCTAAAGCTAGTCTTGAGAGGCGTTCCTTACCGCGTAATAATAATAGATTGGCTACATTTAAGAGGAGCTCATAGGAGTTATAGTCTATTATCAAACGACCATTAAGCTTTAGTGGAGTTTCGATTTTTTCCATAGACATTATCTCTACGATTATTCTTTTCTTGAGACCTTGAATACCACTGTGTTTAAAGCCAGAATTTCGAGCTACGACAAGTAGTCTTTTCGCTGCTTTTAAATCCCGAGCAGCTATGTGAAAAATTGGGGGATGCACGGAAAACCAGATGTTTTCCTCGCTCGATGCTGCTATAACATGCCTTAGTTCATAGGCTTCTATCGTCCTATGCCATTTAGCCAGTATCCGTATTTTTCCTTTTTCTCCGGGGTGTAGTCCAGCTGAAACCTGGATTCTGCCGCTACAACTACTCGTAGTATAATACTCTTCGGTAGAATTAATTAGGTCTAAGAGCCATATGATGTCGTTATCCACTCTCCCATCTTTTTTATGCTCTTCCAGCTGCTGGATAGCCCTCCGACGTAGCTCCTCCCATCTTTCATACATTTGGAGACCCTTTTTATTCTTAAACTGCGATGATCGCCTCCAGTGCAGTCTTAACCATTAATAACTCCAGACGCTCTTTCTCATGTGTAAGTTCTTCTCCAGTTGACATGTTATCGACAACTAGTGCCAAAGCACCTGTCTTAAATCCCCTTAATTTTCCCAAGGCGAAAAGAACAGCCGATTCCATCTCAAGCACGTCTATTCCTAACGAGCCCCATTCCGGGGCTTTACGCTCAACCATGTGGAAGGCATCATGAGAGAGTGCCATTCCTCTAAAGTAGCGTATGCCTAGCTCTTTAGCTGCTTTTTCCAGCTGTATAACAACCTCGGGCGTCGAATAGGCAGGGAAAGCTATCCCTGGAAAATACATTCCAAGCGTACCTCCAGGTGTGTATGCAGATGCCTCGATAATGGCTATACTTCCGATCCCAGCCTCCCTCTTTAGAGCCCCGCATGTGCCAGCCCTAATTATTGTTTTCGCACCCAGCATTGCTAGTTCTTCAAAAACTATTGCTGCGGAAGGTGCGCCGATACCGTGTGTGGCTAGTGTAATGCTCTTCCCCTTGTACTCCCCGGTGATCACCAGGAAACCTCTATATGTGTTTACAACTCTTTTGTTTTCCAGCATTGTTGAGGCTTTTTCAACCCTGTTAGGATCCCCTGAGACTATTACGCGCTCCGCAATATCCCCCGGTTTAGCCAACACGTGATATGGTTTCTTCGAAAGTGGATGATAGTAGCTCACATGTTTCTTACAACCTCAGCAGCCTAAAACGTTTACTATTATAGAAAAGAAAGGTTCTTGTGGGTTTTCTCCAGTAAGGGACGCCCCCCCTCCATTCGAACTTCCACGACCCCGGATTACCCAGCTTACGGAGAGGGTCTAAACCCGGAATGTGAGTGTGCCCCATTACAAACCACTCGTCTCTGACTCCAATTTTATGCTTTAATTTATCTTCGAGCAGTAGTTTCTTCCCAAGAATATTTCCAATTCGGTTGACGAGGTAGGCCGCCGCACCATTTGGCAAAATAATATCACCATGCGTCACAACTATTTTTTCTTCTCCGGTATTTATCCTTGCAACTCTTCTGACGTGTATATTTCCGCTTCCAACACTGATGCTTCCTTCATTAAGTAGCGGGTCATGTGAAGAAAAGCTGGGCGTAAATACAGTTTCAAAGTTGGGATTTTCTGGAAAACCTAGCTTTTGAAGCTCCTGGATAAACCTGGTGTTGTTAATATGATAGTGAAGATCTTCAAATAGATCCCCTGCAATAACTAAGCAGTCGCCTTTCAAATGGAGTAGAGCTTCAATTATCAGCTTAAATTGGTAGCAATGCCTCCCGGATCTACAGTGAAGGTCAGAGCATATCAATATCCTGGTACAGGAGGCTCCTATGTCGCTAATTCCTACCATGTCTCCTCACATGTATTTCATCGCTAAGGATTCTCTGTAGAAACGGAATAGGCTAATTAATATGATGTTGTTTCATGTAAACGAATAAGTATGTTGAGAAGAGGGTTCCTGAAAGAGCTTTTTACACTACTTATTTTAATTCTTGTTTTTCTGTCAGCGACGCCTATATTTAACCTCGCTATGGCTCAACCTGTTCCAGAGATAAAGGCTATTATAAATGTGGATGAAAATGGGAATGCTACTGTAAAAATATCCTTTAAGGTTACAGGTCGTTCAAGCATGTATTTTACTCTTCCAAGATTTGAAAACTATACTATTTGCGAGGCCTATGGAAGCTATTATATAACCAATTCTCCCTCCTCAGCTTACTTCTACTATAACTCGTCAATCACCCTTATTCCTGGAGAGAACGGCACATCCATCTTATCCCTCTGTTACAATTTTCCATATGCTAGCCTGTTGGCGGGGAAACAGGGGTGGTTTATGACGCCAATGCTTGTCGCTTCACCGCCAATACCCGTAGAGGTTTTCGTTAGGATTCCTGGTTTGGAAAAGGTTTCACTTGAGTCTCCCACCTCCACCGGGATAGATAAAAACGGTTACAGAATGTATGTTGTCAAACCTAATAGTCCCTCCCTCATTCCTGGGCGTGTTGTCATAGAATACACGACAATTATACCTATTTCCCCTGTAAATTACACCAGGAACATTGGTAATACATCGCTAATCATCGAGTCCCCTCCATACTACAAAAAACTGTCTGAACGAGTGCTCGAGGTTTCGTCTAGAGCATACCAAAACCTTACGACATTAATCGGTGTCTCCCTCCCCAGTATTATATTCGAGTTCTACCTTCCCAAGCAAAGCCTTGGTGGGATTAGTACCCTTGGCTTCATAATGGGAGAAGATGTAAACGCAGGGGGAAAGGGCCCGATAATGTTGAATCTTGGTTTAATAAGATACGCACCGGGGTATCTGGAAACGACAGTTATACATGAAATGGTTCATGCTTTTCTCGGTAAGGCTGGCGTTGAAGCTAATGATGAGACACGATGGTTTCACGAGGGGTTGGCTCAGTATCTCTCTCTCAACATCGCGGAGGGGCTTGGTTATAATGTCTCAGATCTAAGAGCAGAGCTATTAAATGCCTCTGAAAGCTTGTACAGTTACACTGGAGGTAATTTTTCATTTATTCAACACTGGCCCCAAGATCCTGAAATGGTTGGGGACGCGTATCTAGCGAGCTTCTTCATAATAAACAACCTAACCTCAACATTTGGCGGAAAAGTCTACCTCGAGAAGGTTTTCACAGCTCTTAAAAACTACGGAAAGGTGACTTCCAATGATGATATCGTATACGTGTTGAGTACGGCTGCGGGAAAAAACCTGGCTCCCTTGTTCAGAGGCTGGGGATTTAGAAACATCCGAGATTGGCAGGCTCCGGCAAGTACTAGCCCACCTCTAATAGGAAAAGGAAACAACTTTACACTTCTTATTCTAGTCATAGGTTTAGCCATAGGAGTTTTAATTTATTTCCTTCAGCAACGGGTTCAACGTGGAATAGAAGCTGCTAAAAGCGAGAGCGTTTTTCACGGATAAAAAAGCAGCTGGACAGACTAGTTATTCAACTTTCTCAACATGAATGATGGATACTGGGCACGCCTCAGCAGCACTTTTAACGCATTCTTCTAGATCAACGGGGACTTCGCCTTGCCCGGGGTTCCCGCCAACTCTAAACTTCGCTACAATCTGACTCTTTCCGTCTTCTTCGCTCATTTCGAAGACCTCAGGGCAAAGGCTGACACAGGCCATACAGCTAATACACTGGTCACGATCTATCGTGACTCTAATTTTTGCCAAACGCTGTCACCAGGTTTTATTTAGCCCTTAGATTAATATAAATTTAACCTCTAAGTTGTGGTGTTACGCAGGTATGACGGAGACTCGGGAAAAGCCCCTTATGGAGCATGCTTACGAGCTACTTGAAACCATAAGAAAAATCCTGATTCTATGGGTTTCAATCATACTGTTTTTGCTAGTTTTTCCTACCCCTCATCTTCTTCCAGAGTATATTCCTGTGACCTTTTATCTTATGAATATAACTAAACAGTTTATGTTCTCGTACGAGAAACACCCTATACTATCCTCTCTATACAATGCTCTGCGAGTAAATAGCTCTAATATTATGCTTATCTCTCACGGATGGTTTGACTCGCTGACTGCAGCCCTAATAATGGCTGCACTTACAGCTATTGTATTTTCAATGCCGATAACCCTGTACCTAGTATATAAATTCCTGGAACCAGGGCTCCACCCGCACGAGAAGAGAAACGTTAAAAAACTTTTCGCTTCCATCGCAATTCTCTTTATGTTAGGCTTTGCCTACGGCTTTCTAATTGTACTGCCTTTAACGTTCCTAGTAGCATTATGGATTACTCAGCTCGTAGGTGCTGCCCCCCTCTTCTCTATCAAAGATTTCTACCAGAACGTGTTCATAGGCTCCTTAGCTGTGGGTGTATTCTTCATGATGCCACTCGCCGTCCTCACACTAGGAAAAATAGGCATGTTGACCTATGAGATGCTACGGAAAAATTGGCAGTATGTATTTTTCTTCACGTTAGCCTTTTTAGTCGTAATAACCCCGGATCCCACGCCTACTAGCGCTATAGCACTTGGTGTTCCATTTTTGGGACTGTACTTCCTCTCGATGTGGCTATTAAAGAAAAGCAAATAAAGTAGTGGTCTTAGACAATAATATGGTAGGTGATATGCACCGCCAAATTTGAAGACTTGGTTCGCAAGCACTACTGCTTCTTCTCGTAAAGCCATAGCAGTAGGTTTTAATTTATTGAAACCTTCAGGTGGTTTGTATGAGTAGAGTTAGACCTCTAACGCAAGAGTTTAACCCAAAGAAATACGAGGTGGAAGTTCTAGACTATTGGTATAAGGGCAAGGTTTATGACGTGATCCGTGATCAATCCCGTGGCAAGCCAAAGTTCTATTTCCTGGATGGGCCCCCGTATGCTTCAAGCGGTACCCCCCACGTAGGAACGTTATGGAATAAGATTTTAAAGGATGCTGTAATCCGCTTTTACAGGGCTAAAGGTTATAGCGTTCACGACCAGCCTGGTTACGACTGCCACGGTCTACCAATTGAAGTCCAAATTGAAAAACGCCTTGGTTTTAAGACTAAAAAGGACATCGAGGATTTTGGGGTTGAAAAATTCATCCGAGAGTGCAAGCGATTCGTATCCGAGAATATAGCTTCTCTCAACTCATTTTTCAGAGAGTTTGGAGTCTCGATGGATTGGGATAACCCTTACCGTACCATGGATGATGATTACATCGAAGGTGCCTGGTGGCTTGTAAAAAAGGCTGACGAGGCAGGGCTTCTAGACTACGGGTTGAAGGTAGTACATTGGTGTCCACGTTGTGAGACAACTCTTGCGGACTACGAGGTTACAGAGTATACAGAGCTCGAAGACCCCTCGATATATGTCAAATTTCCCTTACTTGAAGAAGAGAAGAAGTTTATACTCGTATGGACGACTACACCTTGGACCCTACCTGCGAATGTAGCTGTAATGGCTAACCCTAACCTCGATTATGTTTGGGTGGATATAGGAGGAGAACAACTCCTCTTAGCCAAGGATAGAGTTGATGAGGTGATGAAGGAGGTGGGGGTAAAAGATTACAGGGTAATAAGCGCAGTCAAGGGAAAAGACCTTGAGGGGCTCCAATATGCTCATCCCTTATTCGAGGAAGTTAATGTTCAGAAGGAGCTGGCCGGTGTTCATAGAATCGTCCTATCTGAAGAATATGTTTCAGCGAAGGAAGGCACTGGTCTTGTTCACTGCGCTCCCGGACATGGCGAAGAAGACTTCATTGTAGGACTTAGATATTCTCTTCCAGTGGTTGTCCTTGTAGACGAGAAGGGAAGACTAACAACTGGCGCCGGAAAATACTCTGGCCTTAGCACTCGAGAAGCAAACCCTGTAATTGTAGAGGATCTTAGAAGAAAAGGATTCCTTTTGCATGCCGGCCTAATTAGACACAGATACCCTGTCTGTTGGCGCTGTAAGACACCTTTAGTGCTGCGAGGTACTCAACAGTGGTTTATACGTGTAACCCAGCTGAAGGAAAAATTTCTCGAGGAAGCTGAAAAAGTCGAGTGGATACCGGAGTGGGCCGGCTATGCGCGCTTCAAAAACTGGCTAAGCGGCTTAAGGGACTGGATAATCTCACGCCAGAGGTACTGGGGGACTCCGGCTCCAATATGGGTATGTCAAAGCTGCGGTGAGAAGATAGTTGTAGGCTCGAGGGAAGAGCTGGAGAAACTTTCCGGGCAAAAACTAGAGCTACAGGACCTCCACAGACCATGGATAGACAAGGTGGAGCTCAAATGCCCCAGATGCGGCGGTACAATGAAGAGAGTCCCAGACGTGCTTGACGTCTGGCTTGATTCGGGAGTAGCCTTTTATGCTAGCCTCGGATACCCGAAAAATAGGGATAAACTAGAAAGACTCTGGCCTGTCGACCTCGTAATAGAGGGGCATGATCAGATAGCTGGGTGGTTCTTTTCTCTTCTAAGGTCTGGTATTATTACTTTTAACCAGTCACCTTATCGTCGTGTGCTCATGCACGGTTTCGCCCTGGATGAACAGGGACGAGAGAT
Source organism: Infirmifilum sp. (assembly GCA_041287245.1). GTDB lineage: Archaea > Thermoproteota > Thermoprotei > Thermofilales > Thermofilaceae > Thermofilum. Next base: position 139,814 of record JBEULP010000117.1, on the reverse strand, counting down.
GCATAAATCACTAGGAAACTATGTCGAGCCAAGACAGGTTCTCGAATATAAGTTCGGCTCCCGCGACGTGTTCCGATGGTTTGTACTGCGTACGACTACGTGGGAAGACCTCAAGTTTTCTTGGAAAGGCTTGGACGAGGTTTACTCGGATCTAAACATCTTCTGGAATGTTTACTATTTTGCAACCCTTTACATGAGTATTGATAATTTCGACCCTTCGAGATACACCATCGATAACCTTCGCGAGAAGCTGGAAGTTGAAGATAAGTGGTTACTCTCGAGGTTTGAAAGCATAGTACGTGATGTTACAAAGGCTTTTGAAGAACTTAATATTTACAGAGCTGTAAAGCAGATACGAGAGTTTGTTGTTGAAGACCTGAGCCACTGGTATGTCAGAGTTATTCGTCCGCGGGTGTGGATAGAGGAGGAGTCAGAGTCTAAGCTGGCGGCTTATGCGACCCTAGCCTATGTACTGCAAAAACTCCTTATAATCTCGTCCCCCATAATACCCTTTACAACCGAGAGGATATATCTAGAGTCTTTCCGGAATGACGGGTCGCCTCCAAGTATACACATGTTTTCTTGGCCGGTTACTCGTGAAGAACTTATTGACCCTGAGCTTGAGAGGAAAATGCAGCTAGCGCGAGAGATCGTTGAGAGGGTATTAGCTCTCAGAATGAGAAATAATTTGAAAATAAGACAGCCGCTCCCTGCAGTCTACATCTTCACTTCTGATCCAAGTGTAGCAGATTCCGTGAAGACTTTTGAACGCGTGATATCTTCGCAGGTCAACGTAAAGAAAATTATCGTCTCGCCTGAAAAAAGCCTCACTGAGTATCAAACCTTCAGAGTAGAGCCATTATACCAGCAGCTGGGCCCTGTATTTAAAACATATACTCCTAGAATCGTTGAAGAGCTTGTTAACAGGGGTGAAATCGTGGCTAAAGCTCTCCTTGAAAAGGGATATATTGATATTGAAATAGGTGGGAATATCTTCCACGTTACTAGCAACATGGTGAAAATATCCGAGGTTTGGAAGAGTGGTTATGATGGTGAAAAACTTCCGTGGGGTACAATCGTTCTAGACCTGAACATAAGCGAAAAGGAACTAGGCGAGGGCTTAGCGCGTGACATACTCAGAAGAATACAATTCATGCGTAAAAAACTCAGCCTCAACGTAGAAGAGTATATAGACACTGAGGTTTATATCCCTCAGGATCTTGCCTCTCTTGTGAGAGACTACCAGGAATATCTTAAATCCGAGAGCAGATCAAGATACTTTAAGTTTTTAGATAACGTGGCACTTGTGGAAGGCGACCTTGTACAGGACTGGGAAATTGGAGATGCAAAGGTTAGAATTGGAATAAAGAGGCTAAAGGGGCAGTAAATTTATCAGCTTATTCTTCAACTGTTTTTGGGTAGCTGTGGAGCAAGGCAAAGTTGATTTTGCGGTTAAGCTTATTCTAGCGGGTTCTGTGTTACTAGTAATAGGAGCGATCCTGGCGGGAAGCGTTAACTATAAGCTTTCCATGCGGGAAAAAATCCCAATAAGAATTGACCTTTCAAAAGAGAAAAACATGCAGTATCCCCTCCCACCTAACCTATCACCTAAGGCCTACTATAACCTGTCATATAAAGGAGAACGATACATAAATGTAAGCATTATCTTCCTAAACGCAGAATCATCCGAGATCGGAAGGCTAACCATTACTGATGCTGGGAAGAACGGCTCCGGTTATCTCTACCTTGATGACTCTCCTCGCACAATAGTAATCGAGAACAATGGTTTGGAAACTAACACTGTACTATCCTTCACGTTTTACTTCGCCAAAAACAACGATAATCTCGTAAACTTCGAAAGTTTAGTTTCAGCTTTTCTCGCTGTCATAGGGTCTGTCACACTTCTAATGGGTGGGTACCTGTACGTTGGATATAGGAACCAGGGAAAAACTACCCTTGCCCTATTTTCCCAAGAAGAACACGCGCTGCAACAATAACCGGATCCCAGACCGGGGCAAAGGGAGGGGCATAAGCAAGATCGCTAAAGAATGCATCGGTAACTGTTGCATGCTTTTCGATCAAAACAGCCAAAGTGTTTATTCTTGCCAGTACACCGTCACCGCCCACGACTTGTGCCCCTAGGAGTCTTCCAGAATCTTTATCAGCTATAAGTTTCACGGTTATAGTAGCAGCACCAGGGTAGTAGCTGGCGCGTGAGTTTGAGCTGATTGTAACTGAAAGGGGGTTGAAGCCTTCACGTCTGGCCTTCTCCTCCGTTAATCCTGTCCTGGCAATCTCCAACGAAAAAGCCTTCGTTATCGCCGTCCCTACAGCCCCGGGGAAGCTTGCATTCAAACCCGAGATCGTGGCTCCTGCTACGTAGCCCATCTTATTCGCAACTGGTGCAAGTGGGAACCAGTCGGGCTTCCCTGTTACTAGGTTTATGCTTTCGGCAGCATCTCCCGCTGCAAATACATTTTCTACGTTTGTCCTCATCGAATGATCAACGCTGATAGCTTCAGTCGCGCCTTTCTTAACTCCAATCATGTCTCCTAGAGTAGTTTCAGGCACAACTCCGGTGGCTAGAAATACCACATCTACAGGGTACTCACCCTTATCGGTTATTATTTTTTCTACCTTTTCACGCCCACCGATTTCCCTAAGAGCTTCGTTAAGGTGTAGTTTGACGCCATGTCTTATAAGTTCGGCTTCAACGAGTTGAGCTATTTCAGGATCGAGGGTAGGCATTACATGTGGTAGCATCTCAAAAAGATATACCTTCTTTCCGATTCGAACCAGATTCTCAGCCAGTTCAATGCCGATATAGCCACCACCAACAATAGCAACATTCTCAGCACCGCTTATCGCCTTTAGTCCCTCTTCAGCGCTTTCCAAAGTGCGTATGGTTAAAACCCCCTTTAGATCTACGCCTGGAACTGGGGGGACACGTGGACGGGCACCCGTGGCTATTAAGAGTTTATCCCAGCTGAATGTTCTTTCCGAAGCCTCTCGAGAACGAGCTCGTAAATAACCCTCGCCAACCTCGATGACTTCAGTCTGGGTGTAGACCTGTATCCCTCTTTCCTCTGTAAAGACCCTTAATGGGTAGTGAACCAATTCCTCGAGATTATTCGCAAACCCTCCGAGAAGATAAGGTATGCCGCATGGGGCATAACTTACATACTTGCTTCTCTCGAAAACCGCAACCTTCCAGTCCGGGTGTATCCGCTTAATTCTCGAGGCAGCAGTCATCCCCGCGGGACCGCCGCCTATCACAGCAACATCTATCTTCTCCATACTTAAACTCGCGTCTAAACCGCTGTCATTATTTTAAACTTTGCTGTAAAGCTTCGCGTATCCAATCTAAAGTTGTGGAACATGCGAAAATGAGTGGTGTAACAGTGGCATATCCTTGCTTTACAAGGCATACATCACTACCCGGTGTAGAACACTTATATGCTTCATCGAGAGTCCATCTACTCATATCACAGTGGTTATTGCTACATGTATAAACCTCTGATTGTACTTCTGTTTCAAGAACCGCCTCTCGAACCCCTCTTATACCCCAAGAGGGCACATTGATATTCAAGACCGGCGCCTTCCACTGTACATCTGACAAGGCTTCAAACATGTCAATTACGAGTTTTGCAGCCTTATAGTAATCTCTATATGAGAGCTCGGGGTATTCCGACCACTCTCGAGCTACAAGAGATACGGCAATGCCCCTAACCCCCCTGGTGGCAGCTTCAAGAACTGCACCTACTGTCCCAGAAGAGAGAACATCCCATAATCCTAGGTTAGGCCCGCTGTTGACCCCACTCAAAACAAGGTCGAAGTCTCTACGGATAGAGTCTAAGACTACTCCTACTGCTGTTGCGGGGGTTGAATCTACTATAACAGCTGTATAATTATCGAAGAGGGTGGTTACCTCGTATCTCGTCTTGAAGGAGATTGACTTACCTGCGCCACTAGAGTGGTTTCTAGTGGTAGCTATAAAAACATCGTGACCCACGCTGGCTGCAGCGTCAGCAAGCGCTTTTAATCCTACGCTGATCCCGTCATCATTAGCTACAAGGAGTTTTAGTCGCTTCATAGCTTTTCACAACAGTAAGATAATTTAACGCTTTCTGTTCAATAGAGGTCGTGGGAGGTACCTACGATTTGGGAGACCTAATTGTCGAGAAACTTAGAAGAGCCTTCAAGATCAATCCAGATGAGTTTGCAGCTTTAAAAGCCGCGGGAGAGAAGAACCCTTTAAAAGTCTTGGTTGCTACGATACTATCCCAGAACACAACAGAAAAAAACACCTTTAGAGCGATTTCACAACTAGAATCAAAGGTAGGAATAGACCCAAATAGATTGGCAACAATCGACCTGGAAGAGCTTGAGAGAGTTATTGCTCCAGCAGGTCTTCAGAAGTCAAAAGCGTTTGCTATACAAGCCGCTGCTAGGGTTCTTGTCGAAAAGTATGGCGGTGATATAAACAAGCTCTTAAGCGAGGGTGAGGCAAGGGTGAGAGAGGAACTTGGAAAAATTAAGGGAATAGGTGAAAAGACTATTGATGTTCTCCTAGCGAACTCAGGTTTTCCAGTTGTTGCTATAGACACTCATGTGAGGAGAGTTTCTAGGAGACTAGGATTAACAACCTCTAAATCATATAAAGCGATAAGAGATGATCTCCACAGGGTTTTCAGGCCTGAGAAAAGGCTTGAAGCACATCTTCTCATCATAAAACTTGGGAGAGAGGTTTGTAAGGCAAGAGCCCCTGCCTGCGTAAGATGCCCTTTAAACGATGTTTGTAAGTTTTACTTAGCCCGGAAAGAAATAAATTTAGAAGCTTGAGGTTAGGAGTATGCTTTCAGGAGCAGAGCTTAGACGCCTTGTTAATGAAGGGAAGCTTCTAATTCAGCCGTTTTCGGAAGAGATAATCAGAGAGAACGGTATAGACCTAAGAATTGGAGAAGAAGTCGCGGTGTTACTAAATAATCCCGAGCCCCTAGACCCTGATCGGATAAGAGAGGTTGACCTGAACAATTACTACAAGGTTTTCCGTACGGATAGCTTCGTCCTCCAGCCGTACATGAAGGTTCTTGTGACAACACTTGAATACATCAAGATGCCTCCAGATGTTGCGGGTCTAATAGGGGTTAGAAGCACCTTTGCAAGACTCGGTGTCTCGATACCCCCGACTCTTATAGACGCAGGGTTCGAGGGTGAGATAACCATTGAAATACACGGTGGGGCATTTCCGATAGTGCTGAGAAAGGGGATGAGGTTTGCCCATGTAGCCTTTTACCGTATCCAGGGTGACCTTGTCACATACAGGGGTAAATATCAAGGCCAGAGGGGAGTAACTCTCCCGCGATGATCATGTTTTTCGGCGGTTTGGACCTAACGGCAGGTGAAGTAAAGGCTTCATATCTCGCTTTTCTCGATCTAGAGCTCAGGGCCAGGGTGTTAAAGCTTTACACTGATGAAGAGATATTGAATAATATTACCCGGCAAGAGGTATATGCTATGGGGATCGATTCTCCCTTATCCTTCCCAAAACAGGCCAGGGAAAGAGGTTGTGAAAGGATGCTGCGAGAACTCGGTATCAAATTTTTCCCGCCGGTTCTGCCTGCGATGGAGAAACTGACTAAACGAGGCATGAAACTAGCAGCTACTCTGGAAAAGGCGGGGATAAGAGTATTAGAAGTATATCCGGGCGGAACGCAGGATTTGTTGTGCATTCCAAGAAAAAAAGCCTCTTTGGTAGGCCTAAAAGAAGGTCTTGAGAGGCTGGGTATCAAGTTCGTGGATGCGAAACTCAACGGTGATGCGCTTGACGCAGTCACGGCAGCTTATACAGTCTACCTTTACTGGAGAGGAGATTACCTTAGGCTTAAATCTGGAGATTGCGAGCTTATTCTTCCAGTCCCGAGGTGTTTGCCACGAATTCCCAGTCGTCGATATTAGTTAGTATGTCTTTTAATAGTTGAAGTGAGAGCTCCCGCGGCAATGTAATGAAAAACTTTACCATATGCTTGCAAAACCTCTTTGTTTCTAAGGACTTCCTCCAGTCCTCGCAGTTGTGACTAATAAGCCTTGAGGATTGATCAATCAGGATGTAGTAGTCTTTAACCTTACCGTAGACCTTGCCTTCTTCTATCCCATAACTAACCTCCTTGCTGTCTATTTCGACTCCTCTTTCAAATCTTTTATCGCCTGCTAAAGCCTTAAGTATGGTTTCTATGTTTCCTTCTTCGAGCGCTGTCTTTGCCTCTTCTAAGGTCTCTTTAGGCATCGCTGAGAAATACTTGTCCATCTCTGCCAAGAGGTAACGTCTTTCTCTATCAAGCATGCCGAGCAGGGCAAGCATCTGTAAGGCATTATGAGGCGCGAAGCCTCTAAAGTGGTTGTTAAAGTAGCCTAGAAGAAGCGATACTTTTTCAGTTATTTCTCCTATCTTTTTAGCCCATGCTTGAAGCTCGTCTAGAGAATAATGGTAGTAATACCATGGGCTCTGGCTCCTGCCATGCCATCTTATGTAGGAGAAATCCGCAGTGACCATAGCTTGTGGAGGCAGAAGGGGTTCGTCGACGATGGTGTAAGCAATATTAAAGTCTTCAAGTATTTTGAAAGCTTCTTCTGTAAGCCAGCTCGGGTGCCTAAACTCAACAGCGAATCGATACCCCTTTGGGAGCATTGCAAGAAAATCCTTGAAGTGCGTCAACTCTTCCTTTGGCTTTGGCGGAAGCTGTATTAAAACTGCTCCTAGTTTTCCAGATGCGCGTAACGGACTTATCGATTTAAAGAAGAAATCGAGCTCGTGTCCTATAACTTCGGGTTTTAAGAGCTTTTTATGCGTAACACCACGGTATAGCTTCAAACTGAAGATGAAGTCTTTAGGGGCTACGCGTGTAAGTCCCTCGATAAAGTTTTTAGATGGTAGAGAATAAAACGTCGAGTTGATTTCGACAGTTTTAAAGACTCTGGCATATTGGCTGAACAAATTCTTATCCCGGTTGTAGAAAGGCCCTATCCAGTCATCATAGTCCCACCCAGATGTCCCGATGTACACTCTAGCGAAAAGCATAGTGTTGAGTTCTATATTGAGTAGTTAGGCTAAATGTTTAGCGGGTGTTACCGGTTAGTCGTGCCATAATATCCTATCCGAAAAGAGTCAGGCTTAATAGAGCCCATTTTTGTTTAAATTTAGAGGTAAAGTTGAAGTATCCCGCAGAACAGGACAGCGGACCCGTCGAGTATAAGTCCATACTAGTTGAGAAAGATGATGACAGGTTGGAAAGACTAGCCTCTCAAATGCGATACAGGCTTTTCGAGGGAGGGGGCGAGGCTATCTATATCTTGGGGGTACATGATGACGGAAGCATCCGTGGTTTAACTCCTGAAGAGGAGGCGGTGTCACTGGAAATTCTAAGAATTGTAGCTGAGAAGGTTGGCGCAAGCATTCGAGTCCTTGACAGGAAGGAGTATGGTGAAAAAGTAGTAACCAGGATTCTTGTTAGGCTTTCTCGCGAAGAAAACCCTCCGAGCCAATTAAACATAATTGTTGTAGGAAACGTCGACGCTGGGAAGAGTACAACAGTAGGTACTCTGTGCTCAGGAACCTTAGACGACGGAAGAGGAAGCAATATGAGAAAGGTTGCAAGGTATACACATGAAATTTTAACTGGAAGAACCTCCTCCGTGGCAATTAGGCTTTTAGGTTTTGACTTAACCGGGAAACCTGTTAATTGGGGCCTTCCCAATCCCCTCGATGAAGCGCAGATATACCTCTCTTCAAAGAAAATTATTTCACTTGTTGATGTAGGAGGTCATGAGAGATATCTTCGCACGGCTCTCCGCGGAGTACTATCGAAGTACCCCGACTATGCTATGCTTGTCGTCGCAGCCAATTCTGGGCTGCAAGTTATGGGGCGGGAACACCTCGGTGTTTGCGTCGCCCTGAAGATACCTGTCTTTATAGTGTTCACTAAAATTGACATAGTGAGCCCGGAGGTTGAAAAAGGGTTTCTCGAAGAGACACTCACAATCATTCGAAGACTAGACAAGAAACCTTTCACTGTGAAAAGCTTGAGCGATGTTTACGAAGTCGCGCCTTTAATGCCCTCAGGTAGAATTGTACCTATTTTCCGCATATCTAACACCACAGGTGAGGGGCTTGATGCCTTAACGGAATTCATGAACCTGCTACCCCCGCGTAAAAGGTGGGGTGAACTGATCAAGAAACCACTTCTGGCATATGTTACGGAAATCTATGATGTGAAAGGCGTTGGAACAGTGATCGCTGTAGCCGTTGAAAGGGGGACTATTCAGGAGAATTCCTACTATTTTCTAGGGCCTCTATCTGATGGTACATGGAGGAAAACAAGGGTTAAGTCCATACATGTAAATAGGGTTCCAGTCGTAACTTGTCGGGCTGGTGAGGAAGCCACGTTAGCTATAACTGATTTTAAAAGGGACGAGATTGAGAAGGGGCTGGTTTTAGCAGAGACTCCGTTGCATGGGTCTCAGAGTCTAGTCGCCGAGATCCTTGTCCTAAAACACCCAACAACGATTAAAAGAGGTTATCAAACCGTGTTTCACATCCATTCTATCAGAACACCGGTGGAGATTACGTGGATGGAGAAGGAGCCCATGCGGACTGGTGATATAGGTCTAGTTAGGCTAAGATTCTTGAAAAAGCAATGGTACATCGAGGAAAATGAAAAGTTCATACTTAGGGACTCTAGGACGAGAGCAATAGGTACCGTCTACAAGGCTGAGTGATTATACTTAGACGCCACGCTGGGCTGAGATTGGGAAAAATTTAAAACCATAGTCGCCCTCTAGGTCATAATTGCCCAAGGGTTGTCACGTATGAAGAGTCTGCCCCCTGGAAAAAATCCTCCAGAAGATATCTTCGTTGTTGTGGAGATACCCATGGGAAGTAGCATTAAATACGAGATAGATAAGGAGAGCGGCGCTGTATTCGTTGATAGAGTTCTATTCACCTCGATGGTCTTTCCATTCAACTATGGTTTTATCCCTTCCACACTAGAGGAGGATGGAGATCCAGTGGACGTAGTTCTCCTCAGCTATGAACCCTTCGTTCCTGGAAGCGTTGTGCGCGCGAGGCCCATCGCACTGCTTGAGATGGAGGACGAGGCTGGGCCCGACAGCAAGATTATCGCAGTGCCTCATGAGAAGATTGATGCCCGTTTTGCAAAAGTCAGAAGCATCGGGGACGTGGACGAGAGCATAAGGAATAGGATTCGACACTTCTTCGAGCATTATAAGGAGCTCGAACCCGGGAAATGGGTTAAAGTTAAAGCATGGCATGAGAGGGATAAAGCGCTTATCTCAATAAATAATGCTATAGAGCGGTATAAAAGCAAACGCTAAGGTTCTTTGAAAAACTAGATTTTTATTCTAATTTCTCGTAATAGCTTTGGGGTGCCCTTTATCAAGCATGTAGTATTTATGTTTGAAGTTCATCAGCCGTACAGGCTTGCAAGTAATATTTCCCAACAAATCGCCGAGAAAATAGCGTTAAACGGTAGCCTAGACCCGCAAGAACTAGAGGAAGTTTACTTTAACAATGCCCTTAACCGTGAGGTATTTGAAAGGGTTGCGAAGAGATGTTATCTTCCGGCAAATTCGATTATATTACAACAGATAGATATGTTTAAGGATCATGGGAAGAAGTTTAAGGTGTCCTACAGTCTCTCCGGGGTTCTTCTGGAGCAGGCCGAGCGCTGGATGCCTAATCTGATTGACAGTTTCAAACAGCTTGCCGATACGGGTATGGTAGAGTTCCTAGACCAGACGTATTTCCATAGTCTAAGCTTCTTAATATCTGAGGAGGAGTTTATAGATCAGATTAGGCTGCATCGAGACACCGTTAAAAGCCTGTTCGGTGTTACTCCTAAAGCAATTGAAAACACCGAGTTCATCTATAACAACTATATTGCTAGCGTATTTGAGAGGTTGGGGTACAAAATTGTTCTCACAGAGGGTGTTGAAAGAATATTGTTGTGGAGGAGTCCTAACTACTTGTATAAGGCCAGAGGTTTGAACATCCGTGTTTTAATGAGAAACTACAGGTTGTCAGACGATATAGGCTTTAGATTTGCTTCTAGGTGGTGGAGCGAGTATCCTCTCACAGCCGAGAAATACTCTGCCTGGCTTGCGGCTACTCCTGGCGATGTCGTTTTAGTAGCTATCGACTATGAGACTTTTGGAGAGCATTTTCAAGCCGATACAGGTATTTTCGAGTTTTTAAGGTGGCTTCCAGGAGAAATTTTAAAATGGGATCACTTGGTAACTTCTACACCTACTGAGGTTGCAGAGACTCTACCACCCCGCGACGAGATCGACGTGCCTGAGAGCGATACAATCTCATGGGCTGATCTCGAGAGAGACTTAAGTGCTTGGGTTGGCAACTTCATGCAGGACTATGCGTTTGAAAGACTTAGGAATCTGTGGCTTGAGATCAAAGCCACACGTGACGACAATCTATTGCGGCTTTGGAGATTGCTTTCGATCAGCGACCACTTCTATTATATGTCAACAAAGGGAGGGGGGCCGGGAGACGTGCACACGTACTTTAGCCCGTATAAGTCTCCTTTCCAAGCCTATATGTTCTACTCGGATGCCCTGGCAGATTTAGAGCATAGGGTGTCCTCGAGGCTCGAGGCTGATGAGGAGGCACGCTATAGATTTGTATGGATGAGGCGGGTAAGAGCTGGTAGTGAGTTCCTATTTTATTTGGATTTTGGGAAACCCGCTGGGCTTGTGGCTTGGAATATCTTCTCATTTATTGAAGCATTGGAGAAGGCGCCTAACGAGAGTATAATATTTCATCAACAAAGGGGTGACTTCTCGCGTTGGCTTAGATTTAGTGTTGGAGAAGACTTTGTAGCTAGAAAAATCGATGAGATAGGCGGGGATGGCGCTCCCGAGCTAAGGGAAAAGCTTCTTGGGATCCTCTATGAGAGGCGGCGAGGGCTTTTCGGATTTTAGCGAGTTTGAAGAGGACCTTTTATCTATCTTTCCTGAGCGCTGTAAGGGGTATGTTCGTGTCTTATTATTCTTCCTTAGAAAATTCCTTGAAGATCCCTCTCAATCATTTAGCGCTTATATGGTTGAAAAAGAGGTAGTAGGTGTTTCACGAGCGAGACCTATCCTTGAACGCCTCGTTAAGAGTAATTTTCTAATTGTAGAAGATTCTGGTTATGTCACTTACTATCGGCTTAATGCTGAGAAAAGAAGTGTTCAACAGCTGCTAAAGCTCCTCAAGCAGTCTTAGACTGGTAAGTATTTTAGAAAATTTTAAGGCTGGAAGGAGCAGGCTTAAATAGGCTGTTGGTAAAACTACTATAACATATGGGTATATAGGCTCGAAAAGAGAGGTGTGTTGAAGTATACCTACAAGAAGGTGGGCAATCAGATAAAGAGACGCGAACAGGTGTTCTTTCTCTCTTCTTCCAGGCCCTAGTAACCATGCGAGTAGCATGAACGCATCGGGTGCTGCTATCGGGATTACCGGAAATACGGATGCGAGTGGAGATGTTATTAGGAGAATACCTCCTAGTGATACAATAAGTCTTCCTGCTAGATATACGACGAATATTATTTCCGGGCTTGAGAGCACCAACGGGAAGCTCGAAACGAGATCTGTTGTTCCGATGAGCAATAAACCTACTCCCAGTAATAGAGGTTGAAGAACTCCTATTTTTACCCCTAATTTAGTTGCCTCTATAGAGTATACCAGACCACCTATAAAGGACAGGATGCTAAAATAGGGGATTAAGTCGCGAGAGACCTTAGTAAGTATTAAGTCATACCCATTAACGCTTATTATTGTTAAGACACCTAGGACGATTATAGTGAGACCCGAGATAACCTCGTTGTATTTTACTAGAATACTTCGTGTAAATTTAGCCTCTATGCTCTTCCCTAGGAGCTGAGTAAGAATCCCCAGGGTGAAGAAAGGTGTGTTTACCCCTAAGGAATATGATAAGGCTGTGAGGACGAAACTCGTTGTACTTCCCAAACTCTGAAGCCAGAACGTTAAAAAAGCAGCTACAAGTATTGTCGCCGCGCAAGGCGCCGCTACAAGGGAAAAGGTGAAACCTAATAAAAGAGCATTCAGAGGAGAAGACCTTTTGAAGCGAAGATGTGCGGAGGGTATAAGAGAGAATAGAACCCTGAGAGGAGAAATCATGAAAATTCCGATACTTATTAAGAAAAGTCCCAGCGATATGGCAATCGATGAAAGGTTGCTTATAATTAGACTATTTAGTAGCTCACCGCTGTAGGCGGCTAGGACACCATACGTTAAAAAACTTGCCGTTACGCCTATAATGAAAAACAACGTTGTTAAGAGGGCTTTTCCTTTACTTGTCTTGGCGAGAATTCCTAAGAAGATTGGAAAAATAGGAAGAAAGCATGGAGTGAAAGCGGTTTCTATACCGAGAAAGTAAAGTATAGCTAGGGAAAAGGGCTCCATTCCCGATCCCTAACTATATCTTCGCTTTCCATAATAAACTAAGAAGAAGCTTACGGCTACGAGAGCAAACATTATCAAGGTAAAACTTAGGCTTGTCTCAGTACGTACCCAGACTATAATCACCCTGGTTTCAGCGAGACTGCCGGACTCAATCCTAACCACTACGTTATAAACGCCTTCTGGCGTGTCGGGGGGAACACTAATTTGAATTGTGAAGGCACCTGTCTCTCCGGGGAGAAGAGATAGCTGGTCAGGCTTAGCTATGACTTGAAAGTTTTCTGGGGCGGATAAAATCCTTGTAGCTAGAGTTAAAGCATATGTGCCTGTATTGTTTACTCGAAGCGTGTAAACTGAGGCGCTTCCGGGAGGCGTAGTGACCATGAAATTCTGATTTAGTATTTGAAAGCGATAAACTCCTGCAATGTTAACAAGTATGGTTTTCTCATCGTAGCTGACTGTACCATTAACCCGAACCTTAACTTCGTATACTCCTGGCGCCGCAGAGGTGGTAGCGTTTAGGATAAGGTTTACTTGCCTCGACTCGCCTGGGAGAAGGTAAAATGTTGATACGGGCTGGCTTGAGGTTGAGAGCACAGCACGTATAGCTTTAGAGTTAAAGTTAACAGATATTAGTGCTATTGTAGGCATATTGCCGTCGTTTCGGACAAACAGAGGTACGACTGTAGAAACACCACCACTTAGGTTTAGCCTTGTAATACCCGCCGTCAAGTTGAGGAGGTCATAGCGGCTCTCTATGTTAACGTCTAGATTCGCTGAGTAACGGCTTCCAAGGATATCTGTGAACAATGTAACCTTATATGCGCCGGGACGTGTTGATGGGGGTATGTACAGGACGAGGAAGAGCTGAGAGCTAGCTTTTGAAACTAGACTAATTCGGGAGACAGTAATGCTATTAACGTCGAGGATTGTAGCCACCCATTCGGGAGGGGAATCTACAGATATAGTTATGTCGGCATCAACGGGAAAAGGGTTTATTAGCTGAAATGGTATTCGCAGTTGTGCTCCAGGATATGCCTTTATACCTGTGGCCGGAAGCGAGATAATATCCCATCTTTTCGGCAAAACGTTGAAGACATAGTTGATAGAGGTGGAGAGATTTACCCACGAGGCTGTTACGCGTATCGTATTTTTTCCCAGGGCGTTAACCGGCACCCTCACGTTCAAGAAAAGTGTACGCTCAGCTCCAGCTTCAACAAGAACATTGTTTACGCGTAGCCCCTCGGGGAGAACAAGGTTAACGTTCCAAGATGTAGGGGCTTCGATCGTGAAGAAAACAAGTAATGGGTCTAGCCCTTTGTTAGATACCTTGATGGTCAGGTTTAGATAATCTCCCTGGTAAACATCCATCTGGGTTGACTCAGTGTACATGTTAATCGCTGGTTCAAGCATTATTGTCCCAAGACTTCCCGCTTTTTCTTGGCTAGCAACGAGTAGGAACTGCTTTGGGGTATATCCTTTGAGGTAGGCCCTTAAAATATAGGTTCCAGCGGGTATCCTTAAATTGAATAAACCACTACTATCTGTAGTTGTAGAGGCTACTAGAAGATTATTGCTGAAAACAGCAACTTCTACCCCTGGAAGGGGGTTTGAGTGCGTGTCCGTGACAACCCCGTAAAAATAGAACTGCTGGCCGTAACACTGAGAAGCTAGAGTAGTAATAGCCAATATAACAAAAAGGAGCGCTAGACCTCTCTTTCCACTCATAACAAATTCCAGCTTATGTATTCTTCAACTACCTAATTATCTGTTATGCTCATCTCGCGAGAGAAGCATGTATATATGTGCCTCTAGAACAAAAATCATAGAACTATGAAGTTATACGTAGGAACTTCGGGCTGGGTCTACGACTGGAACCCAAATGGCCTGAAATGGTATGCGTTAGAGTCTGGCTTCAACGCCGTAGAGTTGAACATGAGTTTCTACAGTTTTCCACGAGAAGAAGTTATTGAGAAGTGGAGAGATGAATCCGCAAACATACGCTGGGTTGTAAAGGTTCATAGGAGCATCACCCATATTAGAAGACTTAACGAGAAGGCACTACCTGTATGGTCCAAGTTCAGAGAGAGATTCAGGACTCTTGAGGAAAAGATAGACTTTTATCTGTTTCAATTACCTCCTAATTTCTCGTTCAATGAAAAATCTATAGAGCGTATTAGGGCTTTCAGCAAGACTTGTGATAAAATAGCTGTGGAGCCAAGGCATATCTCATGGTTTGAGAGAGAGGCAATAGATTTCTTTAAGGAAAACGAGGTGTTTTTTGTTACCCCTGACTCGCCGCTCTTCGAAGGACTGCCAACCATCGGGGTAGTTAAGGTTAACGGAGTGGTGTATGTAAGGATGCATGGAAGGCTTACCTGGTATAATTATGGGTATCTAGACGAGGAGCTACTAGAAGTAGCGGAAAAAATCGCTGCTACCAACCCTGAGAGAGCGTACGTTTTCTTTAACAACAACCATGACATGCTAGGAGACGGTAGACGAATAATAGAGATCTTCAATGAAAAATATGGAATAACCCTCGCCTAAGCTGTGCCTGTGTAGAGCCAGCACTTCACGAAGTGTCCAGGTTCAACCTCAATCTCCGGTGGCTCCTCCTGTCTACACTTCTCAGTCGCAAATGGGCATCGTGGTGCGAATCTACACCCCGGTGGAGGATTAATTAGACTTGGAGGCTCGCCAGCAGGTACCTCTCGGAAACGCTTCCTGTTTGCTGGATCTGGATCCGGAATCGCAGCCAGTAAGGCCCTCGTGTACGGGTGAAGCGGGTTTCGGAGGACGGATCTTGTAGGTCCACGCTCGATCAAGTGTCCCGCATACATTATGAATATCTTCTCGCTGAAGTACCTGGTCGTGGACAAGTCATGAGTTATATAGATGAAGCTGATTTTTCTCTTCTCTTGCAGCTCCCGCATCAAGGTTAATATCTCTATCCTAACAGACGCGTCCAACATCGACACTGGCTCGTCGGCGATTACAAGGCTAGGTCTCAGGATCAAGGCCCTGGCTATAGCCACCCTCTGCAGCTGTCCACCGCTGAGCATATGAGGATACTTGAATGCGAAATCCTCGACAGGCGTTAACCTGACCTCTTCAAGAGCCTTAAAGACAGTTTCGAGCCTCTCCTCCTTTGTACCTACCTTGTGTATGATGAGTGGTTCTTCAAGGATCCTGGAGATTGTCATGAAAGAAGGCATCGCACCATACGGATCCTGCTGAACAAGCCCTGTCTCACGCTTATACCACATCAGCTCTTTCTCTTCCAAGCTTGTGATGTCCTTACCCTTATACAACAACTTTCCTCCGGTAGGCTTATATAATCTTAGAATTGTTTTGCCCAGAGTCGTTTTACCACTACCCGACTCGCCGACAACAGATACAGCCTCCGCAACCTCAAGGTCAAAGGTAACGCCGTCCACCGCTCGCAGAGGTATAGGTTCAGCGAAAAGCCCTCGTCTCACTTCAAACCACATCCTAAGGTCTTCCGCTTTTAACAACACCTTATCTTCGCTCATGCGCCTCACCTCCTCCCCTCGTACACAAGCCAACATTTAACAAATGAGTCTTTACCCGTCTGGTAGGCGGGTGGATCCTCCTTGAGACACCGATCATACGCAAATGGGCATCTTGGGTGGAAACGACAGCCGGGCGGTGGGGTTATGAGGCTGGGGGGCGTACCTGGAATAAACTCTAATTTCTTATCTGTGCGGAGAGTCGGGACACTAGCCATGAGCTTCTCACTGTAGGGGTGTTTGGGAGAAGAGTAAAACTCTTCTGCGTCCGATAACTCAACAATCTGTCCCGCATACATCACGGCGACCTTATCTGCAAGTTCGCTGGTTAGAGGTACGTCATGGGTAATAAAAATAAAGCTTATACCCATCTCCTGTTTTATCCTTTTTAATAAATTCATTATGTTAGCCTGCGTTATAACGTCAAGAGCCGAGGTGGGCTCGTCGAGAATAACTATATCTGGGTTTGTTACGAGTGCCATAGCTATTACAGCCCTTTGCCTCATACCCCCGCTCAGCTCGAATGGGTATCTGTCTAGAAAGCTTTCGTGAATCCCGACAAGCCTTAGATACTTTTTAGCTTCTGCCAAGGCTTCAACCTTGCTCAAACCTTTGTGAACCATAAGTGGCTCTGCAATCTGGAAGCCAACCTTGAGGACAGGGTTTAAAGCGTTTTGAGAACCCTGGAACACATAAGATATTTTCTGCCACCTAACGTTCCTCCTGAACTCCTCCTCGCTCATCCGCATAACGTCATTCCCATTCAGGTTTACAGTACCCTCGAATCTCTCTACGTTCCGTGGAAGCAGGCGTATAATAGCCCTGGCAAGGGACGTCTTACCGCAACCAGACTCGCCGACAATAGCCAGAGTTTCTCCTCGGCGTAGGGTAAAGCTTACGCCATCAACAGCTTTAACAACACCCTTACTAGTCCTATAGTAAAGGTATAGATCTTTAACGTTTAAGACCGTCTCACTCATTCACCCTCCACCTCATCACATTTCTCGCAACCTTGGATTAACTATACGGTCAAGAGCAAAGCCTAGCAACGCGAAGGCAAGCCCTGTAAACATGAGGAAGGCTGAAGGTTCCAAGACCCAGTAGTAATAGCCCTTGTAGAGCGCCCCCTGTTCAAAAGCATCGTTTATCACCTTGCCCCAAGTCGGGAGCGAGGGGTCGCCGAGCCCAAGTATAGCTAGAGCCGCCTCCAGGAAAACATAGCCAGGTACGGCTGATATTAAGCCGGGGACAACAGGTGGCAAGATTTTCGGGATAATATAGAGAACTATTATCCTTAAATCTGAGGCACCGTAGGTCCTGGCTGCCTCGATATAGGGGTACTCTTTTATCTGCATAACAAGTGCCCTTGTCGACTTAATCCCTGGACCAAATATACTCAAAACGATTACAATGGCGAGAAGGGTCCAGATATTTAACCCATAGAAGACAGATATCAATACGAGGAAAGGTAGGAATGGTAGCACCATATAGACTTCGGTGATTCTTTGAATAATGTTATCAAGAATACCCCCGTAAAAACCACTTATAGCTGCAATAATCATTTCAGTGAACGTTGTTATGAGAGAGGCTGTTAAGCCGAAGGCTAGGGCGATGGGAGCACCCCACATAAGGGCGATCTCAAGAGGCCTTCTCAAGTGGTCAGTACCAGCTATTCCATATACATCTCCATAGACAATCATTCTGCAGTTGAGATCGGTATTCTGCCCGAAAACAGTAGCATCAATAATGACTTTATACGTACCCTTCTCGACATCCATCTTACCTGTCTGGAGAGACTCCTTTGTAAACTTGCCAAAAAGATACTGCATATTTGTTATAAGATCACTAGGGTCGACACCGTATTTCTGTCGAACATACGAGACAAAGGCACGTGTGATAGAGTCAGACACAAAATACAAGTTGTATTTGTTATCACTCATATAGTACTCTCCTAGGTTAATTTGCTCTCCGTCAGGCTTAACCCAGGTAATGCTTATGATGGGCGCCCCCTCCTGCCTAGAAAAATTACTCGAAAAGAAGATGTTAAGCTCGGATGGGAAGTCATCGTAATTGAAGTCGAAGGTAAATTCTATGTGAATCTTCTTCATATTGGTACCATAGATGGGGGCTGACGACTTAGCTACATTCAATCCTATCTCCCGCGAGTCGAACTTCATAGTCTTCGGAAGGTTCTTGCCTACAAATATCTGAATCCATTCGGGGGGGACAACCCTCGGATTCTCGATCCACATTTGTTCCTGGCCCCTCCACATTGCAATTGCTTTGTCCATGGGAATCGTGATGACGGTATAGATGGACAACACGATAAGTAAGAATAGAAGTATAATACCTATCAAACCTGACTTATACGTAAGTAGATCCTTAAAAACACTTTTCAGCGCTCCAGCAAAGCCTCCTCCTGAACTCATCCACCTCACCTAAACTGCACCTTTATTCGGGGGTCTAGCCACCCATAAATAACGTCTAATATCAGCACTGTAATCATCAGGAGATACGCGTATATCACCGTGACCCCTACAATCACGGGAGTATCAAAGGCGGAGATTGCCCTATAGGTTACAAGACCCAACCCCGGCCAGCCAAAAACCGTCTCAGTGATCATGGCTCCACCCCAAGACCCTATAAGAGATAGCGCAAAGCTTGTAACAATAGGTGGTAAAGTGGGCCTTAGAATATACCTCGTCTCTATCACACGAGGCGGGAGACCCTTAGCCTTGGCAGCCTCAACGTAGTCCTCTGTTGAAAAAATCAAAAAGAATGTACGGTTACTATAAATTCCAAGGAAGAAACCAGATATAATCCAGGAAAGCATAGGGAGAATCATATGCTTCAAAACGCTCAAGGCATAGTCCACGGGGTTCTCGGGGGGTGGAACGTCAACCATCCCCGACGCTGGCAGTACATGAAGCCAGGAGTAGAATATAAGTATGAGGAAAATGCCGTAAAACCACCCTGGGATAACAGAGGTTGGTGCAAGAGCTATAGTTATCTTGTCGAGGAGACTTCCGTAGTGTCTGGATAGATATAGGCCGATAAACAAATGTAAGAAGAAGTTGATTACTGTGACCGTTGTGAATAAGAGAATGGTATTGGGAAGCCTCTCCAAGATAATATTCTTGACGTACATTGAACCAGTGTCGCTTCTAAGAACCAAGGCCCTACCTAAATCTAAAGTCAATGCATCCCTCAAATATATAAGGCTTCGTATAAAGAAGGGAGTATCGAGGCCTCGCCTATGGATTTCCTGCTGAACCAATTGCTCTATTAACTTGGCTCTCTCTTCGCCGGGAAGATTCCTGTACTGTGGATTCTGGCTGATTGCCTGCCCGATAGACATCCTGATGTCTCCTATTATTATCTCGTCGACCTTTCCGCCCATATTTGCTACGAGAATAGTCGCATAAAGCGCTATAACTACTGTAAGGTAAAGCACGACCACCCGTTTAACAATGTATTTGATGAATCCCCAGGGGATCATTCGGCTTTCACGCTACTGTTACACCTTCGACAGAGGTATATAAAAGACTTACTCTAAAGAAAAATATAGAATATAAGCGAAAAATGACGCAGAAAAAATAATTAATTATTTTTAAATTATTACTTATTTATGCCGACGTGCTCTGCGTCTTGGGCTTCTTAGATGCCATGTAGAGTGCAGCCGCTGCAACGATTATTCCAAGGATACTCACAGCCAGAGCGATGTTTACCGTTGATTCAAGACCACTGACCCGAGTTGTTAAGGAGTTAACCTGATCGTTGAGGTTTGTGACACCAGCCTGGACAGAGCCTATCTTAGACTCTATAGCACTCTGGGTCTGCGCTAGGAGGGTTTGGAAGTAAGCTATCTGAGAGGTAACGGTGAACGGCTTCTCGACCAGAGCTGGGACAGCTACATCCTTGCTAAGCGTTATCGTTAACATTCTGTAGCTTCCAGGTGTAAGCTTGCCTGTGTCCTCTGGTGACAAGGTTATAACCCATACTCCATCGGCTTGAGCAGTAGCCACACCCTTGGCGTAGACGTTGCCCTGCGCGTCCAGAACCATGTATTTCACGAAGTCTATACGATCCTTGGGATACGGCTGTCCCTTTACGTTCACATTTACAGTGAACGTGGCTTGGGCGCCAGGCACTACAACATCTGGAGCCTTCACGCTGACCTCAGGTATCGGTGGGGAGGCGAGGAATGCCCAGCGGTCAGCCTTGTAGGTATAATCCCTGTAAGCCTTAAGAACGGCGGTGTGGGCGTTGTAGTCCACCTTGTCGAGGATGAAGGGCCCTGTACCAACGTAGAAGTGCCCGTGCGCCTGGTACCAATTCTTCAAAGCTCCATATCTAGCCTTGGCTTCGTCTGCATTAGTATACTTTGACATGAAGGCTTTGAACGGAATGTAGCCCTCACTCTGGGCCTCGTCAAGCATCTTTGAAAGTATCTCTAGGCTGGGGCCTCCGATATAATTCATCCATTCTACATTCATACTTGATGCCTTGTCCGCACTGAAGGCTAGCAGTCCCTTCTCCTCAGCCCTGATACCAATGGCAAGCATGTGCCACGGGTTTGATGGCCACCCTGCAAACCCGAAGACTATATACTCGGCGTCGAGAGCAGTGTAGTTAACATAGTATTCTATTACAAGTGGGCTTGTACTGACTATTCTCCAGCCCTGCATCTGCTGCCTCCACTGATCGAAAGCAGCCTTCGCAGATGGGTCGTAGAGTGGGCTTGAGGGGTCAACGCGGGCGAAGGTTAGAGGCCAGCCGATAAGCCAGTCCGCAAGAGTCATCGTTGTCCCATCCTGATACTTTATCTTTCCGAGAACGTCGCCGTAATTGGCTACTATCTTTACCTGGGCGCTCTTTACTCCCGCCTCACCAGAGGTTATGACCTTTCCGCTTTTAACGTCGTATGCATACCATGCATCTGGTGGAACATCCACTTTATCTACAAATGTGAGTTTAAGCCAGTTGCTACTGCTACCCGTAACTATTCCTTTTAATACATATACCTCGGCGCTCACGAGCCTATTAGCCATTGGGAGACCAGTATACGGGTTGGTTCTAGAGGCATAGTCATCCACGGCGTTCAAGAGAACCGCATCATAAACCCAGTTTGTTCCGGCCACCGGGTTCCAAGGATCAACAAGCACCTCACGCATACCTGCCTTTATGGTTCCACCCTCTTTACCCACATAGCGTAGAGTAAACGGCCAAAGGTTGTTGTCAAACCCGGCAGAGAAGTCTGAGGCGCATTGAACTTCTTTACGGTAAACCCAGGGGACTATTTGGTCTACAAGCCATATACGGACTGAATCCTGGAGAGCAAGCTCTGCAGCCTTTGCCATGAGAGCAGTTCTTTCTTCTAAAGATTTGAACTGCCCATTCCACAGCTTCGTCGCTATCTCGTAGAATATCGGGTCTGGCTTGTAAGCTTGCCATAACGGACCCATGTAGCTAGCTAGAGGCGTGTAGAAGAAGCCGAAGTTCCCCGACGAGTCACGCTCGATTGCCGTGGTTATCCACCCTCCGGTGTATATGTTCCATTTACCGTCCGCGGGTTTTCCTCTAATCCAAAGCGGAGAAAGGTCGCGGCTCGAACCGTACTTTCTATTTACAGTAAAGCCTAGCTTTTCAAGCTGGTCTGCAACGTAGTCTCCAATCTGCTTCCTGTTAGGGTCGTCGCTACGAATAAGAATTGTTATCACTACTGGCTTCCCTTTGTAGTACCACTTGCCATCCTGATATGTAGCGCCCAGTTTAGCCATTTCCGCAAAGATCACTTGCTTTGCCAGTTCGGGGTTGTAGCTATATTTCGCCTCAAGCATCTTAGCCGTATCAGCGATTCTCGCATAGTCTGGGAAAACGTTGACTATTGGTAGCCACTTGGGTACAGCTAGTCCACCCATTATCTCATTGGCGATATAGTTCCTGTCGATAAGCCAGTTCATAGCCTCGCGGATCTTCGGATCTGAGAATGGGTTTAGTTGTCCAGTGGCGGGAAACTCGGGGCCAACCGGGTTAAATGTTAAATCGTAGTAAAGACCATACGAGTAAGTATAGGCAAGATTGGGATCACTCTTAATCTTCTGCATGAGGGTGGGGTCGACGCGTAGGTCACTGAAGTATATTTGCATATCGCCTTTGCTGAGCATGTTTACAACTTTTGCAGCATCTGCCTCTTGGAAGAAGTCTACCTCGTCAACCCACGGGCCTTGCGGTTGTGCCTTTAGTAGAGGTAGAATGACAGAGAGGGACACTATGAGTACGATTAATAATGCTAGCTTTGTTTTCATGGTTGTCATTATTAGCTAGTAGGAATAAAGTATTTTAATTTTTCGCTTCTCTTACTGGAGTTTTTAACACTATCTTACCACTTTCTAATGTAAAGTTTTAATTAAAAAATCTTTACACCATTAATATAAATCCTCCCCGCCAAAGTCAATCGTGGATTATGAAAAAGGGCAGAGGTAGATTAGGGCTTCTAGCAGCATTTTATATTCTTGCCGCTTGCTCCTACATTACCGCTCAACCACAGAGCATTACAGGGATAAGTGCGATTCAGTTTCAACAAAAGATATACTTGGGGGGTTATTCGGGTCCTGCCTTGCGACCAGTACCCTATGTTATGGTTATTTCCTCCACAAAAGCTAACTTCTATTCCTGGGATACGCCTGGAATGCTATTATCGGTAAGGGAGAGCGATGGGAACATAGCCATAAGTGGTTCTGTTGTGACTGCAAGCGGCCTGTCAGGAGGGCTTGTTGTCCTTTTTATGGGCGACTTATTAAAGGCTTTCCTTTTAAATGGGACACAAAGCGTTTATTTGTCGGATGGAATATACTCGAGGGACTCCCTTGTTTTAACAGGTTATTTCCCAAGGTCTATCAGGGGGGATCTTGATGTCTTTGTTGCCCGGCTGGGCTTAAATGGTAGCATTCTGAGTATGAAGTGTTATGGTAGCGTGGACTACCCCGATGTTGCTAAGCGTATTATTATAGACGGAACAGGCTTTGCTGTGCTTGGTGAGACATGGGCTTATAATGTTTCTCAGGGAGATGTTCTCTTACTGCAGCTTGACGATAACTTGTCCCTTAAAACTAGCATGAGTATTGGAGGTGCGGGAATAGATGTTGGGGAGGATATCGCGCTAAGCCCAAATGGAGATTACGTAATTGTCGGTACCAGCGAGGGGGGAGGCGGGGTTCAGGGATTTGCAGCCAGGATATCTAGGGTGGGAGGGCTCTTGTGGTTGAGAGGCTACTCTACATTGGGCGACACTTTTCTCAAGAACGTTTATGTGGATGGCCGAACAGGCCGGGCCTTTATCCTCGGGTCAGGTGTGTTTGTGGAGGATAGGAGGGATTATTTTCTCCTGGTTTTGGATGAGCTCGGCGGGTGGACTTATAATGAAGCCAGGCTTGAGATTATCCGTGTTTTGCCTTCTGTGGACTTGAGTGGATATACCTCCGGACGAGAAATACTTCTATATTATCCGGGGGGAGTAGTTGTTGCAGATCTAGCTGAGAACAAGACGACTAATTATATATTCGGGGGAGTGCAGGTTAATAGGACAAGTATTTTAAACGATACGGATGAACTCTCATATTATTCTAAGGCTATCTACGGGTGGAGGGTACTTAGAGGCGTGGTTCGAGAGACCCCGTGTCCTAATGTCACTGTTGTAGAGTTTAATCCGAGGGTCGCCGAGATCCCTGTAAAGGCATCTAATGTTCCGTTAGAAACGGGAGTGTTTAAAAAAGAGTTCAACTTGGCACTTGCTCTACGCAGATTTCTTGAGCGAAATGTTCCCATCTTTATCTTATTACCAGTTTTCGTCGCCTTCACATTAATTGTGTATTATTCACTACGGGGCTCATCTAAGAGAAGTAGCTAAAAACTTTCCTTTCAAGGCTTGTTAAAGGGTAATCGCTTCAAGAAGCTGGGAACAAGCATTATTTTGTAGGCGGTTTGAGGTTGGCCAGTAGGAAGGCTTGCAAGTTTGAATTTTCCCGTATAATTCTCTCGGCAAATCTCGCCCTGATATATTTCTCTCCCTCTAGAAAGTAAACCTCACCCTTCCTCTTATCTATCGCTAGTAGCTGGAAGATTACTCCAAGATAATCTAGGTTCTGCATGTTTAAACCTTCTATTAGCCTAGAGGGGTGAAGGGTCTCTCGTGCGTATTCTTTGAAAGCCTCCTCTAGTCTTCTAAGAGCCGAAGGCACTCCTAGCATTCTTACGGCAAGATAGTCTATCGTGTCGACCTTTACACTGCTGGTTGTGGCTGAACGGGTTTCTCTATTCTTGAGTAGATCGCTTAGAACCCTCTCATTACAATCTTCATGAGAAAGTATACCTAAACTTAGCGGAGGCTTTTCCGACTCGACGACCATATTGCTAGGAATAACTCGCGACAAAAGTATGCGAATATTCAAATCCTTCATAATGCTCGAAATTCCGCAGTCTACTAGAAGCAACTTATCATTCTTTAAGCGAAAACCAGCATAAGGGTACCAGGTGAAACCTAGATGTGATAGACGTAACAATAGTTTATCAGAATAGGCAATAAACCTCATCTTCTCAAGCCTTAGGCTAGCAACACCTATTAAAAGATTGCACCTTACCTGAGGAAAAGAAGGATTAAGATAACACTCATGGTTAAGTTTTTGAGAAAAGCCAGCATGCGACGTGGTGCCCCGGCTCGACCTCTATAAGTGGCGGACTTTCATGTTTACACCTGTCTGAAGCAAATGGACAACGCGTATGGAAAACGCAGCCTGACGGCAGGTCAATGGGAGAGGGGGGCTCTCCTTTTATTTCAAGTCGCTTTCTCATGCGAGCATACTTAGGATCAGGTATAGGGATTGCACTGAGGAGGTATTTGGTGTAGGGGTGGAGTGGGTTCTCAAAGAGCTTATCAGAGGGGGCTATTTCGACTATTCTTCCAAGGTACATGACAGCTATCCTGTGACTCATATATTTGACAACGCCCATGTCATGGGAGATGAAGAGATAACTTATCTTTCTCTCGGATTGTATGCTTTTAAGAATGTTTAGGATTTGTGCCT
Organism: Infirmifilum sp.; assembly: GCA_041287245.1. Lineage (GTDB taxonomy): Archaea > Thermoproteota > Thermoprotei > Thermofilales > Thermofilaceae > Thermofilum. Next base: position 114,702 of record JBEULP010000117.1, on the reverse strand, counting down.
GAACTGATACATCCAGCGAGGAGGTAGGCTCGTCTAGAACTATGAAAGAGGGATTAAGAAGGAGGGCCCTTAAGATGGCGACGCGTTGTCTTTGCCCACCACTAAGCTCGTGTGGGTAGCGGTAAAGGTGCTCTTTTCCAAGGCCTACATTTACTAGCTGCTCTACTATAAATTCCTCTGGATCGGATACAGGAATTCCATGCTCATAGAGAGGCTCTGTTAGAGTCTCCAATATGGTTAATCGGGGGTTTAACGATGTATTCGGATCTTGGAACACTATCTGAGCTTCTCGATGAAACTTTTTGAGGTTCTCGCCTTTTAAGGTTGTTACGTCCTTGCCCTTAAAGAATATTTTCCCGCTAGTAGGCTCCAGGAGGCGTATTACAACCCTTCCAAGAGTTGATTTTCCGCAACCACTCTCTCCCACGAGACCAAGGGTTTCACCTTCATGTATTGTAAAGCTGACGCCGTCAACTGCTTTAAGGGTTTTAAATAGAGAACCTCTAACTCGGAAGTGTTTTTTAACGTTCTCCACTCTTACTACTTCAGACATTCATATTCACCTCTTATGGTACAACCAACAGTGAACAACATGAGAATCGTCTACCTTTATTCCAGGTGGGGTTTCCTTGAAGCAGATCTCTTTAGCGTAGGGGCACCTGGGTGCAAAGGGACACCCGGGCTTCATATCAATGAGATTAGGCACGGTCCCCGGAATAGACTCGAGCTTTTCGAATTTCCTAAGAGGGTTTGGTACACACCTCAAAAGCAGCTGGGTGTAGGGGTGTTGGGGCGATTCAAACAGTGATTCGACTGGAGCAGTTTCAGATATACGTCCTCCGTACATCACGTATACTCTATCTGAAGTTTCTGCAACTATGCCGAGGTTGTGTGTTATGAGGAGGAGGCTCATCCGATACTTGTTTCTGAGTTCCTTTAAAAGATCGAGTATCTGCGCCTGCACTGTTACGTCGAGGTTTGTTGTAGGTTCATCAGCTATTAGAAGCCTTGGCCTGTTGGATATTGCGACCGCTATAACTACTCTCTGTTTCATGCCGCCGCTTAACTCATGGGGATAGTTTTTTACGCGAACTTCAGGGTTGGGGATCATTACATCCTTAAGCAAACTTATAGCTTCTTTCATGGCCTCTCCCTTTCCTAAGGGTCGATGCTCCATTATAGTTTCCGTGATGTGGTCTCCAGCTGTGTAAAGTGGGTCGAGAGCACTAGAAGGATCTTGAAATACGTAAGATATCTCGTTCCCTCTAATGTCCCGGAGCTCTTCGGTGGAAAGCTTCAGGAGGTCTACTATACTGCCATCCCGACGTCTAAAGTATACCTTCCCCGACTCTATTTTTCCTGGAGGCTCGATTAGGCCCGTCAATGCTCTAGTAAAAACTGTCTTGCCGCTGCCTGTTTCCCCAACAAGCGCGACGCTTTCACCCTCAAAAATGTCCAGGTAGGCTTCAGAGACGGCGTGGACAACTCCTGCATATGTGTAGAACCTTACGTTTACCTGACGGGCTGCCAAGATTTGATTTTCTTTAAGCAGGTCAGTCATTCTCCCACCTCAATTTTAGATTTTAGCTCTATTGACCGCCTAGTCTTAGGATCGTACACATCTCTCAGAGCGTCGCCCACCAGGTTCCAGCCTAGGGAAATTAGTAAGAGAGCGATCCCAGCTTCAATAACGATCCACCAGCTTCTTTCGGGGAAGTATTGGCCTGCCTGTGATATTATTAGACCCAAGTCTGGAACGGGAGGTTGAGGGCCTAACCCGAGGAATGATAGCGCTGCCGAGCTAAGAGTTGCTGTTGCCATGTCGAAGGTTATCATTACAAGTAGAGGAGACATTATGTTTGGGAAAATGTGGCGGAATAATATCTTTCTTGCTGATAGGCCTAAAGCCTTGGCCGCCTCAATAAAGCCTTGTTCTTTTACCGTGAGAACAGACCCCCGAACAACCCGGGCGTACGGTGGCCACCATACAAGGATTAGCGCAAGGAACACTGAAAGCAAGTTTGCCAGGTTTGGAGCGTCTTTAGGATTTAGTGCAAAAACTGAGGCTACAAGTTGTGTGAACGTGGGATTAGCCATCATATAATCCCTTAAGGACAATCTGAGAGTTAGGCTAAAAGCTATGGCTAGCACTAATCCCGGAAAAGCTAACATCATGTCTGTGAACCTCATGATAATTTCGTCAACAACACCTCCCCAGTAGCCGGAGATCAGCCCCAATAGTATGCCAAGCGCTGCACTTGTAAAAACAATAATCAAACTCATCACAAGTGATATTCGAAACCCTCTTATTACCAGGCTCAGCACATCTCTACCATACTGATCTGTCCCCGCCCAGGGTAGACCTTCACAGCTGTTGATACAAGGTGGATGCGGTAGCTTACCGGCGAGTTCGGGGTTCGAGAGTATAGGATAAACGTCATAGGGTTCCCATGCTATAAAAGGCCCAAAAATCGCTAGGAAGAGAGTTAAGACAACAAGTATAAACCCTGTGACACCGATTTTAGAGGAGGTAAAAACATATATGGAGAGCTTCGTCTCAATGATTTTTGACTTGTTTTTCGTTAGCCATCCTGGGCTGAGCCTATTCCTTAGTTCAGCATACTTGTCTACAAGCCAACTACCTATCCTGTACAGTGTATTCAATAATCCTCACCTTAATATCTGACCCTAGGATCTATGAAAGCATAAAGCAAATCCACTAGGAGATTCATCACTATATATATTATTGAGAACATAAATGTCCCTGCTATTATTATTGGAAAATTAAGCCTTGTGATCCCTTGATACATATAAAGCCCCATTCCTGGAATGTTAAATACTGTTTCAGCAATAATAGCTCCTGTAAGGAGCCCGGCGAAATTTAGCCCTAATATTGTTACGATGGGGGCAAAGGCATTCTTAAGGGCATGACGCCAGACGCGGGAGCTAGTCAAACCCCGTGCTTTGGCAAATAATATAGTCTCGGATGTTAAAGCGTCCAACAAACTATTTCTTACGATTCGGGCGATAAATCCTCCCGATAGGAGGCCAAGCGCAAGGCCTGGCAGCCACATTCTAGAAATAGTGTTTACAACTACATTCAAGTCTAGGCATATCATCCCCCCGAAGAGAGGTACCTGACCTATAGCCCATATAATGTATCCTATTACCGGGATAGTATTCTTAATGTTCTCCAGCATTGCAGCGCTGCTAGGCGAAAGCGTAGGCACACCTGCCAATAAAGAGGCTCGGATATGTACGTAAAAGGCTAAGATTAAAAAATAGTAGAGTACAAAGGCTGGGATTGAGCTGCCGAATAACGCGAATATTCTAACAAAGAAATCAATAAAGCTGTCTTTTTTAGCAGCCGCTATGATTCCGAGAGGTATGCCGATGATTATCGTGAAAAACATGCCGAATATTGCTAGTTCCACGGTGATGGGGAACCTTTGTGCAACCTGTTGGACGACAGGTGTGCCACGCGTAGGGTCTATAAGGGTGCCTGTCAACAACTTTTCAACTAGAAAGGCGAATTGCTCGTACCAGGGAGCATCGAATTTGTAGTCCTTTTTTAGCTTCTCGAGAGTACTGGGGTTCATTAGTTTTTCACCCACCCATGCTCTAACGGGATCAGTGGGAATAACGTATGCGATAAGGTACGTTATTAGAAGGGCGCCAATAACACTTGGGAGAAATGTCACCAACCTTCTAACTAGATAGCTTCCTAGACCCATTTACACCACTCTAAAGAAAAACCCTTTTTAAGGTTTAAAACCATAAAGTTGTTGCCACATCGTCGCATTCCAATAGTAGGGGTTATATTTCAGGAGTATATAGCTGTCCTCCTTATACTCTGCTACATAGTACGGTCCTGTTGAAACGGGCTTTGTCGATAAGAGCTTAAACGTAGCATCGTCTTCTCCAACACCGACGTATTTCGCCCATGCTGATGGATTACGCCCATTGTTAGAGTCTGCTAGCGCAGCCTGATACTGGTTTCCTAGAGCATACTGCATTGGAAATACAGAGCCGACTCCGGTGACGAAGATTTGAAGTATAGGCACGTAAGGTGCCCGGAGCTTGAATTTTACTACACCGGCTGTAGGCCCAGAATAACCGAAAAAGTTAAGCAGCTCGTTTAAGCTGTGAACCTCCGCGGATTTACCTTTGAATGCTGTAGTAAGCCCATAACTCTTCGCTAATGCGTCAAGTTCATTTTCAGTTAATACTGAGGAGGCGTTAACGTCGATAAAGCTATCAATCATCCACTGGGGCCCCCCAGGAAGGTTTACCCTCACTGCCCTCCAAATGCTGAAGAGAGCATCAACAGCTGTAATTGGATATGTTTTATTGTTCCATGGGTCGAAGGCAACAACGTTCCCCCTCATCACGAAGTAGAGTTCGGTGAGATTTTTGCTGAAGGCCCATGCAACGGAAAGCTCAGGAATGGGCTCGGTGTCCTCTTTCCACGTGGTCACGAGCTTACCGTAAGTCTGCCAGAAAATCTCCCATCCGAAGCTTTCATATGATTTAGCTGGGTCGAAAGTGTCGGGCCATCCTATATCACCAATAACCATTGTCTCGGGGTTGTTTTTGATGTTGAGAATGCCGGTATCAGCTACAGGTGCGTTAGGATCCTCCCAGACAAGGTCATACCTTGCAAATGTGGCTAGCGGATAATACATGTCATGAACCCATGTGCCGTAGTTCTCTCCGGTGATTGATTGCCCCAGGATAAGCAATGTTGACTGTTTGTTGAAGTATATGACGGCGGCTTGAATTACCGCTTCTCTTACGTCCTCTTCGAGAATTCTCTGGGCTACTCTACATAAAGCACTTAACGCAACATCTTTTAGACCGCCAGTTCCGAGCGTAACCATGTTTATGGGCTGTGCCCAGTTCGAGTTCGTGGTATCCCAGTCGACTGTATACCCGACGGTTATTATTGGCTTGTTGGTGGGTCCAGTGTATTTTGCTCCACTACCTCTTTCACCTACTACAACTATGTATTTTTCAGTCTCGATTGTCATGTTTATTGAGGAAAGATAGTTCCCGACATTTGAAGCGGGAACATTAGCATGGTATTCCAAATTCTTGAACTCTGCGCCTCCCCATACAAAGGGCATCAGATAGTTGTCTGGGTCAAGATAATCCGGAATCCATCCGAGAAGCATCACTTGATATTCAAAGTGATCTACTAGATCAAGATACTTTGGCCACGAATAAGATTCTACAGTGACCTTAAAGCCAAGCTGGCTCCAGGATTGTTGTAGCAGAGAAGCTATTTGCTGGCGCGCTGTGTTGCCTTCGTTATATATTATTGTTATTACGTATTTGGATGGGTCAAACCCCCTGGCTTTTAGATTATCAATGATTTGCTGAGCCTTACTCATATCATATTCATATTTGTTAATGCCGAATTCTGTGTATCCGAGCATGCCTTTTGGTACAATGGTGTGCAGTCTGGTGTATAGCCCTCCGAAAACTTGCCTAAGAATAACGTCGTAGGGGACGGCGTAGGCAAGCGCTTGTCTAACTTCCGGTATATTGAGGGGTTCTTTCATCGGGTTCAGACCTATATACTGGATTGTAAGTTGTGGTTTGTCTGGCCGCCTTACAAGGTGAAGAGAGAAATTACCCACAGGCGTATTATTAACATCTATCCACCGAGAAGGAGTAACAACAGCTATGTCGAATACTCCCGTCTTATACATGTTTATTCTTGTTCCTTCATCGTTTACAATAACATAGAGCACTTGTTTGTGGAATGGCTTTGCCTGTGCCGCTGGGCCTGACGGCGCTGGTTTTTGAGAGAGGAAGTAGATGAGCGAGGCGAGGAGTACAATCACAATGACGGCGGCGAGAATAGCAGGCGTTCGGTTTTTAGCCTTTTTCTCGGTCACAACGTCCATTTTTATTTAGATATATATAAGGGTTTTCTTAGAAAATCTGGAATTAAAATAGAATCTAACCTGAGGTAAAAGTAAATAATTATAATTGTAAAAGCAAGTTATTCATTTTACTTCAATTGAAATGATGCTTTTGTCAAGGTCGAGAGAGTTCTCTGAGGATTTTCAAGTTGAAGCAGGTAGAGTTTGGCCTGAAAGCCTAGGGTGTATCCTCCTGGTTCTCCTGTTGCTTTTATTATTCTGTGGCATGGAACAACCAATAAGATATTGTTAGTTTTAAGGATGCGTCCAATTGCTCTGGGCGAGGTTGAGAGCTTTGTGGCGATGCTTTTATATGTGGTCGTGGAGCCATAAGGGATTTTTAAAGTCTCCTCTAAAACTTTTCTCCGGAGAGGGGAGCCAGTAATTACAGGTTCGAAGCTGAATAGTTTTCTTTTTCCCTGGAAGTATTCATGAAGTTCTTCTTCGAAGAGGTCGGCATATGGCCCCCCGTACCTTCCTTCGCTTACTCTTACCTTTTCTCTTCTGTGGAGAGAGAAGATATTGTTTTCGCGCACTACAAAGCAGAGTTCTCCAATAGGAGTTAGAGTGCACTTATATTCAAACACTACCTTCACCAAAATATACCTTTATAATGTCTCCAACAACGATAATCTTGTAATTTGATTTCAGATTTTCAATCGCAAGTGTCACCTGGTCCCGTGTATACCCTTGTTCGATCAGCTCGGATATGAAAACACGGCCGACTCCATTGTAAATATCCCTCTTCGCTAAGGTTATGATAATATTTTGGATATCCGCCGAAGCTCGATTTTCCATCATGGCAATGGTTCCAAAAAGGATTTATTAAAGGTAACAGTAGGGGTGGTGTGTCTGCTAGTAGTGTCTTAGCTGAAAAACCAAGTCTCAGCAAGCTTCTCTCGGTTAGCATTATTATTCCCTCATATCATGGTAATGAAAGGTTAGTCAGATTGGTCCAGATGCTCTCCGAGGCATCTTATCCTAGTTTTGAAGTGATTGTGGTCGTTGACGAGCCCCTCGAACCCGTTGCCGAGAATCTATTAAAATTTAAGGGGGATAGGATAAGGGTTATTTTAAATGCGGCTAGGAGTGGAAAGGTAAACGCTTTAAATAATGCTCTCAAGCATGCGCGCGGTGACGTCATTATCTTCCTAGATGATGACGTTGAAATTTCTGACCCCCTGTTTATACAGAAAATCGTAGAGGCGATAAAAGACTACGACATAGCTGATATTAAGAAGGTCGTGGTTGCAGAAAACCTTCTCGGGAAAATGGTTTACATTGAGTATGTCGCTACAAACTTTGCAAGTAAATTGATGGCGCGGTTCGCCGGTAAAACCATCGCTATTAATGGCGCAGCCTTCGCTATGAAGCGTAAAGCACTCGAGGAAATAGGTTTTTTCAAGCCTATCATCTCTGAAGATTTTGACCTGGCTATCCGAAGCTTTCTCAGGGGCCATAAGTTTACGTATATAGAGTCCACATTTGTGTACAACTACCCTCCAGAGTCATGGAGAAGATGGTACAGGCAAAGGAAGAGGTGGGCTATTGGCTTGGCAGACTGGGTTCAGAGGTATTTCTTCGTAGGGTTAAAAGCTGTTTTGGAAATGCCTCATGTCCTCATTCCCGGGCTTCTAATATCGCTGCCTTCACTGGTTTCTACCCTGCTTCCTTTCTTCCTTTACAACCATACGCTAGTTAAAAGTTTGTACTTGTTTCTCCTTTCTCTCTCGTCACTAATAAGCCAGGTAATTCCATTTACAGCATTATTGTCAGTTAACCTGCAAATCATTTATTTTATTCCTCTGACCTTAGCTCTAACATTTTTTATGGTGTGGCATTTTATGGCGTCAAAGTATATTCGAATGAAGTCTTACGCTTACCTCTATCCTTTATATTTTCTCGTATATCAGCCCCTTTGGCTTACAATCCTAATCGCAGGATTTATTAGAACGTTTTTAATGAAAAAGATGGATCTGGAGGATTGGGTTGTCTGAGTTCTTTGAAGTTCTCGACAACTGTTGAAATCATTATCGGCAAAGCTTAAATACCATACCATTTATTGAAAGAGCCAGCGGTGTACGGCTGTATGATGATTGTTATACAGAAGGCTATCAGGTCTTTCCTTTCTCCAAACCCCCTATCTTCATATGACAAGTTTGCCCACGCAGTGGCTAATTCACTAGCAATGAACAGTCTCTCCGGACCTGTCTTTGAACTGAAAGGAGGAGAACTTGAAATAAGCGTAGATGCAGAAACCCTTGTGGGACTCACCGGAAATGCCGAGATAATTGTCGATGAAAGAAATGTAGAGCCTTGGGCCGCTTATCTCGCTAAAAAGAAGATCTATGTCAAGACGGGAAATGTAGCATATGTTTCTATAAGAGGACTACATAGTGTCCCGCGGAGAAAACAGCCTGTACGGCCGGGTGAAAGCTACAGATTTGAAAACCTAAACGGCGTTGATGAACGTGATCTCCGGGCTCTACGGGTACCTATCAGTCTCCGCTTGCCAAATGGTGACTGGCTTGAATCAGTAGCTAGGATTCAAAGACATCTAGGATTGGTTCTTGAGGCAGCCAGGAAAGGGGCTGAGCAGGTGAAAATCCGCGTGAGCGGGGGAGAATTTGAGGCCTGGGTCCTAGAGCTCGCCTAGCCTCTTACGGTGTTCTAGATGTCAGGTAAGATGGAAGATCTTCTGAAGAGGAGAAGCGATGCTCAAAAAATTAGCGAGGAGCAGGCTAAGAAGATCCATGAGCAGGGTAAGCTCACCGTATATGAAAGGCTCAGTCTGCTCTTGGATTCTGATTCGTTCACCCCTATAGGCCGTTACGTGTTGCATAGGGCAACAGGATTCGGGATGGAGTCCAAAAAAGCTTATGGAGATGGTGTGGTGGCTGGGCTGGGAACAATAAATGGCAGGCGAGTAGCGGTCTATGCACAGGATTTCAGCTTCATGGGGGGAAGCGTGGGCGAGATGCATGCTTCTAAGATAGCCAGGACAATAGAGATGGCGATCAAGCTTGGTGTGCCTGTTATAGGCCTTAACGATTCTGGTGGGGCGAGAATACAGGAAGGTGTCGATTCTTTAAAGGGTTACGGGGAGATATTCTACCGCAACGTGATGGCAAGCGGTGTTGTTCCGCAAATAGTAGCCATTATGGGGCCCTGTGCAGGTGGCGCCGTTTACAGCCCTGCCTTAGCTGATTTCATAATTATGACAAAGAAAAGCTACATGTTCATTACTGGCCCAAAGGTTGTAAAAGCCTCTATTGGGGAGGAAATTTCAACAGAGGAGCTCGGCGGCGCGGAAGTTCATGCGTCGAAAAGCGGCGTAGCCCACTTTGTCGTAGAAGACGACAAGGAGGCAATAAACGTGATTAAGAGGCTTCTAAGCTACCTTCCCAGCAACAACGCTGAAGATCCTCCTTTTGTCGACACTGGGGACGACCCATTTCGAGAAGATTCTTCTCTCGATAACATTGTGCCGGATGACCCTGTAAAAACATATGATGTCCGTGAGGTTATATCACGTGTCTTCGACGCCGGAACATTTCTTGAAGTTCACGCTAACTTTGCCATGAGCGCCGTTGTGGGTTTTGCGCGCCTCGGGGGGCATGGAACATGTGTTGTAGCAAACCAGCCGGCAATTATGGCGGGTAGCCTTGACATAGACTCTTCCGATAAGATAAGCAGATTCGTCTCGCTTTGCGACGCGTTTAATTTCCCGATTATAACGTTTGTGGATGTCCCAGGCTTCTTGCCTGGGAGCTTTCAAGAACACCATGGAGTGATTAGGCATGGGGCGAAGATAATTTACGCCTATGCCGACGCTACAGTTCCTAAGATAACTGTTATACTTAGAAAGGCATATGGAGGAGCCTACATCGCCATGGGGAGCAAGCATCTAGGCGCAGATTTCGTGTTAGCTTGGCCTACGGCGGAAATAGCCGTTATGGGGCCAGAGGGCGCAATCGAAATAATTTATAAAAAAGAGCTTGAAAATACAACAAATCCCGAGGAGCTGGCTAAGACGTTTATCGAGAAATACCGGAGCGAGATCGCAAATCCCTACGTCCCAGCAAGTAGAGGGTACGTCGATGACATTATCTTGCCGAGAGAGACTAGGGCATACCTCTTTAGGCTTCTACAGTTCCTATTAGACAAGCGTGAAAAACACCCGAGACCTGCACGTAAGCATGGGTTGCCGCCGGTGTAGATAGTGGAGACCACAAAACGTGCCGTTGTCCTGGCGGCCGTTCTTGCCTTTCTACGTGCACGGGAGGGTAAAAAAAGAGCATTTAAGGTTGATATTTATACAAGCCCCCACGTTAGTGCCTGGAGGCTAGCCAGGGTTCTAGACGTCGTAGAAATAGACGTGTCATGTTATGGGTGATAGTTAATGAAGAAGAAGTTCCTGGTTATTCTCGATGGAGAGGCTTTCGAGGTTGAAGTAGAGGTTGAGGAGGGAAAAGGCTCTCTTGAAACAGTATTATCTGTTCTCCAGACGGGAGTTGTTAAGAAGGTTGAAGCGCCTCCTTTAGGCAAAGGCGTCGTAACTTCTCCGATTACTGGAAAAATAGTCAAAATAGCTGTACACAAGGGAGATAAGGTAAAGCCAGGAGACATACTAGCTGTTATCGAAGCTATGAAGACCCTTGTAGAGGTAAAATCTACCAGTGAGGGAGTTGTTGTAGAAGCATATGCTGGCGAAGGCGAGATAGTCAAGCAGGGGCAGCCTCTTTTCAAGGTGGAGTGAACCCCTGTCTTGTCTCTTTAAAAACCTTAAAATATCATTTTTGAGAATATAAGACTGTATGGCTTCGTTAAAGTTTCGAGGAATCACAGTAGAGCACCTCAAGCATGCAACCTTTAAGATTTCAAATGGAGGCGTAACAATTTACATCGACCCCTTCCAGGTGGAGCGTGTTTTAAGGGATGGAGACATAATTATCTGCACGCATGACCACTATGACCATTGTAGCCCTGAAGATATTTTGAAAGTAGCAAAGCAGAGTGCAGTAATTGTAGCAAGCGTAAATTGCAGAGCAAAGGTAGAGAAAATCGGTTTTAACTCCTATCTGGTAGAGCCTGGACAAAAGGTTGAGGTAAAAGGTGTATCAATAGAGGCTGTCCCAGCGTATAATATCGGTAAGAGGTTCCACCCCCGGGAGTACAAAGGCATTGGTGTAATCGTAAACATTGGAGGTATCAGAATATATCATGCAGGAGATACTGACCGGATTCCTGAGATGAAGGAGCTTAAAGGAAAGGTGGATATCGCGCTTCTACCCGTCAGTGGCACCTACGTTATGACCGCTGACGAGGCCGTAGAAGCAGCACTGGATATCCAGCCTCAGATAGCGATTCCCATGCATTACGGTGTTATCGTAGGCTCGAGCACTGATGCGGAGCATTTTAAGAAGAAGCTTGAGGGAAAAATTCAAGTAGAAATAATCTAAAAAATAGGTTTTTTCTGGATGATGGAGTTTTATCCAGTTTTCCGAGATGGTAGGGCTCAAAGCTATGTCAGGACTTTTGGTGATTACTTCGAGGTTTTTAACGGTAGTTCTAGTGAACACTATCTATGGAGCGGTGAAAGCGGCTTTAAAGTTGTGAATAAGGGAAGTTTCTTCACCATGGTTTATGAGGATTATTTAAACCCTAGCTTCGAGTTTCGAGAAGAGTCCATTGAAAAAAGACTTTTAGAAGCCGAAAAGTCTCTCAGAAACATCTTAGACGGCAAGCTTGTAATGGCTGATCTAAGCGGCGGCAAAGATAGCACTGCCCAGCTAATACTCCTGACGCAACTTCAGGAAAAGATCAACTTTAAACTAGTTGCCGTCTACGTTCACGTCCCATACCTTGAACCCCTGGAAAACATATCCTTTGTTGAACGCGTCGCTACGAGACTTGGAGTAGAGCTAGAGGTTATAGAAGCCGACAGAAAGATGGTTGAGTTCTATCTGTTACGAGAAGGCCTTCCGAAGAGGGGGGTGAGATGGTGTACCTATCTTAAGTCGAAGGCCCTACGTCTCGAGTGTAAAAGGTTAGGTGCAGACTTCGAAGCAAAGGGTGACAGGATGCTGGAGTCGGGTAAAAGGATGAATAAGCTTAGGGACTGGGCAAGCAATAGTAGCTTTATTAAGGGGAAAACATTAAACCTTGTCTATGACTTTTCAGCCTTTGAAACGGCAAATATAGTTAAGAGAGAGGGGCTCATTCACCCGCACTATCTACAGGGTATTCCCCGGATATCATGTCGCTTCTGCCCCTACCGCGGGCTCTATGAGCTAGCAGCGTCAAGCAACCAGGAGGTTGAAGATATCGGGTTAATAGAGTTTGCGGGTCGGAGGAGTTATGAAAAATACTTTTCAGGCATAACTAGCTGGGACCTATTTTGGGAACTTGCCTTGTGGCGGTACCCGCCGAGTATAGCTAGAATGCGGTTACGTGAAATTAGAAACATAGACTACACAAAATCTATCCCGCTGATCCGCGCTAGAGAAATGTTTAGAAGTATGTGGTTGTATTGAAAAAAGCCTATGTTCGACGAAAGCCTTAACTTTCTAGTGGTGCAACAAGCTCTCGCAGACGTGTTATGAGTTCTACTAGGGGTATTTGGACGGAAATGCTAGCTTTTTACCTTCTCGAAAGCCTCGGTTATCAAATCGTAAGCTATAGGCAGCGTGTCGAGCGAGGAGGTGTCGAGGTGGCGGAGATCGATGCCTTGGCGAGAAAGAATGATGTGCTCTACGCGGTTGAGGTAAAAAGCGGAAGGATCTCTACAACTGATATTAGACAGGCTTTTTCTAATGCTCAACTTATCGGTGCAAAACCGCTTCTAGTAGCTAGGGGGTTCTCAGATAAAAGTGCCGAGGTATATGCCCGGGAGTTGGGTGTAGAGGTTATACTTCTACCGGATTATTTCCACTTCGTATCCATGGATGAGTTGATGCAGACCTTAGAAGAGGCGATGTTTAATAGTCTTGCAAAGCTTTTAGGGGGCAATTTCGAGGAACTTAAAGAAAAAGAGTTAGAGCTCCTCCGGGTTTTAGCTTCAAGCAGTGATGTTGATGATACGTGTAGGAAACTAGGGATAAGCTTCGAGGAATTCTCCAGAATGTTGGGAGAGCTCCGGGATAGGGGGATCCTTTTAGAAAGTGGATCTTTTGAACGCTTAAAAGTGCAGGCAAGGATCGTGCTTATCCTTCGAAAAATTTTGTTGGAGTAATATTTTTGGAAAGGGTTATTTCACTCTATCTAGAACTATTGCTGGACATACCTTCTTGACTCCTTGCGTTTTTCCAATGTCTTCAATTATCTTCATGAGCTCCTCACCTGTTTTGGCCCACACTTCAGTCATGATCATGTGGTCTCCCGTTGTAACGAAGACAGACACTGTGTATTCTTTCTTTGCTAGGTCACTAGCTATGGAAAGGACCTTGTCAGGTTCTGTATCAACGCCTACGAGGGCTACGCCGTTAAAGCCTATCTTTTTGGGTTCTACAACAACGGTGTACTTCTTTATTGTACCATCATTTTCGAGCTTCTTTATACGCTTCTTAACTGCTACATCTGTAATACCCACCTTCTCAGCTATCTTGGAAAGTGGTACGCGGGCATTCTCCATTAAGAGTCTTAATATTATTATATCTTTCTCATCCACTCCTGATCCCACAGTAGTTTCTAGTATATCAATACAAAGTTTGTTATATAAAGCTGATTGATAACTTGTCAAAAATAGACGACATATAAAGAAGGATGAAGTTTTTGTTTAAGAGTTCTGTTTTTCTATTTCATTTATTAAATCCAATATTACATCTTTAAAAGTTAAGTTCTCGGCTTCTTCTAATGCCTTTTGTCGAGAGGTATTTGCTATCTCTTCAGCTTTCCTGTAGCCTATACTTACATATCGTATGGCTTGAACGTATGTTGATAAAGCGTCGGCAATTCTAGCTATTCTTGATTCTACGGTATCTCCTTGCAACCATTCTACAATTACTTGTTTCAAAGAGGCATCCAGCTGTAACTCTTCAAGGGCAGTTTTTTCAAAACTTTTCTTTAGCTCACCAATTAATCTACTAGTATATTTTGGAATATCCCCTACCACGCCTTCTAGCAGATCATGTAATAAGCCGATAGTGGCAGCTCTATAAGGATTAACCTTCACTCCTTTTTTCGATGCCCTATCAGCTATAATAAAGGCTATAATACCTGTTTCCCACGAGTGTTGAGAAACAGTCTCAGCAAACGACCCAGGTATACCTCTGAGCATCCAACCGGTACGTGTTAGCCACTTAGCTGCTTCTAGTGTGCTCCAAGTATTCATTGTAAAGGAAAAATAGACTAGATATATAAGTTTCGCGCGCGAAAAACAGTGAAGAAAATAATCTTTATTATTCCTGCGGATGTGCCTCGAGGAGCTGTATCTCCACCATAGCTCCCAAATCAAGTCCCTAACCTCCTCTCTCGCTGTGCGGGAACCACCTAGCTATGAAACAGTGAGAACGAAAGACAACTCCACCGAAGCACGCGGGATAATCTTGAAGCCTAAGGAATGAAAACTATATTAGCTTGATAGGGGGAATAGCACTGTGCCAGTTCTTCTAAGCTTTTGGGGTAAGGGAGGCGTTGGTAAAACTACACTTTCCTCTGCTGTAGCGATTAAGTTGGCAGAAGAAGGGTATCGGGTCTACCTACTCTCCACAGACTTCGTTCCCTCGTTACCCGACGTTCTCGGTTGTGATCTTTCAGGGTCGCCAAGAAAAGTGTGTGGGGAAGTTATTGCAGAACAGCTTACAGAGGATGTTATAATTGAACTTTGGAAACAAAGGTTTGGCGACGAGGTATACAAGGTAGCTTCAAGTATCTTTCCAGTGGGGCCTGAGATAATAGAGTACGTAGCGAGAGCGCCGGGCATTGTTGAAGAGTTCACCCTATATTATATCTGGGACAAATTCTACAACATGGATGCCGATTTTCTTGTATGGGATACCATGGCAACAGGAGGAGGGATAAGGATGCTTCGGATTGAGAAGGAATTCTATGATCATCTCGGTGAAGCAGCCAAGCTTTATCTTAAAGTTAAGGGGGTTATAGATAGGGTTAGGAGGGGGGAAAAGGAACCGCTAGAACTAATAGAGTCTTGGAGACAGCTGGCAGACTCCATATTTCAGTTCCTCAAAAGTAAGGATCATCGGGCAATATTGGTTTCACGTCCTCTGCCGGTCGACTTTTCCGTTGCAAGAAAGATATACTATGAGCTGCGAGAATATGACTTTCCTTTGAGAGTCTTGATGATAAATATGATTCAACGGTCTGAGAATAATGTCCTATCAACGTTTATGGAAGGGTTTTCAGACAAAATTAACTTGATCACCGTGCCTCAAGCTTTTCATCCGCCTGTTGGCTGTGAAGCCCTCCGTACCTTAATTCCAAACGAACAATGGGCGACCCTTTTAAAAATACTCGAAGAATAAGTAGCAACTCCGTGTTTCATAACCCTTTTTCTTGGGGACTTTAAAATTCTACCCCTACAAACTTCCTCAGTGAAAAGAAAAACATGATAGGTTTGAACCCCCCTTCAGTCCCACGTCTATCTGGAAAAATTACTTGAGGATAACATATAACCCCTGTATTTATCAATCTAAGTTTCGAGAACCTCGACAACCAGGCGAAGCTTCAAGTTCAGTTTCCATTACCTAAAACCCCTCCGTTGCAATATAAAAACGCTGGAAATTTTTCTACGAGCAGGTTTTGGAGTTAAGCCTTTAAGCCGTTTTACAATTTACCTGGGGAAATAAGATGGATTCCGCTAGATTGGATTGGCATGCTATGCCTATTGAGAAGGTCTTAGAGATGCTTGAGACAGCAAGGACTGGTTTATCCGACGAAGAGGCTAGGAGGAGATTAGAAACTTATGGTCCAAATAGACTTGAAGAAGAGAAAAAAATTAGCCCATTGAGGCTTTTTCTAAACCAGTTTATAAATCCTCTCACAGCGCTTCTTCTATTCGCAACTATTCTTTCCCTTTTTATTGGTGAAACGGTTGATGCCTTAGTTATAATTGTTCTGGTCTTCGCGGGTGCAGTTCTCGGTTTTTACCAAGAATATAGAGCAGAGAAAGCCCTTGAAGCTTTAAAGAAAATGTCTTCCCCCAGTGCCACCGTATTAAGGGGAAATAGGGTTAAAGTGATAAAGTCTGAAGAAATTGTACCTGGGGATATTCTTGTTTTGACAGCTGGTGATAGGGTTGCCGCCGACGCAAGGCTAATCGAGACCAATAATCTGCGAGTAAACGAGGCAATTCTTACAGGCGAATCCGCCCCCGTGGAGAAGACCCTGGATGTTCTCGCTCCCGATGTCCCTTTGGCAGAGCGAACCAATATGGTTTACGCCGGAACTGCAGTTGTCTATGGAAAGGGGAAAGCCGTTGTTGTTGCTACAGGAAAGAACACACAGCTCGGTAGAATAGCAGAGTCGTTAGAGGAGGTTAAGGCCGAAAAAACTCCACTGGAAAAACAGTTGGACACCCTTGGGAAAACCTTACTCTTTCTAATGGTTATTGTTGCCTCTCTGGTCTCACTCGTAGGATTAATGTTTTGGAAACTTAGTTTCATAGACCTTATCCTCTGGGCTACTAGTTTAGCAGTAGCTGCTGTTCCGGAGGCTCTTCCAGTTGTCGTTACAAGCTCCCTTGCTATCGGAGTATATAAAATGGCTAAGAGAAATGCCATTGTTCGAAGGCTGCCAGCCGTAGAGACACTTGGCTCCACAACCTATATTTGCAGCGACAAGACGGGGACTATGACAAAGGGTGAAATGACTGTAGTAAAAGTCTGGGTATTTGATGACGTGATTGAGGTCACCGGGAGCGGCTATGAACCCATTGGGAAACTTTTGGACAAGGGTCAGCCTGTCGATACATCACGTAATAGGGCTCTGGAGCTCCTTCTGATAAACGCTTTTAACAACAACGACTCACAGCTTGTAAAGGAGGACTCTCGCTGGACAGTAATAGGTGATACTACAGAGGGGGCTTTAAAAGTTCTGGCAACAAAGGCTGGAGTTACAAGTAGGCTAGAGCGAATAGGAGAGATTCCATTCTCGTCTGAGAGAAAAAGGATGAGCACTCTTCACACATGGGAGACAGGTACCGTGATGTTCGTCAAAGGAGCACCTGAGGTGCTACTCCCTCTCTCCTCTAAACTCATGCTACCAAGCGGAGAAATCATAACTTTAACAGAAGAGAACTTGAGAAAGATCTTGGAGATAAATGATGCCTTTGCACAGGAAGGCCTTAGGAATATTGCGTTTGCAGTGAAATTCTTTAATGAGAAAAAAGAACAAATCACCGAAGCGGATGAGCAGGAACTGATTTTTCTAGGAATTACAGCCATCATAGACCCCCCGCGCCCGGAGGTTTTACCTGCTCTGGAAACGTGCGAGCAAGCTGGAATTAAGGTAGCCATGATAACCGGCGACCACAAGTTAACAGCCGTCTCCATAGCCAAACAGCTTGGGATGATGAATCCTGATGACATTGTAGTTACAGGGCAGGAGTTAGAGAAAATGAATGATACGGAACTCGAGGAAAAAGTGGAGAAAATAAGGGTTTTCGCTCGAGTATCTCCTGAGCATAAATTAAGGATCGTCAGATCGTTGAAAAAGAAGGGACATATCGTTGCAATGACGGGAGATGGTGTGAATGATGCGCCAGCGCTTAAGGCTGCTGATGTTGGCGTAGCTATGGGAATAACAGGTAGCGAGGTTGCCAAGGAAGCTGCTTCTGTCGTGCTTGCTGATGACAATTTTGCAACTATTGTGGAAGCAGTGAAGCTGGGCAGGGAAATCTTCGAAAACATCAGGAAGTATCTTGTATATCTGCTATCGGCTAATATCGCAGAACTACTGACCCCCTTGTTCGCAACCTTTCTAGGTCTACCTATCCCCTTTACCGCCACACAAATACTATGGGTAAACCTGGTGACAGACGGAGCGCCAGCGATAGCGCTAAGCCTTGAGCCGGGTGAACCCGGTTTGTTAGTGAGAAAACCGAGAAAACCAAACTCACCTATTTTCTCGAGAAGTGAAACCATAGCATTCCTAGTCCTCATCCCCTTAGTATTATCACTAGAACTTGTCTTGTTGTTTAGGAGTTTACTAACAGCTGGGATCCCTGAGATTGAAGCCAGAACAACCCTCTTCACGGCGATGATACTTGCCGAATTATTGCTTGCCTATCTCTACAGATCCCTTAGGACACCTGTATATAAGCTTCCACCCCAGAAAAACAAGATCCTCTTGTTTGTAATAGTAGCTTCCTTCCTGATTCAGCTAGGAATACTTACCTTTCACCCGATGCAGAAAGCGTTAGATATATCTCAGATCTCAATCGAAGACTTTGAAAAGGCCTCCATTGTGCTTATAAGCCTTTTGGCCCTCGTGGAAGTTTCTAAGATATTAATAGATAAATTAGAAAGAAAAAACACGAAAACTACTATTATTTAGTAATGTATTCTTAGTAAGGTATTCACCAATTTTAATTTCTCATTTTTCAGATTTTTTGGTTTTAGGGAAATTTATGAAGAATCTTTAATGCAAAAAGATTAATGTCTCCGTTAGAGTAATAATCGACAATATGAAAATAACAGTTACACTGATTAAGGCTGACATAGGAGGTTTAGCCGGACATGTTGTCGTACATCCGAAGCATGAAGAAGCCGCAAAACAACGTCTTCAAGAAGCCAAAGAGAGTGGATTGATTAGGGACTACTATGTTTACCATGTCGGGGACGACCTTCAGCTTCTAATGACGCATACAAAGGGCGAAAACAATCCAGAGATTCACAAGCTAGCTTGGGATATTTTTGTGGAAGCAACCGAGAAGATCAGCAAGCCGCTGAAGTTGTATGGGGCTGGACAAGACCTTCTCAGCGATACATTCTCTGGAAACGTGAGGGGTTTGGGTCCAGGTGTAGCTGAGATGGAGTTCGAGGAGAGAAAGAGTGAGCCAATATTGGTTTTTTCAGCGGATAAGACTGAGCCTGGCGCGTGGAATCTCAAGCTCTATAAGATCTTTGCGGATCCCTTCAACACAGCAGGTCTGGTTATTGATCCTACGATGCATGACGGATTTGTCTTCGAGGTTCTTGACCTGATCAACAACAAAGCGGTTAAGCTGGGGGCTCCGGAGGAATTGTATGATCTTCTAGCTCTTATAGGCACACCTGGTAGGTATGTTATCAGGAAGATTTGGCGGAAAAGCGATAATGCAATAGCCGCTTCTGCGAGTGTTACAAGGCTCTCTCTTATAGCTGGAAGATATGTGGGTAAAGACGACCCGGTTCTTTTAATACGTGCACAGCACGGACTTCCAGCTACTGGGGAGGTACTAGAGGCGTTCGCCTTTCCACATCTAGTCGCAGGGTGGATGCGGGGTAGCCACACAGGCCCGTTGGTTCCTGTGAGCCTAAAGAATGCTAAGTGCACACGTTTTGATGGGCCGCCAAGGGTGGTGGGGTTAGGCTTTCAACTGCATGATGGCATGTTGGAGGGACCCGTCGATCTTTTCGATGACCCTGCCTTCGACCATACTAGGAGGATAGCCATGGAGATCGCCGATTATATGCGGCGTCATGGTCCTTTTATGCCCCACCGGTTAGGCCCTGAAGAGATGGAGTACACAACACTTCCACAGGTGCTGGCAAAGTTAAAGGACAGGTTCGTGGATGCTGAATA
The DNA here is from genome assembly GCA_041287245.1 of Infirmifilum sp. Lineage (GTDB taxonomy): Archaea > Thermoproteota > Thermoprotei > Thermofilales > Thermofilaceae > Thermofilum. Next base: position 95,029 of record JBEULP010000117.1, on the reverse strand, counting down.
AAATATCTCTACTTTTTTATTAGACACTCCACTTTTCTAGCCCCGCCTCCTCCTCGTAGGTTGAAGGGTTGATCTTCTGCGTACTGAAGAGCCAGAGCTTATCTTCTAAGTTTTCAACATTTGTCAAGACGTTTATTATCTTCTCCCGTGGTTTAAATCCTGTAATTACACCTATCCCCTCGCAGTACCTACTTTTTGACATGAAGCCTACCACACTGTGAATTAACTCGTAGCCTGTAAGTATTCTAACATGCCTTACTGAAAACAAGTTTTTCACCAGTTCTATGCTTTGCTGTATAGGCTGTGAAGCGACGACCGCACCTAAGTAGTCGTCGGCTCTCTCAGCCCAGTATACCTCAACGCCTAGCAGGCTTTGAAGCCTTGCGACCTCATTGGATTGTAAAGGATATCCACCCGTGAAAAAGGAATATGCAAATCGAGTTTTTTCCAGAGGAATACTTTTCACCGCGGCTTGCGCGAGATACTTCGAATAGACATACTTTCGGTATTCTCTTCTATCCGTCTTGTCTCTACCGTAGACTACTGGTGGCTTTGGGACGCGTAAAATCCTTGAGAATAACTCTAACACCCGAGCAACCTGTGCCAGTTGGGTGGATCCTCCTACGAGGAGAACTACGTCCGGCTCTACGAGTAGAGTTTTAAAAAACTTTAACTCTCTCCCCTCATGTTCAGTTACCCAGCCGGTTGTATCGATTACTAGGCGATCGGCAACTTTTTCGCCTTTCCGCGTAAGTGCTGCGACACCGGAAATACTCCTGTGAATGATCCCTGCAGGAGTATTGGATCCGATAAAAAAGGCATCAAGCATAGGGATATTTGAGAGAGAGTAAACTTCAGTCTCAGTGATGCCTAGCCCCACAGTGCCTGGAGGGCCTATACTTTTCTGACCTACATCAGCATCTATGACTGCAACCTTATCTCCGGAGCTCACAAGGGTATTTACTATGAGGGTGGCCAGGGACGTTTTACCGCTGTCAATATCACCTACTATCAGGATCCTACGGTTTTCACGGTTTTTTAACAGTTCCGCCGTTTCATACCATTCCTTGGGAATAGTGTCGCCAGGATAAAAGGAAAAAGTCCCCGTCTCCACCTTAAGGCGTAGATCTTCAACTGCATACACCGGAAGGGCTTTGGTAGGCTCTGCTATAATTTCTTGGCCAGCTTCAATCCTAGCTCCAAATATTCTCCCCGCTCCTTCTTCTATTCTCACCTTAGCAGGTCCATATACTAAGAGCGTGTATCCACGGGATATTTTCACTTCTGACACAGCAGCCCCTCATCCTAGATGCGAAAAAACCTTTTATGCTTTAATCTCTTTTTAAATTTCAGTACTTATGTCACGGGTTGTTTTTCCAGTAAGTGGAAAAACCATAGAGGTCCTACAAGGCGATATTACGGAACTGGAGGTTGACGTCATAGTCAACGCTGCCAATAGCTACTTGAAACACGGAGGTGGCGTAGCCCTTGCGATTGTAAGAAAAGGAGGAGATCAGATTCAACGTGAAAGTGACGAATACGTTAGCAGGTATGGTCCAGTCCCGACTGGTGAAGTTGCTGTTACAGGCGCTGGTCGTCTTAAGGCTAGGTACGTTATCCATGCTGTGGGGCCACGGTATGGAGATCCTGACGGCGACAAGAAACTTGCATCGGCCTTCGCAAATGCTCTTTTTAAGGCTGATGAGCTTGGAGCTAAAAGCGTGGCTCTTCCCGCCATCTCCACAGGCGTATACGGGTACCCCCTGGTTAGATGCGCCGAAATAGCGGCTCGGGTGATTCTTGAAAACATCGTGAAGCTGAGAAACTTGGAGAAAATAGTTTTTTGTCTTTATGGAGAAGAGGCTTTCCAGATTTTCACGAAAGTATTTGGTGATATGTTTAAAGGTTATCTTCAAAGTTAATTCTCACTTAAAACAACCTTGTTTGCCATCAAACTTTAGAAAATACTTTAGGTTATCACAAGTCTAACCTCTATTAGCTCCGAGCCAAAAACCCAGCCTTTAACATCCGATGAAGAAACTATTATCCATATCTCACCCGGACACTCCGACATACGTTCGACGTCTAATGGAGAAGGAGTAGGGCTAGCGTAAGGATGATTGTGTAGCAACCCCAAGTACTTGTGGCCCCTCTTCTCCAACTCCTTAACAGCGTGGAACCAGTCTTGAAAACCGGTTCGGAATAAACCTTCCTCGTTTCTACCCGTAAGCTCCATTACCTCGCGCACATATGCTGCTCCTCCATCCACTGTCCCTGCTATAACGGCTATTTTCTCTCTAAGAGATTCTCGAAAGGGCTGTAAAAATAATGCTGGGATGTAAACCATATGTATGTTTGAGCCCAGTCCGATTAGACTTCTACAAAGTTCCATATGTTTACGCCGGAAACGGGTTGTTTATGACCGCTTTCAAGGCTTCGACTGTAAGCTCGATGTCTGATTTCAGCGCGATCGAAATGGGGGCATGAATATACCTTACTGGTATGGAGATAGCGGTAGCCTCTGCACCCCATAGGGCAAAGCTACCACTATCCGTTGCACTATAAGGTGAAAGCTGAAGCTGATAGGGTAGACTCCTCTTCGCCAACAACCCTTTTACATGTGCTAATAGCCTTGATGAGCCGATGATACTTCTATCCATTACCCTAAGGGCTGGTCCCCCACCGATCCTTGTGACAACTTTGTCTGGAGTGGAAAAAGGAACATCATTAGCTATTGTTCCCTCTATGGCGATAGCGAAGTTAGGCTCTATGTTTTTTGCCAGTACAGATGCGCCTCTAAGCCCCACCTCCTCTTGCACTGTGAAGGCTATAACAACTGAACCATTTCCGCTTGGGGTGGCTTCTTCCAAAGCCTTTAGAAGGACATAGCAGCCAAGACGGTCGTCGAGTGCCTTACCGAATACCAGCTTCTCATTCTCCTTGAAGTTTGGTGAAAAGGTGCCGGGCGTCCCTGGAGCGATACCTAGTTCCTGGACCTCTTGTCTTGAAGCAGCTCCAACGTCGATGAACAAATCTTCTATGGAAGGTACTGGCTGAGCCTGCCCTTGAACATGGGGCGGATTCGACCCAACAACACCTCGAACCTCTCCTTTTTCTCCTAAAAGGATGACCTCGTGTCCTATTATTGAGAGGGGATTTAGTCCGCCGAGAGGCACAAATCTTATAAACCCATTCTCGTCCACGAAGCGAGCCATAACTCCAACTTCGTCCATGTGAGCTGCGAGCACTATTGACGGCTTGCCTTCTCCTAAGATAACGTATACGTTTCCTATACTATCAACTATGGGTTCGTAGCCTAGTGCTTCTAAGGTTTTAATTATTACTTCACGAACTTGCTCTTCAAAACCCGAAGGTCCTAATGCATTGACGAGCTTTTGAAGTAGACTAGTATCCAACATTTGGATCATCTGTGAAATTTAAATAAGGCTTTATATATTATGATGATGATCAAACTTCACTTTTTATTTAATTTTGCCCGATATTTTTTAATAGAAATATCGTAAACCATTTTTAACAGTTCAGCATAATATTATTGACCCTCCATGAAAGGAGGATACATGGGAAAAATTCTCTTCGTAAACCTTACTGACAAAACAATACGAACAGAACCTATTGACCCGCAAGTAGCCGAGAAATACATCGGCGGTAAAGGATACGCGTTGTATCTCCTTTACTACAGGTACATGAAGGAGTATATGGCTAAAGGCATAAGCCCTAAGGACATAAACGCTTTAGGACCTGAGAATGTGTTAATTTTCGGGACAGGACCTATAACGGGTGTTGCTGGAGTTCCCTCGCCTGGTAGACACCACGTTATGGCTCTACGATCCCCGCTCACCGGCTCTGTTGGTAGCGCTAACAGCGGAGGTGAGTTCGGTCCCTATATGAAGTTCGCTGGTTATGACATGATAGTGATCGAGGGAGCCTCTGAGAAACCTGTTTACCTAGAAGTTGTTAGCGGTCATGCCGAGATAAAAGATGCTTCCGATATTTGGGGCCGGAACGTATTTGACACTACCCGTATCTTGAAGAGCAGGGTAAAGGCGAAGAATGTAAGTGTCGCGTGCATAGGGCCTGCTGGAGAAAACCTTGTCCTAATGGCTAACATTATGAACGATGATCACAGGGCTGCGGGTAGAACAGGGCTTGGAGCCGTTATGGGAAGTAAAAAGTTAAAGGCTATTGTTGTTGCCGGCGAGCAGAAACCAGAGGTAGCAAAGCCTGACGAGTTCCGCGAGCTTTCAAGAAATCTGATAGAGAGGATGAAAAAGAACCCTGTTACCGGTGAAGGGCTGCCAAAGTATGGGACAGCGATTCTAGTAAACATTATAAATCAGGCGGGGATGCTGCCCTATAAGAACTGGCAATTTGGTTACAACCCAGAGGCTGATAAGATTAGTGGGGAGACGCTTGAGAAGACATACTTAATAAGCAGGCGTCCCTGCTGGGGTTGCCAGATTGGCTGTGGACGTGTGGTCAAGGTCTCTTCAGGGCCATACCAGATTCTTTACAGCGAAGGACCTGAGTACGAGTCGATCTGGGCTCTCGGCAATGCTACAGGTGTTATGGAGCTAGACGCTGTGATAAAGGCAAACCATCTGTGCGACGAGCTTGGAATGGATCCTATTTCGTTAGGCTCGACGATAGCCTGTGCTATGGAGTTACGTGAAAAGGGTTATATTCCTGAGGAGGATCTCCAGGGGCTCGACTTAAAATTCGGCAATGCCGCTGCTCTCGTTGAGTCGATCTGGAGGACTGCCTACAAAGCTGGTTTCGGCGCTAAGCTGGCTCTTGGCAGTAAGAGACTTGCCGAGATGTATGGCGCTCCGGATCTCTCTATGAGCGTCAAGGGCCTGGAGATGCCTGCTTACGACCCACGTGGCGCTAAGGGTATTGGGCTTAACTACGCGACGGCAAACCGCGGTGGGTGCCACGTTACTGGTTACACGATCTCCCCTGAGATATTAGGACTGCCGCAGAAGATAGATCCCCTGACGACAGAGGGGAAGGCACAGTGGGTAAAAGTCTTCCAGGATCTCACTAGCGTAGTTAACTCTGCAGTGAACTGTCTCTTCACGACCTTTGCAATAGGTGCTCCCGACTATGCCGACCTGTTTAACACTGTAGCAGGGTTTAATTATACAGCTGACGATGTCCTGAAGATTGGCGAGAGAATCTACAACCTTGAACGCTATATGATGTCGCTCTACGGTTTTTCGGCAAAGGATGACACATTGCCTAAGCGTTTGACACATGAGCCAATGCCTGAGGGACCTGTTAAAGGCCAGGTTGTGGAGCTGGACAGAATGCTCAAGGAATACTACCAGTTGCGCGGATGGGTTGACGGTGTGCCTACGAAGGAGAAGCTGAGAGAGCTTGGTATTGAGCCTTAAAAAACTTTTTTTCTTACTTTTTCTCTTATTTTAGTGTATGGTGCGTGTTAGGATATTGCTTTTTGCGACTCTTCGCGACAAATATGGCGTGCGGGAAGTTGAAGTTGAGACAAGCGGCGGTCTTCGAGAGGCTATTGAAAACGCGGCGAAAAAACTTGGTGTAGAGTTTATTAATGAGGTTTTTGATAACGAGAACTACAGGTCTGATAGAATAATACTAGTTAACGGTAGGCACATACAGTTCCTCCGGGAAATTTCGCTTAAAGAAGGCGACACGATAGCTATTTTCCCGCCAATTGCAGGTGGATAGCTTGGCTAAGGTGAATATAAAAGCAAAGGTTTGGTTGACGCTTGATGAAAAACCGTTAATAGGAAAAGGAGGATATTTGCTACTTAAAAAGATTTACGAGAAGGGTTCGCTTAGGGCTGCCGCTGAGGAACTGGGTGTATCCTATTCCTTTGCATGGAAGTATATTCAGCGGATTGAACGTGTTTTGGGTGAGAGAATTGTCATTACAGAGCGTGGAGGGGAATTCCGTGGCGGCTCCCACTTGACAGACGAGGGGGTTCGTCTTCTCCGCTTGTACGAGAAGGCTGCGAAGTCTATTGAGGAGATGATTAAAACTCTTGAAAATGAGGGTTTTAGTTTTTGAGGATATTTGTTTTTGTATAAGGATTTTTCTCTGGTTTTTAGCTATTCTTCTGACTTTGTATTTATATTCTTTATGGTTAAAATATAAAAGTGGATTTTTAAAAGGTTATATGTGAAGAAATTACTAGTGATTGCACTAGGAGGTAACGCTCTTATTCGCAAGGGGCAACGCGGTATCTTTTCTGAACAAGTTGAAAACCTTTCAAAAATAGCCCCACAAATTGCCCGCATAGCAGAGGAGTATAAAATCGTTCTCACTCACGGTAATGGCCCGCAAGTCGGAAATCTTTACCTGCAGCAGGAGAGCACTAATGAGGTTCCTCCAATGCCGCTTCATGCATGTGTTGCCATGACGCAAAGCTTAATCGGCTACATGATTCAAACGGCCTTTAGTCTCTGCTGTCCAGGACTAAAGGTTAACGTTGTTCCAACACGTGTTTTGGTCGACGCTAATGATCCAGCTTTTCAAAATCCTTCGAAACCTATAGGTCCCTATTATGACGAAACACGCTTGGGCGAATTGAGGGGAAAAGGCTGGAGCCTTGTTAACGTTCCCGGTAAAGGTTGGAGACGGGTTGTCCCCTCGCCGCGACCTAAGCTTATTGTGGAGCTTGATCAGATCAGGGCGTCTATAGAGAGGTTCGACGTAACAGTAGCTGTGGGTGGTGGAGGAATCCCCGTGGTGGAAAGAAGAGGTCATCTTGAGGGTGTAGACGCGGTAATTGATAAGGATTTAGCCTCTTCCCTGCTCGGAGTTTCGCTTGACGCGGAGGCTCTTGTGATTCTCACAGACGTCGAGGGTGTTTTTCTACACTTTGGAGAGGCTGCACAGGAACTTGTTAAAGAGATGCATGTCCAAGAGGCCGAAGAGCTTTTGAAGAAGGGGTATTTCCCGGCTGGGAGCATGGGACCAAAGGTTGAGGCGGCTGTAGAGTTTGTGAAGCACACTGGGAGAAGGGCACACATCGGGAGCCTCGACAGGCTACGGGAAGTGGTAGATGGAACCTCTGGGACAGTCTTTGTGATTTAGGCTGCGCTGGTTGAATCGATAGTCTTATAAACCCTTTTTCTGCTAGAAAAGTGATGCCTTTTGAGGAACAAGGCAGTTGTACTTTTACTTTTGCTAGTTATTTTGGCTATAAACGTTGAACAAAGTGGATCATTAGGAGGAGTGAATGTATCCTCGCGGGTCACATATACCATTAAGGGGCGCTTTCTTCTAGTGAACACGAATAACATTACTGTCAATGACTATGTTTACATATCCCTTCCTCAGAACACTAGTTTTCAGCAGAGCTTTGTTTTAGGTATTGAGCCTAGCCCTGTCAGGTTTCAGAGGGATGAAGACGGTAACATTTTTGCAGTGGCGTACATTGTGGCGAAACCTCAAGAAAAGATATGGATAAATGTTACCTACAAGGTTGTAGTCTCAAGCTACTCTATTGACACTTCAGCCAGCAAGGGTGTTTGGCCCAACTTTCTATTATTGAAAAAATATACGAGTTCTACTCGTTATTGGGACATTTACAATACTACCGTGGTTAAGATAGCATATGATGTTGCATACACGTCTTACCCCCTCGCAACAGTAGAGAGTCTCGCCAGATGGGTTGTAAGCAGAGTGAATTATAATGTAAACCTTGGAAGAAGCGGAAGCGACCATGCGTTGATCTATACTAGCAGAGGGTATAGGATTCAAGGTGATTGTGTAGAAGTTGCAGATGTATTTATCACGATGGCGAGGTCGCTGGGTGTTCCGGCTCGCGGTGTTTACGGCTTCCTGCTGACCAGCTATAAGGAGCATCAGTGGCTTAACATGAGTACGGTGCAGAGCGAGGGCGAGGGTCTGCTTACACACTGGGGAGGTCACATGTGGCCAGAGGTCTATGTTGATCCATACGGGTGGATTGATGTGGACATGCTTGACGGAATGTCTCCGAATGTAGGAGTATTTAGCGCTAGACATATTGTCTTTGGATTCGAAGAGACAAAATACTATGGGGCAGCGCTTACGAGTAGCTGTATACCCAGTTACATGACCCTTGAATACATTGATTATATATTTGAGGGTGAGCTTGGATGAAGAAATATGCAATATTTATTACCCTTCTCTTCGTCCTACAAATATTTTTAAATGCAACATGCGTATCTTCTCAGCCGTCCTACTGGATCGCGCTCAATTTCCGTGTTACTTTCAACGCGGACGGCACTGCAGTTGTAGATGCGAAGCTTCACCCTTTCACCGTGGATGGAAAAAGCTTGTTCAACAACAAGGAAGTTGAGGCTAATATCAGGAACCAATCGGTAGAGACTTTAAACTACATCCTCTTGATGTTCTCCGATAATCCACGTCTCTTAAACTTCCAGGTTTTGACGGATATGGAGAAAAGATATGGAGAAAGCGTGCTTTGCGATGTAGCGGGCACCGGGAAGATGTCCAAGTTTGACGGCGCTTACGTGTACTCGGTAAAAATTTATCTTAACACCAGCAACTATGTCTCTCAGCTTAACGACTCTCTCTTCGAAGTGAAACTGCGTGACAGCTTCACGAGCACGGATCCCAGAAGCTGGATAGACGTATTAGAGGTCGTGTTTAACGGTACAACACCTGTCAAAATAGATTGGGAGCCGAGATTCGCCCATGGACCTACTTATAAAACACAGAACAGTCTTACCTGGATAAACTACAATGAACAAGAAGCGCCTGATATCTATGTATTTCAGCTGAGAATCCCTGGTCTCAAATATGTAGGCGAGCCGGCTGAGGTAAAAGCGGCTATAAAAGACGCTACGCTTGACCGGGGAATACTTACCATCACAGTGGAAAACCTTGGCTCGACAAGCGGGTATGTGTATCTTGTTGTTAAAGATGGAGGTGAACAATCGAGAAAAATATATCTTTTTAGTAGAGAGACAAAAGAGGTAATTTTTCCATTTATCCAAGCAAGGAACATAACAGTGCTCCTCTATTCAGGTGCTGTGCTTTTGCAACGTAAAAATATCTCAGCTATATCAGTGTTCCCAACACCTTCCTACAGCAAGTTCAACATTTGGGGTATTATAGCCTTGATAATTGCTCTCGCCCTCTTCTCGATCTTCACAGTTTGGCTGCGATCACGGAAAAATTTCTGTTTTAGGAAAAACCAGCAGGTATCCACGTAATTATTATTTCATCATCTAAAACCATTCAAAGGTGAAAAACACACCGAGAAAATAAATTTCTAGAAAAAGAAATTTTTCTAGGCGGTGTGTTTCGAGGTTCCAAGATCTCTGACTAGGATATATGGTGTTCTTGTGGGTATTTCGACCTCCCACCAGTACATATCGTATTGAGTGTCCCCTAGCGCGACGATATTTTTAAGGAGTCTTGGAAAAGCATCCGCTATTCTAAGTTTTCTCGCAGCGCCAACGATTTCTCCATTTTTAACGATGAAGATGGCGTCGCGTGTGATTGTTGAAAAAGTCCCTTCTATGTAGTTTTGAAGCCTTGTATACCAATTATTGGTAACAATAAGCCCGTTTTTCATTTCGCTAAGAAGCTCCTCAAACTTGTAATCGCCCTTCTTTACAGTCAACGCCCAGAGACGTGGAAAGATGAGCCCAGCGTTTCCTGTAGTCTTAGCACCAAACTTTGCAGCTGTCTTAGTGTTGTGTAGTAGGTTCTTCAGTATACCATTCTCAATGATGGGTTTCCTGTAGGTTGGAATGCCTTCATCGTCAAAAGAAGTTGAGCCCGGAAGGTCGGCATTTCTTGGATCGTCTTCTATAGTCACATGTTCAGAGGCAACCTTGTCGCCGGGTTGGTTGTTCATGAAGATCGAGCTGCCCATCAGGACGCTGTGCGCGAGAGCCATGTCTGCAACATAGTTGATGAAGTTGCCTGCTACCATGGGAGAGAGAAGTATGTTGTATTTTCCCGGAGGCACGTCCTCCTGATTTTTAGACCTAAATGCAAAGTCTGATGCAGTCTCGGCAACTCGCTCTATTTCCTTCATATTGAGTTTTCTAGAGCCGAGCGACCATTGACCAGAGCCTTCTCCGGCGAATGCTCTTATGTACATCTTTAATGCTGTGGACTCCTCTGAAAGCTCTGCTCCTTTGCTATTTAGTAGAGCCCTTTTCTCATATGTGGCTTGAAACATGCCGGCGAAATAGTCTATCTTGTAGCGGTTCGCGCCTTCCACTATGGCTTCCGAGATCGAAGAGGGGTCTTTTATTGCTTCGATTAGCTTCTCGTCTACTAGTCCTGTTAGGGGCGCAGGCTTGCCAGGTTCTGGTAGTGGCGCATATAGCATGCTTGGAGGAAGTTGTGGGTGCATGGCGTATAGATTTTCAAGTATTTTGTAAGCCTCCTCGAGAGAGCTTATAGGTGCGCTCGTGCCAAGGATTCTTTGGTTCTTAGTTACATAGATACCTATTTCCACCGAAGACCAGTTCTGAATAACGCTCGGCTCACTATTAGCAAACTTAACCATAACGCTCTCAGTAGACCTAGCGTCGACGGCTACCTCGTCAAACCCCATTTTTAAGGCTCTTTCCTGCACCTTCTTACCTATCTCAACCAACTGTACCTCCATTAGGCTATCACCCTTAACATGACATTTCTAATTCTAACGTTTGGACCACCAAACCATACAGGTACACCTTGCATCGGCTCGCCTTTGCCACAAGTTCCCGCATAGAACTCAAGGTTCTTATCGGCGGCGTCTACACTACTATAGAAAGTCTTAGTAGTTAATTCCAGAACAGGGTTTTTCACAAGGTTTTTCAGCTCGCCGTTCTCGATTAAATATGCTTCTAAACCCCCATATCTTTGGCTCCATCTTTCATCGTCAATATTCCACTCCATGTAAGATTTGATATAAACGCCATATTTCACGTCCTCAACTAGTTCCTCAAAGGTGTGATCACCCGGCTTGAAGTATGTGTTAGCCATGCGTATTATAGGCTCGCTCTCATAATTCATCGCACGGGCCGCGGCATTACTGTTAACGCCAAAGAGCTTCGCCGTCCAACGATTATGTAGAAACTCGTTTATTCGTCCCTCCTTGTAAAGATATCTGGGCCTGGCAGGTACTCCTTCGTCGTCGTAAAGATAGAAACCGTTGCTACCGGGTATCGTGGGATCCTCGATTACAGTTGCATGCTCACTGCCGATTTTCTCACCGATCATGGTTGGCTTGATAAAGCTCTTTCCTGCCTGGGCGGCCTCTCGCCCCAAAATCCTGTCTGCCTCACTGGGATGCCCACAGCTCTCATGGACCATTAACCCGACTATTTCACTACCCACGATCACATCCACGGGCTTCTCGGTAGGCGGGGCTCTTGCCTCGAGAATTATCTTCTCAAACATCTTTACATCTCGCGGAAGATAGCCAATAACATCCCACTTCTTAAGAAGCTCGTAGCCTCCAGAGGCAGCGTGTGAGAAGAAGCGTTGGATCGTTCCCTTTGAAGGGAGGGTAACGACTACATTATAACCGAGGGATAAACGTGGAATTCTGCTTCGGATGAAGGCTCCATCCGTGTTGACTATTATCTTCTCTTCTACGCTTTCACCTATCCATGTTGTGAGGGTTGCTACACGGGCTGACGAGGTCGAAGTGCTAACATTTCTCCAGAGATCCTTGATATATGATACTTTTTCCTCAGCATTGACACTTGTCGTTGGAACAGCTTCGTTGACTTCATATGTCGCACGTCCAAGTCTCTCATGGGAGAACTCAATCGGATTCTTCATGAGTTTTGCATGGCTGCGGGCCTTATGAAAAGCCTTCTCAACAGCCTCTTTTACACCCTCGAGTGTCAGTACATTAGTGGATGCGAATCCGAGCGCTCCGTCTACAATCACACGTATAGCAATACCCTCGGATACGGAAGACTCTGCGCCGATTATTTCACCATTCCTTGCAGCTAGACTGTTCCTAGACTGCTTATGATATCGAGCTTCAACATAACGTGCTCCAAGACCAGAACCAATATCTACAGCTTTTAGAACAAGATCTTCGTGCTTCCAGGGCATTTGTTGCGCGCCATCCTAATTTCTCGGGCAGGCTTTGATAAAGTTTTCGATAGGAACTGAAATAAGTATAGAAGCCCCCGTTTAGAACCCACCTGAATTCTAGGAAGCCGATGTTGTTGGAAACTTGAGCTTAAAAAACATTGGTTTTATATATAATCTGTCTGCAAAAAATTTATATTTTATTTGTTTGAAATATATACGGTGGCGCCAACGAAACAAAAAGGTTATTTACCTTGGCTAATTAGTGTTCTTTCTATCGCTATTATTTCCAGCTTACCCATGAGTTATGCACTTAGCTCTTCATCTAGCAGTAGCTCAACCGGCACATTAGATCCAACGTATCTGTACAAACAAATTACGACTCTAGCGAGACCTGGAGACCTGATTGTTTTCCGCGGCACATCTAAACTGTTAAATATAGCTGGGTATTGGCATCACGTTGCTATATACCTAGGTAATGGAGAGATTGTTCACGCCACACCAGATTATGGTGTCACGATCCAAAATTTGATTGAAGCGTTAAATGATAGGGTTGCTGTAGCATTAATTCGAGTAAAAACAACTGACTCTGTTAGACAGAAAGCTATTCAGTTTGCACTTGCTCAAGTTGGGAAACCCTACGACTATGGCTATCTCGTATACCCTGGCGGAAAACAAGTTTATGGATCTAGTTATTACTGTAGCGAGCTAACCTGGGCTTCTTATCTTGCTGCTGGGGGACCCGATATCGATGCTAATCCAGGCTTCACATTGCGGTACGGCTATAATGTAGCACCCGATGAGATTGTCGCTGATAACGATGTATACGTGGTTGCGTCATGGTCAGTTTAGATAGTTAAGCACAACAAGTTTTTCAATATTCTCCTTGTAAGGTCTATTCTTTTTTAGAAGCTTTTTTAGAAGATACAAAGACTTTGGGAGCTAATGGTTGAGAGAATCAAGCGTCGTGTGCTAAAAGTGATCCGAAAGGCTTTAATGTTTTTTGAGGAAATCAGCTTGAGTATAAAACGGGGTTTGGGCATGAGACTTGTATTTATAGGACCCCCCGGTGTGGGGAAGGGAACTTACGCGCAAGCTGTGAAGGAAAAGTATGGTATTCCCCACATATCAACGGGAGATATTTTTCGCGAAGAGGTTAAGAAGGGTTCAGAGCTTGGAGTTAAGGTAAAGGAATACATGGATAGGGGACTTCTTGTTCCGGATGACTTGGTTATCGAGGTTATTAAGAGGAGGTTACAAGAGGAGGACTGTAAGAAAGGATTTATCTTGGATGGGTTTCCAAGAACGCTCGCCCAGGCCGAAGCGTTAGAAGAATTTGCCCGTCCTGACCTGGTATTAGACTTTGTTGCACGAGAGGATGTTATAATTGAGAGAGTGAGTGGGAGAAGGGTGTGTTCAGTTTGCGGCGCGATTTATCATGTCAAATATATGCCCCCAAAGGTTCCAGGTGTCTGTGATAGGTGCGGTGGACCTTTAATTCTACGTAAAGATGATAGGCCGGAAGTAGTTAAACAAAGGCTTGAAATATTTCAACAGCAGTTTACTCCAATTATACGTTTCTACGAGGAACGAAAACGTCTCATCATAATAGAGGCAAACGAGCAAGCAGAGGCGGTTGTGCCGAAAGTTTTCAATGCGATTGAGAAGTATTTTCTCTTGAAAGGTTCAGGAAAAGGGCAATTATGAGCAATATAAGTAGCGCGGAAAGAACAAGCAGAGTTGCCGACATTCTTGGTATCGCGAACCTGAAGTTGTAATAAGTGAATATTATGGCTAGAGAGGTTGCATAAATAGGAAGATACCACCCTACGATATACCATGCTCCAGCCACTTTTCCCATTCTCAGGATATGTAGAGCATCACGTATTACAAGTAGATATGTTGCGGTTAGGACGGCTAGAAGTAGAAGAGTTGCGTCGTAGGCAGCGTACAAAAGTATTAAAATATAACTCGTAAAGAAGCCGACCTCAATTATAAGTTCTCTGGAATTCAGGTAACCTATTATTGTTAAAAGGATCATAAAAAACAGGGTGGTTTTAAGTAACATTGGTAGGCTAAGGGCTAAAACAGGTATCAAGCTAAACCCTGCGAGCAGAACAACCAGGAGTTTCTCATTTATCATTGAGGCTCCACCAATATAACCTTACGTCCTCGCGACGGGAGAATTCTCACAATACCTTGCTTCCATGCTGTCGCAAGAAGCCCATATAAGGCCTCGTCTTTCAGCAACCGCTTGTGAAACGGATTCACGGCAACACAGGTAAGCGAGTAACCCATTCTCTCAGCGACTTCTATTACTTTAAATATATCCTTTTCAGTAAAAGATGAGACAATTACAACAGAGGATCCTTTTGGAGAAATAAGTAGTGAAATCCGCTTGAAAACCTCCTCATACTCGACTATTTGTCTAGTCGGCAGAAACCTGACGTCAGCAAGGGATGAGAGTAGCCAAAGGGCATGCCTCTTCCCTGAGCCTGGTTTTATCCAATCCCGGTAATTTCCCACTATCAACAGAGAAACTCGGTTCCCGGCATTTATAAGAGTATAGACAATTGATGCGGCTACTCGAACTATATCATCAATGTACTCGTCTATTTTCTCTCCTAGAAGCCTTTTACCACTAACATCTAACACTACCAGGACACTTGTAAGCCTCTCGCCCTCGAATGCGTTTATCATCCATCGCTGAGTTTTCGCCGTAGCTTTCCAATTTACACGCCTAAGGATGATTTCTTGTGCTTCCCTAATCTCGAGAAAGTCACCGCCTTCCCCCTGTCTTCTCGAGGCTATTTCTCCGTGACGGGGAAGAGTATAACTGGCCTTTAGGCTTAAGCGGTATTTTCTTAATATCATAGGGAGGAAAACTATCTCGTCAGGAGGTAGAGAGACAAGACTTTTTTTCTGCAGCATAAATGGTTCAAAGGCTTCGACTAGTGTCGGTCCCAGGCTATAATGCCCTCTCTTACTGGAACGTACCTTGTACTTTAGGCTTTGTTCCTCACCTGGTTTGAGCACAAACATACCTCGTGTATCTCCTGACACTACCTCTAAGGGTGGCTCCAATTTTTCAGAAATAGCTAGAATAACGGTTTTTTCGGATTTGTTCTTGAATTGAATAGTCACACTCAGCTCGTCCCCCTCAATAAAACGTCTTTTCTCGATATAGCGGTTAACTTCTATTTCGCTAGGAGAAGCAGGTAAATATGAAAGACTCAGTAACACGGTGTAAAGCAGGGGCAAATCGAATAAAAGTAGAAACCACCTTTGGAGTATAAGTCCTACTGCAAAAACAACAAGGATTGTGACGACAGTGATCCATCCCTTAGTTGTAAGCACTCCTAACCCCTAACTCCTCGAGGAACCTCTACCTTCTTGAGAACCTCCCTTACTATATCTTCCGCCGTCGACCCTTTCACAACACTTTCAACCTTTAAGACTAGCCTATGGGATAAAACTGGAACAGCCAGCTCCTTCACGTCGTCTGGAATAACATAGTCTCTCCCCCTTATAAAGGCTAAAGCGCGCGAAGCTTTCATAAGAGCCTCAGAGCCTCGTGGGCTGACGCCCACCTCGACCTCTCTCGCCTCTCGTGTTTTCGAAACTATCTGTATAATGTACTCGATTATAGAGTCGTCAACGTAAACGTCCTCTATTTTCCTCTGTAAAAATAATATCTCCTCACGTGATATCACCTTGTTTATCCTCGGTTTGTCAGACTTTCTTTCAATCCTTTTCTTGAGAATCTGCTTCTCCTCTAGAAAACTCGGGTAGCCTATTCTTGTTTTTATAAGAAAACGATCAAGCTGAGCCTCGGGCAGGGGATATGTACCTTCATATTCAATTGGATTGAGAGTGGCTATTACCATGAATGGCTGGTTTAACGGTATTGTATTACCGTCTATGGTGACCTGTCTTTCCTGCATCGCCTCTAATAATGCGCTCTGAGTCTTAGGTGGAGCCCTGTTTATCTCGTCTGCTAGGAGAATATTAGTAAAAATAGGACCTTTTCTAAGCTTAAACTCTCCGTCCTTAACATCCCAGTAGTATCCGCCGGTTATATCCGAGGGTAGGAGGTCAGGAGTAAATTGAACTCTTCTGAAGTCAAGGTCTAAAGCGGTCGCAAAAGACGAGGCAAGAAGAGTTTTAGCCATTCCGGGGTAATCCTCGATTAACAGGTGGCCTTGAGAGAGAAATGCCACGAGAACTTTATCTATAACATCCTTTTTCCCCACAATAGCCTTTGAGAGTTCCTCATATAGATTGTTAAACAATGACTCACTCATGCACTTTCCATCAGGTACCTGATAAATATAAACCTAATAGCATCCCGTGTTACAAAAAACACCCACAGGGACTTGCGGACGCAAGCGCCGAGAATGAAACTGAACTCATAAGCTTATTTTAGTTCCTTGGCGGTAGCAACGCGTGCCGGGCACCTGTGAAGAACAAGTCTACTCAGACGAAAAGTAGAAAATCCGTTTCTCTAATTCCTCGATACCGACTTTATTACCGCTGGCTATTTTTTTACGCGTCTCTTCTAATAGCCCTTCATATTCTTCTTCCTCCGTCTTGGGGCTGGGTCTGTGTGCCGGAAGCCTTCGACCATATGCTTCAACCAAGAAAAGTAATGCTAACGCGACAAGCGAAATCCATGCTATTGTCCAGAAGAATAAGATTCCTAGCACATCGTAGGTTAAAGCTGAAGCAACAGCTAAGAGAGACAACAGGATGTAGAAGACTTTAACCCTCTTCAAGCTCTTCACTCCTCGACGCATTTTTAAGCGAAACGATAATCTCTGTTAAGGCATTTTCAGCCTTAATCTTGTCATCTGTTAGGAGCGGGTGATTGCTGTAGAGCGCCTTCTCAAAAAGGTATGTGAGATCCTCAAGGGGCTTTCTCGGAATAGAGGGGATTAACATCATGGTTTCGTTCATTATTTCTCTAGCTGTCATTTCACCCCCTATGCGTAGCCGCCTCTTGGTTAGTTCACGGCAAAAAGAAGTATACAACTCTATGATGGTGGCTCTTATATCCATGTTGGCCTTTAATTGTCCCAGTGCAATGGTCGTCTCGCGTAGCAGCTGTGATTGAAAAGAATGAGAACTATCAATTGCGGAGGCATCTGTTTTCTCATGAAAGGCTAGTATAAGAGAGAAGACGACTATCGTAGAGATCAGAAGTATTATAACAGGAGTGTAGTGATAGAGCAGGCCTTCCCCGCCGCTGGTCTGATGAGCCAGAATGAGAGGCTGAACAGCCTCAGGTCGGGCAGACGTGTTCATGAAAGTACCGTTGTAAACTTGAAGAGATTGAGAGTAGTTCTCAAGAGGCGGGGAGGGTTTGTTTCTGCTAACAAGAAGAAACAAAACTAACAGGATTATTAGGTTGAAGATAAATGAGAGCAAAAAGTTGCGGCGTTGACCTGTTAACTCCTCCTTATCGCTCCTGAGCAGTTCTTTAATAATGTCAGCGATCTCATGCCGCATAAGGATAATGTTTATTGCTAGAAAAGAGATAAACGCCAGAAAGATTAGAGCAAAAGCGTCTTCCTCGTTCACTCCCGGAAAAACAACTTTTCTTTCCCCACCATAGGATGAAAAAAGAATTGCCAGAGTTACAAGAGGAAGTAACAGCAGTTCTCTACGCGGCGGCAACCATACTCACTATTTTATCTAGGTGAGCATATATTATTTATATCATTTACGCTTAGCTAAGCGTGTACTCTAAGACGTTTCGCTATAAAGTGCGTGTAGATAATGTTGAACAGATGTTCAAAGTGATCGAAGAGATCGATAAAAGAATGAAATCCTATTCACCGGTTTTCCAGAAGTACATGCTTATCCACGAAGATGAAGGTAACATAGAAATCCTGGAAATCTACCTCTTTAACGACTGGGGTGACTGGCGCAGATTAATGGATTCTACCATTAAAGATGATTACTTAGAAGAACTTTGGAAAAAGTTCGAAGCCCTAGTAGAAGGCGAAATTATTGAGGAGGACTGGGAAGTCATCGAGTAAAGTTTAAACATACCAGCTGGGAAGCCCTTCCTTTTTCTCCTGGGCTTTCTCCGCAGCTTCCTCCAATTCTCTTTCTAGCTCCTCTCTTTTTAATTGTTGCTCCTTGATCATTTTGTCAAGTCCTTCAAGACTGATTTCTATTTTAAGCAGCCTTGAGACCACCTTTATAATTTCTCTGGAGCTCTCTAGGTTTGGCTCGGGCGTAGCAGTGCTACCCATGATGACAACACCTTCAAGCCCCCTTAAAGCCGCTAGCGCCGGAGTTAAACCGCAGGCACCTGTTATTGTTCCACCAGCGCTCTTTTTCAATCCTAGATCCTCCAACTCTTTCTCTCTCTGGCTCCGCGCCAGGGCATACACCACTTCTATTTTCGGCTCCTCAACACTTGTACCGCATACGCTTATCACAGTTTCACCCCCAATGGATTGAAAATACTCTAGCACCGCTTCAGCAACCTCAAACTGTGCCCAGCTTGCCGGCTGCACTTCACTGGTAAGGAAAAGAACGTCCTGTGAAGCATTAGAGTAGAGATAAAACCTATACGAGGGAAGTTGTAGATTACCGGTATTATCTACAAAAACTCCTGCGTTTCCTATAGGTAGTAATAATCCCGGCCCAAACAGTTCAGCGATTTTCTCAAGACCTAACGTATCTACTATATAATCCACTGCAATCTTTCCTACAAGACCTATTCCCGGCAGTCCCTGCACAAGTATACCCTTCCGAAGCCTGACCTCCCGGTAGATATAAAGTCTATACCCCCTGTAGTCTACAATTTTCACACATTGAAGCCTCTCACGTGGAATAAAAATCTTATACTTCCTGTGTGTATCAAAGTTGCTGATGAGCGCTGCGCGACACTGATTGGTGATGAGTACCAAACCGGCTGAAAACACAGGTTTAAAGGAGCATTTACCCTTGCTTGAATCCCAAATATCTCCCGAGGTTATTGTATACATTCTCGATGATATAGTCCTCGCTGACTCCTCTGATGCTAGCTAAAAGATTTGTTAATTCGGGTATAAGCTGAGGAGAAAGATTCATGCCCCTATAGTTGTAGGGTCCGTCGCTTTCAGTTAAAAGGAGATGAAAAGGTATAAGGGCCGCTATTCTCCTGGATTTCTCCTGTATTCTAGCAGCTGCATTAACGCTTACCATATAGCCTTTCTCAAATATTTTCACGAGAATATCAAGAGGTCCCGTGTACCAGTGGAAAAGTGCCTTCTCGATTTTTCCCGCTACAACAATCTCGAAAGTCTCGCGCCACGCCCCGGCGGCATGAATATTTAAAGGTAACCTGGCTTTTAAGGCGATGTCTAGGATTTCCCGGAAAACTTGCTGTTGAATATGGAAAGTTGATGGGACAAATTTTTTGTCTAATCCCACCTCGCCTATACAATCGGCTTCCCGTGCCAGGTCCCAGAGAAGATCAACCTGTCTCTTTATCTCAGCATCTTCCTTTATCTTCCAAGGATGCAAACCTATACATGCCTTCACATTTGAGGGGTAGGTATCCTTTAATTCGATGTTTTTAAGGGAAGACTCATAATCCTCTGCTACAGTGACCATGATTATGTTGTTATTCATCAAAGACTCGAGTTCCTCAGGCTTAAACTCGTAAAGATGGACGTGAGCGTCAACCCTGGGTTTCATGTGGCAAACTCACCGGGAACAGATCTTCGGGTTTCAACCCCAAGGTTTCATGGTAAATCTCTTCTAGCTCAGCCGCTAGTTTCGGGGTGGCAGATGCCAGTATGAACAATCTCTCTTTAAGAGAGAGCTCCGCCTTGTCCTTAATGATTCCCTTGAGCTTCACCCATGCGCCGGCTTCTCGTGCTATGAGGAAAGCAGCGGCTATATCGATTACCCTCATAGTCCCCCAGTAGTCGATATAGCCGTCGGCACCGCCCGATGCTACGAAAGCTAGTTCAAGGCTTGCACTTCCAAGGCTCCTGACGATTCCTCCTTTTGATACGAGGTGCAGGATATATAGTTGAGGTAAAAAAACGGCTTTTGGAGAGGCGCCTACAAAGATGAGACCCCCCTCTACCGTTTCATGTGTGGTTACGCGAATTGGGGCATTATTCAGAAAAGCGCCTTGACCCTTGATTGCTGAAAACTCCATGCCTAGTAGGGGAGCATAGACTACTGCTGCTATAACATCTTCCAAAGTTTCTCCTCTAGCAATGGCTATCGAGACTGAGAAGAATGGGAGCCCACGCTTATAGTTTCGACTCCCATCAATTGGGTCTATGATTGCTGTGTATTCAGGATTTTCCCCATATATTCTCTCGCCTGCTTCTTCTGTCACAACCTTAAGCTCACCAATGCTTGTCACTAGGCTTTCAATGATATTTTTCTCCGAGTCTACATCCCCTTGGATTGAAAAGTCGCCTCCCTTGCCTTTCCCAACAACCCTGCCTGCAACGCCTTGGCGAAGCGCTGCTATGGCTGCGTCGCCACCGCGCCTTGCGGCTTCACGGGCTGCTGAGAGCAACTGGAAATTATTCAAGAAAACTACACCTCAACGAGATCTACATGCATGCTGTCCAGGTCTACTACGGCAAAAGTTCTCGTCGGCGCGAGATAACCTGAGATAGTGCCAGGGTTTACAATGAGAGTGTCTTTGATCTTTCTTACGTCAGCCTTATGTGTGTGACCATATATAACCAGATGGAATAGCCCGCTTTGTGCAAGTGCCTGTACTAAGAGTTCGGTTTTATCTGGGGTAGATGCTCCATGTATAACGGCTATCTTTTTATCCTCTAGTGTGAGGAAAAGAGGGGGTTCCTCTAGTACTATCCCTAGTTCATCAGCGGTTTTCTTCAAGAGTAGTTTTTCACCATCATTGTTGCCGAAGACAGCATAGACCTTGAAGCCTCTGAGAGCTCTAAGGGCAAAAGGCGAGACTATGTCTCCCGCGTGGATAATAACTTCTACTTCCCCCTTTACTTTGGTGATAAAGTTGTTTAAGGCTTCTAGGTGGTCATGCGAGTCGGATATTACCGCGATACGCATACGCCACGCACCAAAGTTAATAAGTGAGAGGGGATTAAAGTTTACCGTAATGTCGAGCAATAATGCTTTAACAGGTAAAGATGCCGTTCAAAAGAAAGAAATCCCCATGGATAAAATCATATCCCGGGCAGCTTGGCTACTAGCTGAGGGAAGAGTGGTACGGATTAGCCCTTATCTTTATTATGTCATGGGTAAGGTTGGAAAACACCTTGTTCGGGTTGAGGGGGGAAAGCTCGTATGCACGTGTAAGGGCTTCCAAGAGAAAGGTATATGCTCCCATGTAGTAGCCGTATCAACCTTGTTAGAACTTAAGGATGTCGACTTATTTCTCGATGAACGGATTCGCGAGAGAGTACGGAAAGAGCTACGAGAGATTTTCAATAGCCGTAATAGATAACTATTTAGCGAAGAAAGGTAGGTTTATGCCATATTCCTTTGAAAAATTACTTATGGCTTCCTTTAACCCTTCTATATTTCCCTTCGAGAAGACCTTCTTACCATAATAAAGGCCTATCGGATATATTAGGGAGAGAGTTACCAGAATTGTTATACCGCGACCTAGAAAGGCTGCTACTATGGCTCTTTCCTTAGGGACTCCTAATAAAAGGTAGAGTGTAATCAAGGCTACATCCACACTGCCAACCATAAAGGGCACCCCAATAGAAGCCAGTGAGAATACTGTTAAAATTGTATAGCCAGGTGCTATCAAGACAGGGTTAATGTCTACACCTACGCTTTTCAACGAGAAGTAAGGAGTCATTATACCGCTTATCCACTGTCCCAAAAGACATAGGATTGCCACCCATAGGTTCAGACTAAAAATTGAAAAATCTTTTGCAGATTCGGAGACATAGCCTAAGAACTTGTCAGCCTCCTCCTCCAAAACTTCCTTCTTTTTCACAGGTAGTTTTCTTATAATAAAACTTACTATACGAAGTGTCTTCTTCGCATCAAAAATGAAGATAGCTATCAGAGAAGCACTCAGAAAAGCCAACAAAACTGTAAGCACATAAAGAAAAATGTAGTTCACAAGGGCGGCGTTTAGGTTTATTGCGAAAATTGTAGCTGCAAGTATAAAGACTGCAAGTGTTGTATTAAGCAGAAAACGGAAGAAGAGATTGTAGCTTATCGATGTGGCCCAGTCACCGTACTGTTTTAGGAAAACTATCCGTACGATATCTCCTTCTATGAAGGCTGAGGGAAGGATAAGGTCTACAAGCCAGGCGAGCATGGTTCCACCCAATGCCTCCTGAACCTTAATTCTGAACCTCGCGCGGGTTAGGGCCCAGAACGCCATTGCGTGGAAAAGATAGTAGGAAATCTCAAAGATTACAAGGTATGCCAATAGCTGTATCTTCGCATGAGATATAGCTTGAAAAAACTCGTTGACGTCGAAGCCTTGAAGTATATAAGCAGCCAAGGCTAAGACAAATACCAACTGGATGAGTGTGAGTATGTGCCTCCTTACTATTTTTTTAAGAGCACCGAGCATTATAAACGTAGAGGATTATTAGACAAAGTATTTTATTCTTATTGCCATGAATTATAGGAAGCATAACCTTGTTCCAAATAACCCGTCCATTGGGGTGTAAAAGATATTAAAGACTTGGGAAAACTTAGACTGTGCAGATCGGTAATGTAAACCCCCTGGTAAGCGTCATAATTGTCAACTATAAGTCGTATGAGCCTCTAAGAAGTTGTATAAAAAGCCTGTTAGAAAGTGATTACCCGAACCTTGAAATAATAGTTGTAGACTGCTTGACTCCAAAACTACAAGAGCGTATCAGGAATGAGTTCGGCGACAAGAGAATAAGGATAGTTCACTTCGACGTAAACATCGGTGCATCGGCATCCCACAATATAGGAGCCTTAGCCAGCGATCCCTCAGCAAAGTATCTCGTGTTCATGGATAATGATGTGATAGTGAGTTCCAATGCGCTCAGAATGCTTGTAGAAGCTATGGAGAAAAATCCTTTCATGGGCGTAGTTCAAGCTAAGGTGATTTCTCGAAGTAATGAGGGAAAGATGGACCACATGTCATTAGGATTGGATGTTGCTGGAACCTGGGTTACGACGTATGGGCAGAGTGCTGAGCTTTTTTCACGACCCCTAGAGATTTTCCTAGCCTCCTCAGCTATGATGATTACGAGGAGGGACCTATACTTCGAGGCTCTTGGCTTCGACGATACCTACTTTATCTATGATGATGACACGGATTACAGTTGGAGGGTGAGGTTACTTGGTTACAGTGTTGGTTATGAGCCTAGTGCAGTCGTCTACCACGAGGATAAATTCGAGAACAGGTTACGCTATGACAAGCTTTATTTCGGGTTTAAAAACAGACTCCTTAATATTTTCAAGAACTTGGAAGCTGAGAACATGGTTTTCAGCGTGGTCTTCACCTTATATCTAGGCTACATTAATATCGTTTTACTCTCCCTCGGTTTAAAGGGTAAAGAGGCTCTCGCATATTTTAAAGCGAGCATAAATATTCTGAATACACTACCTACCCGCTTGCTCCACAGAAAGATTATTCAGAGACGGAGAAAGGTGCCTGATCGTATCTTTTTTGAAAAAGGATTCCTCCGGAAAGACCTTTTTGGAACTATTGTTATGCTACGTGAGCTCTTAATCAGATATTATAAAAGTTTTAAAGAAAATACGGGAAAAACAACACATATATAACCCACCTTTGGTAGAAGTAAATGCGCCTGAACGGCGACACGAGAGAAAGAAATGTATAATACAGGAGAAACAAGAGAAGTAAAAATTGCAGACATAACTCCAAGCACACGTAGATTCTCTGTAACATTTAAAGTTCTTAACGTTAACGACGAGAAACAGATTACATCTAGACGCGATGGTTCCGAGCACCGAGTGGCTGATGTTCTTGTCGGCGACGAAACCGGTGTAGCTGTTTTAACAGCTTGGGACAACGAAATAGACCAGTTCAAAAGCATGGTTGGTGATACCGTAACGTTAAACAACGGCTATGTCTCGCTATTCCAAGGAAAACTCAGGCTGGGGCTCGGGCGCTTCGGCTCTATTAAACCCTCAGAAGAAAAGATTGAACAGGTAAATTCTGAAAATAATATCTCTGAGAAAGAATTCGAGGATACTGGATTTAGAGGAGGAAGAAGGGGCGGCAGACGCCGCTTCTAGACGACTTAATTAATTTTTATTTCTCACAATTTTTCTAAGTTTTCTATAACAGCTACAATGAAGTCGTTAACATTTGTACCTGTATACCCTGTTTTCACGTGTCCTCCGGCCTTCGCGAAAAACTCGTAACTATTGTTGTCGTCTAGGAAATCTTCAGGTTTCAGCCCATACGAAAGTGCTTTTTCATACGTGGAGCCATCGACAACCGCTCCAGCGGCATCGGTGGGACCGTCGCGCCCGTCACTACCTATGCATGCAACAGACACTCCCTTGATCCCTCTGATACTTATAGCTATGCTTAGAGCCGTCTCCTGGTTTCTCCCACCAAGACCTTTTCCTTTAACCGTTACAGTCGTTTCACCGCCCCATAAAAGCACAGCGGGAGGCTGTACAGGGTTCCCGGACCGCCTTACTTCCTTGATAACGGAGGCTACAACTTTTCCTACCTCTCGCGCCTCTCCCTCAAGCATGGAGGTGATAATAATGGCTTTATAGCCGAGTTGCTCTGCTTTTCTAGCCATAGCCTCGAGGGACAATATATTGCTGGCCACTATCTTGTTAAATACGTTATCGAAAACAGGGTCATTAGGCTTAGGAGTTTCTGGAACAAGACCTTCCATACCTCTCCTAATATATTCTTTTATAGACCTAGGTGCCTCATCCCATACCTGATATTTTACGAGAATGTTATAGGCGTCCTCGAATGTTGTAGGATCTGGAACAGTAGGACCTGAGGCAATAGTGTCCATTCTGTCCCCAACAACATCTGAGATCATCAGTGAGAGTAGCCGTGCAGGTCTTACATGACGCGCGAGCCAGCCACCCTTAATCTTTGAAAGATGTTTTCGAACGGTATTCAACTCGAATATGTCAGCGCCACGCTTCATTAGTTTCATGCTGAGCTCTCCTATCTCGTCGACAGAGACTCCCTCCACAGGATACTCTACAAGTGCAGAGCCACCGCCGGAGAACACGGCTATAACTAGGTCATTCTCGCGAAGGTTGGAGAGATTTTCCAATAGAAGGCGCCCAGCCTGGACGCTTTTCTCCGATGCCCGCGGGTGAGAAGCTCCTATAAGTTTAATTCGGCTAACGCTGTATTTATCAACAAGTTCTTCGGGTACTGCAACTATTCCCCCAGTGATCCTATCCCCTAAAACTTCCTCTAAGGCAACGGCCATCCCGCCAGAGGCTTTTCCCGCACCCACCACGTAGATTTTACCTTTAACGTCGATTATGGTTCCATCCCTCAATAGTATAGAATTATCTTTGACGGAGACGAAGTTCTTTACGGCTTTTACAGGCTCGGCCGCTTTTATGCCTTCAAGAGCTATTGTTAATGCGCTTATACGAGCTTCATCAGCAACACTATTTGTCATGGGAGTACCATTATAATTAACGATGTGTGGAATTAAATATGTTCTATATCCCTTCTCGCGCGCCAGAGCCTAGCCTTTAGCCTGAATAACCTGTTCTACAGATCCTACCCTTAAGGTGAATTTTGTATCATCTCCAGAAGGCGTGTATACAGGAACTTTTTTTATCGTTTTTGGCTTGAGAGTTATCTTCGTCTCGTTTTTATAGTTCCTCGCCTCTACGTTTAATGTGACTTGGAGAGGAAGTGAGGAGTGATTTTCCAGTTGAAGTATAATATGGTTCTTGCCTCGGTCGAGAATCGTCGCCTTTAAGCTACGTTTAAAAAAGTTGTCAACAATCTCAACTGCTGTATCAGCCCATACTCGTATGAAATTAGCTTCTTTCTCGATCTCGCCATACCAGTAGAAATCGCTGTCCATGGCGATCGATAAAGCCTTTAAAGCCTTGTAGAGCTCGGTGTTTTCGTCTTGAGAAATCTTCCACGCATCCTCTCCTAGCGACTTATAAAGGGAGAAGACGTAGCTAAGAGCCTGGAAGGCTTTCTCCCAAAGCTGGTCCTTTCCATCGCCAGTCCATTGACGGTCGGTTAGATTGATCCAGGAACCATACGGGACATAGGTAAGTACTCTTTCCGGCTTGTGCTTCTCAAGATATTGTTCCAGTGTGATAGTCTTTAAAATGTTGCTATCATCCAAGTATTTAATTATCTTCTCTAGGAAATATGGTGCGTATCGCCTATACGAGGGCATTATCATCCAGTTTTCCCCGTCGAGGGCTATAACAACTATACCGTTCGGCGCACTCTCCCTTCTTTTCGCAAGCTCCACGACAAACCTTCTAGCGGATAGATCTGCCTCTTGAGGATCCTTAAAGTCTACGTTAAAGCTGATCCAGTTGCTAAGCGCGAGGTCTCTAAAGAAGACAACTATGCTGCTTGACGTGACCGGATCCTGAACAATATACGGCGTGTATATAGAGTCTTTTTCACCACCAGCCTTTGAGAAGTGTTGTTCACATAACACGGTATATTCTATGCCCGTTTCACGGTAAATGTTTACAAGGTCCATGCTCCAGAACATTTCAGGTGTCCAGAACCCTTTAGGACGTCTACCTATAACTCGCTCAACAATCTTCATACCTTGTGATATCTCCCATTTTATCAGCGTTTTCGCCTCCTCGAATAACCCCTTCTGAAGCGCTTTGCGGAGTATAAAGCCGAGTATTGTGTGAGCATACACACTTCCCAGCGGCTCGATAATTCCCTGAGTAGCAAGGCTCTTAAGCGTGGAGACGAGAGATTCTAACTCGGATCTTCTCGATGTGGCATAGTCTGGTGCATTAGGCTCCTCTTTAAGCACGAGCTCCCATTGCTCTAATAGTGAGGGGGAAAAGTGGTCAACGTCTCGGAAATCAGGGTACTGCCGATGAAAGCCCATATGAATAGCGTAGGGACCTTGGGGATGACCATAAAAGTCGCCCTCAAAAACATGCTTGTAAGCCCAAAGGTCTTTGAAGTGCCCGTCAGGGTAGAAGTTCGGCGCCTGGTGGTGGTGCCATACAAAGGCCACGTAGATAGGATCCCCTTTTTTTGCAACATAGACTGGGTATTCATTGCTTGCAGTAATCTTTCCTCTCTCCTCAAAGTATATTCCAAGTGTGCCTTCGCCTGTAACAGGTGGGACTTTAATTTTAGCTTTAAACTCCCGGCTTCCCCCAGGTGCTAGTTTAACGTCGTCAAATAACAAATATAGCTCTTCCTTACCTTGAACCCTTAGGATGATGTAGGGTTTTCCTTCAATTTCTCGAGGATCCTCGTTCGATATGGTAAAATCGACTTCTATATTCTCCTGCTCCAGCAGGACAACCTTGTCTAAGGTTGAAGTTAAACGTACCATAGTAAACACTATCGTATTTTCTGGTCATAGAATAAAAAGAAATCTGTGTAAGTTGCTTTTAAGCAGTCTTTACAAGTTCGATCTCAATGGTAGAAACCGTCCGCTCTTTGCCAGCCTCGCCTACCTTCTCACTGCCGATTTTGATGGCTCCGTAGCTGACATTGCCGCCAAGAAAACGCTTCACAAGTTCGGCGGCGTCCACGGCTCGTGAGATAGCTCGACCTCTGGCCTTTAATACTACGCGCTTGCTTCCACTTGTAAACTGTGTGACTGCCGCTAGTACATAGCTGCTTACTGGTTTGTTTCCTACAAAGATTACTCCTGCCTCTGCCATACGTGTCACCTTATGGATTTTTATGCAGATACACAATTTTGCTCTTAATTTATAAACTTTTCCCTTGTTCTTTCAAGTTTCCCTGCAATGTTCTAGTAAAACACAGCGCGAGCCCTATTGATCTACTCTCCTTCTTTTTCCTCCATAATCACGTAATAATACTCTTTTAGAACCTCTTTCTGATATCTATCCAGCCAGGATCCTGGCTTGTTAATTCTAGGTCTCTTGGTCTCAGGATCTCTCCTGAATGTTAAACCCATGTCTTTAAGGAAGAGGTTCATGCCCTTTCTCATATCGCTGGGAGGTAGGGCTTCACCCTTAAATCCTGGCTCTCCACGGAAAACCATTATTGTCATTGCTAGGAAATCTATAGCTACAATGTCATGCTCTACGACTATGGTTGCAACGCCTTTTTCAGCTGTCAACCTCTTGATAACCTTTGACACGGCATATCTTTGTTCGACGTCTAGATAAGCCATAGGCTCGTCTAAAAGGTAAATATCAGCATCTCGTCCTAGAGCAGCCACGATCAGAACCCTTTGAAGCTCTCCCCCACTCAAATCTTGCATGTTATGATCCAGTAGAGAGTGGACTCGTAGCGGCTTCATGAGTTCTGCTTGGACAAGAGGAGAAGAGGTATCAACCTCTGAAGCCATGAGATATTGTCTCACTGTTCCGTCGAACTGGACTTCCCCCAGGAACTGTGGCTTGTAGCTCAGCCTTACATTAATCGCTCTCTCAACCCAACCTTCGTCGGGCTCCAGCTCCCCGGCTATGATCCGGACAAAGGTTGTTTTTCCAATTCCATTAGGGCCAAGAATACCTACAACCTCACCTCTATGGACAGAGCCTTCCGCAACTTTTAGTTTAAAGCTGCCGAGAGTCTTTGAAAGGTTGCTCCACTTTACCATCACACTTTCCCCGGGCCATTCTGGCGTGGGCGGCCTTTCATGGAATTCTATTTCATAATCGCGGAAACGTATATTCTCCTCGCGAATGAAACCTTGTATATATGAGTTTATACCTGCCCTAGCACCCTTAACAATACCTACAACACCGTATACGCCCGGCTCGCCGTAAATTATTGAAACTAGGTCGCTGACATAGTCTAGAACCGCTAAGTCATGCTCCACTACTATTATATACCTGCCCGGTACAATCTGCCCTCTGATTAGATTTGCAACACGAAGTCTTTCCTTCACATCTAAATAGCTGGACGGTTCGTCAAGTAGATACACATTCGCGTCTCTCGCTAGGGAGGCAGCTATAGCTACCTTTTGGAGCTCCCCTCCGCTAAGCTGGCTTAAAAGCCTCTCCTTTAAATTACTCAGTCCCAGATACTCCACAAGCTCAGAGGCAATTCCCTTTTCATCTACCTTCCTTAACGCCTCTTCCACCGTGAGATTATATTTCCTCAGCGCATCAATGGCTTGGGGCTTATATGATACGCGGAGCTTTCCCGCAGCTAGCTTCTCAAAGTAAGGTTGAAGCTCCGAACCCTTGAAAAAGTCTATAATCTCGTCCCAGTCAGGAGGGTCGTCGTATCTACCAAGGTTGGGCTTCACAACCCCAGCGAGTATCTTAAGAGAGGTTGATTTACCCACACCGTTACTACCTAGAATACCTAGCGACCGCCCCTCCTTCGGTATAGGCAGCCGGAAAAGCTCAAAAGCATTCGGACCATAACGGTGGACGAGGTTTTTGGTGAGCTTCTCGGGTAGGTTCACTATTGAGATCGCAGAGTAGGGACATTTTTTAATACAAATTCCACATCCCACACAGAGCTCTTCGGAAATCCTCGCCTTGTTTTCACTTTCATCGATCCACACACATTTAGCGCCCCCCCTGTTGATGGGGCAGAAGCGCACGCATTCAAGGTTACACTTGCTCGGCTTACAGAGTGCCTTGTCCACTACCGCTATTCTCATACGGGACAACCCGAGGGCTTTTAGTCTTCTCCGGATTCCTCTTCCTCTGCCAGTGTTTCAAGAAAAACCTCGTATATTTCTCTTAGCTGGCTACGCTCTTCCTCGTCAGCTCTCGCTCCTTGGACGTCAAAGACAGAAACTTTCGTCTTCTTTTCCTCAGAGACATTTTCCCGTGTTGAATAGCCTTTCGCATCTTTTGCCTTCATCTCGTATCCGCAGTTGGGACAGACCAAGTACAACCCCTCTGGCTTTTTCTTCGGAACCATGAGCGTGCCACACTTAGGGCAAAACTCCATCCGAAACCACCACCTTAGACTAAACGCTATCGGCACACAACAAATATATTAATATTATGAAACTCTCTAGGGGAAGCTAAAAGGCTGAGTGATTTGAATGTTGGAAGACTTTAACCTCGTCGTAGCAACTTACAGGTTGAGAGAAAACGACTGCATTTCAGAGCTCTGGTTTTTCGCCAGGGAAATTGGAGATAAAGCCTTAGATGCAAGTAAAACAGGCTTACCATCATTAATCGTCGTAAAAACCGGGTTAGACCCGGAGGAGTTTACAAGTAGAATGCGAGAAAAAATCTTGGAGAACCCTTACTACTTTAGATATGTATTGAAGGTAACGCCAATCCAAATAACGGTAGACGCATCTCTCGAGAATATCCGGGATGCTGCTCTCAGGCTTGCCTCCGCAAGGCTAGAGCCTAGTGAAACATATAAAGTCGAGGCTCATGTGAGGCTCTCTGAGCTTAGACGTGAGGATATAATTGACGCCATAGCAACACATGTTCAAAACAAAGTAAGCCTTGAAACACCAGACAAGATAATAACAGTTGAAGTCATAGGTGAAAGAGCTGGTTTAAGCGTTATTAAACCTTCAAGCATAATCTCTGTTGAGAAGCTAAGAAGAGAAGCCCGAAAGCTCAAACAGAAGCCCGTATCAGCGGGAGAGGTGGAGGAGGGCAGCCCTCCCCCTGAGAACACTTATTAATCTTTCCTTGTCCCGAGGCAAGCCTAGATATGCAGAGTATTCACTTAACCAGCATTCAGTATCATAAGGTATTTCCTCCAAGCTGTATCTAGCTTTAAACTGTTGAAGCAACAGCTCTAGTTCCTTGTCACGCTCAAGACTTATCGCCACATACCCTATCTCTTCCGCGGAGCTCTCCTCGAAGAATTTCCTGGCCTTTGTGATATTTCTGTTTCCCACAAGATAGATAAGGAATTCGTGAACAAGGGTTCTGGTAATCATCCTACCTTCAAAATAATTGTTTAGCGAGTAAAGAAGAGCTGTTTTAATAAGCTCCCATGGCGGAAGCTTACAGCATCCCTTGGTGAGTATAATCCAGGTTTCGGCACCTGTGTTTTCCCTAGCCCAATCAATTAAGTCTTGGTATCTCATAGCTCGAGAAGGCTTTAGGCAGCCGTAAAACACGGTTAAGTCCCTATGTAAAATCCGCACTGATACCCCTTGCACAAGCATATAAAACCGAAGTAAGAATATATACTCCTTGTCCATCCCTTCTTTGGTTTTTATGAGTATTGTTGCTTTTATGTCGGATTTCGGGCTTGAAGACTACTATGTTGGGGCCGTGAAAGCTGTGATAAAACGTATTTGCTCAAGGGTTGAAGTTATCGA
The DNA here is from genome assembly GCA_041287245.1 of Infirmifilum sp. Lineage (GTDB taxonomy): Archaea > Thermoproteota > Thermoprotei > Thermofilales > Thermofilaceae > Thermofilum. The sequence continues at coordinate 63,562 of JBEULP010000117.1, read as the reverse complement.
CATTACGCATCTCGTGAAACCCTGGTCACTTATAGAGGCCGAGTACCTCTTGTCCTGCTGTTATGACGACTTCCCGGAGGGCACCGTATTTCTTGTCGTTGTCGACCCTGGTGTTGGGACAAACCGTCGCGCGATTGTCGTTCAATCCGATAAGTACTGGTTTGTTGGGCCGGACAACGGAGTTTTTACAACCATTATTGAGAACACCGCCCTTAAAGTATGGAACATAATAAAGACACCTTATAGTTTCAAGAGCTCCTATACATTTCACGGAAGAGACGTTTTCGCGCCCATAGCTGCCTATATCGCATGCGGAGGTGCGATAGAGGAGATAGGTGAAAACACAGATAACTATGTTAGGCTGTCTAAGCCTCCAACTGTGGTTGAAGGCGGATTCCTAAAGGGTTACGTGACACATGTAGATAGATTTGGAAATGTCGCCACTAATATTTCAGCAGAAATGCTCGAGAAGGCTGGGATCGCTATAGGCTCCAGGCTTAGGGTACATGCGAAGGGTAAGCATTATGATATTTCGATATATAAAACATTTGGTGAAGCGCAAGAAGGCGAGCTTTTCGCCTTAACTAATAGTTGTGGGAAACTCGAGTTCGCGGTAAATAAGGGTAGTGCGTCTGATCGAACTTCTCTCCGCGTAGGGGACGTCTTTGAAGCTAGAGTTATATAAATTGAGAATACTGAGTGAGAGAGGTTCAATATCTAAGGCTTGAAGCCTATTCCCTTTATTGTCACTTTAACAGAGTTGTCAAACTTTTCTACTGTGTAATCAGATTTTATTATCTGTTTACAGAGATGAAGAGCGGTTTCTAAATGAAGGGTTAGTTCAGGTGTGTAGAAGAAGGACTCGCCTTCTGCGAGCGACAGGTAGATCACAAGGTTATCCGCGGCGTGGGGGTCAACAGGTGTTTGAGCATTAAGACTCTTAAGGATACTCGTAGCCGCCTCCTTCCCGACGGTCTCTGCGGGTTTCCCCCTCGCTCCAATGGAGTCCCCGCCAACGACGCCATCTCCGAGTGTGGCCCAGAGAACAATCCCTGTTCCTTTTCCGATTGAGGGTGTTTTGCAGTCGATTTCTATACGATTGACTGTGAAACCATGAGTCTCTAATATTGTCCTCGCTGAGCTCGCCTGGCGATTTGCTATGTCGCAGGGCAGGTTTATAGCATACGATATTCCCTCGATAGGGGAGATTCTCTGGCTTCTGGATAATTTTACACCTGACAGTGGATATGAGGGCTGTGTCTCGACCGTTACGACTCCTCCACCCTCAGGATAGAAGCCGTGTCTTAGTAGTGTTGTGCTAGCTTTTACTCCTGTTTTTCCAAATAAAGGTATGAGTATCTTCTCGAAATAGTGGTAAGGAGGACTCCAAGGTACGCTTGTACCACCTTTTATCTCCATCCTAAGCTTGTCCTCGGATGCCAAGAGAACAGGAAGCGTTGCCTGGAGGAAAAGCGTTACGGATCCGGCTGTACCAATATCAACCTTGTAATCACCCCCGGACAGACGCCTCAAAGTCGGCTTAAACATTATCTCGGTTGAGCCTACTCGGAGACCTTCAACCTGCCCCTTTACAAGTTGGGCGATGAACTTCACCGCTGCGAGGTGTTGCGGGCGTAGACCAGGATTATCTCTCTTCGCACGTATGTTATAGATTCTTACGGGTTCTCCCATTAAAGCTGCCAAGGCAACGCTATAACGTAAGAGCTGTCCACCGCCCTCTCCAAAGGAGCCGTCGATCTCTATCATGAAAAGCCACCCGTCTTCCGGTATACATGCCAAATCCGCTGAAAAATAGTTACATAGGTTAAGATTAGGAGGATGAGGAAAATAACCCTAGCTAGCTGTAGGCTCATTGGATACACGAGAAGGATTAGGGTCGTTAGGATGAGCCTTTCTGCACGCTCAGCTATTCCTACCCCAGCCATCTCAACCCCGAGAGACTCGGCTCTGGCTCGTGTATAGCTTACAAGAAAAGCGCCCATTACAATTGCGAGTAGTTCCTCGATTTGCACCAGGCCGAGACTATAAAGCAAGTAAAAAGATAAAGCGTCTTCGGCTCTGTCTATGGTGGAGTCAAAGAAAGCGCCGAATTTCGAGGTCTTTCCCAATGCACGTGCTACCTGTCCGTCCAAGCCATCCGAGAACATCATCATCAGAAGGAAAAATAACATGAGAGGATAAGATTTGGAGGATAAGATGGATAAAAACCCGAAGAAGAGCCCTGAGAGTGTAATTATATTCGGGTTAATGTGTAGGCGGATCAGCGGGGCTGCAAGCTTTGCAATAATACCCTGTAGTTTTCCGCGGAGTCTATTTAGCAAATCTATACCCCTCTCCTCCTTGATTGTATCACTAGTATTGCCTTAGCTATATCCCCTCCACTCTCCTCTAGGGCTTTTCTAGCTTCGTCCCGGCTAGCACCCGTCTGAGCCACTACTAAATCAATATCCTCCTCAGCTATCTCAGATGGAGGTGTTATAGGTGAGGAAATGGGGGACTCTTCCTCAGCTCCCGAGATCTGGTAAATTCTTCCTCCACCTTTAACCTCGAGAACCTGAACAACAGGATTCTTTATGAGAATTACCTTATCCCTCATTTTCAATACAACTTCTTCAACATCGCTTAGATCCTTTAGGCTTAAACCCATCCTCTCAAGGATGCGGCGCTGTTCACGAGGACTAAGCCTCTTCATTTCATATGCACCCCTACTTTTATCACTATAACATTATTCAAGTCATAAAAGGTTTTAGTGTCCCGTGAACTAAAAAACCTGTAGATTTTGGGAAAGAGTTTATTTTTAAACTGAAGAGCTATTTCCCGATGCCTCAGAGAGGAGTTACACAATACCTAGAGTTTCTTTTAACGCAAGCTTCAGCTTTGAGGTTTCCGCCACTCTGCCTTGGAACAAGTCTTTTACCCCACCGCCCTTACCCCCCAATCTCTCACACAGTTTTCTACCTATGTCGCGTGCATCATACCGATCTAATAGATCGTCGGTTACCTTTAACGCGATTCTCCCATCCTTGCTAACCGCCACTATTATCGAGTTAGCCTTGACCTTTCCTATAGATGTCGCAACCTCGCGCGGATCCATTTCCGATGCTTCTAGAACAAACACAGAGACTTCTCCAATCTTGAACTCGGGGCTTACGGCAAGGTGAGCCGCGCCTGTTAAGAGCTGTTCCCGTAACCGCTTGTTCTCCTTTTCAAGCTGACTAGCCTGTTGAAGCAATTCCTTAGCTTTGTCAAGTATGGATTCCTCAGTGGCTTGGAGGATTTCCCTTAGGGCTGCTAGCTTCGCTTCTTGCTCTTGGATATACTTGAGAGCTGGCTCTCCAGCTTTAAACACAACCCTTACGACTCCATCTTGGATCTTCTCAAAGCCAATGATCTTTATAACTCCTATCTCCCCAGTTCTTTCAACGTGAGTGCCACCGCATGCCTCTGCATCGAAGCCCTCTATCTCTACAACCCTGAGTATTTTTTCAGGAACCGCGCCGCCCTGGTATAACGTGAACCCATACTTCTGCTCGGCCTTTGTACGCTCCAGGAGGTGTTTGTGAACAGGCTTGTCAGCCCAGACAACACTGTTTGCAATGTATTCTATTTCACGTGCTTGTTCGGGGGTTATCGGCTTATGGTGTGTAAAGTCGAAGCGAACATAATCTTCGGTTTTCATAGCTCCAGCCTGCCATACGTGTTTACCTAAGACGCGCCTCAGAGATCCTAACATTATATGAGTTGCCGTGTGGTGTCGCATAAGGTTTAACCTTCTCTTAATATCTACGATGCCCTTCACGCTCTCTCCTATTTGGGGAAGCGGGCCTCTACACTCGTGTAGAATCACGTCTCCAACCTTCAACACCCTTTCAACTTCGCAAGAATGGCCGTTGAATTCTATCTTTCCCTTATCTGTCAGCTGTCCTCCACCTTCAGGGTAGAAAGCGGTTTGATCGAGAACAATGTATTTTTCCTTTATAACACTGACAACTTTACCTACAAACTCTCCAAGCTTCTCGTTCTCATAATATAGTTTCTTGGTAGGTGGAAGCTCCTTAACAAGCTGAGGATCAATTTCAAGGCTTATAGCCTCCTTAACTACCTGTTGAGATTTACTCTTAGCTTCGGCGAGCCTGGAATAGAAGCCTAAAGTATTAATTTTTAATCCATAAGCCGCTGCTTTCTCCTCTACTATTTCAGGGGGTATACCGTGGGACTCATACAGGGTTGTCAGAGTCTCGACGGGTATTTCCTTGCCCCCGCTACTCAAGGTGTTTTGAATAACCTCGCTGATAACTTTTTCTCCCCTCTTTAACGACTCTTTGAACTTTTTCTCCTCATAGTCAATTATATCAAGTATCTCGTCTTGGATCTCAAGGTACTCGGGAAAATCGTTTTTCCACGACGAGATTTGCCTTGCGATAATATCGCTTAATCTTACTTGTAAGCCTAGCTTCCACAAATATCTGAGACTACGTCGTATAAGGAGACGGGCAAGGTAGCCTGCACCGCTATTACTGGGAACTATCCCGTCTCCTATCATCCACATAAGTGACCGTGTATGGTCAGCTATAGCATACATAGCCTCATAGGGTTCCATGTATTTTTTAAGCTCCTCTACTTTCATCCCGAGAGTCTGTGCAATTAAGGAGAGAGTCTCAAATGTTTCAATGGGCTTTTTATAGTCGAGCCTACCGCTTAACCTTGCTATTCTAGACATTACCTCGGGGTCTGGAGGCTGAAATCCTCCTTGGCTACGCAGGTAAGCTAGTATTTCAGGAAAGACAGCCTCATAAACATTGTATCTACCTGTTAGGAGCCAGTATATTCTCTCTAAGCCATACCCTGTGTCAACTATTCTGTTATCTATTGGAATCAGATTACCATCATCGGTTGTCTTGTAATGCATGAACACTAGAGTTGCAACTTCAAGACCCCTAACAAGCACTTCATAGTCTTCCCCCGCATTGCCACCTCCACTCCACATGTCAAAGATGAAAGTTATCTCCTCTGGTTTTATTCCAAAAACCTTCGTAAACAGATTGAATGAGTACTCCACCGTCTCATTAGCCCAGTAAATCCTCGTCCCCGGAAAATTAAATGCATGGTGAGCCATCATCTCAAAACCCGTGAGGTGGCGGCTAGTCTTTCCAACGTTATCGACGTCAGTCAGCCTTATGCTAGGCTGGGATATGACAAGAGGGTTCGCGGGAGGGGAGACCAGTCCCTCGGTGACCCAAGGCTGAAAATCGTAGATCGACGCGCCAACAAGGTAAACGTCTTCACGCCACCTTGCAACCACCGGAAAGCGTTTAATAGGAATGTGCCCCCTCTCCTGAAAGTATCTCATGAATTTCTCTCGGACCTCCGTGAGACTGGCTACACCTACTCCGACCTTCTCCCCGATAAATGAGTATGGTTCACAGGGTTGATCACCGCATGTCGTTCTCTCAGGGTTAAGTGTCCAGTAAATTCTGCCACAATGGGGACATTTCTTCTTTATCCAGCCGTTTTCAACGAAAAAAGGTAGATTTTCAAAGTCCTCCATCTGGGCCACACCTTAGCAAATCGCAAGAATAATTAAATTTAGTGGGCAAGAAAGCCTAGATATTAGGGTTTTTGCTTTTTAGAAGATTGTAGAGAGACTGAGCAGTGCTGTGCGCCTTCGCGATAACATAGGGTAATATTTCCTTGTCCGGTATCCCTGCTTCTATCGCCAATGCAAGCGCCTCACGGTGTGCCTTGGTAACTAGTAGACCCATAACCTCTGGTAGCGGCAGGGCAGCATTGACGGATAAGTTAAAAGCTTGAGCGTGGGCTGTTTTAATGTTCTCAAAGTAGAGCTTGGGATCAAGCACGACCTCCTCGGGCTTAACTATTCGGCTATCAATCACGATTACCTTTATATCCAGTTTGCTTTCAATGGGCTTCATTCCTAGCTTGTTAAGGAGATCCGCTAGCTCAGGAGATACAACGTCTCCCGGTTTGGCGACAACAGTGTCCTTGGCTACCCATATACTCCCCTCTTGTACCCGCATAGGGATATTGAGTTTATTGAAAAGGCTGATTGCGGGGCCTGGAGGTATGCCGGTGTTTCCAGCGGGGATTACGATTTCATTAGTAGCTGTGTCACCGGGGCGTGCAGGACGTGTTATCTTTTGCTTATTCAGGAAAATCACTATTTCGAAGGGGTTTGAGTCTGTAAAGATGACAGCATTTTGGCCTTGAAGAACCCCCTTAAACTCCTCTGAATACTTGCCAGACTCTTTGAGGGCTATTAGAAAAAGGGTATTTTTAACAACCTTAAGTTTAGAGTTCTTTTCTCTCAGAAGGTCTCGGCTCCCTTTTATCACAGAGCTGGGTAGACCAGTAATCCTGGCAATCATGAAGTACTTATAGGTCTTGAGGTCTCCTACGAGTTCTTCTACTAGCTTTACTTTGCGAGCCCTGACGGGGCTCATCTTAGCTGATGCTACGGCTACGGTTCTACTCATCTTTCACCACCCGACCTTTCGACTTTAACAGGCTTACCCATCGTCAGTTTAAAGTATATCCTGTCGAGGTTGTTGAGAGAGAACTTTTTGAGAATCTCATCCAGGATTGCGCGAGCATTGGCAGTTAGATGCTCTAACGGCTGGTCCTCAATTCCAATTCTGCACATTACAACTGGGTCTTCCCTCATTCTTATACGGATGGAGTTCCGAAGCCTTTCAATAAGTGGAGCAATCGGCGCATTCGGGGGTATTGGTTGGGGCATCTTGCCGCGAGGTCCGAGGTATTTTCCAAGCACTCGTCCTACTTGAACCATTAGATCAGTCTGTGCTAGGAAAAAGTCATATTTTTTAGCAAGCTTCTTTAACGCTTTTTTATCATTAGAAAGCTTCTGAAGATCATCCCTGTCGATTACCAGGTCAGCCCCCGCCTCTTTTGCTTTTAAAGCAGTATCACCTGTTGCGATTACAACAACCTTCGAGAGCTTTGAGGCTGGGGGGTATGGAAGTGTTACTGTGGCATTAATTCTGTTCTCGGGTTTTTTGAGGTCAACGTCCTTGAGGGTGATTATCATCTCAATGCTTTGTTTGAAACGCCTCTTCTTCGGAGACTCCTGTAGTGCCTTTTTAATGGCTGCTTGAATGCTATTCTGTATGCTTGTAGCTACTGCACTCACGAAGCCTCACCTTCATACCTCCGGAGTATATCATCGTATATGCCTTTCTCCATATCGGCTATGAACTGTTTTGGAGGCTTGCCATCTATAGTTACGCCCATGGACTGGCATGTCCCGGCAACTGTCTTAACAGCTGCTTTCAAAGTTTTAGCTCCCATTTCTCTCATTTTCACCCTTGCTATTTTAATAACCTGCTCAATGGAAAGATTACCAACCCATTCTTTAGTAGACTGATGCGCTCCCTTCTCTATTTTAAGCTCTTTAACTATTAGAGCCGCAGTTGTAGGAGTCCCAACTTCAACTTCAAAAGTTTTGTTTTCAGTGTTAACAATCACTTTCACGGGTACACGCATTCCAGCGTACTCTTGTGTAAGCTCATTTATCTTCTTCACAACCTGCATCACGTTTAGTCCTAGAGGGCCGAGGGCCGGACCGATTGGAGGCCCAGCTGTCGCCTTCCCGCCTTCAACCAGAAGACTGACAACCTTAACGTTTTGAGACAAGATATTTCACCCTACTTTAATGCAACAAACATTGATGATCTCGTAGCTCTTAGTCCAGGCTCGCCATGTTCAACCTTCTTAGTTGTAAGAGCAAACTCGCCGAGAAAATGACCAACGCGCTCTGGTATTATCTCTACGGGCACATACTCTTTCCCGTTGTAGACGTGTATAGTCAGCCCAATCATTTCCGGGAGAATAAGGAAGTCTCTGAGATGAGTGCGGATTACGGGTTGTTTCTTACCCTCACTTACAAGCTTCTTAGCGCGTCTAATTTTCTCTAGTAGTTTCAAATGCTCCTCACTGGTACCCTTGATTAGAGTACGGGTCAAGGATCGGCGCTGGCGAGAAGGAAGAAGCTCGATAAACTTCTCTAGCGGCATCTTCTCCAGCTCTTCAACTGTGTATCCCCTAAAGGTGTATTTGCTCGATGACTCCATCTATGGCACCTCTTCTCTTATGCTCTCATAAATTTAAGCTTTTTTCAAAAACGAGCTGGCGCTTTTATCTCTTTCGCCTGTATATATAAAAGAGTAACAATAGTGATTATTTACAAGAATATATCTATTTATCAAATTTACTATATATTTGATGACCAAAAAGATAGTGGTTGCAGGAGGAGGATTTGGAGGTTTTTATGCCTTGAAAACACTAAGTCAATCCGAAGTAGCTAGGCAACATGAGCTTATCCTTATAGATAGCAATGACAGATTTGTATACTTGCCATCTCTACCCTATCTACTCTCTAGTAAAAAAACCATTAATGACATTACAGAACCCTACGAGAAGATAGCAAAGAGGCTGCAAGTCTCTTTTAAAAAAGGAGTTGTAGCCAGCATATCGGTAAAGAACAAACAGGTCATCCTAAAAAGTGGTGAAAGTATTGATTTCGATTACCTAGTGCTAGCTGTAGGCGCACAAATCGAATACTATGATATACCAGGCGCTGAGAACACCATTCCTTCGTGGCGCTTAGAACATTATCTCGAGATGCAGAAGAGTTTATCACCAAATCCTGAAAATCAGATCTGCATTATAGGAGGAGGATTAACAGGGGTTGAAATCGCGGGCGAGCTAGCTGAGAAATATAGGGGCAGGGTAACCATCGTAGAAAAAATGCCATACATCCTTCCAACCTTGAACAATATAAAAGCCTCGGAGATCGTTGAGAATTTCCTAAGATCCGCGGGCGTAAATATCATCAAGGGAGACGGGGTTAAAAAAGTAGAGGATAACGCAGTGTTCTTGGATAGCGGGCGTAAATTAACATGTGACACAATAATATGGTGCGTGGGTGTAAGAGCGCCAAATATAAACTTCGACATTCCAGTAGAGACAAAGGGTCGGGGGTGGATTGTTGTAAATCCAAGCTTACAGCTCAAAGGTTTAAACGAAGTATATGCTATTGGAGACATAAATCATTTTACATTTGACTCGGATTATGCGATGAAGATGGCTGAGGAGGCGATTCTCCAAGGAAAAACAGCCGCAAAAAATATTATCAGACAACTTCAAGGAAAAGAGCCTATTTACACGCATAAGCCTATTTTCCTTGCCTCTAGACCTAAATGTCTCTGCTCTGTGGGGTTCAACAAGGCGATTATGGTTTGGGAAAATAAAATCCTCTTTGGCAGAGCACCTTACCTCAGTAAAATGCTAATTGAGAGTGTAGTTATGAGGGATATTAAAGGTAAGGTAGGAGGAGGTATAGCTACAAGCTTAGAAAGCACTCTCTTAAAAACTATAAGCGGAGCCTAGATTTTTATCTCTGAACTCTAGATGTTCCTTTCCTTCTACCAGTTCTACGCGCAGCGATATGACCCACTTTTCTACCTGGCGGGGCATTTCTCGGCGCTGGTGTTAAACCCTTAGGGTGCTGTCCTCCACCCGCAGGGTGCGCGTAGGGAGACATTGCCTTGCCACGTACAAGGGGATATTTAAACGACTTGGCACGAGACCAGTGGTACTTTTTACCTGCTTTGAGAAATGGTTTCTCAGTTCTTCCTCCTGCAGCAACAATACCTATAGTTGCCCTAGAGTTACTCTCCACCTCCTTAACCTTCTTCGAGGGCAGTTGTAACAACGTCTTATTCCTCGAGTGGGCTAGAATCACAGCATAGGCGCCGCTGCTCCTAGCCAGTTTCCCACCATCACCCGGACGCAATTCCACGTTTGATACAATAGTTCCCTCGGGTGCTTTACCCAGTTCGATTATGCTGCCGAGGGAAATCGGCGCATTAGCTCCATAATAGATCTTTTGGCCGACGGCTAAACCTTCTGGGGGTATCATTATCATCTCTCTGCCATCCTCAAATTGTACTATCGCCAAAGGTGTGCCTCTGCCAGGTTCATGAAGCAGCTCCTTGACGTAACCAACCAGAACCTTATTCTTAAACTCCTCGGCATTGTACTCTAGATACCTAGCAGGACCGATACGTTTCCACTTCGGGTTCCTGAAGACTGAGCCGCCGCGACCCCTTCTCTGAACCAATATCCTTTTACCCATTTATATCACCACTATACTAAACCCATCCTCGTAGCTATTTCAGATGCCGAATACTCCTTAGATAGCTTAACATAGGCTTTTTTGTTTCCATCCATAGCGTTCAATGTATTCACCTTTTCCACCTTTACGTTGAACATCCTCTCCACCTCTTCTTTTATCTGTTTCTTAGTGGCACGACGATCAACTACAAAGGTAAGAGTGTTAGCCTCTTCAATCAACCTTAAGGTCTTTTCTGTCAAATGAGGCCTTATTATCACGCTACTCCCAGACGTGCTCATACGTTCACCACCTTCAAATCTCCAAGTCTCTCCTCAAGGGCTTTAAGACCCTTTTCAGTGAATATAGTTAAACGCCCAGGTACGCCACCCGGAGCCAAATGCAGCACAGACACCTGAGCAGCACTTACTACTTCAACACCCGGCATGTTTTTAGCTGCTTTTAAAAGCTCCCGATGATTGCTCACTATGATTAAGATGCTTCTAGGCTTCTTGTATTTTCTACCTCTAAGTTTACCTTTACCTGCCCTTACCCTAATCCCCCTCCCGGCACGTACAACGTCGTCCCATACCCCGATTTTCTCAAACACCGCCCGTAGTTGAGAGGCTTTGTTAATACTCTCAAGATCATCTGTAAGTATGATTGGTAAGGGCTTATCAGGAACCACATGTCCTCTCTTAACAACAAGCTCCTTGAACGAAGTAGCTGCAATAGCAGAGGCTAAAGCAAGCTTCTTTTCCTTTTTATTTATCCTTTCCACAAGGATTTTCTCCACTTTGGGAGGATGTGCGCGTCGACCCTTTACAGCTTGAGTTACTCTCGCAGCCCGCATCCCTCCCTTTATCCGAGCAACTCTGGCTATGCCGTGTCCCACTCCTAAGCTCTCGGCTGTGGTTCTAAGCCCTGCTAGCACATCATTACCCTTTGGCTGCAAGCGCGCTGTAAAGGCTGCTAGAAATGCTCTGCGAATAAGGTCGTATCGCACAGACATTCCAAATATTCTGGGAAGTGTCAGCTTTTTAGCCTCATTACCCTCTAAATCGTATACAGGAACTTCTCGTAAAACAGCCTCGGCTTGACTCATCTCTCTCACCCACTAACCTGGGGCCAAGCCTGTGTACTGATATACACAACCTTAGGTGCTTCAATTACCCTGTGGAGCCTGATAGGCATTCGAAGCTTTACCAATCTTTTAACGGCACCAGGGACGCTTCCTTCAACCAAGACAAACTTTGTTCGGATTAGTCCATAGTGCGGCCAGCCGCCGGGTGGATTAATGTTTTCCTTGTTTATCTCACCGATCTTTATTATACGCTTGTTGTACTCTGTCCTCTGGTGAAAACCTGTTTGGCCTGCAAAGGGTGTATAAAACATTATGGAGGGCCCCTGTGGTCCTACGCTTCCGATTCGCCGGTGGCCTTTACGATGTTTATGCCATCTGGGCATCTCCTTTACGCCGAATCTCTTGACAACACCCTGGAAGCCTTTGCCCTTGCTCACAGCTATAACATCAACATAATCGCCCTCCTTGAAAACTTCAGATATGTCCAGCTCTTTTCCCAGTTTTTCAAGTGCAAGTTTAAGTGCATCCTGGGGCGACCCGCCCACAGGTATTTCAAACAACTCTGGTTTTTTCTTACCTAGCCCTGTAATCCTTGGCTGAGTCGCGACGATAAGCCGAACCTCTTTAATTTTATCAACGTTTTCTTCTAATTTCTTCTTCTGCTCTTCAAAGTAGTTTTCTTTCTTCGGCACAGTAAACACTCTCTTAAGTTCATCGGGTAGTGGTTGCGACCAAACTTCAGTGAATGCTTCTAGCCCGTAAGGTTTAGAAGTATAGGTGCGGACACCTACAACCTTTAAAGGAGGAACTTCCAGTACGGTAGCCGAGTATACCCTTTCCTGACCGTAGAAGGGACTGTTCTTGTTCATCTCGACACCGACTATGTGTACCATCCCAACCTTGTATCCAGCAAAGCCTAAGGGAACAACCTTGTCTATCCTGGGCCAACGCCTAGCCCTAGCTATAATACTACGTGCCCTTTTCCTAGGATAATAGGCTCTTGAACCACGACGGGGTTTATGACCTTTAGCCATTTATCTCCACCACTAACTCTAGGATACACCGGTTCGTTTCAACGTTTATACGGCTTATTAAATTTACTGCAGGGGTCTGCCGCAAGATATAGGAGGTGCCCTTCAACCCGTATAACTTTAGCCGATAATAATATTGAAGATTGAGAGAGTTGCTAACACGGCCTCCTCGGTTCTCACAGTACGCGTACCCTGGCATTGTATCGTATTCAGAATATAATTCGATATCGAGGCAAGCTCTAAACCTTCTTCTCTAGCAATTTCATGTAATCCCTTCTTCCAGCTTCCAAAGAGAAAAAGAACACCAGAAGCACCCATGCTACTTAAATTTCCAATGATTGATGAGAGGATCTGAGTAGTAAGGGGAACCCCCTTGCGCGAAGCAGCTATGATCAAAAAACTTCTATAGTAATCGATGAGTGACCTTAAATCTGGGAAACATTTTATTCTGAACCCCCAGTAAACTTCTATGCTGTCCGGGTCAACGATTCGCCAAATGTCCCCCTCCTTCTTCACCGTTACGCGTTCGCCCATGTTTAAACTTCCCTTGAGCCTAATAGGCCTCTCGAGTCCTATATCAATAATAAGAATATCTCCATGCTTCGCGACCACGAGGCCCTCCCTGTACTGGTAGTCCTCACCCTTAAGCTGGTGCGAGGGAATAGCTAGAGGCGGGACTAACCCAACATACTTCAACTGCGGTTTAAGCGGTGTTAGTTTTTTTCTAAGGTACTGGGGCGTTTCAAGAGCCTTAAGCACGTCCTCAATATGAGTACATGAAACCCCTTCATGTCTATATATGGCAACCTCCTCGACCCGAAAAATAGCTAGCGCTCTTGCGAGAAGCGCAATATGGAATGTACGTGCAGGTTCGGGAAGATTGGAAAAATTAGATGAAGGTATTGCCACAACACGCTTGTAAATGGGCTTAGAGGGTGGAAAAATACACGTATTCATTTATACATCCTTTTACTTCTCAGGGGACTTTTCTTTTGACTTAGCAGCCTGAGCCGCCTGAGCTTTTTCCTTTAGTAGTTCTTTCTTCCTCTCCAGGAAAAGAGAGGTTCTCTGACGCCCGCCCATTTATCCCACCTTGATGTCATCTTCAAAGTTTTTATATTTAAACACGTCGGTCTGGATTATTCGACTGCTACCCAAAACGCCATCTTACCCCTTCTCTCCTCTCGAACCTTCCCCTCACGCATTAATAACCGCAGTATATAAAAGACCTGGCTGTGGGATAGCCCGAGATCCTTTACTATCTCAACTGTTGGTATTGGGCCATGCTTTTTGAGATAGTCGTGGATAAGTTTTTTCCTCTCTATGATCTTATCTGTGACTTTACGCGGCATTTTTATCTCAAAGGATTGATTAATTGTTTAAGTATTAAAATTTTATTTTAATATAGAAGTGATGATTTTTATATTTCAGGCTTAAATTTGAAGAATTTTTCTACATAAAATAAAAATAATATCGCTATGGCTGTCCTTCTTATTCTCCCAGAAGCTTTGACAGCGTTGGATACATTTCGAGGGCACGTTCGCTGGCAAGCATTGAGTAATACTGGATAGTGATGCCAACAAGTAAGAGTATACCCGTACCTCCTCCCATCGCCCTTAAAAGGTCGCTCACAACCGCTATAATCCCGATAAGAATACTGCTCAAGATGGTGAGACTCCAAATATACCTTCTTAGCATGTTTGCTATTACTTTCTCGCTCTTCCTGAAGCCGGGGATTTGGAGCTGGGCTTTGACAAGTTGCTCGGCCTGGCTTTCAGGGTCCATGCCGGAGGTTATGATCCACGCTGCCCCGAATAGAACAGCCAGTAACAGATAAACTAACGTATAGATTGCAACGTGAAGTGGGTCGTAGATTATAGAGTAGACGGATCGTGGAGGAGTTATATAATAGACTAGGCTTCCAGGTAGTGGAACAGGGCCATTTTGGGTATAGTTGAATTTAGCGATAAGGTTTAGATAGGGATTTTCGTTCCCGGGGTTCACTCGCGGCCATAGAGCTTGTGTTATCATGTATACATTTGCATAGAGGGCTCCGACAAGAATCACTGGCATAACGGATACATAGAGGAGTTTTAGTGGTATCCTTGTCCGCATTCCGCTAAATCTTGCACTGGCGACAGGAATTGTGACCTTCGTGCTTTCCATATACGCCAATATTAATAGGAGAACTATCATTGAAGCAAAGCTGACGAAGTCAGGGTACCCCGTCGGTCTTAAGAGGGAATATTGAAGCAAGGTAGAATTTCCAGTTGCGACAAAATTGGCAATTCCAACTGCGAGAGAGGGGAAAAAGCCATAATATAATCCATCGGCGAGTGGCCCGATAGGCCCAAACATCTCCCAGAATATCTGTTGAGCCACACCAGCGGCTATGAAGAGGCTTACCGCGCTTCCAATGCCCCATCCCTTTTCTAACATGTCATCCATTAGAATAACGAATAAACTGGCAATGAATAGCTGCGCAAAAACTAGGTATTGCTGAGTTGCAGTTAGTGCTCCGTAGACACCCCCATAAATATAGGCGAATGCTTCGAGTGCCGCGAAGAGAATAGCAGTTAGCTTCTGGAGACCCGCAAACGTCTTCCTACCACTACTCGAAGTCAAGTCCAAGTTTATAATCCTACTACCAACAAGTAACTGCCAGATTATTCCTGCTGTAACAATGGGGCCTATTCCAAGCTCTATCAAGGTACCTCGTTTAGACGCCATTACAATGCGTAGAAACTCTAGCGCGCCGATGGTTCCTTGGGTTTGTCTAGGAATTCCGTAAAGGGGTATTTGGCCCATAAGGAAATACGCTACGAGTACAAGGCCGGTCCAAAAGAGCCTTTCACTTAAGCTAGGCCGTCTTGAGGGCCTCTCAACCTCGGGTAGTACTCTGAATATGGTAGATAGACGATCGTATAGGCTCAATTCGCTTCACCGCTAACAATGATCTCTCCTCCCGCTGATTTGATCTTTTCAACAGCCTGCTCCGTAGCCTTATAAACAGTTACTACAATTTTCTTGGTGACCTGGCCTGCCCCTGTAAGCTTGTTTACCCCTAGCCTGGAAAGATCGACAACGTACTTATCTCCTTCTTTAGTCGCCAGACCTTTTTCAACAAGCTTATCGATCTGCTCATCCAAAAGACCAACGTTGAGAACAGAATAATGGATCATTATGGAAGGATGCCGCTTAAAACCATATGCGCCATACCAATCAGGCGCATACTTTACAGCCCAGCTCCACTTGTGTTTGTGAAAACCTACAAAGCCTCTGCCACCTTTCCTCCCGCTCCTGCGATGCTGAGCTACACGCCCCCACCCGCAAGTCCTGCTTCCTCGGAAATACTTGCTCTTTTTTTCACGGCGTCTAACCAAGTCAATGCACCCCTCATTGCAATTTTTGAGAGCCTTTTTTAAACTTACCGTATGAGGGCTAGGGGTACCTGAATCCTGGAGTGCCTAGTCTTTCAAACAACGTTTATGGGTTAGAAGAGTTAAAACACAGGATGAAGCATTATAGCATTTTCAAAATTAGGTCGTTTATAGCCTCTCCTCGGTATCCCGCCTCGCCGCCTCCTTTATATTGTTTCCTAATTGTTCCCTTAAACCCCTTAGCTGGGGGGTGGAGGCGAAATACTGGCTTAAGCTTTGGAATTTCATTTAGGCTAACGCTTCCTTTGAGAAGGGCATCAGCCAGACTCTCGAAGCTATCATATCCTATTGACTTGAGATATTCCTCTGTTAGCTTCTTATTTCCCTCTAGCCTTGCGCGTTTTTTCAAAAGCTCTATAAGCACATCTTTGCGTATTTCACCGTATGTGACCACATTGTTCAGAGTTTTCTCAAGCATTCCTCTTATAGAGGGAGTGTCCTGGACGAGTGTAGCATGCCATGTTTTGTGAAGCCTTAACAGCTCTAAAGCCTTCTCTTGATCGGGAGTTCTATCAGGCTTTCCTCTAAGCCTTAACACAAAAAGCAACGTCATTTCCTTCACCACATGTCAGGAGTATGTATCTTGGAGGTTTGCTTGAGAGCTTCATAAACAGCCTTTGCCATGTTATGAGTTGTTCGCGTCTCACCAAACGACCTGGACCAGACGTCGCTCACACCGGCTAGCCGTAGCACAACCTTTGCTACATCCGATGCGACAATTCCAACTCCTTTAGGTGCTGGAAGTAATACTATCTTCACGCTACCGCTCTTTCCTTCAACCTTAAAAGGAACACTGTGAGGTGCTCCGCAGAGACACTCCCAGCTGCCGCATCCTCTTCTTACGGGGACAATGCTTAGCTTAGCCCTTTTAACGGCCTTGTCTATAGCTGTGCCTATATGTTTAGACTTCCCCATACCCACTCCTACAAAGCCATTTTCATTACCGACGGCGACAGTAACCTGATACTGGCTGACCTCGCCAGAGTCGGTCTGACGCTGGACGAAGTTAACATTAAGAACTTCGAACTTAAGGTCAGGCAGCAAAGCGTCGATTATTTCAACTTCTCTAATTGGAAGGTTTCTTGCGAAGATCTCTTCTATTGATTTTATTTTACCCTCCGCCACGAGTCTCCCAACCTGTGTCCGTGGAACCCAGTTACCGAGCGACATAAAATCCACCTCAACATCCAACAACTAGCATATTATATAACCTTTCCCTCATGGATCAGCTTTTAGAAGTGCATTCTTAACTTCCTCGAAGTGGCTTGGCAGATTTTCTGGTTCTATCCCGTTAGCCAGGTAGATGGAAAAGCGTTTTTTGTATAACTCTGGATCCTTCTCTTTAAGCATACTGGCATACGACGCTATATGTTCTCCCTTTATTCTACTCTCTTCTGGGAATATCTCCGAGCCCGCAGGGATGTTCAATCCCCCATCAATAGCACCTTTAGCCACAGCAAACACGCGAGACCCTTTGACAGGACGGTGTAAGCCTATGTCAAGGACGGCTTCTTCTACGTCTTTCTTTTTAGCCTTTAAAGCAACCAACAGCCCTAGAAGATAGGCAGAGGAGGTATTCTTCAAGCCACCCTTCCACCCATATTTTAGAAGCTCTTTAGAACTTGCAGCCGCTAAGGTTATATCACCTTTTGGAGCCGCTTTCACAAGCTGAACCACTATCGTCCTAGACAACACTCTGACGACGAGGCGGGGTTTCTTGGAAAGTATAAGCTTCCTCCGCTTATAATAGTTCGTCTTGCCTTCTCTCCTCCGTTTCAAAGCTATACGATAAGTTGAAGTTTTAGGCACCTTCTTTCACCTTTACAAGCTTATGTTCCGAGAGATAAAGCTTAAGGTGGGAGAGACTTCTAAACATGCCACCTTTGACGAGCTTATACACCGTCCAAAAATCTTTGCTATTCATTAAGCCCTTTTCCTTTAAGGCCTTGAGATATCTTCTTTGAGATCTGACGCGAGCCATCCACACCTTTTTCTCATCTACGCGTGGGCCTTTTCTGCTTCCAGGCCCCCTCCCTCTTTTCTTGGACTTGCGTATCCTCAATCGTCCACGAGAGGGTGTAGAGGGGGGCAAAACGCGTATTACACCGTCTTTTAGAAGGCGGCGTACATCATCACGACTAATTGCGGCTGCAACGTCTTCAAGGTGATCTGGGTCAATCCATATTCTACTTTCACCGACTCCCAGTACTTCAGATGCCAGCCTACGAGCAACGCTCACATCCATCTCTACGCACCCCCAACATTAAGTATACGGATCCCCTTCTCATCAGCCTTTTTAATTATTTCGATTCTCTTCCGCCTCCCAACTGTAGACGCGATGCGAACAGCTTGAACGTTGGGATCTATGTTCTCGAGTTCTTCGGGTGTGTGGACTATGACTTCTTGGAATCCTGATGGGTGAAGGCCGCGGACCTTCGAAGGCCCCCTATATCCAACCTTAACAAGAGGCGGGAAGCCTTTACGTTGAAGCCGTATTTTATTCTCGAGGCTTCGGCGGGGGCTACGCCAAACATCGTCTAGCCTTTTGATTATCCAGGAGTTCATTCGGATGAACTTTGGCCTTCGGGCCGAGATACGAGATCTTAGCTTCAACTGTTTTACAATTCCAGCAGGTAACTGTGGTTTAGGCTTTTTCTTCTCACTTTTCTCCTCTCTTTTTTCCATGTTTTCTCCGCTCATTTCTACATCACCATTAATAGACATATGCTACTAGGACACCACCGAGGTTCTTTTCCTGCGCTTCTCTATGACTCATAACCCCGCGAGGCGTAGATACGATTAGAATCCCAATGTCCCGCGAGGGGAGAAACTGTTGTTCCCACTTACTATATTCGTCTTTCTTTACAGAAAATCTAGGCTTAATAGCACCGCATTTGTTGATGCGGCCGTTCAGCTTGACAATAAATTTTCCGCCTCGCCCATCGTTAATATACTCGAAGTCTTCAATGTAGCCTTGCTGTTTCATTACATTCAGAACCTGAGCGATAAGCTTCGACGAGGGATAGATAATGCATTCCTTACTTCCTCTCTCCTCGTTACTGAGAATTGTCGCAAGGGCATTAGCTAAAGTATCCATTATCATACGTTTTCACCTCTACGAATATTTCTTGAATCCTATTTCTTCTGCAACCTCACGGAAACATCTTCTGCATAAGTTGAGACCATATATTCGAATAACTGCCTCGTGTGTGCCACACCTGACGCATCGACGGCTACCCTTCCCGTATTTTCGTTTTTTTGGAGGATGAAGTTTAGCCATATATTTTCACCTTTTCGACCGAACTACATTCACGCCTAAAACTTTTTCTAAAAAAGCTATGGTCTCGTCTTTGGAAACATAGTGATTCTTACCGATCTTGGATCTTTTTCTTCTTCTACAAGCCACACGATAACCTGGTCTCTCCATACGCACAATAACATCGAAACCAAAAATACCTACCTCAGGGTCGTACTTAACCCCGGGTAGAAGTATATGTTCACGAACCCCGAAGGCAAAGTTTCCATGCCGGTCTATGCTTCTTTCATTAATCCTGTTCTCTACCGCAGCTAGAGCTTTCTTCAAAAACGTTATTGCCTTTTCTCCCCTAAGCGTAACCATTGCGGCTATATTTTCGCCTCTCCTAACACCGAAGTCTTTTATGCTTTTCCTTGCCTTGCGTAGGGAGGGTTTCTGACCTGTCAGTTCTTCAAGAAGCTTAGCTGCTTTTGCGAGCCTTTCACCCCCTTCTCCAACTCCAATATTAACAACTACCTTTGAAATAAAGACCTTGCGCATAGGATGATCTGTTTCCATGACTAACGTGTCCTTCATTTTCATCTCACCCTATAGTTAAAACCGATTGCTCTTCTCCAACAGGAAGTATATATTCTAACACGGTTCTAATAGTCTCGCCCTTTTCGTTTTTCAAAACAACAATAGCATTGCGTCTTTTGAAGATGTGTTGAATAGACTCTATGCGCCCTACAAAGCCAGTGTGTCTCCCCTCTGTTACCACGGCGAGTATACCTTCTTTAAGCGGAATATGCCTTACAAGTGATTGTTTCGGAATTGTGATTAGAACAGAGTCAAAGGGTTTTATGTTAGACTGACCCTCGGTTCCCTCCTTTGAAAGTATGAGGTTTCTACCGTCGTGGAGGGTAATCTGGATTGCACCCCCAGGGACCGTTTGCTTCCGTATAACGCGCCCCAGCTTGTGGACTGCCTCTTCTTTTCGAATCTCTATGAGTTTTAGTTTAGCCTTCTCATCAGGAACTACTCTATAATATTTATCCTCTGGAAGAATATGAATGACGTCCATTAATCCGATTGGAAACTTATAATCCGTCACAATCCTCCCGTCTACAGCTATTTTCTTCTCTGCCAGTATCCTTCTAGCCTCCTTCATAGAAGTAGCATATCCGAGAAGGTCTCTTATCACTATCCCCAGTGGAATACTCCTTGTCAAGGGATGGGGTCCCGGTTTAGGCCTTACAGTCCACACATACTGCTTACGGCTAATTGGCCAGAAGGGCGGGGCGACAGACCTTCTTAAGTGTCTAAGACTACTCTTTATCTTCCTCTTCATGTAGCACCACCACTAGAAACCTTGCCGACTAATTCTTTTCGACGTTTGTCAGACGTGTCAAGTTCGATGACAACAACCTTAGAGGGGTGGATCGGGAAAGGAACTTCTGTACCATCAGCTTTTCTTAAAACGGCGCCTTCGACGTATATTCGTTCTTTTTTCACGTTTACTCGAACGACCTTGCCCTCATGTCCTTTAAAGGCTCCTCTCACAATGAGAACTCGATCTCCTGTTCTCACACGTATTCTCTTTATGCCCAGTTTTTCACTCAACTCATCTGATAGAGGAGCAACTATTCTCTTGGACCTAACATGTAGTGGAGCAGTATAGACTGATCTTTTTCGCACCTTGGTGGGTTTCGACGAAATAGCCCGTTGCATATTATCCCAGCTAGGCTTTGGTATAATTTGTTTATAAACTCTGCGGTATTTGTGCTTCTATCGGCAAAATTCAAAGGGGGCTGGGTGTTTCTAGGATCCATAATAAGGGACATAATCAAGACTGGGCACTAACATGCGGGGCTAAGACCTCCTCATTATGAGACACTGGCACTTTCTCCTGCTTCTCTTTCTTCATCCTATGTGCGTGGTGTCTTTGAATCTCATTGAAGAATTCCTTAGACGTAAAGAAGCTTTGAGACTCAACCTCTATTATGGGTATAATGGAATACTTACTATCTGATAGCCACTTGTTCGACACGATAATCTCGCCTGTAAAGTTATTAAATAATACGTAGACTCCCTGTAAGGGCTGAGCCGACTCGTAGTAATAAATTACGCTGGGCTCGCCTCCTAGCGTCACTGGGACAAAATAGAGATGTGTAGAATCTAGGGTATAGTGGTGAATCAATGGAAGCTGGCTTACATTTAGAACATGGATCAGATCTATTAGCCTTTTAAGTCTTATTAGCCTTACCGGCATTGTACGCACGCGCTTAAATTAAGAGTTAAGTGGTTTAAAACATACACGTTTTTCACCAAAATAGAAAGAGAAAATCTTTTATTTCACAGCACCTGGAATGCTCTTCTCGTAGGGGGGATAGAGGATTCCCCTTTCTGTAATAATACCTGTGATAAGCTGGGGCGGTGTGACGTCAAATGCATAGTAGATTGCACTCACTTTGTCAGGAGCTATCCTATAACCTTTCCAATATAATACTTCCTCCGGGTCGCGTCTCTCGATCTCAAAATCCCCTGGGCCTTCGGATCTCAAATCGAGCGTGCTGGTAGGCGCGGCGACATAAAACGGTATGTTATGTACACGGGATATCAAAGCCAAAGGATAGGTTCCCAGCTTATTGGCTACCCATCCTCTGCGGGTAATTCTATCTGCACCAACAATCGCCAAGTCTATCTTTTCTTTCATAGCTAGAATCCCAATGCTGTTATCGGTGGCAATCACAACGTCAATCCCAGCCTGGCTTAACTCCCATGCAGTGAGCCTTGCTCCTTGAAGGTAAGGACGGGTCTCTAGCGCTATTACTCGGAACCTTTTACCTTTCTCATATGCAACATACATCGGAGCTGTAGCAGTCCCCCAATAGCTCGTAGCTAGAGAACCTGCATTACATACAGTTATTACAGTGTCGCCATCACTTATTAGCTCCGAACCTATCTCTCCTATTCTACGGTTAGCATTCTCGTCCTCCTCCTGAATCCTGAGAGCCTCTTCGATAATTGTATTCCTAGCGTCATCAATGCTCGAGGCCAGCTTAACCTTAGACATTATGCGTTCAACAGCCCACGTCAGATTAACAGCCGTAGGCCTTGTTTTCTTAACCTCTTCGGCAACTGTATAAAATTCCTTCATAAATAAGTCTAGGGTTTTATGAGTTGAGTGATACGCGAAAAGAGCCAGTGCGAAAGCCGCAGCGACACCTATGGCTGGCGCCCCCCGGATCTCCATATCCTTTATTGCTTTCGCCACTCTCTTCCAATCACTAGTTTCAACATAAACTAGCCTTTCAGGAAGCTCCTTTTGGTTTATCAGCCTAACCAAGCCATTTTTCCACTCAATAGTCCTTGGAAGCCTAAGCATCGAATCCCTAACTAACAACTTCCATATATGGTTTAACGCTTAGACCCGTCATGGCAGTTTTAGCGCTCGGAAAACTCCCTCCTGGGGGACTAGAAGCCAAAGGTTTTTTTCTCTGTTTCCCATATGCTAGTATATGGAAGGCAACCATCGTCTTAACGCTTCTTTTTTCGGTGAAGCTTCTCTTTTTTCACAGCATACTCCATTAGCGCGGCGAGAGTCATCTACACGCAAAATACACCCAACGAAACCTGCTTTCCGAGTTCTCGGAGTAGCCGAGTGCTTCAATAAGAAACAGAGACGATCCATAATCGCTGCTGTCTCTTATCGGAGAGACAGTGTTATCGACGGCTTTTACATTACATGGGTTAGTGTGGGTGGCCTTGATGCAACAGACAAGATTGCTCAGCTTGTGAGAGAAACCCAAAGAAAAGACCTCAACATAATAATGCTTAATGGCTGTATAATAAGCTGGTTTAACATTGTAGATATATTTTCTTTGTACGAAGAATTGGGAATACCTGTAATTTGTCTCAGCTATGAAGAGTCGGACGGCCTCGAAAAATATATTCGAGAATATTTTCCAGGAGAAGAAGAGCGACTTAGATTGTATCGCAAGCTGGGAGAAAGGGAGCGAGTATATATCAAAGCCACTAAAAGCTATGTGTACGCGCGATTTGCCGGGTTGAGCGAAAGAGAGGTAAGAGAGGTTCTTAACCTTTTAACTCTTCACGGCAAAACTCCCGAACCCCTGCGTCTAGCCCAAAGTCTTGCTCGCTCAATCCATGATTTCCTCGCAAAAAATGATCCTACATTTCTCTAGGGACAACATTGGAAAATGCGATAATCTTCTATCTCTGCCCTCAGTATTTGTAGCTTCACTATATACTCTCATACTCCTTCTTTCCAGCGTTACAAGCCCTAGTCCCACATAGGCTCCAGTGAGACTTAAAGTACGACTACGCTTAACAGACTCTAAATCCTTAGGAAAAGATCAAAAATGTAGACCCACGGCAAGCATGATGTACCGATGATTAGAAGAGGGAGCGTGCAAAGTAGGTTAAAACTTCTGAACCGTCATTCGTGACTAACACCATATCTTCGATGCGCACGCCCAGGTATCCTGCCATATAAACTCCCGGCTCAACAGTAACTACGTCCCCTGGAATTAGCTCTGTCTCGCTCTCCGCGTTAAGGTAGGGCTCTTCATGAATCTCAATGCCAACGCCATGCCCCAAACCGTGATTAAAGTAATAGTGCAATCCCTCTTCCTGCAAAGCTTGATACGCCGCCTCGTGAACCTGCCTAGCCTTTACACCGGGACGTAAAAGTGTGAGCGCACGTTCCTGAGCCTTAAGGACAGCATTAAAAATTCTTTCTTGTTTTGGCGAGCTCTTACCAAAAATCACAGTACGCGTCATGTCGCTACAATATCCTTGATATCTTGCTCCCAAGTCTATTTTTACAAAATCACCCTCCCTGAGTTCTCTATTTGAAGGTTTTGCATGCGGATGAGCAGCATGTTCTCCAAAGGCTACAATAGGATCGAACGACGGGTAAGCCCTGTGCCTTAAAATAACCGACAATATCTCAGCAACAACCTCATACTCAGTTATACCCCTTTCAAGGGCGTCAACAGCTCTCCCCATGGCTCTCTCTGCTATCCTAGCAGCTGTCTTAATCCGTTCCAGCTCCACCTGATCCTTTTGCCTTCTCAACAAAATAATTTCCTTCGAGATATCTTGAAAACCGGAGCCCAGCTTCTCCTTCAATTTCTCCTGTAATTCACGTCCTGCCCCTGCAACACCTATCTTTTCAGGAGGCACGCCTTCCACGAGGTGTTTGATAGCGTCATATGCGTCGCCTTGAAGGATCTTCTCATATTCGGCAATGTCCTTTGACTTTGAAAAGGCGTACACCTCTCCAACCGCATGCTCCTCAACTGCTCTCAGATACTCCAACCTGTTTGATATCAGGGTGACACTCGAGTCCTCCGAAATTAAAGCGGCTATAGGCGCGTCTGTTCCAGTAAAATAGAAAACATTCGGGGATGAAAAAACAAGGGCTGCTTTAAGGTTTTTATCTGCTAATATTCTTAGAAGCTTCTCAATGTGATTTTTGAAAGGTTGCATGTGTTCAAAGTTCCAAACGAAGTTAAATTATTTGTGATGCTGGAAAATAATCTTTTTAGCTTCACAAGGCATCAGTTGATAGGCGTGTGTCTCTGTGGCTAACTTGAAGCAGCGATTCCTAGCGTTTTGCGGCGTAGCGTCTATTGAAATCGTATATAGCTCCGTTCTTCCTCAAATTCTTACAGAAAAATACCTATTTCTCATCCCCTTGGTTTCTGCCGTTTTCAGTCCTTCAGCAGCGCTGCCGTCATTCTTGTTAGTCTTCTTCTTTGTTTTGTATAGGATTGGAGAGTTTTTTTATCTAGTCGTCTTGCTACCCTTTCTGCTTTTGGATTCGGTGAAAAATATTCATGACTGGATGTCTGCGCTCACGCTTCTACTGTTACCTCCCCTGGTTATTGTATTTCCAGACTATGTGGGGGTTATATTAGGGCTCCTCTATTATTTGTCGTCAAAAGAAAAGCCTCATGAGGCATTTTTCACCAGCTTGATATTCACAAGTACCTTATTTACATTTTCTCTTCTATTCTCTACTTCGAGCATCTTTTTCACCCCACTCTTAGCTCTTCCTGGCGGGTTACCTAGAAGTACCAGGGGGCAACTTTCAGATGCGGTTCTCTTCTACTCTTATCTCATAGGTTTGTTTAACTCGAATCCTAGGCTTATAGTCGAGTTTTTCATTCTAATAATAACCTTAACGGCGCCCTCAATATCAGAAGATAAAAAACTGGGTACACTTGTGCTGCCCCAGGTTTTTCTCCTGCTAGTTCCGTTGGAGATGACCGGAACGCTAACTCCAAAAGATATCTTCGCCTTAGCCGCCTCTATAGGAACCTCTTTAACGCTAAACGGGGTTGAAATATCAACGTTAAAGCTACCTTCATACATCTATACATTGAAATCATCTGTTTATAAAAGAAGAGAGCGCAGGACAAAGTATGACCCAAGTTTGATTTTTTGGGACCTGGAACCTATTGTAGAAGCATTCAGGAGGCTTTGCGAGGAACCGTCCCCTAGGAAGTATCTGGTAGTAACTGGGACATCAATTGAGGAGGAGAAACTATTCACAGATTACGCAATTAAGGATATGAACTGTAAACAGAAGATATTGTTTTTCCACGAGCTTGGAGCTTCAGGTCTCAGGAGTCTTCCAAGGAGTGAAACAATAATTATTTACATCCGGATTCCCGACAAACCCTTCGTTTTAAAATTATTCTCGCAAGTAACAGGGTTTGACCTTGAAACAACAGAAAAACTCGCTGCTCCGTATCAAACTCTCCTTTCACGTTTCAGCCGTACAACGCTGTTAAATTTAGCCCTAGAGGTCGACGCGAAGATTAAGGAGGGCTATTCTGCGAGGAAAGCTTATACTAGTGTTATAACCACACGTAATCCGGAAGTAAGTGAGGATTTTATAAGAATACTCGAAGAAATATATATGGAGTTTGAAGTCATAGGCTTTGCTCGGTGATATAATTGTCACAAAACGTAAAATCCTATATGAGGATTGAGGATATCCCGTTCATGCACTGGGGAATCATAACCCGCCACAATTTTTCCAGCGAGAAACTACACCTTATCCCACGTAAAAAATGGGACCCGTTGTCAGCAGCCCCGATTCTGCTTCCCGATGCTACTGGAAAGATGATACCAATCGGAAAATGGAAAGGTCACTTTTCCTATGTGAGCCCTATTCGCTCGGCCAGACCGGGGGGAGAGGAAAGAACTGAGAGGGTAAAGGATACATTCAAGGAGATACTTGAGGGGCGTGATTATGCAATCTTCATCTCCATCGACCGCAATAGGTTTGACAGTGTTTTTAGCGCAGAGCCTGTGATGCTTGACGTTAGAGACGCAACGGCAGTAACTATCGTTAACAGATACCCTGCAATGGTTAGAGTCATAGATGAACAGTTAGAAGAACAGCTTAAGCCAAAAATCGAGGATGAATACACCAGGATTGCGCATGGAATAAATCTTGTTGCCTTCCCAGCATCCACGTACTATGAAACTTTTAGCGAGGCTGATGTTACCTCACTCTCTGCTATGTTTAAATCACTTCTGAGTGCGGTTAGCTTTGGTGTAGAAGAAGCTAAAAAGAGGGGATTTACACTAATCCCGCTTTATGTTTTCTTTAATGTTGGTTTAATGGCTGGGGGGAGCCAACCAAGACTGCACGCCCAGGCATACATGGATCTCAATCAGGACGGCCACGGAGCCTTTATGGAGAACGTGCTCCAGGCTTTTGACATGATGAGAGGTAAATGCCACATATGTTCCTCGAGACATGATGAGAGACTAGTCTTTGAGAATGCCACTTGGATCGCATGGGCGACCTCGGCTCCGCGTAGAAATTTTCATGTTAGAATAGCTCCTAAGAGGCATGTAGAGAGGCTTACTGATCTTGACGACCGTGAGATCGATGGTCTTTCAGAAATACTCATCTTGATCTCAAGGGCCATGGATAAGGTTGGGGTCGTACGTGATAGATATGTGCTTATTTACAGCAATCCGTTTGGCTATCAGTCGTTCTTCCACATGTTCATAGACTTCGTCCCATTCGAGAGAATCGGAGGAATCGAAGTTTTAGACTCAGTTAGGGTTGTGAGAATCGCACCTGAAGACGTGGCTAAACTCTTAAGAAACGCTATTGAATCTGATAGCTGACAAGATGTTTAAAATAAGATGGCTAGAGTGCGTGAGAACTCATCTTTTATTGTTGAATATTTTTATATATTTTAAAGCTTAAGTTATCATAGAGGTTTTATGCTTCATTATACACATGCCAACCTCCATTACCAATTGGTTAGTGATACTTCCTCAACACTCATTATTGCAATCTTAGCCTTAGGAGTCTCAATCGGCGTCTTGGCAGCCTTTATCTATCTCCTACGTTTTATTGTACGCGAACTCTCACAAACTCCTAAGAAGAGCGGGGACTTGGAGAAATATGTGGAAAAACTTGGCTCTATTGAAACAGCTCAACAGACACTGTCCTCAGAGCTAGCAGCTGTTAAAAACAGCCTGAATAAAATACAAGAGGGGTTTTCACAGTTAGAGTCAAAAGTTACCGCTTTAGAGGGAAGGGTCTATATATTGGAGAAAAGAAAAACAGCTGAAACCGTACCCCTGAGCAGCTATACTAAGCCTGCTAGGCCTATAACACGCGAGATCAAGAAAATAAATGATGTTAACGAGATAGGGCTTTATTTCCCAGAAGTTAAATATGCGGGAATTATTACGTCACAAGGCTATATTGTGAAAAGCTATGGCCAATGTAGCGAGGAACCGCCTAAATTGTTGGAAGTTTTACGGGTATCAAATATGGAGAAAACCACTTTAGTGAGAAGTAATAGACGAATCGAGCTATTCCGCCTTGGCGATGTTAAGGATCTGACTATTTATGGTATCCTGGAGTTTGAAGACGGATTGGGGTTGGACGAGGCTAGAATCGAAGAAATTCGAGAAACGATAGGAAAATATTTTAGAGATGTGTTATCAAAGATAATGTAACTTTGGTGGTGTAGTTTGAGCTCAGAGAAAGAAATACAACTTCGAGGAATCCTCGCTAAAATAATCAAGGAAACACATGATATGGTAACATCCATAGTTTTCGCATGGCGCGACGGGATACCAGTATCCTTCATCTCTCCCGATCAATCACAAGCAGAGTTCTTATCAGTGGCATCAGCTGCTGCGCTCGGCTCCCTGGATGCCTTGGGAGATATTTTTGGGAGCCGGGTTAAAAGGGTCGACGTGGAGTTTGAGAACGGTGAACATGTTATTATTTCATCAGTGGACGGATCCTTTATAGCTTTATCATCAATCACACGCCCCAACCTAGGGCTTATACACCTTGTTTTAAGGAAGTACGAGGATGAACTTGTCAAAGTAGCCGGGGTGGGTCAAGTAGATGCAAAGAAACTATCTAAAAATACTGGTTAGCGGGCCCTATGCTAGTGGAAAAACAACGTTTGTTAAAACAATATCGCAAGGAAAGGTTTTGACGACGGAGGTACCTGTCTCCACACTTTATGAGTCCCAGGTAAAACAATATACAACTGTGGCATTCGACTATTGTCGGACAAGTGTAAACGGCATAGATGTATATCTATTTGGGACACCTGGGCAGACACGGCTCCAATTTATGTGGCGTGTTCTCTCCACTGGAATGCACGGCTACATTTTTATCGTTGACGGATCTAACATGCTACAAGTCATGCGTTCCCGCACTATATATGAATACATGAAAAGTCTTGGACACTATCCACATGTTATAGCGGTAAATAAGCAGGATCTCCAAAGTAGCATAAAACCTAATGTTGTTGCTCAAATATTCAACGTAGACCCTAACCTTGTCATGCCTTTAGTCGCGCTCAACAGAGAATCGGCTCTGAAAGTCTTGAACCGAGTAGTCGAAGTTATTTTATCTTCTAGGAGTGGCGGGTTAACATAAAATATTACAAATTAAACATATATTTAGGGATTCAGAGTATAGCCTTGGTGTAAAAATTGAGCCTTAACCTTGAAGTCTTAAGACGGCTCATCGAGCCTGTAACTCGTGTAGCGGGTTTTGAGGGATTTGTCGTTGCTACTAGTGATGGTCTTCCACTCCTTAGCAGCTTAACGGATAAAGATCTAGAGGAAAAGGTAGCGGCTTTAACTGCCGTGCTATCCGAAGTTGGAAATAGAGCGAGCACTGAATTAGGTAAGGGAGAGGCTGATTGGATCACCGTTAACGCGCCGGACGGCTCTGGCATAATATACATAAAACTAGGCGAGATAGGCTACATGGCGGTTCTGTTCAGTAAAGATGCAAGGCTGGGCGTGCTATTATACACTCTGAGAGATATAAAAAAGAAAATCATGGAGGCAAAAATATCTACTTAAAGATAACTTGTGATGTAGGCGTTCATCCTCTTTATTCCTTCTTCTATTCTCTCCTCAGGCTCACTTACAAAGGTCATTCTCACGTGACCTTTCCCGTTTTCTCCGAAATATTTACCAGGTATCACGACGACACTTTTCCTGTATAAGAGCCTGTTAGAGAATTCTTCGTCATCTCGACCCATTGCCTCTAAGTATCGCTGAATGTTAACGAAGAAGTAGAATGCTCCCTCCGGCAATGTAGTTTGGGCGTCAGGTAGGTATTCCATTATGAGTTTATACATGAGGTCACGGCGCTTTTTATACGTTGGTAGAACTATCTCGTTTAAATAGTGTTCTTTTAGACCGGTTTCATAAAACTTAATCATAGCTATTTGCCCCGGCGTATCAGGGGCTAATGAAACATACTGTTTTATCTTCTCCATAGCCTCTAAAACCTCGGGAGGTGCGGTGACATATCCTAATCTAAAGCCTGGAATGGATGCTTCTTTGCTGAAGCTGTTTATGGTTATTGTTCTCTCTCTGGCACCAGGAAAGGAGTCGACCCAGGGTGTTGGTCGCCCGTAGCTTATATGCTTGTAAACAGCGTCAAAGATGATCCAGAAATCATATTCCTGTGCGAGTTTTACTAATCCACTTACAAACTCGGGAGTTACTATTCTTCCTGTTGGGTTATCTGGTGAGAGCAAAATGAATGCTTTTGTTAACGGGGAAACAACTTTCTTCACTTCTTCGATGCTAGGCTGGTAACCTTCCTCAACCCTAACAGGTACGTGGCGTACTCTACCTCCAAACAAGCGTATGGGCTCGGCGTAACCAACATAAGTTGGGTCTATAAGAATAACTTCGTCTCCAGGTTCGAGAATTGCCCCTAAAGCTAGGTAAATCCCTTCGGTCCCCCCGTTAACAATCATTATTTCTTCCTTGGGGTCATAGGAGACATTCCAGTATTTTTTCAGATCCTGGGCAATAAGCTCACGTAACTCTAGCATTCCTCGAGTGCTACCGTAAGCGACGGTCTTTTGAGGGCTTTTCTTTAAGTTTTCAACGAGATAATCTACCACTTCTGGAGGTGGTGGTAGGCTAGGGGCGCCTCCGCCGAAACTGATAATGTCGCCTTTACGCCTGGCTTCGTCAAGAAGGGTAGCTATACGTCTAATGGGAGAGCTCACAATTGTTTGAGTACGTGTAGCTAATTTTGGCATCGATTTTTATTCTTGACACGCATATATTTATTTTTTCTAGGTAGCCTTTAAAACATTGTAATTAACTAAGCCAATCATTTTTCAACGTTTTTCTCTAGTTCTTCCATGATGTTTTTTAAACGATCGCGATGTTTTATTGAATTCTCATAAAGCTCGAAGTATTCTTGTAAAGCTTTTAATACAATCTTCCGATCAGCTGGTACCAATTTCTTGGAAAATTCTCTTAGCTCATCGAATAGCTCCTTTTCAACAAGAAATATGGCAAAGCGTTGCAGGTTCATCGATGTAAGCTTTCCTTCATATAAGCAAAGAACCATCTTGGTTGAATCGTCAATCTCGTACATGAGGCGTCCTGATTTTATACCTTCCCCTGTTCCTGACTCTTTGATCTTTCCAAGGAAATCCTCACTAAGTATTTTTTTCACCCCATAAACCGAGATAGCCTTCTCGATCTTCTCCTTGATTCTCCTATCCATAATCATTAGCTCATGGAAGTCATTTTCGGTTAAAGGCAAGGAGAAGGTCTTACCAGCGATTATAATCTCTCCTTTTAAACCTCTTACCTTAGAGGTGGGCATTTTAATATCGAGAAAACCATCATAGGTATAAACAGGAATCGTAAAAGACTCGCCCGACGGCATAACAACCTTAACAGCCTCATCCCATAGCTTAGCAGAGACCTCACCAAGTATGAGATGCGGCCCGGCTTCAATTGCGGGGCAGTTGAACGTTTCAGCTAGTATCTCTGCAACACCTTCAGCGAACCCAACTACCTCGTAAACAGTGAATTTTCTCCATACATCCTTGACTAAAAGCTCGATCTCAAAGGTCCTAAGAATCGTATAGCCGTATCCTTTAAGATAGTCCTCTAGGTCCCTTGTCACGCAGGATGATTCCAGCCCTATCCAAGGCAAAGATTACCCACCCATTCTCTATATTTATGTTCAATGATACCATGTTAAAAAGATATGTGCGGTTGAAACCCGGGTCTCTTAATGAGGAGTTTCCCAGCTAGTCTATGCGGACAGCAATGTTTAAGGATAAGCTTTTTGAAATCCTAAGCAAGGGGGTTACGAGAATTAGTGGAGATGATGATCCATTGCAGCTCTGAATAAAAATGAGGAAGAGGTTTCCGGTCTGATCCGGCTTAAACCCTTCTGCCTCTACGACCTCCGGGTTTTCTTATCGAGTCCGTTGGCAGCGGCGTCACGTCTTCAATACGGTCGACCATAAGGCCAGCTCTGACCAGAGCTCTTATCGCTGGACCAGCACCGGGGCCAGGTGTTTTTGCGCCGTAGCCCCCCGGAGCCTTAACCTTTACGTGTACGACTCTTATTCCCTTGTCTAGGGCGATCTTTGCAGCCTTAATCGCCGCCTGCATTGCAGCCCAGGGTGAGGGCTTGTCGCGGTCCGCCTTGGCTATCTGCCCGCCGGATGCTATGGCTATCGTCTCGGATCCTGAAATGTCAGTGATGTGGATAATGGTATTATTGTAACTAGCGTAGATCCATGCAATCCCAACGTCGCTCTTAGCCTTGGCTTCCTTCTGTTCTTTTTGTTGCTCCTTGGGCTTAGTTTCCTCCGACATCCTTCTCACCTTTTTCAACTTGCTGGGTAACTTTCACGTATGGAGAAAGGGGATAATACGCCACGAGATCTTCTTCCTCACGTGAAACAAGATAGCCGGGGCTCCTAACCCGCCTACCTCCAATAGCTATATGGCCGTGAGTTATAAGCTGTCTAGCATGATACATGCTTGATGCTAAACCCTTCCTATAGACAATTGTTTGTAGGCGCCGTTCCAGTATGTGCCGTACTGTTAGGCTTAAAATCTCGTCAAGAGTAGACCCCTCACTTGGTAAGAGTCCCAGCCTATAGAGACGGGAAACAAGCGGTTTTTCAAGTGGAACTCTTTCTTCCTCTGGTAGAGCTAGGAGCTTCCTGGCCCTAGCCCTAATGTCACGTAAAAGCGACTCGGCTATCCATAATTCACGTTTATTTCTTAGTCCATATTCACCTAAGAGTCTCATCTCCTCCTCTAGAACCTCCTTTCTCCAAGGATGCCCTGGACCCTGCCATTTCCTACGAGATTTCCTAGGATCCCCCATTTAACCACCTTTTTTAGCTTCCTGTTGTTTTGCAGCTCCTCTTTTAACACCTAAGGTTAAACCGGTACGCCCAGTCGTACGGGTTCTCTGCCCCCTGACCTTAAGACCATACATATGCCTCACACCTCTGTAACTCTTAATCTTTTTCATTTGTTCTATATCTCCACGTACGGTGAGTAGTAGATCTGCTGCCACGAGGTGCCTGTCAACACCGGTAGCGGGATCCTTCCTGCGATTAAGCATCCAGGCAGGGAGGCCGAGAGAGTCGAGGCTTTTTAATGAACTGGAAATTTTCTCAGCGTCTTCATCTGTTAAGGTGCCTAGAAGTCTAAATGGATCATAACCGAGCTTCCTAAGAAGCGCAAAAGCCGTGTTAAAACCTATGCCCTTTATGTCTGCGAGAGCATACACTAAAGCTTTATCGCCTGGGAGATCTACGCCAGCTATTCGAACGATGTACCTAAACTCACTAGACATATGACCTGTGCCGTAAAGATAACCCAAATAAATATCTTTTTCGCATCCCCGCTCCCTACTGCCATTTTTAGGTTACAATACCCCCTATGGCAACGGGCACGACCAAGCCGCCTACGCATTGACCCAAAAAGGACAAAATAACAGGACAAAACGTGGCGCCGGGGCCGGGATTTGAACCCGGGCGCCCTTAGGGGCAACGGATATCCCGCCCAAGGCTCAACTGCGGCTTTGTTACTAGCAGAGTGTCCGCCGCCTTGGTCCGCTCGGCCACCCCGGCTCAGAATAATTATGGCTAAGTGGATATAAACGCTTCGCGTTTTATCGGTGGGTATAGAAACACGAGTCTCTGCTGGGAAAATATTTATAATATTTCCGTGTATCAATAGAGTGTCACAGGGAGAAGTTCTCTTCACCGTGCCTTCAGACCCTGCACTTTTGAGACAGATACTCGATGTTATGAAAGATGCTTGGTCAATGCCTGACTATACTGAGGCAGTTCCCGTACACATGTTGAAGGCTATACTTGACAATGGCGGTTTCTTAGAAGCGGCGGTGGCTGAGGGAAGGGTTGTCGGGTTTGTTCTTGGATTTATTGGTTTTGACCCAGAGTTTGGTTACTACCATTACTCGCATATGCTTGGTGTGAAGAAGGAGTTTAGAGGTAGAAATATTGCCTTAGAGTTAAAGCTTAGACAGAGAAAGTGGAGTGTTGATAGAGGCTACAAGGTTATTATATGGACTTTTGACCCACATCAAGGGCTGAACGCGAGGTTCAACTTTGGAAAGCTGGGGGTTATCTCGAGGCGATTCTATGAAAATTACTACGGGGAGATAGCCGATGGAATCAATGTTGGGCTTCCTACAGACCGCTTCAAGGTTGAATGGTGGGTCTTGAGTAAAAGGGTTGTGGACCGACTGCAGGGGAGAGACAGCGCTCCGACCTATGATGAGGTCAAGGATTTAGCGTTTACAGCCCTGAGCACTAAAAAAGAAAGTGGAGTTAGGGTGGCTAGCAGAGTTTTGAAAGACTTCTCGAAGGAGCTTGTTCTACTTGAGTTCCCTGGAGATATTAATATGCTTCGGCAGGAGTGCATGGAGTGTGCATATCGATGGAAGCTTCTATTTAGAGAGAGTATTAATAGTTATTTAGAAAACAAATACATTGTGGTTGAACACCTCTCTTTAGTGGAGGAGGGGGAAAGGAGGAACTTTTATCTACTGTTTAAAGGGAGCCTTCAGTCTATACTTGAAGGTGAGTATCCTTGGAGATAAGAAAGATAGATGTTTTCTTTCTAGAGATGAAGCTTTCAGATGATTTTAGAACAAGTTTCGGATCTCTAAGCTCAAGACCTGTTGTTTTAATTAGAGTAGAGGAGAAAGGAGGAGAGGAGGGATGGGGCGAGCTCGTTGCGGAGTGGGGGCCGTGGTATAGTTATGAAACATACGAAGTCTCTATGTTGATTATTAAAAAGTTCCTGGCACCTCTTCTTATAAACTCTAACATTGAACATCCAGAGGAGTTTAGAAAAATTGTGTCTACTGTTAGAGGCTATCCTATGGCTAAAACAGCACTTGAGGAAGCGCTGGTAGATGTTTATTCCCGTCTCGAACGAATTCCTCTCTCAAGGCTTTTGGGTGGAGCCAGGAAAGAGATTACCTCAGGTGTAAGTATAGGGATTAAGCCCACCTTGGACGAGCTGCTCCGAGAAGTTCGTATGAGGTTAGAAGAAGGATATGCGCGCATAAAGATAAAAGTGGAGCCTGGATACGACGTTAAGCCCGTGGAAAGCATCAGAAAAGAGTTTGAGGAGATCCCCTTGCAAGTCGACGCCAATGGCGCTTATGACCTTACACATCTCCCTGTTTTCAGGAAGCTGGATGAGTTTAATCTCTTGATGATTGAACAGCCTCTTAGGTGGGACGACCTTATTGAACACAGTATTCTTTCCAGAAAAATATCGACGCCTATATGTCTCGATGAAAGCATAGGGAATGTGGAAGATCTAGTTCTAGGCTGGAATATGGGATCCCTGGAGATAGTTAATGTAAAACCTGCGCGAGTTGGAGGGGTTTTTAATGCAAGAGAAATCCTTGACATTGCGGGAAAAATTGGAATTGGTGCCTGGATAGGAGGTATGCTAGAAACGGGTATCGGGAGAGCTTTCCTGGTCGCTTTGGCGACGCATAGCGCAGTAAATTATCCCAATGATATTTCCGCTAGTAGCCGTTACTGGAGCGAGGATATAGTAGAGCCTCCCTGGACAGTTACATCGAGAGGCACGATTCAGGTTCCTTCAGGGCCCGGCATCGGTGTAGAAGTTTTATTTGACAGGATAGAGAGAAACTCTAGAGAGAAATGGAGTCTGGTGAAGTAAACTGTAACCTAATTATCACTTGCCGCAAGGGACATGAGAGAGCTGTACTCCGTGACGTGCTAGACCTATTGTTTCCCTACGACACAAGAATTAAAGGATGGATTACCTCAGGAGGGCGAATATGCCTTCAGACAGCCCTTACCTATGAGAACCTTGCAACACTCTTCCAAAGATACCCTGTGAGAAATTTATTGGCTACACGTCTCGTCCTATGCTCAGTCCGTATTTCATCGAATCTTATTGACAGCTTAGAAGAGCTCTTAGCGAAGTGCTGTCAAACCACGAAGCTATTCCGAAGGTTATCTATAAAGCTTAAAGCCAAAGACGGTTGGAGACAAGATTACTTTGCAAAGCTTAAACCATACCTCCAATTGTGTCTAGGTGGACAATGGGATGGGGTGATAGAGAAAACGAGCAGCCACTTACTACTCGAGATAAAAATAACTCCAAAACCAGCTAATGGTTAGGCTGACCTCATCCTGGAGTTGTTTCTCCTATAATGATCATTACTTTTACACTGTATTCTTACCCGAGAAGATTTAACCCGCGCCGGTCTCTAGAAGCAGTAAGGTAGAAAGTTTTGAAGAATAGGTTGCATGGTATTTATAGTGGAGGCCGGGATACTGAGGACTGAGCTAAAAGCGTAAACTGGGAGTTTTAGCAGAAGTGAACAAGCCCCACTCCACCGTAAATAGCGGGATGTCATAGGTATGGTAACATACCCCCGTTCCTCTGGAGAAATACTTATTTTCCTCGCCAGTAAAGAAAATCAATAGGCAACTAGAGGTATCTTCATGGATATTAAGGATTCAATGCTTCCCGTGCGTAGAATTGTGCTCGACCATCGGAAAATGAGTAGCGAGTACGTACCAGTGTATCTGCCGCATCGTGAGGCCGAGCTTCGAGAAACTCTTAGGTACTTTCAAGCGATAATAAAAGGGGAGAAAGGGTTATCTAAAGTCATCATTTTTGATGGCCCTACGGGAACGGGAAAAACTGCTGTTGCGAAGAGGATTCTCCTGGCTCTAAAGGAATATTTGTCCGCCGGCAAGATTCCACCCTTAACGACCAGTTATGTAAACGCGTATGAGTTGAGGACAAAATTCGTGATATTTAGAAAAATCGGAGAAGATGTTGGTTTACGATTCCCACGAAAGGGGTTCTCTACGCATGAGGTGATGGATTATACTCTTCACTCGCTTCAGAGGACTGATTCAAACCTCGTAGTTGTGTTAGACGAGGCTGATGTTCTTGTGAAGCAGGAGGAAGGTGAAGATACGATTTATACCCTTACCAGGCTCAGAGAAATCTATACAGATATCGATATCAGCATAGGTATCATAGCAATCTTCAGGGATTTTAAAGTAAGTATTGAGCATATCTCCAATGCCGGCATAAGGAGCTCGTTATCCTCAACGGTGATCAGGTTTAACCCGTATAATTCGCGTCAGCTGAAGGAAATATTGGAGCACCGGATTGAAAAAGAAGGAGCCATCAGATCGGAGGCTGTGAGTGAGGACGTTATTGAAATGATTGCGAACATATTCGGCTATGAAGATGGTAAGGGATGGGGGGACGCTAGAATGGCCATAAAAACTCTTTACTATGCAGCGCTTCGCGCTGAAAGCCAAGAGAGGAGCATGATACTTCCCGAAGATGTAAGAGAAGTGCTAAACCAGGGTATACTTCCGACACCTTATGACGAGGAGGAGATAATGAGGCTTCAGTTACACGAAAAACTGATTCTTCTAGCCATCACAAACGTCTTAATGTTGGAGCGCGACAAGGCTTATGTTAGTATGGGTGATGTCGAATTCGAATATGAAGATTTATGTAACGAGTACGGCGTCAAACCTCTAAGACACACGAGTATATGGGAGAAGATTCAGCTTCTCGAAAGCAAGGGTCTTATAGACACACGTGTAAGCAGTAAAAGCGGCAAGGGGAGAACCACACAGATAGCTATGCCTCAGCTACCTGAAAACAAGGATATAGGCATTAACAGAGTCCCCTTAGAAGTCTTGCAGAAGATCCTCCAAGAAGCTATTAAAAAGGATCTTGATAACATGAAGGTTGACTAAGCTTCTAATATATTTTTAGCGCTCTCCTCGTTTATTCCTAGAGAGGCGAGAATACTTAAAGCCTGAGAGGGGGAGTGAGCATATATTATCCTGATATATGGCAATACCTCTGTCTTAAAAGTAGAGGTTGATATGTGGAGCGCCTCGGCTGCTCCTCTACTTACCTGCGTAAATTTTTCGCGTTTGCTCTTCAGACGGGCAAGCATTCTAAGTTTCTCGGGAAAGCTATACTTTACAAACCTGAAAGGAGGCTTCTCACGAGAACCTGCTACACCCGCTGTTATAAGCTCCATCACATAGGGGAGTAATGCCCATATTTGTTCCCGCTTCATCCTAGCTAGGTTTATATCGGCTAGGGATAGGGCATCGTAGGCGTCTGCAATTGCCCTCAAACTAGGAGTGTATTGTGCAATGATATTTTCACTTAGCCATTGTATTAACATTTCATAGTCAAGGGATGGCAGGCGTGTAACTGACAATGCTCCTTCCGGGGTTTTAGCTGTTAGGACAATCCTGACCACTTCAAACATGCTTTCCTGGGCTGCTCGTTCACTCAGAATTTGCAGGTCGGCGAGGCTAATAGTCTTGTTTCCTTGAGATATTGTTTGCAAATCATTTATAGCTGCACGGAGATCCCCCCTCGCGTTTTCTGCCAATGCGGAGAGAACCTCTCTGTCGCATGTTATGCCCTCTTTTGAGCAGATATCTGAGAGAACCTTTATGATATCTCTCTTCCCAAGTCTTTTGAACTCTATCAGCCTACAAATTTCTCTCAGATCCCTCAGTTTAGGGTCCCAAGGATCATTTGCCGTTAAAACGACCGGGTATTTCGACAGGTTTATGAGCTCTATAAGGGCGTCCAGCCCCCCAACGTCTTCTTTAGTCCATACTCCGTCGACCTCATCTATCAAGATAATTTTACCTGCATATCCGTATACAGAGCGCGTCTGAATCGCCGGGAAGACACGATTCTGAATAGCTTCCCGAGACCTAACATCACTAGCGTTTATCTCAATAAGCTCCCAGTTATACTCCGCCGCGGTTGCATGCACGATACTTGTTTTTCCAGAGCCGGGAGGCCCATACAGGAGAGCTGCCTTATGGGTGGGCTTTCCTCGAACCCATGAATTTATCCAGGCGATATACTCTTTCTTGGCTTCCTCATTACCTGCTACTTCGCTTATTCTCCTCGGCCTGTACTTCTCAACCCATGGTATGTTTGTTTGGAGGGACATCACTTTCCTCCTGTAGTTTTACCTTGAGCATATAGCGCCAGCTTGGATAGAAGCGCCATAAGCTGTATCTCATCGTCGGCGCCTTCGACAATCCTGTAGTTTGCCTCTGCGACTAGAGCTAAGAGTTCAGCAACTGTTGCAGTATCGGGTTTAAGGGTTTTTTGAACAGAGAATATGTCACGGTGAATATACCGCACGATGTCTATGCCCGACAGACCATAATTGTATAATAAAACCCTAAGTTTCTCACGTGCTCCCATAAGATCTCCCTTGAGTGCACTCTGAATCATTTCTTCAACTTCCTTGGGCCGAACTTTGCCAAGCGCCTCGTAGACCACCTCGGCAGTTACATTCTTGACGATCGCGCTAGCGGCTTGAAGCGTGTTTATGGCTTTTCGCAAATCACCTTGGCTCTCCTCCCAAATAACCTCAAGAGCCTCCTCGTCTACGTTCACGCCCTCCCTCGAGGCAATATATCGTAGTCTCTCGATTGCAGAGCCTTTAGGTAGAGGCTGAAACCTAAAAACCGCGCAACGCGACTGTATAGGCTCAATAATCTTTGAAACGTAGTTCGCGATAAGAATGAACCTGGTGTTCCTGCTGAAGAGCTCCATCGTCCTCCTCAAAGCCTGCTGAGCATCGCCTGTCATGTTGTCAGCCTCGTCTAGAATCACAAGCTTAAACGGTATGTCGCCTATGGGCAGTGTTCTTGCATAATCCTTGATTCGGCTCCTGATGACGTCAATGCCACGCTCATCTGATGCATTTAGTTCGAGTGTATTTTCACGCCAAGTGTCTCCGTAAAGGTCGTGTGCAAGAGCCAATGCAGCCGTGGTCTTACCTGTTCCTGGGGGGCCACCAAACAATAGATGCGGTAGGCTCTTGGTCTTCACAAACTCCTTTAATCGTCTAACGATCTCATCTTGGTCTACTATCTCGTCAAGAGAACGCGGTCTATACTTTTCAACCCAAAGCTCTGTCGATGACATTCTAATACATCCCATAAAAAGTAAACTTACAATTAAGCATAGCGTCAAAAATGGAAAAAGGAGGTTTATCTCGAGGCTAGGGCGATCCGTTCTATCTCTTCTTTCTTCTTCAAGGCATAGCTGTTGGCGTCTCCATAAGCAGCAGCAACTATCTCGTCAGCCAGACACTCCTCGATTGTTTTCGGATTGTTCATGGCGCATTGACGCGCACCTTCAGTTATAAATCTAAGGGCTAGGTCGACGCGCCTTTGCGGGGAGACGTCGACGGAGACGTGGTAGAGAATACCACCGTATATAACACGTGTTGTCTCCTCACGTGGCGAGGCATTCTCAATAGCCCATACGAGTACCTGAACAGGGTTTTTACCTGTTTTTAGCTCGATGATCTCGAAGGCTCTTTTTACAATGTTGAGAGCTAACATCTTCTTGCCAGCGTTGCGACCTGGCCGCATCATCTCGTTTGCCAGTCGCTCCACTATCGACACTTTAGCCTTACCGAATCTTTTCTTCGCGTGTCGACCCTCAGAGTGGGGAATCAGAACTGGTCTAAGACAGATATATCCACGCAAGCTTTGGTCGCGTAGGCTAACTTCTTGTAAACTCCATTTTCCAAATAGCCTGATCTCTCCCCCACCTAGCGTGGAAGGCATGACTTCTTGGGTTCCTTCCGACATACTTCGTTTACCTAGACAACATAATTTAATAAAGATTTCTTTTCGCGCCAGGTTTCAGCCTTTCACGACGGCTATTGGAACCATTCGGACAACCTTTCTAGCTATGCCTACCGTGTCTGCAACCAGCACAACCCGATCCACATCTTTATATGCTTCGGGAGCCTCTTCAGCGACAACAGCCAAACTTGCCGCTCTGACCACGATTCCTCTACTCTCTAGCTCGTTTTTGATCTCTTGTCCCCTTACGTTACGTCTAGCCTCAGCCCTGCTCTGCATCCTTCCAGCCCCATGTGGAGAAGACCCAAATGTTAACTCCATGGCTTTCTGTGTACC
Source organism: Infirmifilum sp. (assembly GCA_041287245.1). Classification (GTDB taxonomy): domain Archaea; phylum Thermoproteota; class Thermoprotei; order Thermofilales; family Thermofilaceae; genus Thermofilum. Next base: position 22,720 of record JBEULP010000117.1, on the reverse strand, counting down.
TACCAGGATATAACTTGCAGTGCCCATCGATCCCGGTATAAGCACAGGCTGACCAATTGTCTTATAATCAGCGGGGATGTCAGGGTGGCCTGGCGGAAAAGCTCTTGTAGCTCCCTTCCTATGAACATAAACTCTCACCCGTTTTCCATCAACCATATGCTCCTCAAGCTTCGCGATGTTGTGAGCAACATCATAGATAATCTGAAGTCCTAGGGCGTCAGGGTCTTTCTTGAAAACCGCCCGGAAGCTCTCCCGAACCTGGTGTGTGATAACTTGTCTATTCGTCCATGCGAAGTTAGCGGCTGCCTTCATAGCAGAGAAATATTTTTGCGCTTCGTCACTAACCGCCGGCACGGAGACAAGCTCGCGGTCGGGCAGTGGCAACTTATACTTATTTACAAGCCTTTCCATTATCTTCAGATAATCACTGGCGACCTGATGCCCAAGCCCCCTACTGCCTGTATGGATCATCACAGTTACCTGGCCTTCCCGTTCAATTCCAAGAACCTTAGCCACTTCTCGGTCGTAAATCCTGTCAACCTTCTGGATCTCTAAGAAGTGGTTTCCACTACCCAGAGTCCCAAGCTGATTCCTACCCCTTTGCTTTGCCTCTCTCGACACAGCGTTTGCATCAGCTCCATCCATGCTTCCATGCTCTTCAATGTGAAGAGGATCGTCTCTCCACCCATATCCGTGGGAGATTGCCCACTCAACGCCCTCCTCAAGAACACGATCCAGCTCATTAAAGCTCAAGTCTAGTCCGCTTGTACTACCTAGCCCAGAGGGCACTTTTCGGAAGAGAGTCTCTGCCAACTCCTTCAGATGGGGTCGAATCTCTTCCTCCGTTAAATTCGACCTTAAAACACGGACACCACAGTTTATATCGTAGCCTACTCCACCAGGGCTAAGTACCCCTGTCTCAGAATCGAAGGCGGCGACTCCACCTATTGGAAAACCATAGCCCTGATGACCATCTGGGAGTACGATAGAGTATTTATAGATGCCGGGAAGAAAGGCCACATTAGCTACCTGCTCGAGGGTTAGATCCTCTTTCATTTTTCCTAGTAAAACCTCGTCGGCGATAACAAGCCCTGGGACGCGCATTCCAGGCTTGTACTTCTCAGGGATTTCCCATAGATAATCAGTTATCTTCCTCAAAGGAGGCACCATATGAATCATTTTTTAAATACTCGAGAAAAAATAAAGTTTTTTATCATTTAATGAAAAAATTATCATGATATGATAAAGGTTTATGTAGAGAAGAACTTAACAGCGGAAGAGCTGATCCGAATGAGTAAAAACAGGGAGAGTCTGTTGAAAGCCTACCTTGCTTATGAGGAAGAAGGTGAAGAGGTAGAAACATATACACGTGTAGAACTACCTGTAAAAGTCGCTAGGAAAATACTTAGCAAGCGGAATATAGAGCTTTTAGAGGTGCTTTCCGAGAAAAAGGTGTCTAGCATTTCAAATCTGGCAAACATTCTTCACCGCTCAACCTCCAACGTATATCGCGACCTAGAATTTCTGAGAAGATATGGCTTAGTCTCCTTTATCGAAAGAGGAAGGCAGAAAATTCCCATACTACTTGTCAGGAAAATATTGATTGAAATACGTTGAAAAACTTAGATGTCCACAACGTATTGTAGATACCATTTTCCATTTTCGGTCCATATCTTCATTAAATGGTAAGTTGCAGCCTTGATTAAGACTCTAGATTCATGTTTATCTGGATTAAATGATTCTCCCAAAAGGATCGCTTCGACATGTTTTGCTTCCACCTTATCAGCGACTGTTATTTTTTCAACCTTTGCCGCTAGGAAAGCTTTTTCATCGAACTTCACAATCAAGGCTTCAATCAGATTGTATAGAAGACTTTCAAGATCAAAACCTTCGGCCTCAACGATTTCTCTATAGACTGGCTCAACTGTGCTTGTATCCGTCATTATCTCGTAAAAAGCCCGTATGGCGCCTTCCAACGCATCCTCGAGAGATGTCCCCCATGCTTTTACTAAGACATCAGCAGTATGAGGAAGAATCTCAAACTGCCCCATAGCCCCACCCCGGAACCTTAAGATTCCTTTGCCTTATCCATTCAAGGAGCCTGCCTTCAATAACAATTGGCGCTTTCCTAAGATCCTTTAAGGTGACGCCTCCCGTCAACAGTATAGCTATTCTAAGCTCTCGAAGCAAAGTTGAAAGGAATTTTTCAGCCCTTTCAATTCCTCCTTCATGCAGCTCTTTTAACACAGGCCTAGCGATGCCGGAAAAGTCTGCTCCGAGACGTATCGCCTTAGCGACGTCTAACCCAGTTGTAATTCCTCCAGTGGAGATTAAAAGTATCTCGGGAAAAACCTCCCTAACCTCTAGAATGCTGGCAGCTGTGGGTATACCCCAGCTTGAAAAATCATCCGCAATTTTTTCGACGTCGAACAAGCCTGCAAGGCGGGCACGAAGTCCCTCTATAACCGCAAACGAGGTCCCGCCAAGTCCTCCAACGTCGATGCCGCGAATGTTCAATCCTAGCAGTTTAACTGCAGATTCTCGGGAAAACCCCTCTCCTGTTTGCTTTAATATTACAGGCACCGGAGACGCGTTTATAAATTCCCTCAGCTTCTCTGTAAAATTTCTGAAGTCAGGCTCGCCTTCAGGCTGGAGAACCTCCTGCAACGGGTTTAAATGAACCGCGATAGCGTCCGCCTGAATCATCTCAACTAGATAGAATATGTCTTCTCGTTTTAACCCGGAGCTAACCTGGCTCATGCCAATGTTTGCAATCACAGGTATCTCAGGAGCCTCTTCCCGCACAACCGAAAAGGTATGGGCTAATGAGCGGTCTTCGAGAGCGGCTCGCTGACTACCTACACCCATGGGTATGTTAAATTTACCTGCAATCCTAGCTAGAGAGGCATTGATCTTCTTGGCAAGCTCGGTTCCACCCGTCATTCCACTAATCACTATAGGGGCATTTACCTCCTTCTCGAAAAACTTAGTAGATAATGAGACATCACTTAAAGCGGAATCTAAAACCGTTTGGTGAACAAGTCTCACATACTCGAACCATGTGGACTCTCTGGCTGAAACATCCTCTTTAATGGAAAGGATGATGTGGCTGTCCTTTCTAGAGCTAATCTTAAACTCCATATTTTTACACCTTATCTTTTAAAGGCTAGGGATAGATAAGCTACAACCTCGCTCTTATCACCTGTTACATCTCCACTATCAGCATACTTCAAAACTTCAACCCTTTTATGACCTGTAAGCTTAGCAGTCTCAATCGCAGTCATTACGGGACCATACCCGCACATAGAGATATCTTCTTCAATTACAGCCCTGTAAAGCCCTTCCGAGTCGAGCTCCTTTATCCTATCAATGGCGATACTATCTTTCTTGAAGGCCACGCTAGACTCGACATAGTGACTCATGTCGGAGCTCGCGACCACGTAGAACTTTACTCCGTGTTCGCTCATAACCTTGGCGATGGCTTGGGCAATTCTCCTAGCGGCTTCTGGGGTTTGAAGCATCATTGAAATTGGTATAAGCTTAAAATCGCCACCGAAAATGAATTGTAGAAAAGGTACCTGCACCTCGATTGAATGCTCATACATATGCGCCGCCAGGTCAAATCTAAAGAGAGGTTCAACAGAGGCCATCTCTTTTTCTAAATCAAAATCAACCGCTACCTCGCCGAGAGGTGTGATCCAGTATTCGTTCTCGTCAAAGGCTATAGGCGCCCCTAGAGCATGGTGGTTCGGACCTATAACCACGACGGTATCGGGCTTTCCACCCATAGCCAGGGCAAGATACCCGTGTGCAGCTACATGGCCTGAGTAAACATAACCAGCGTGGGGGGAGACAATGCCTATGATGCTTCCGTTGTAGGTTGAAGGGATGGGAGGCTGTTGCTGGGGGCCGAGTTTATGTAGGAAAGCCAGCCTAATCGATTCCCGAAGATCTTCGGGATCTTTAGGATAAAAGTAACCTGCTTGAACAGGATATCTTTTTGAAACCATATTTGTAGCAATAGCTAGGAGGCATAAAAATATTCACAAGATTAGTCTTAAACGACTTCCCCTGTAGTAAGAATCTTTGCCTCGAAGTCCGACAGGGGAACAGTTAACTCTCCTGTCGGCGGGATGTCGCCTCGGGCCCTAAGGACTTCCCTAGCTAAGAGCCAGTAGATGAGTGCAAGCGCCTTTCTACCCCTATTATTCGTAGGTATAACAAGATCCACGTTGGTTATGGGGGAATCGCTGTCGCAGAGCGCGATTACAGGAATTCCAACCATACCGGCCTCAACGATAGCCTGTTCGTCAACTCGGGGATCCGTGACGATCATGAGGTCAGCCTCGGTGTAGTGTTGCAGGGCAGGGTTGGTGAAGGTCCCGGGTAATACCCGCCCGACGATTGGCTTGCAACCTACAAGACCGCAGAACTTACGAACAGGCCTAAACCCGTATTGCCTTCCTGAAACTGCGATAACCCTGCTGGGCTCGTAGCGTGCTATGAAACGTGCTGCAATTCTGATCCTCTCATCCGTCTTCTTAACATCCAGTAGATAAAGGCCATCGGGCCTTGCAGCGTATATGTAGGGCTCCATAAACTTGCTCTTCATCCTTGTACCAATACGCACACCTGCTGTCAAGTACATCTCTAGGGGTATTAACAGCTCTCCTTCAGCTATCTTCAACTCGTCTAAGCTCAAAGCTTACACCTCAGACTACTAAAGCTACGACATAATACTGGTTATATTTTTAAATATTTCCACGAGTACACCCGCCCTACTTGTCAACTATGAAAGCTCCCCTGATCCACCACAGAGATGAACGTTAAGACGAACCCCAGAAACCACTGGGAGGTGTGGGCGTAGGTGTTCGTCAATGCGAAAAATAAATTAAGAAGACTTTATTTTCACTACCCGAGGGCCCGTCGTCTAGTGGCTAGGATGCCACCCTGACTCACGCTATTCGCGCGCGGGACACGGTGGTGGAGTGCGGCTTTCCGAAGCCGCATGCTGAATCCCGGGTTCAAATCCCGGCGGGCCCACTTGTTTTGCTAAAAATTTGAGAAGACAGATCTTTTATTGGCTTTATTCGAGTAGAATTATAGGGTTTAGATTTCGCGTTGTAGTCAGATGTTTGTTGAGGATTGCTGGGTCGTAGCGCTGGAGGGGACAGTCTATGACCACTATTGCAGGATGGCCTTGTGTTTGGTTGTTTAGCGCTTCAAGAAGGAGAAATAGAGTTATATTATCTGGAGGGCAAGTGTTCAATGTGGATACTTCGCCTTGTACGGTGGGTTCTTTTGAAATGCTTTCAATCAGGTAAGACAGGGCCCTATAAAGTTCAGCGCACTGTTTGTCGTAGTTCTCAATGGCTAGCGTGTAGCACGTGTCTAGCAGTTTAGCCACATTTTGAAAGTCTAGCCCCGCAAACAGCCTAGCGACAGGGGGGTTTAGGCTTGTAAGAACCGAGTTAAAAGCTCTTATAATGTTTGACTCCGAGATGTACGGCTTTCCCGTACCCCGGTATATAGAGGAGAGTATGAGGATATTACGTCCGATCTTCCTTGAGAATTCTAAAAGCTCGCTGTAGAAAGTCTCACGGTCTTCGTCACTTATTTTAAGTGTCAAGACAGTCGGCTTCTGGAGGGATTCTAGGATTGCGCGCGAAAGTTTTGTTCTCACAAAGCTACCCTCCTGGTTTATCCGGAAACAACGAAGTATAAAAAGCGTTACTTCACCTTGAGCCAAAAACTTAGAAGCGTTGTGTTATAACCCTGGAGCAGCCACAATGATTTATAGTAAATGCAACCAAAGAAAACAAAATGTTTATAAGTAGGAGTTATGGCGAGAGAATGGTGGCATATTGTGATTTTCCCTGTGCGGTGTTTTACATGTGGTAGTCTTATAGGAGATAAATGGCATGACTTCGCAACCCGTGTTCATAATGGAGAAGATCCTGAAAAGGTTCTCAACGACCTCGGGGTAAAAAGGTATTGTTGTCGAAGGATGTTTCTATCCCATGTGGACCTAGTAGACCGTATACTTGAGTATGAAAGGATAGAAGAACTGTTCCTGCCCTATAAATAATTTCAGCTATCGGTAGCTCTTCTGTCTTTTTGCACGTGCGGAGCGCCCATGCGGTTTTTTAGGCTCTGTCTGCCTTGGATCTTCAACCAGCAAGCGTCTGTCGTAAGCCAGATATGTCTTCTTCAGCTCTTCATTACCACTCCACTCCACGAGAGCCCGGGCTATAGCTGTTCGTATAGCTGAGGCCTGGCCTATAACCCCTCCTCCTTCTGCCTCGGCGTAGATATCGACAGATTTCGCAAGATCGCCGGCTAGAACTATTGGTTCCATTATCTTCAGCCTAACTACTTCAGGCTCTAGGACTTCTAAGGGAGTTCCATTTATGAAGACCCTTCCCTTACCCTCCTTTACCACTACTCTTGCTCTAGCTGTTTTTCTCCTCGCAGAAGATAAAAGAACCTTCATAGGGACTCACCTACAATAGCCCTGTTTGAGAGCCTTGCGTAAAGCTCGCCTAGTGTTATATATGAGACGAAGGGGTTTCTGAAGAGAGCCTCATCCACCTTGATGCTTTTAACGTCTTTGAACTCCTTGGGAACTCCGAGGTAGACCCTGAGTCTTTTTAGAGCCTCCCGACCCCTAGGCTTGTCGTGTGGTAGCATTCCGCGAACTATCCTCTTGAAAAGCCTGTCAGGTGTCCTGTGATACTTGGGGCCGCGTTTTTCAGGGTTATAGTACGACTTCCACTCAAGCCATCTCTTCTGATAGTTGGCGACGATCGAGTTGGGTTTTCCGGTGATTATTATCTTCTCAGCGTTTAGAACAACTATCTGCTTGCCCATGAGTAAGTTCTTAGCGATGTAGCTAGCCAGCCTTCCCGCAATGTGCCCAGACCCGTCTATTACAACTACCTCGCTGCTCATAGATACCCCCATTGCTTACGTGATAATCTTTATATTTTTGCTCTCTGGCTTGGTTTGCAAAAACTCCTCTAGTAGAACAGCCCGCCCCACGCTTTGGATCTTTTTATAAGCTTCCTCGGAAAACCTCCAGGCGACTACGGTGACCTTTTTACTCAAAACACCGCTTCCCAGCACCTTTCCGGGAACCACAACTATGTCTCCGTCTCCGGAATACCTGTTTATGCGGCTAAGGTTAACCTGTATACGTTTACGGCGGGGCCGTGAGAGATATTCTGCGACCTCGCGCCAGAGTGGGGCGCCTTGCTTCTTCAATGCATGGATTAGCCGGCGCATGTAGATGTTTGTTGACATTGTTTTACGCATATATCCTAACCCCTTTCTTCATTTTTTTCAACAGTTAAAAACTTTGCCTAGAGCTGCTAGCCTCCTCTGAAGGGGTGGGGGCTAGGAAAGCGTTAACGGCTTCCACGGTTTTAGAGTAGAGGTTCTCAAGACGTTGCGAAAGAATCTCAATAGCTACATCAAGTATTTTACTTGGAGGCAGACTGCCGATGGACTCTACTGAAAGCATTATTGTGGATCTATCTCCTTCAACCTGAACTATGCTGGGAAATTTCTCGACACATTCACGGCAAAGAGAACAGGCATTCTCGTTCAGGACTACGAGTCTGCCGCCGGTATAGCCGAATATCCTGCGCGGACAAACATTTATCACTTTATTAGCCTCCTCCTCGGGGATCTCAGGCTTTAGTATCCTGATCACAGGCTTGTACTTGTAACCTACCGCGGATACAGGTTGCCATTTCGCGTGATCCCTGCCTACACCCATTCTGGCTATAGCTGTGAGAACCAGCCTCTGCCCCTTATTCAGCTTGATTATCGGGATATACTTCGACACAGGCGCGATAACGAATTCCTTGTTTGGAAGAGTTATCCCCTCAACCCCCTCGAATCTAAGGTGGCCGCTAAAAACAGTCTTAGGCCTCTCCACAGCCTCCTCGTACAATGAGAAAATTACCTGACAGTCGGTTCCCCTCTTCTCGTAGCAGTCTCTTAAGGCATCATATATTTCAACATCCATCTTGAGGGGAATCAAGGCCAGCCTGTGAGCTATCATCTCGTCCCAAAAAACGCTTGTGTTTTCAGTAAATATTACCTCATCTATAGCCAGTGTAGGAACCTCAGATATAATCGCCCTTCTAAGGCTGTTCGCAAAGGCAGGCGTTGTTCCTTCTAGGACTATCTCCAAGGTGTTATCCCGACTCGAAAGAACGCGAAGGGAAGGTGTATTAGACATAAGTTTACCTCGTGGGCTTCTGCTTTCGTCCTCTGAGAATTTCGTTTAAAGAGACACCGTTTACTTTTATAACCTTCCACCTTACACCTGGAAGGTCACCGTAGGCCCTACCCTCAGGTCCGCCAATTCCTTCGATGATAACTTCGTCATGCTCATTTATAAAGAGGAGCGCGCCGTCCCCCGGCAGAAAGGCAGTAACCACCTTACCATTTTTTATCAGCTGAACCCTTACACATTTACGAACTGCGCTATTAGGCTGGCGGCTCTCAATCCCGACTTTTTCAATAACAATACCTCGCGCCATCGGTGCTCCTTCCAGAGGGTCAACTTTCTTCTTAAGTTGTAAAGCCCGCCTCTTGAACTCTAGATCGCTCCAGCGGAACTTCTTCCTTTTCTGTTCTAGCTTACGTGCGGCAAACATGCCCATTGGTGACTTACTACCAGGCATATACCTCAGCGAATTCTCATCTTTTTATACTTAAAAAGTTTTACGTCCCTGTGAAAGCCTAACTACTCGCAGCTGGGTTTTAGAAAACTGGTTTGTATCCGCTTAAACACTAGGAAAACATTTAGGCTTCCGGTCGCATTCGGCATCAAGAGCTAAAAAAATAAGCTCCTCGTTGGTTCCTAATTCTAAGTGGAAGATAATCACGCCTAGGACTTGATAAGGCGTAAAACCAGCTAAGGCATTGCCCAAAGGCGAAAAACCCTGGGAATGAAAACCCTGGGAGTGGTGAAAAGGTCAGGTTCTGAACTCGACAACGCGAAGATCTGACACACCGAAGTATCGCGAAAGAAGGAGCTTCGCCCGATAAGCGTTTTTACCTTGGCGTCCAATCGCCAAGCCTAGCTGTCCTGGGGCGACCGCTGCTATAACAAATTTATTGTTTCCCTCATTTTTAAGTTTCACATCAACAACTCTAGCTGGATAAAGGGTGTTTCTAGTGAGCTCATCAATCGTCTCTCCCTCTTCAACCACTTCAACGTCACGTTTGAAAGCATCCCTTAACATCCTGATCTTGGTACCGTTTTTTCCAACAGCTAGCCCAGCAAGGCCCTTGCCGACCACGAAAATATAGCGATTATACTGCGTGTCAACTATACAATCCTTCGGTGGAACACTTGTTATTTGCTCAAAAAGACCCATCAATTGGAGTTCTTCATTACTTAGTCTTCTGCCGACGGACGGCTGGCTCATGTTTCTCCCTGGTTTGGCTGTGCAAGAAATAGAATATTACTCTCGCCGGGATCTAGTATTGCTATAGCCGAGACCAAAAAGGGTTTATTGCAAGCAGCGCCTAACTCTCTACTGCTTCCATTAAATACGTACACAGGAACCTGTGCTAGAGAGGCATAGGTCTTTAAATCTTCAGCTATGTCGCTGGGAGCGTTCCGCGCTAGAATTAAGAGCTTAGCCTTACCGTTAACAACTGCCTTGTATGCGCTTCTATGACCTAATACGGCCTTTCCTGTCTTAAGAACCGTCTGCAGCTCCCTTACTATATCGATACTACTCATTTAGACTCACCTTCATCAGAGTGGGATTGATACATCATTTTTAGTTTTACAGCACCTGTTCCTACCGGAATAGGTTTACTCTCTATTATAACGTTTTCTATCACGCCTTTAAGCTCGTCGACTTCGCCTCTTAGAGCCGCTTCGATCAGATTTTTCACTGTAACCTCGAAGCTAGCACGTGCTAGTATGCTGCCCTTTTCGCCCGCAACCCCGTGACGCCCAACCTGCCGCACCTTACCAGTATAGGTCATAGCATCTGCAACCATAAGGATATGCCTATAATCCACGTCAAGCCCGTGTTCATCCAACACCTTTTTTATTTCGTTAATTATCGCCATCCTAGCAGCTTCAACTCCCAGCACCTCATATATTTCTAGAATATTGTTGGTTCTTGTCCGTCGAGGGTCAACACCCTCTACGTTTAGAACCGCTTGAAGGTTACTACCCTCTGTAAGTATAACATACTCTTTCAGTTCGCCGTTATCATCTCGAACAGGTTTAACAATGGCATGTCGAATACCTTTTATACCTTTTACACGTAGGCCCAGAACTCTATCGTACATACGTCGGAACCTGCTCAGATCCTCTAGCCCTGTATAGAATGTGACCGTTGAACCATCCTCTGAAACTTCAACCTTTCCCTTCTTGCCTTTTACACGGTTTAAAGCTTTAACAATATCCTCAACAGTTACCTCCCGGTTCTCCATCATCTCTTGATCCAGCTCTAGTATGATGCTTTTCTCGTAATAATCCATTATAACGCTTTTACATAGTGACTCGACCGTGGTAAGCTCGATCTCCCGTGCAATCCTTAACGCTTCTTGTTCGTTTTTAGCTATCTCAGACTCCAAATATATCTCCATGAGGGGGGTTGAGGGCTCACGCCTAAGATCTACAATTTCAATCAGCCTGGGAAGCCCTAGAGTCACGTTCAACTCGCGCACGCCAGCAAAGTGGAATGTCCTCAACGTCATCTGTGTAGCTGGCTCCCCGACTGATTGCGCAGCCACCATTCCAACAGCTTCTCCAGGAGAGACTAGACTCGAGAGATACCTGCGGACAGCTTCTTCCAGCACCGCTAATGCTTCTTCACGCGTTAAACCGTACAGTCTTATTTTCTCGTAGAGTTCTTTGCGAAGCGAAAGAGGTAGCATATCATGGTATTTTTCGATCTCGCTCCAAAGTTCCTCATCAGATATTGGAACTCTCATTAAGCCTCCCCCCTTAGAGCTATCATCTTCTTTACAAGTTTTTCCACGTCAACAGGCTTACCGTGATCGCTTCTCGCCGGGTCAACGCCATCCTCTCCGTAGCGGAACTGGATAATCATACCTTCACTGTTACGTACCGTCCCATCGTATGCGACATAAAAGTCTTGTATTGCGCTCTGCAGCCTTCTATACATATACCCACTTTGCGCTGTGCGAACCGCAGTATCCACGAGTCCTTCTCTTCCCGAGACAGCGTGGAAAAAGAACTCGACTGGTGTTAGTCCCTGCCTAAAGCTTCTGTAGACAAAGCCCTTTGCCGCTGGAGAAAGCTCCCCCCTTTCAAAGTGCGACAGCGTGCGTTCAGTATAGCCACGCTCGATCCTCTTACCTCTAACTGACTGCTGCCCGACGGTAGCTGCCATTTGAGTAAGATTAAGCAGGCTGCCTCTCGCTCCCGTCTTGGCCATTATAACGGCATGGTTTTTAAGCCCCAGATAGGCTCCAGCTATTTCTCCTGCCCGACTTCGAGCCTCAGCCAAGACATTCATGATTAAATCTTCCAGCGTTTCTCTTCTCGTCTTTCCAGGCATGGGTTGTAACTCGCCTCTCCTATACTTTTCGATTAATTCGAAGACCCTTTGTTCAGCTTCCCGTAAAGTTTTCGCTATATCGTTCTGAGCCTCCTGAGGTATATCGATACTGTCTAGACCCATCGTGAATCCGTGTATATCGAGATAAATAATAAACATCTTATACAACCCGTCCATTATCTCCTTGGCTTTCTCAACCCCATATTCGCGAATCAACTCGTGGAGAACTGTCCCGTGTTTTTCTGCACCTATAGCCTGTTTATCTATGACGCCTAAGAGAAGTTTCCCATTTTTGATAAGAATGTATCCATCGTTCTCACAATATTCCTGGTCACACTTCCCAGACACGGGCGCCACTGCGGCTCGACCCACGTAGTTCATGTCGGACGGTAGGAAAACGCTGACCAGCTGTTTTCCTGTCCAGTAGGGACCGGGTTTCAAGACTGCTGGTTCAGGAAGAGCTCCACTGTACTTGGCATTGTAGAGAAGCATGGCAGCCCTATGCTTGTCGAATAGGGTGTCCTTCCTTGTGAGAAGGTAGGCTCCCGTAATATAGTCGTGTATAGCACCTATGATTGGAGCACCATACCTTGGTGTCATTATGTGTTCCTGGACAAGCATGAGAGTCCTAGCCTCAGCTTGTGCCTCCTCGTTTTGCGGAACGTGAAGGTTCATCTCGTCACCGTCGAAGTCGGCGTTATACGGAATTGTTACGAGAAGATTTAACCGGAAAGTCTTGTAGGGTAAGACTTTCACTATGTGAGCCATTATGGACATGCGGTGAAGAGATGGCTGCCTGTTAAATAGAACAATATCTCCGTCTTGTAAGTGCCTCTCGACTATAAAGCCTGGCTTCAGCGTCTGAGCCACTTCTTCGCGGTGCCTTACATACCTCAAATCAATGCGGGACCCGTCCGGTCTAATTATATAGTTGGCTCCGGGCCATTCCTCAGGACCGTTAATGACAAGCCTCCTAAGCTTCTCGAGGTTCCACTGAGTGACTTTCTCAGGAACCGTTAGCACTTTAGCTACATCCTCTGGGACTCCAACCTCATTAATGCTTAAGTTGGGATCTGGGGATATAACCGTTCTAGCCGAGAAGTCTACACGCTTACCCGCGAGACTCCCCCTGAACCTTCCCTCTTTACCCTTAAGCCTTTGGGCAAGCGTGCGCAGCGGGCGTCCAGAGCGGTGTTTAGCCGGGGGCACGCCTGGTAGTTCATTGTTAAAATAGGTTGCTACGTGATATTGCAAAAGACCCCAGAGGTCTTCAATTATTAGGGGTGGCGAGCCAGCTTCAATGCTTTCCTTCAGCCTCTGGTTCACGCGAACAATGTCCACAAGTTTATGTGTGAGGTCATCCTCGCTCCTATCTCCCGACTCCAGCGTGATGGATGGCCTTACGCTGGGGGGTACTACAGGAAGCACCCTTAATACCATCCATTCAGGCCTAGCCTCAGACGGGTCCAAACCCAAGATCTCTAGATCTTCATTAGGTATCCTCTCAAGTCTTTCCCTTATCTCAAGAGGTGTAAGCTTAATAAGTCCTCCCTCCCTCTCTTCGAAGAAGGTATAGGGTTTTTCAAGCTTTATCTTGTATTGAGGCCTCCCACAGTGTGGACATTTTTGAACCTTCGCAGCTTCCTTGATGATAGCCTGTGTATACTTATATCGAAGCGGGGGCCAGTGCTTAGCTACAACGTCTATACGCTTCTTCCATGTCTCAAGCTTGTCCTGAGGTAGTTTTATTCGCCCACAGTGTCTACATGTAGCCTTTAAAAGGTTCGCAATATAAGGTGCAAACTCTGGGTGTATGACCGGGCGCGCCAGCTCAATGTATCCAAAGTGACCGGGACAGTTTACAGCGCGGTTTCCACAGGTCTGGCAGACAGTGCCAGGCTCGATGGAGCCAAGCCTCCGATCCATTAACCCGCCCGGTATAGGAAATCCCTCTTCGTCGTAGAGCTCCGAAGTCTCGACGCGCATCACAGCTAGCTTACGAATCATATCTGGTGAAAGAACTCCAAATTTCACACCCGCGACAACCTTAGGCACGCTACTCATCATAATCACCTCATATGGAAATCTTATCCTTTAAGAGAAGCCTTACAGAGATACCTAGACCGATGAGCTCCTGTAGCAACAGTTTGAAAGCATATGATACCTCTACCGGATGCAGCTTCCCTTTCTCCTCGCCGCATATAGGGCAGACAGGGGCGTTCTTCTTTGCGTCAAACCAGCCTGTAAACCCGCAGTTCTCACATACCCAAATCGTAGTCCTATCTGAACTTTCAAGCAGCCTCTCGCGTAGTAGCAAGGCAGCACCGTGTCCGACAAGACAGTCTTTCTCCATTTCCCCGAACCTGAGCCCTCCCTCGCGAGCCCTGCCCTCGGTTGGCTGTCTAGTTAGAATCTGTATCCTACCACGGGCTCTGGCATGCATTTTATCTGCTACAAGGTGGTGTAGCTTCTCATAGTATACTATTCCAACAAAAATCTCAGCCTCTAACTTCTCACCTGTTAAACCATTATATAGAACCTCTTTACCATCGCTTCTGAAGCCATAACTCTTGAGAATTTCTCGGATATCTTCGAGACTTGGTGCTTCAAAGGCAGTGGCGTCTATGCGCTTACCAGAGAGAGCTGCCGCCTTCCCTGTTATAGCTTCAAGTAGTTGCCCAACAGTCATCCTTGAAGGGATAGCGTGAGGATTAATTAGCAAATCTGGCGTGATACCCTCTTCTGTGAACGGCATGTCTTCCTGTGGTACTAGGAGCCCCACAACTCCTTTCTGCCCGTGTCGCGACGCAAACTTGTCACCAACCTCTGTTGGTCGGAGATCACGTACTCTAACCTTAACAAGCTTCACTCCCTCGGGGCTCTCAACTATAACTACTTTATCCACTATTCCTCGTTCGCCGTGTCGAAGGGTGATTGAAGTATCTTTTCTCCTTGAGATTATTCTAGGCTCATAGGTTCCAGTATAGAACCTGGGCGGGCTCGTTCGTCCAATGACGACTTGGCCTCCCTTCAACTCGCTCTCCACATGTGCTATTCCATCAACCTCATCTAAGGAATCGTAAGCCTCCAGAGGCTTCAGATCGAGAAGCTCTTCTTCCAGCTTGGGTTTTTCAAACTTATCCTCCAACCCTCCCGGATATCTCCTCTCTTCTGCTTCATAAGTACGGATAAAGACTGAACGGGACATCCCGCGCTCAACAGAAGCCTTGTTTATTATGACTGCATCCTGGATATTGTAGCCGGCACCTGTTAACACGGCAACAACCATGTTAGTGCCATAAGGTAGTGAGTCTATAGGTAGAAGGTCAAAAATCCTGGTTTTAACTAAGGGCTTTTGCGGGTAATACATTATATGCATTCTAGGATCCATCCTCAGCCTAAAGTTATGCGCGGGTATCCCTAGTGACTGCTTTGCCATAGCAGCCTGGTAGGAGTTTCTAGGAGACTGGTTGTACTCAATGAATGGTATCGTTAAGGCAATCACACCTAAAATAGATGCAGGCACAATCTCAAGGTGAGTGTGCTTCGAGGTCAGCTTATTCGGTGAGTCAGCGATAAACGCGTTTTCCTCTTCTTCTGCATCCAAGTACTCTATTATGCCGTTCTGAATCAAATCACTCCAGGTCCAGGTTCCCTCCCGAAGCATTTTGATGTGTGCTGGTTTGAGCTTCAGGTATCCATCCTCGACTATTAATAATGGCCTACGTATCCTCCCCGCATCACAATTAACGTAGACCTCCTGGATACGACCTTGTTTATAGATGGCGACATTAACCTCGTGGCTGATCCTTCCCTGGCGCCTTAGATTCCGTATCGTAGACACGAGCGCGTCTCCATCGTCAACATAGCCAATGAGCCGACCATTGAGATAAACACGAGCCCCCGCTATGTCGATTCCAACGGTCTTCTCAAGAGGGACAACGCTCAAACGCGAAACAAGTAGCTCGTAAATTTCCTTCTCATCATATCCATTTGACAACGTGGCTAGCAAAGCTAGATTCTTTACAAGCCCACAATTCTGCCCCTCAGGGCTCTCAACAGGACACAGCCTCCCCCACTGAGTAGCATGTAGCTCACGCGCCTCGAAGTGCGGCTGAGTCCTTGAAAGAGGCGACACCACCCTTCGAAGATGAGACAGCGTGGACAGGTAGTTTGTCCTGTCAAGGATCTGACTCACGCCTGTCCTGCCGCCCACCCAGTTCCCAGTTGCGAGTGCATGTCTCAGCTTATCTGTTATTATATCGGGCCTAACAATGCTTACAAGGTTGATGTCTCGACCTTTCGTCATGTGTCTCTCGAGAGAGTATGTCATTTCGCGTACAAGCTGTTTGAAAGCGGCGCGGAAAACCTGTCCAATAAGCTCGCCAGCATGCCTCACACGTTTGTTAGCAAGGTGATCCTTATCATCAGGCCCGCGAAGACCAAGCTTTAACTCCAGTAGCCTTGCAACCATCTGCCCCACAAAATATGCTTTTGCTATCCGGGCAGACCTAGTCCGGCCCACATGCGGTAGGAAGTTCTCATCTAGAACCTGCTCTGCCCTCTCGATCCTTACATTGCGCGGCTGCCCAGTGGCAACCCTTGAACCGATATAGTCTAAGGCATCTTCAACAGTAGGAGCGATTTTAGACTGCTCTAGAAGAACAGGAAGGAACTCTTGCTGAATGTCCCTATCATTGCTGACGGCGTAAACTATGTCCTTATCTTTTTGAAGCCCTAGTGCTCTTAGAATAACCACGACCGGCACCCTCTGCGGGATGTGTGGGAAACTAACGTAGAGCATTCCATCCTTGGTCCTCTCAACACTTACAGGAACCTTATAACCAGCTGCTACGGAGAAGACCTTAGCTGTATGCGTTACAGAGGTACCAGCGCCTCCATAATCAACTAGAACCCTGTTAACAGACAAGTCTTCTTGCATTACAATAACTCTTTCAGAACCATTGATTATGAAATAACCACCAGGGTCGTTTGGATCTTCGCCTAAACGAGAAATTCCCTCCGGGGAAGATATACGGGATAAAATACACTTTTTACTCTTCACCATTATGGGGAGCATCCCGATGAAAACCTTTTCAGTTCTCCTTTCCTCACCGTCGACGTAAAGTGTCATGTTTAGGTAAACCGGAGCAGCATAGGTTATGTTCCGGAGCCGTGCTATCATAGGTGTCAGGGTTATTTCAGACCCGTCAGCCTCCTTGAATACAGGCTCGCCGACTTCCACCTTTCCAAATCTTACTTCTACACCATGAGCCTCGAGTTTTATGCCGCCTATTTCGTCGATAATCTCCTGCAAACCTTTTTCTAGAAAGATGTTAAAAGAGTCCAGGTGCTGTCTAACGAGACCTAGCTCTCTAACGTAGGCCTTTACAACCTCCCAACGATCCTCCATAGATAACATGTTTTGCTCCATGAAGATCACCCTGGAACTACAAGCCGGAAAGCCACAGACTCCCCGGCTGTGGGGCTTTTCCTGATAACCATTATAACATCTCCAGGCTTAGCGTGAAGGGCCTTGGCGACGGGATCTGTAGAGAAGAGCCAAGGCAGTTCTGTCTTTTTTAGGCCGACTAGCTTTAGCAGCCTCGTAGCCTCATCACGTGAAAGTACTACATGTTGCGGTACGAGCTCATGTTCTAGAACATTAAATTTACGAGGCATAATCAACCTCACTTTAGACTAGTTGATAGCGTGAAAATCCATGTTTTTAAACGTTTCGTCTTAGGTCGACTCTATAATTTTCTAAAGCGTAGAAGATTCAAGCTTAAATACCTGTCTCTTTAGAGCTAAGCGGGGAATATGTTGACCAGTCAGGAAAAAAACACTCAAAGCCAGGTCACATTAGACGAGATAACGGACCTCTGTATTAGACGAGGTTTTTTCTATCCAACTGGCAAGATATATGGGGGGCTTAGTGGTTTTTTCGATTATGGTCCACTGGGAGTAGACCTCATGAGGAATATTCTCAACGACTGGTGGTGGTTTTTCGTAGAAAGACGTGAAGACGTGTACGGTATCTATGGAAGCATTATAACACACCCTAAGGTGTGGGAGGCCAGTGGACATGTTGAGAGCTTCATCGATTATATCGTTACCTGTAAAAAGTGCGGGGCTGAGTATCGTGCAGACCACCTGTTAGAGGAGCAGGGAATAAAAGTGACTGAGTACTCCATTGAAAAGCTAAGAAAGCTTATAATGGAACATAATGTAAAATGTCCGGCATGCGGAGGCGAGCTTGGAGAACCCCGAACCTTTAACCTAATGTTTGCCACCACCCTCGGTCCAAAGAAGGAGCCTCCTTTCACAGTTTATTTAAGGCCGGAGACAGCGCAGCTCATCTTCACCAATTTCAAGAACATAGTGTTTAGCATGGGGGCGACCCTCCCCTTCGGTATTGCCCAATACGGGAAAGCTTTCAGAAACGAGATATCGCCTAGAAACTTCCTATTTAGGCTACGCGAGTTCATCCAAATGGAAATCGAGTATTTCGTCAACCCTAACAAGCTGGATGATTGCCCCTACTACGACCAGGTAAGAAACGTGGAACTATACTTGTTACCTAAGGATGATCAGGAGCGCGGAGCTGAAAATGCTAGGAAGATAACTATTGAAGAAGCAGTTAAATCTGGCCTTATAGGCTCTAAGTGGCATGCCTACTGGATAGCAGAGTCGCTGAAATGGTTGTGGCGCATCGGACTCTCCCCGGAAAGGCTGAGGGTTCGTGAACATGTGAAAACAGAGCTGGCGCACTATGCTGTTCAGACCTTCGATATAGAGTACTACTTCCCCTATCTCGGATGGAAGGAGATCGAGGGTATATCAAACCGAAGCAACTATGATTTACGAAGACACCAGGAGTTTAGCGGAGAGGCACTGCATGTTATAGATGATGATGAGAAAGTCCTACCTTATGTCATAGAACCCTCCTTCGGACTTGAAAGAATAATTCTTGCTCTGCTTACAGAGACGTATGTTAAGGAGAAAAATCGAGTTTACCTCAGGTTAAAACCAAGGTTCGCCCCTTACAAGGCAGCTGTATTCCCACTAGTAAAGCGAGATGGGCTTGACAATGTGGCACGCGAGATCTACGAAGAGCTACGCGAACATCTACGAGTATACTACGATGAAGATGCAAGCATCGGTAAAAGATATGCGAAAGCGGACGAAATAGGAGTCCCCTTCTGTATTACTGTTGACGGGCAAACACTTAAGGACGGGACGGTGACCATAAGGTACCGCGACACCAAGCAGCAAGAAAGAGTCCCCCGCAGCCAAATCCTTGAATTCCTTCAAAAACACTTGTATTTATAAGAGAAAAATTAATAATACAAGTTGCATTCCATAAAAACGCGGGCAGGGCCGGTAGCTCAGCTAGGAAGAGCGACGGTTAGCCTAGTCCTGCTAGGCGTGTCGACGCTTTTAACCCGTAGGTCCCGGGTTCAAATCCCGGCCGGCCCGTTTTGTTTTCGAGGCGTGCGTGTAATTCATAGAATGAGATGGTTTCAGATAATGTGCCGCTCCTCATCGCATGCTCAGCTGGCAAGTCACTCATCATCAAATAAGTTATACACTTAACACAGATTAAAACAGTATGTACTCCCAGCTTGGAGTCCTTGAAGCTCACCCATATTACGTCGCGTGCGGGGAGGAAGTCAACCACATTAGAAAAACTTAAAAAACACCTGGAAAAAAATACTTAACACGTGTAGCCCCGGTAGCTCAGACTGGTGGAGCGTCGGCCTTGTAAGGTTTCCTATAAGGGGCTTCGAGAAAGCCGAAGGTCCCGGGTTCAAATCCCGGCCGGGGCTCTACCTCCTCATTAGAATCTCATCAGCAACAGGCGTTTGCTGAGAGCTAAAAAGGAGAACCTCCGATCCCCCCTTGAAAAATCTCGTCATTTTTGCATACTAGATAGCTCCAAACATGCATCTATTGGGAGTATACGCATTTATCCTTGCACACCGTGGGGGTTAAATCATCTTATAGAGGGTTGCGGCGTATAGTTTCATGCATAATAACTTATCGTGCGCAGACCTCGCTTCTGAGCAGGTTCACTGCTAAGAAATATTAGTGAGTTTGGAGGCATGGTGTGGGCGCTACTTTGGCTACTCACGTTCCAAGGTGGGTGATAAGATCGTTCAGAGGACCTTGCAGATCTTTCCTCGCATCCTTCATATTCAGCCTGGCTATCTCTGCTTTAACGGGTATTATGAATTGAGAAACCGAGATAAGCTTTTTCAACTCCTCAACGTACCCCTGGATAGCCTTCATATACTCATCCTCGTTGGACCTCCCCCTGGCTGTACCGTGGAAACCGAGATCTAATAAAGCATCACTCTCCTTCGTCTTAGAGTGGGCAAGGTTGAACACCCCCAAGAACCTCCCTAGGAATTCTACAGTACTCAAGTTGAAATCATCCGCATAGCCTATGAGCCGCCTAAGCATCTTGATCGTTCTTCGAAAATCTACCAGTGAGGGTCTCAGCACTACAACATACTTGCCTGATGCGTAGAGACTCAAGACTGTATAGCGCATATCGAAGAACGGCGCGCTGTCGAAGATAACATACTCGTAGCGGGTGTAAAGTCCACTTCTCTCGAGCATCTTCCTGAAACGCTGGCCGGGATTACCGGGCCTCCAAAGCTCATCCACCATCAAGTCCAGCTCCTCTCCTGGAATAATGATGTTCAGGAGATGACCCTCGTGGTTAACTGGAACCACATACTCCTCAATGTTCACCTGGACTCCTCTAGAACGCTTCTGGTAGAGACCAACAAGAGTTTTTCCCTCGTCAACGTGCCTCTGGTACTCCTCTTCCCTCATAAGCGAAAGGCTAAGCCCGGCAGTTGGATCCAGGTCGACTAAGAGCAATCTCGTAGGCGCTACGCGCCTACCCTCACTACCCTCGAGAAGCCACTTTGCAAGGAATATTGAGAGCGTTGTCTTGCCCACACCTCCCGAGGCCGAGATAAAGGAAACCGTTTTAGGGCTTGACAACATGGAGCCCACTCACCTCTGAATAAACTGCGGCGGCAATCCCTGTAGATTCACAAAGTCTTTTTAGCGCGTTAAGATACTCTCCCGGTATCGACTTGACGAAGTGTATAACGGCAACCTTCCCTACTTCAGCAACATACTTGAGAGCCAAGGCTTGGCCAAACCCCTCGTAGAACCTAGCGGGGTAAAGCTTGACCTCTACTGCTTCGTCGTCTGCCGTGATGTCCGCCTCAACTCCTTTGATTACCACAGAGTAGCTCGCGTCGAGGTAACTTGCCAGTATCTTGCAAAGTTCTTTCTCGTTTCTCGCCATACTCAGGATCATCGCTAGTTGATTTTTTGAGACTAGTTCTTCGAGTTTTTCAAGTAATCTCAACCTTCATCCCCTTACTATTCTATTTTTATTAGGTTTAAAGATATAATCCTTTGGGATCTTCTCAAGAAATTAATAAACACTGAAAGCCTAAAAGAGATTATGAGCTGCTTAGAATACTTATGCGGCGTCCTATGAAAACAGTACCTTTTGAAAAGTAAGCCTTTAGGCGGGAACAGATAAAGGGATGGGCCCGCCGGGATTTGAACCCGGGACCACCGCCGTTCTCAGACGAACCCCTCGACAAATTACCTCGTGAGGGCGGCATCCTAGCCACTAGACCACGGGCCCTAAATCTTCACTAAACTCACTTATGATGGATAGTTTTAAACTTTTAT
Source organism: Infirmifilum sp. (assembly GCA_041287245.1). Classification (GTDB taxonomy): domain Archaea; phylum Thermoproteota; class Thermoprotei; order Thermofilales; family Thermofilaceae; genus Thermofilum. The sequence goes on along the minus strand of JBEULP010000117.1, from coordinate 1,424 downwards.
GCTGGGGGGTTAGGCTGAGCTGCATCGAGGCGAAAGCCTTAATGCTGTGACGTTTATTTTGAGTCTTGCGAAGGGTGTATCTGGTCGTATGTCTACTACAAGTATAAGATTCAAGGCGAAAGTTTCGAACATTTCTCTGTTTGATGCTCCTTTCGGGGAGAGAATGGTTAAGCTGGAGCTTACAGAGGAGAGGGAGATACCGGAGCCTATGTTTATCCGATCCTCTGATAGTGAGATTAGCCGCGAGATCGCACCTATTGTTTCCCAGATTATGAGAATGTTTCCTGGTGCCTCTCCAGGGATAGTGCGTGTTCCTAGGGTGACCCTTGTGCTAACGGAGGATGAGTGGGAGAAGTTTCTGACCAAACCAAGTATCGGTGATTTCTTTGAGGTAACAATATCAAATGAAAAAGTTGAGTTAAAACGAGAAGGCTAAGGCGGGGCTAATTTTAGATACCTAAGAGGGATATCTTGATACCTGCCCTCAGGAGTCCAACGCACTATTATAATCGGTAGAGCCCCTGTCTCCAGCTCTTTTTCGGCTATCCTAATCGCGTCTAGCTTCTCAGACTCCTCCAAAGGTATGAGAACGGGTGCGCCGAAGGATATTTGTAGAGCTCTTATTCCTATAATTCGAGCTTTTTCGAACCTTGTGAGCCAAGGTGGGCCTATAATTACCTGAAATCCAGACTTTTTAATACTGCCAGATGAAATATTACCTTCAGACATAAACGAATTAGACAAGAAAAACAATATTTAAATGTTTTTAGAATTTTTGTCCCTTACTCGGCTCCAAATTCACCTGAAGGCCCTTTCTCCTTCTCCTTCTCTTTGCCTTTTGGTGGCTGTGCCGCAATGATGTCGTCTATCCTGAGTATCATCATGGCAGCCTCGGTAGCTGATTTCAGGACTTGCTTCTTGACAACTGCAGGCTCGAGTATTCCAGCCTGGTACATGTTTTCTACCTTGCCGGTGTAGGCGTTAATTCCAGCCCACTTCTCACCTTTAGCGTGTAAGCGCTTCAGCTCGGCAAGTATGTCTATAGGCTCTACTCCAGAGTTTTGCGCTAGAATCGCAACCAGGTTTTCTAGCGCTTCAGCATACTTTTCCACTGCGAGCTGCTCCTTACTTGGAAGAGTTTTTGCAAACTCTCTAAGCCTCATGGCAAGCTCTATCTCTACAGCTCCACCACCTGCGACGATCTTAGGCTCCTCAATTACGTTTCTGACAACGCTGAGAGCGTCGTGAATGGCCCGCTCTGCCTCGTCGACGATGTGTTCGGCTCCGCCTCGTACGAGTATTGTTACGCTCTTCGGGTTGGGGCATCCTTCTACGAACACCATCTTCTCGTCGGCAACCTTCCTCTCCTCTACAAGCCTAGCAGTCCCGAGAGCCTCGGGAGAGATGTCCTCAACCCTAGTCAA
>JBEULP010000116.1:0-3061 GCA_041287245.1 Infirmifilum sp. | reverse complement strand
ATACCGGAAGAGTCCCTTCCACCCTACGGCTCGCGGGGGATGGGAGGCGACCTGAAAACAGTAATTTGGGGTCTTGATAAATGGTATAAGCACTTCAACCCACGGCAGCTCCTAACGCTGGTCAAGCTGGTTAAGCTCGTGAGGGAAGCCGGCAAGAAGGTCGAGGAGGAAAAGCTCGCGGAGGGCTGGGACAAGGAGAAAGCCGTCAAATACGCAGAAGCAATAACAACATACCTAGCAATAGCACTATGTAAGCATACTGATTGGAACTCTATTGTTTCAGGGTGGCAGTTATCGTATCTCATAGCCGCGCACACACTCGCAACGGGGGGCATTGCTATGATATGGAATTGGGGTGAGTATAATCCATTATCTGACTACCGAGGAACTATAAAAGCTATGTTAAAGGGCACTATTGAGGGTCTTAGCTACCTTGTTTCTGCTGTTTCTAGTAGTCCCAGTAGGGTTAGGGTTGTCCTTGACGATGCCACCGAGCTATCCAAACTAGAAGGGGAGAGGTTCGACTTGATCGTCACAGACCCACCTTACAGAGATGATGTGCCCTATACAGAGCTCAGCGACTTCTATTATGTCTGGCTTAAGAGGGCTTTGAGCGATGTTAAAGGCGGGAGGTTGGCGCCCAGGTTTCTGTCGGATGCTTTCTTCAGGAGGGTTGGCGATGCTTATAGGGAGGTTAAGACGCAGTGGGAGGAGCTGGCTATGCGGGAGGTAGGGCTCAACCCTGGTCGCATCTCATTCTTCCGCGGCAAGAAGGTCAACGGGGAGGAGGCTAGGCAGTACTTCATCGAGCTTCTCCACCGCTCTTTCCTCGCGATGCGGGAGAGACTGGCTGATGGTGGCATTCTGGCTACTTACTATGCTCACACCGATCCGGAGGCTTGGGAGGAGCTGATCTCGGCAGGCTGGCGCGCGGGGTTCCGGGTAGCGGCAGCGTTCCCTGTGGTTACTGAGTCCGCCCAGCGCGTGACTGCTAGGGGGAAGGCGGCGCTGGACACTTCGATTGTGGTTGTGTGGAGGCCAGGAGTATCGGGCGAGGCTCTTGCCGACGAGGTGTATCGGGAGGCTTTGAAGGCTGCTGAGGAGCGGGCTCTCGAGCTTATGAGGACTGGGTGGGGTGGTGTCGATCTGTTTGTGGGGGTGTTGAGCGCGGCTCTGGCCCCGGCGACCTCGAGAGTCAGGATCGTTGGTGTGAAGGATGTGGGCTTCTTCGTCAGGGAGAAGATCTACCCGGCTACGGTCAGGGCGCTGGCGCGTGCTGTGGCACAAGTGGTCGGCGGGCGTGCTGCTGGGGCGGAGGTGAGGAGTCCTGAGGCTGTGTTCTACCTGTTAGCGAAGCTCCTACTTCCTAGGAGTGCTCGTGTAGGAGTGAGGTTGATGGATCGGAGCACGGTTCACATTCTGGGCTTCGGTACCGGTCTAGACGATGAGCGGCTTGTGGCCGCGTTCATAGTTGCGAAGAGCGGGGAGAACTTCAGGTTGTTAGAACCCTCCGCCGCTGAGCGCGATGCTCTGGTTGAGCTGTTGAGGGCTAGGAGGCTGGATCCGGCGAGGCCTGTTCTGCGGGGCCCTGTGGATGTGTTGCATTTGCTCGAGTACCACGCTCTGGTGCTAGATGTGAAGGGTTTCAAGGAGCAGTACGAGAGACTGCGGTCGCTGAACGCTTTCTACGTTGACGAGGCGGTGAGGCTGGCCGAGGTCTTCGCAGGCGAGAGAATACTTCCTCCTGCTGACCCGGAGCGGGAGTTGTGCAGACGCGTGGTAAGCTACTTGTTTGGTAGGGGGACTCTCGAGGGGTGGTTACATGGGGCTTAGAGACTACGCTAAGCCGAGAGAGGATCTCTTCGACGAGACTCTAGATGCTCAACTCGCTCCCTCGCTGGCCGAGGTCTTAGCGGGCAAGGGTCACAAGCTCTATAGAGACCCGGATCTATTCTTCTCGTCCACCTACCTCTCCAATGTCATGAATAAAGTTCTGAGCGAGGTCGCGGAGGTGGTGCGTGGCGAGGGTAGGAGAAACATATTCCCGCTCTTCTCACTGTACGGCGGGGGCAAGACTCACTTATTGCTCGCGATCATGCATGCTGCAAAAAGCCCCTCTTCTCTGGCGAGACTGGATCCAGAGCTGGCGAAAATATACGCCGAGGCGAGGCCGAGGGTTGTAGTGCTGGATGGGGAGTCAGACGAGCTGTGTCCAAATCCCTCGAAGCCTCTGAATGTGGGCCCCTACCAAGTGAGGACGGTCTGGGGCTCTCTAGCACATCAGCTGGGGCGCTACAGCGACCTGAGAGTGGAGGATGAGAAGGTCTACGCACCCTCTGCCGAGGCGCTGAGAAGACTCTTAGGCGCTGAACCTGTTGTCATCTTGGTCGACGAGATTGCGAAGTATGCGACAAGGTTCATTGAGTCGGGCGACGCCGCTCTGCGCGGATATGGCGACAGCGTGATTGCCTTCCTCGAGAGTTTGGCGAAGGCTGTGGAGGGGACGAGAGTAGCGCTTATCGTGACGCTACCGCTGGAGGTGAGAATGGGTGTGGATGTGTATGTGGCTACTTACGAGAAGGCTACGAAGAGGATTAGAGAAGGCATTGGTAGAGTTGCTCCGAGCTACGATGTGCCGCTGGGGAGTGAGGAGGTTGTGGAGGTGTTGAAGAAGAGGATCTTCGAGGAAGTCGACGAGAGGAGAGTCGTTGGGCTTAGGAGCAGGTACTTGAGCCTCTACGAGGGCGAACAACAGGTCTTCGGCGCGGTCGCGGTCGACAAGGCCTCCAAGCTGGAGGCGACAGCTCCATTCCACCCCAGCTACCTGGAGGTGCTCTACGACATCGTGACAAGAAGCCCGGAGCTTCAGAGAACGAGGGATGCGCTGAGGATCACCAGGTACGTGGTGCGCAGGATTTTGCAGAGTGGCGAGGATCCAGACTTTGTCATGCCTTGGCACATTGACTTGGCTGACGATAGGCTGAAGGGGTTTCTCCTCACCCAGAGCTTCGAATCCTTCGGTCCGATAGTTGACAAGGACCTCCTCGGCAGGGCCCTGAAA
>JBEULP010000115.1:0-2570 GCA_041287245.1 Infirmifilum sp. | reverse complement strand
CAAGCCGCTGAAACACCTCACCAGGATGCTCGAAACCCTACCCGAGATAGGAAAGATCGACGGAGTCATAATAGGGCACACCCACGTCCCCGAGCTCATCGTCGAGAACAACCGGGTATACGCCAACCCCGGCGCATGGGTTGAAAACAGCCACAAAGACATCTGCACATTCATCAGGATCTCCAACAACCACATCACACTCGGAAAATGGGAAAACAGCCAAGCCATAACACTGAACCAGGCCACCCTCTAACCCTCGACTCAACTACCCCTCGAGATCCCGCCTGCTCGACTCTGCCGGTTTTTCCCGATGCCCCAAGACTTTAAGGCTGCGCAGCTGCTTATCCTGCGGCTTCTCAGCGCACAAGCTTAAAGCCGCCAGACACGCCTATCTGCGCCGAACCATAAGCATGCTTTATGATTCACGCCGATCCAAGGGGCAATGTTTTCAAAGGCGAAGGAGTTTAAGGGGGAAGACTGCTGAGACCATAAATACCGCTAGGAGAGAGGAGCCAAGCCCCGACGACAAGCCCCTGCGCGCCGACGCCTGGAGCACGGACAAGCTAAAAGCGGTTCAGGAAGCCTGCGGACAAGCTTAAACTCCTAACGAGAAAAAGCAGCCGGCATAGCGCAGCCTGAGGCGGAGACACCCCTTTACACGCAGAAAACGCGCCCCTCTACCCGAGCTTCGCCCCGCACTTCCAGCAGTACTTTGCCCCGGGCTCTATGGGTGCTCCGCGGTCGTCGCCTTCTCTGCCCACCTTCACTGCGTGCTCGAGTAGGCTGAGGCTAGTGCTCTTCCTGGCGCCGATGGATAGGCCGACCTCCTTCACGGCCTCGAGGGTGGAGGCGAGCAGCTTCGCGGGGGCGCTACCCGCCTTCTCCACCTCGCCCACCAGTACCAGGGGGACGCGGGTCCCGGGCTCCGTGGCCTCGACTTGGTAGAGCACGTTCTCCTTGGCGTGAACTGTAGACATATGCGGAGCTGTCGAAAACAACGGGGAGTACCTGGAAGAGATAAGCATAGCCTGTGAACCTAAACCCCTTTGCTGAAAAACGTGTCTCTGTGAGCGGGACCAGGCGGATAGGAGGACAACTCGTCCCACGAGGCCCCTAGCATCCACTTTTACCGGGACGTGTTGATTTTTCCCGTGGGACGGTTAAGGGCATTCAACTGGTAAGCCTTGCGCGCTTGATCAGAGAACCCGTGGCCTGGTTTTCACGCCGTGTTTCTCGGCTAGCCTCCTGAGCGCCTGGTCGTAGGTGGCCAGGTCTGCTCTGTAGGTTAGGGCGAGCGCTAGGATAATGTAGTCGTTAAGGTCGCGGAGTGGGGCGCCCTGCTTAGCCCAGAGCTCTACGCCAAGCCTCAAGACTCTAGGAGCCTCGCAGAGGACTTGGAGCTCCGCTAGCTCGCGCGCCTTCGCGGCTACGAAGCCGGGGTCTCCTGTAAGCTCCGCTATGACGCGGAGATACTCGTACACCACTATTTGGGGGACCGTAGCATCCTCCTCGTTGAGGAGTGCTAGGGCCTCTTCATGGTGCTCGCTGTCCTCCAGGCTCGCGTAGACTAGGACGTTTGTGTCCAGGATCAGCAACGCTAACCCCTGAACGCGCGGTCGGCAAGCTCTTCGATCTCCTCAACAGAGACCCTCCTACCCAGCCGAAGCGTGGTCCACCTCCTCCCCGCCAGGCGCAGCACCGCGTAGCCCTCCCGCACCTCGAACTCCACATAGTCTCCCTCCTTGATCCCGAGCGCAGCCCTTACCTCGGCGGGGATTGTCACCTGGTAGTTCCTAGTAACCTTTACCTTAGCCCCCACGGGTACATAGTTCAAGCTCTAGTATATAAGTATATCTACTAGGCTCGTCCCCACACCCTAGCCCCCGCCCGGGGAAAAGCCCACTCCCTCAGCGCCCTCACCTCCTCCCATAGCTTTACTTGCTCCTTGGCGAGCGCATCCAACCTCTGGAGCAGCGCGTCCAGTCTCTTGAGAGTCTCTGCGATTCCCAGATAGCCTACTACGGCGTAACGGAACTCTATGTCCCTCATGAGAAGCTCTATGAAGCGCCTTTTCAGCTCCTCGTGAGTCCTGGGCTTAAACGTCCAGCTGGGATCTTTCACTCACCATATTATAAAAGCTTATCCCCCGCCATAAATGGCGAGAGCTCCACCAGCTATACTCGCGGGACACACCTTCTCAGGGTGTGAACCGCTAGGTACTCTTCCCGCTTGGCTAGCCGGCGGCGCGCCCTAGCCACTCGAGACCAGCCGCTGTATGTCGTGGCTATTGATGGCTACCTTGACGTAGCCAAGCTTCTAATGGACAGAGGAGTAAGCCCAAACAGCCGGGACGGGAATGGCCAGGCGAGAATAGTCCGCGTTTAGATCTGCACCTCCGAGACGCGGCTTTTTTAAAATGTCTACTGGGGGTGGAAGTCGATTGATGCTCCTCTGTCTTGGACGGCGAACCAGCCTTGCCTTGCACCGGCTTCCATGGCTTTCTGTAGTACTGTTCTCTTCGCTTCAGCCTCGCTGCGAGTCAACGCTAGTAGGCTTCCGCCCATGCCGGC
>JBEULP010000114.1:0-17374 GCA_041287245.1 Infirmifilum sp. | reverse complement strand
AGTAGAGCCCCACCTCGTTTACAGTCACGGCGGTGGATACTGTGAACGACGCGGTCGCCTGAACCACCATGTGCGAAGAGTTCACGACTAAATTGTAGCCGGTGGAGGGCACGTCAGCCAAGGTGGCGTACCCGCCCAGCTGGTAGTCGTAGAAACTAACGGCTTGGCTACTGGTGCCGTAGCCGATAGCCAGCAACGGGTTGCCGTACACAGGGGTGGTTCCGGGAGAGTTGAGCCACTCCCACTCGGGCTGGGTGAACGTCGTCCCGTCGGTCTTGTAGATGGTGAGGGGCGAGTTGTAGTAGCGGCCGAGGAAGCTGTTCAGCAGCAGGGCCCAGAAGTTGTAGAGGAGTGGGTCTCCGACCTTCTCGTACGTGGCTACGACCTTGCCGTTCCTGACGACTTGGACTTGGACTGCGACTGTGGTGGGTACTTCGACGCCGGCGTTGAGCTGGGACGGGTGCCTTGGGGTTGCGGCGAGGAAGAGGGCTAGTAGGATTAGTGCGGCTGTAACCAGACCTATGATTTTCTTCTTCATCAACTAGGATTACGGTTTAAGTGTTTATTAGCTTTTCTATCTTCCGGGGGAGAAAAAAATCAGTATTTGAGGTCGTCGTCGCACCTGTTGCATGTGTCCTCCTCGATCCGTAGCTCGTCTATGAGGCGCCTGTCACGCCTCTCCTTCTCCCTCTTCTCCCTCCGCAACTGCGCCACCTTTTTTAACCTCCGTGTCCCCGGCTTTAAAGGTATCGTCTAGGATCTGCTGGGCGGCGCCGAAGAGGCCCTTGGAGAGGCCGGCAAGCTCGAAGTCGCCCGTGGCGAGGGCCGCCTCGTACGCGTGGTACCAGGCGAGCAACGCGTGTTTCAACGCGCACCACGTCGCCTTGAGGCGTGTCTCGGAGGCGGGCTTGCCGGCTAGGATTAGCGAGAGCCTGTCGACCGCGTCCCTCCTCGCTTCGCGCACGTGCCTTGCGGCTTCGAGGTCTCCGAGTTCGAACAGGTGCTCCTCGAGGGCGAGGAGGTTTGCCACGAGGTAGAGTAGCTCGTCGGCTACTCCACGTCCAAGTACGGGCTGTCCAGCCATGATGGCGCCACCGTGACTGTTCGCGCGCCGGTCTTCGCGGTGCGTATAAATATGCGCCTGTTGTCGCGCGCCTCTTCGAGGATTTGGTCTAGGAGCCGCCGGGCCGATATGGTGTCGATCTGCTCGCCGGCGAGTTCCCTGGCCAGCCTCTTTATACGCCTCGCGGTGAGCGTGAGCGGGCGCTCCTCGGTCTTACGTAACACAAATTCTTTTAACAGAGAGGTAACATCTTCATCCATCAAGAATTTCACGACCGGGGGAATTTATATAAGTAGCGTCCACGGGGATAAGTTGTGGCTTCAACGGTCTACCTGCTACGGCCCCGCTCCCCGAGCAGGGCGGCCGTGGAGTCGGCGTTGAAGATAGCGGGGGCGGCGGGGCTATGGGCCGAGGTTGGGGCCGGCTGTTTGATCGTCGCCGCCGGGCCGGGTAGGTCGGCGACCCTGTGGCTGGACGGTAGGTCGGAGGGCGACCCGGTGGCCTACGGGTTTGGCGCGGAGTTGCTCACAGCTGGGGGTGTCGCCGCGGCGTTGAAGAAGTACTGTGGCAAGGTGAGGGTCAAGTTTAGTAGGGTTGGGCACAGCCTCGACCTCTCCGTGGAGGGGTGCGGGGTGAAGGCTGAGGTTGACGGGCCGTGGGCCTTGAGGGCTGAGGCCCGTGATGACGGGGATCTCTACAGGCTGGCTTCAGGGTTGGAGAAAGAGGGATTCTCGGTTAGGGAGTTGAGGCTGGCGGTTAGGAGAACAGCTCCTTGAGCCGTAGCCTCGTAGCGGTTAACGCGTGGACTGTGCAGAGCCTCGCGTCCTCCTCGGGGTCTTGTAAAACCCTGGCTGTGTTGTTTTTACACGCGTCGTAGAACGGCTTGACGGCCTGGCGTAGGGCGATGTTGCTACCGTCTACCTCCGCGTCGAACTGGGGGTCTTCGAGCGGGACGCCCTTGTTTAACAGCTCGGCGGCCTTGCCGAGCACCTCGTCCATGCAGGCGAGCCACGCGCCGGCCCTGTCGACGTTGTCGCGCACCTTGGGGCTACGGGCGCACGCTGACGCGGCGGGTTCGGCGAGCTTCCTTAGCTCCAGGCCGGTGCCCTTCACCTTCTTGCCTAGCACTGGGTCTGTGTCTATACGGTCTGATAGGTTGCCGAGTATCTCCTTTACCTCAGCGGGGACGAGTAGAAAAAGACGTGGCATTAAGTGCACCTTACTCGAGGTAGGGGCTGTTGTACGCCTTAACAGCCATCGCGGCGGAGCCGCCCTTCTTCGCGGCTAGGACTATTGCGAATACCACTATGGCCGCGACCACCGCCACGACTACAAGCGGGTCGATGGCGGCCATCCCTACGGGCTCGTACTCGGCCTTGACGCTGTAGGTTATGCTACTGGTCACGTTGAAGGGGTTGGTGCTGGTGGCGCCGTTGACGTAGATGGCTGAGAGCCTGTAGCCGTAGATCGCCGGGTAGAAGACTTCCTTCTGGAGCTTGACTTTTGCAGGGGGCACGATGTTCACCACGTCGGACGTGGCTACCGTCGCGTTGCAGGGGGCTCCGCTCGGCGCGACCTGTGCCTGGACGCTCTTGGGGGCGAACGGCCACTTGCCGAGGAAGGTGGTGTTGAACGTAACCGTCGCGACTGTGGTCACGTTGAAGCTGGTCGTGGTGAGGCCGCTGGGTATGGTGAACACGAGAACGGTATTGTTTCCGACTGCCTTGACGAGGTAGGACTGTGTGTTGTTGTAGTTGAGGGTGAACGTGTTGCTGGTGATGTTGCCCTGTGCGGCGAGCGTGGTGGCCGTGTAGACGTAGTATTTGGTGTACGGGGTTGTGAGTTTAATATTTACGGTGAGCGGGGTGGCAACCGCGGAGGCGGTTACGAAAACCGCCAATAGGGCCATTATCACAAGTATTATTTTTCTCATCATCACAGAAAAATGTTGAAACACATAAATAAAAGCATTGCGCTAAGGGGGGAGTAGGATCCCGTACCCCAGTACCAGGGTCTTATACGCCACGGGGCTAGCAGGTATGGAGGCCGACGCGGCGAGGAATACCTTGTCGCGGGCCTGGGGGCCAACTGCTTCAAGCCATAGTGCAAGGATTCCGCTCGCCACAGCGGTCGCCATACTCGTACCGGAGAGGGCGGCGTAGGGGCCTCTTCCAAGCGTGCATTGATACGTTGGAAGCGTGCTGACCACGTTGACGCCGAGGGCGGCGAAGTCCGGCTTCCAGTCGCTGGGGAGCCCCATAGCCGAGAACGACGCCCTCAGCCCCGACGCGTCCACAGCCGCCACAGCTATGACGGACGGGTACCTGGCCGGGTATTCAACAGCCCCGATGACGCCACTGTTACCGGCTGCCGCGACCACGATCTTCCCCTTCGAGGCGAGTAGCGCTACTGCATCTCTAAGGCTATCCGGGGGCGGCGCGTTGAGCCCGAGCGCGAGGTTTACTATGTCGACGGGTTGATCCGCGAGCCAGCGTAGGGCCTTCACCAGCGTATCGATCGAGCCTGCGCCCTGCGCGCCTAGAATCTTCACGGCCCAGATCTTCGCGTTAGGCGCGAGGCCGGCGTAGCGCCCCCCGCTAAGCACTCCGTTGCCGGCTATGATGCCTGCGACGTGGGTGCCGTGGCCGTGCTCGTCAAGCCACGCGTAGAACCCCACCTGGGACTTGACGTACTCGTCAAACCTCCTGGCGTCGCCTAGGGATCCGTTTACGCCTACAAACCATACGAGCGGGGCGCCGTCCTTGGTTGTTGCGACGAAGCTTACAAGCGCTTCTACGGCCCCGGAGAGGTCTGGGTGTGTATAGTCGACCCCGGTGTCTACCACGGCTACGCGGACGCCGGCGCCGGTGTACCTGCTCACGCCGTAGACGTCTCTAAGCGCCACGGCGCCTTGCGCCTGGTAGAGGGGCATGATGACGACGCGGGGCTGTAGGTGTGGCTGTGGCGGGGTGGATAGGGGTAGAAGCGCGATGAGGGCTACAAGGGCTATTGTTATGAGTTGCCAGTATTCCACAAGAAAGAGTGGGGTTGGGTTCTTAATGATTTTTTCGCTTTGTTTTATGCACAGCTGTGCATAACAGAGAGAAAAAATACCTTTTTTACTCCAAATAGGGACTGCTGGGGCTGCTGGGCGACATTAACATCTCAGCGGCCTCTTGGAAGGATATGGATGCGTCGAGGGCCGCTATGGAGATGAGTAGGAGGGCTAGGGGGAGGTAGGTGTATGTAAGGTAGAGTAGGGCGAAGGCCATGATCACCATTGCAGACGCGGCGCTGGCTACTTCGAGGACAAACGCTATGAAGCCATGCTGTGTTTTACCCGAGGAGTAGCGCCACACGTCGAGGAGGGGGTCTACCGCGATGAGGCCGAGGAGTAGCGCGAAGGATGGTGAGGATGGGAGTAGCGAGGCAGCTATTATTAGGAGTAGGAGGGCTAGGGAAGCGTTAGAAAAAATTTTTAGCCCGGTGCCTTGGGGCAACCCGGGCACCTCATTCAAGGTAGGGACTGCTGTACACCTCTGGTTCGCCGGTGACCTTGCCGTAGAGCCTCGGTAGGAAGTACGCCGCGGTGACACCTACCACAGCCGCGATGGTGCTGGTGATGAAGGCGTCGATCAGCGGGTCACCGGTTATCGCGACTGAGAGGGGGATTATGCCTTTAGCGGAGAGAGCGGCGAGGAGGAGGAGCAGGCCCTCGCCGAGCAGTAGAGCGCTCCAATACGATGATTCGTTGATTATTCCCTTAGCTTTGAGGAACTCGACTGTGAGTACGATTGCGGAGGCTCCGAGCACGATTGCCGCCGCGAGGCCGAGTGGGACGCCGCTGGCGTAGAGTAGTGCGGTTATGATTATCAGAGCCAGTGGTATTATAAGCCCTTTTAATTGTTCCGTAGCCATCGAGTATCTAATTTGGAAAACTTGTTAATAAGTTTTTATCTCCGACTTTCTCCCCGGCCCTTAGAGGTGTTCAGCTTGCCTGTTCAGTCGAGGTATTCAGTCCTGACCCTGCCAACGCCCGCGGACTTGAACACGGGGCGTGACGCTGTGCCCTGATTGGGCCTCCGGGGTTGCGTGGTCTGCCTCAGGAATTGTGGCTTCTTCGGGGGCTCGGCCAGGCGTCTGAGCGACTGGAGGGCCGCGTAGTTCGTGGCCATGTGGAGGGGTATGGGTATCCACAGCTCTCCGGAGAGGGGTATGGAGAGGGCGAGTCCCATGCCTATGAGTGAGAGGGAGGCAAGGTAAACCTTGAGGAAGTCCATGTACACCTTGTCCGGGAGGTGCCTGTTATACTCGTAGAACTTCGCCGCGTGGGTGAAGGCCCAGACCGGCACCATCGCAACCGCACCGGGTAGCCCGGCGGCGAGGTATGGCACGATGCGGTAAACAGCCTCCTCGACCGCGGGCCAGAGCGCCACTACCTCTGCAGCGGCGGCCGTGGTGCTTTTACGGTCGATGGGGAGGGGTATGGTGTGGCGTGTTGAGAGGGGGAATACGGGTTGCACTCCTGATTCTGTGAGGGACTTCCACTTGTGCCAGAGTATCATCTCGCCAATGGCCGCCAGGATGGAGTAGAGGACTACTGCCACTAACAGGCCGGGTAGGTTCATACCCCGCCACCCGTCGTACGTATCTTGTTCACTTCTTCGCTGATCCGGTCGTACCGGCTGTTGAAGGCGAACGGCATTGAAACAGTTAGGATTGCAGTGTTGAGGATGGCCGCCGGGGTCTTTATGAGGATGGCCGCCAGGGCGTTCGTGATCAATGCGAAGACGAAGAACGCGGCGAAGGCGAACCTCCAGACGCCTGTGAACACCGGCATGAACTGACGCCTAGCCGAGGAGTACGCCACTTCGAAGAGTATATGCGCGGTTGTGGAGAGGCTGGAGGCTAGGATGAGGCCGTTGTACAACTCGGGGTACCGTGCACGGATGACGTCGGGCGGGAGTAGGGCTATCTCTGAGAAGCGTGAGAGCGCGTCCCAGAACTCCGGGATGAGTTGCAACACGTTGAAAATATTGGCGACTATAAGCGCGCCGGCGAGCGCGTGGGTGCTGGCGGCCATGGCTGCGAGCCGCTCGGCCAGCCCCTCCTCCCTACGCTCCGCATATACCCTGGCGCTCATAGACCAGTACTTGGTGTATTCCTCGGGCTGTTTACGGGTCACGTGGAAAAAACACGTAACACGGTAATAAAAGCTACTCTTCTAGGTAGGGGCTGTCGAAGGAGCCTTCCGAGGCGGTGGCGTGGGGCTTGAAGAAGCCGAGGGCGAAGCCGATCGCGAACGGGCCGAGCGTAGCGCTACTGGCGAGGAGGGAGGCTACCTGGGGCGCGTATTCTGAGAAGAGGGAGGTTAGGCGTGATAAAAGGGATGTAAGCGCGGATACGTTGACGGATAGGACGCCGACGTAGACTAGCACAGCTGTGGCACCCACGTAGAGTGCGACAACAGTTTCCAGGACGCCTATAAGCTTGCGGAGGGCCCAGCCTAGGATGTAGCCGGCCCCCGCGCTACCTGTGGCGACTGCAAGCAACTCATACATATGTTTCTACACTTCATATCCGCTTTCACTTGGATAAACTTAACGTTCCACAGCCGCCTTGAGCGTACGGGCGGCGTCTACAAGCGCCTGGCAGACATCCCTCCTGTCCGCGTCACCCGGCCCCCCGATGAGGACTATCTCAGCCGTCCTTGAGCCGTGGCGCGCACGTATCACGACCTGGGGCACCGCGTTGATGCCGAACTTCGCCATCGGCGGGGAGCCTGTGAAGCCCCTGATGAGGGGGCCTGTGATAGACTCGAACACCTTGAACCTGACGCCTTCGGCTAGGAGGGCGTCACAGGTCTCGATGATGCGTGTCATACGTTCACAGTGTGGACAACCCTCTAGGAGGTACAGCTCTATCTCGATCACGTTACTCACCTGGGATATACTCTAGCTCTCCACCCCTAGCCTCCACCCTGAGCAGGCCACGGCTTACAAGCTCCGTCAGAGACGCCTCAAGCTCCTCCAGGGGGATGTTGAGCGCGGAGGCCCACTGTGAGAGCATACGGGATGAGGCCCTGCCGACGGTTATGACGTAGCTGTAGACCCTGGCGGGCGTGCCTCCCAGCTGTTGTGCGAGGCTACTGACGTCGACGCGTGATGCGAGGCCTCCCAGCGGGGCTTTGACGGGGGCTTTGGATAGCGTGGCGAGTACTCCCAGCTGTGCGCCAATCTCCGAGATCCTCTCCCTGACCACCCTCCTAGTAGCGCTCTCCAGGTCGACTTGGAGGTGTGTGAGCGATGAGACGAGGCCGGAGACCGCCTCGGAGAACCTCGCTAGAAACGTCTGTGTAAGCCTGGGGTTGCCCTCTGGAACGGAGGGCTGTAGCTGTAGCACCTTAAGGATCATCTCACCTGCTATCCGTGACATGCGCTCCCTGGCGAGCGGGTCGTCGCCACCGGTGGCGAACTCCTTTACGAGTAGCGTGTAAAGCTCGAAGAGAGAGAGGTCGCTAAGCCTCCTGCTCTCACTCACTTCGCCTCACCCTCCTCTCTCTCCTCAGGCTTCTCCTCCTGTGGTGGTGGCGGCTTCCCTTTCTCCTCTTTCTCCTCAGGCTTCTCCTCGGGCTGTTGCCCCACCGCCTCCACGGCCTCCGATATCAGCGTCCTGGCGGCGGCGAGGGCCTTACGGGCGGTCTCGATGGAGGCGGCGAGATCCTCTGTGATGCTGGCCAGCTGTTCTCTCAGTTCGCGTTCAGTCGCGACCCTTGTGGAGAGGGCTGAGATCCGTGAGCGCATGTCAAGTAGCATGGTCTCCGCGCTCCTAACGGTGGCCTCGGTCGTGGCGAGCCTGCCTTTAAGCTCCTCGTGGACTGAGAGTAGGCTGGCGAGCTGTGCCTCGGCTACCTCCCGCCTGGAGCGTTCCCGCTCGTACTCCCTCTGTAGCAGGGTGTAGGCCCGGCGCACCACTTCGAGTTGCCTGCCAAGCTCGGCCGCGCGCTCTCGTATGTCGGTGGGGACTGTGACGCCGTAGGGGTCGACGCGGAGCACGAAGTCCCGGCCGGCCATCACGTCGTCAAGGTTTACGAGTGCGCGTTTCGGCACGGTGATCGAGCCACGCACCTCCTTGTGCTCGTAAAGCGGGGGCCTCTCAGCCTCGATGAGCCGCCGGGCGGTCTTACTCATCGCGCCGAAGGCGACCGGTATGAACACTGTGGCGCTGGCCGAGTCGATGCGTGCGAACAGCTCGGTGTAGCCATATGTTATCTCCCACATCTCCTCGGGGCCGTCGGGGCCTGAGACTGTGTACTCGATGTGGCCAATGTACTGCCCGATAATGCCGATGCCCTCGACCTTAACGAAGACCCCGTAGAGAGAGCTACCGGTTCCAGCTGGCCTCAGAATAACCGAGGGTAACTGCTTAGCAGTGAGCTGGGCCCTAGCCCTGGCTATAATGTCCTCTGGCGTCAGATGGAGCACGTAGCCCACTGGGTCTCACCTACATCTCTACCTCTCCTCCCTCCTCTTCCTCACCGCCTCCGCCACGCCTACGGCTTACCTGTTTCTCAAGCGCCTCCAGGCGGCGTCGGAGCGCGTCCATCGAGGTCATAAGCTCGTAGATGCTATTCCTCAACTGGGTGATTTGCGCGAGGTCTTCCTTCGTAGCCATCCTCGCCTGTGCCTTCACTATACCATCCAAGGCGAGCTTCATCGACTCGACCGTGCGTAAAATCTTCTCTAGATCCTGTTTATACCCAGACACCGCGGCGGCGCTCTCCTCGATGCGCTTCACAGCCTCCTCGCCAGCCTTTTGAACCTCGGCCGTAGCGGCGGCAACAGCCTCCCCTAGATCCCGTCCTGCAGACTCTAGGAGGTGTTCGATGTTGTTTATCCTGGACTCCAAGGCGTTCAGCCTTGAGATCACAGGCTCCGTGGCTACTTCGATGCGTCCCTTCATGCTCTCCTCGCTACCCTTTATCGCCGCCTGGACGACCTGTTTGACGAACTCGGCCGCCGTGTCCATCGCGACCTTTGCAGTCGCCTCCCTGACGGAGGCAAGCTCGGCCGCAAGCTTGTCCTGACGTTGCTGTAGCTCCTGGACGCGACGCTCAAGCGGTGTCAGCACCTTGGCGAGTTCCGAGTTCACAGCGTCGAGTACTACCGCGGCTATACCCTTCAAGACGTCCTCATCAACTACCTCTTTACTACTCATCCACCCCACCTCCCAGCATAAATGTCGACCTGCTCATACCCCGCGGGCGCCAGCTCGACCGGTGGCGCGTAGATAATGCTGATCCTCTTCCTACGGGAGAGTACCCAAGCCGCTCCAACCCCGGCGGCAAACCCTACAAACCACGCCAATACCAGTTGAAGCCAACCTGACTGTGCCTCAGACATACATGTTAGAGTCCAAAAAGGTGAAAATATAAGATGCGTTTAAAAAAACAATATTTTTAAGTGGTCTACCGGAGTTGGCTTCTGAGCTTCTTCAGCCTCTTTCTTGCTATGGCCAACGCTATGGGCCTGCATGCCTGTAACATGTTGACGGGGCACTTCGACACTGTGAGCGTGAAGATGGGGCATAGCTCGGGCTTGTAAGGGCAGAAATGGAGGACGAGGCGGGCCCACCTCCTAGCCCTCTTCTTGTCTCCACTCTCTGAAGCCTTGCGATACTCTATAACCATCCAGAGGAACCTCCACTCGCCCATACTGGTAGGCGGGTCTTCGACGAAGCCATAGACGTATTCTAATACGGGGTCGCCCCGTGGCCTCGCGACGACGGTCTCATCCTTGTCGACTGGTTCCTCATCGCTTTCAACTACTTCCGCTTTCTCCTCGTCCTCGCTGACCGGCTCGTCCTCCTCAACCGGCTCCTCGTCCTCGTCTACGACTTCCCACTCCTCCCCCACTATTCATCACTCTTATCGTGGTCTGCATGGGACTCGAGACCTTCAATATTTTTAACGACGATCTCGTACCAACTGTTTATCATCTCATAACCCTTCGCTGAGAGCAACCTCCTCGCCACCCAGTCAATAGCATTCCTCGGACTATCGCCTAGAATAATACGAGCCACCACGGCATCGGCTACCACCCACGCTATGAACGCGAGTAAGTCCCGGATGATCTCCATCTCCTCCGCGCTCAGCTCCTTCTTGTACGTTTGGAGGCGTACATCCACATACCCGATCAGGTCGTCAGCAACAGCCGCGGCGCTCTCGCTCCACGCCTTAAGCACACGCTGGGCGCTCCGTGGCTCCACTTTGTCTTTAAGCGCCATTCGCGTCTCGATGTTGAAGCTCTTAACCAAATCTTCAATATCCTCGTATCCACTCATACCAATCCCCCCGTTTACTAACGCATCACTCTTACGCCGGTGTAGCCAAGGTAGAGCGCCTTGTAAGTGTTCTGGGCCCTCTCAAGCCTCTCGAGGACGGCTTCGAGTTCAACGGTAGCAGTCTTCAAGTCCCCGGCCTTCACAGCCTCCAGCGCGCTGTATGCATGTGTCTTACTCGAGCGGATCCACACCTCAAGCTCGCCCCAGAGCCCGGAGGACGGTGGCTTTGCAAGCAGGCCCTCCTTCCTCATCTGCCAGATGAGTTTGCGGATGTAACTCATGGAGTAGCGCCTCCCAGTCTGCGCGGCTATACGGTCAACTATCATCCTGGTGTTGTGTCCAATGAGGTAGTAGTGAAGCACCAGCTTCCTGAGTTCTAGGTTGAGGCTCCTAGCCATTCCTTTTCCCCCCTTGAAATGGAATGTTGAAGTTACCTATAAATGTGTCGTTTAAGGAATGTTTTGGAACCGTTTCTAAAAAGAGAATTCAATTGGAACGCTTACCTGTAAATAAAGGAAAAAGAAAAAACCGTCTCATTTGTTATATTATGCGAGGGACTTCTTGACCTTGTCCGCGAGGAGCCAGTTGTTGTCCCGTCCTACTCTCCCTGTTGTGCTCGCGAAGGATTTGCAATGGTGTCTTCTTCATGCTACCTACCCTCTTCGCCTCTCCTGTGCTCCCTTCATAATTATCTCTAGCCACGGGTTGTTAGCGGCGAAGCTGGGTAGCTCAGCCGCCATGCGTTCCGCCCTATCCAGCGCCTCTTTGACGCCCTCCCTGTCCCCGGCTTCGAGTTTAAGCTTCGCGCCCCTGATCTCAGCTAATATCTTGTCGGCTGTAGCCTCGACGGCCAGCTGAAGCTCCTGGACGCGGTTTAAGAGTACTTTGACGTCGCCGGCTATCTCTGATATCTGCTCTGGGCTGAACCCGGATAGGATGCTGGACAAAGTGCGCACACTCGCCGCGACGGCGAGCGCCCTGTTCGCCAGCTCGCGCTCCTCTCTAAGCTCCATCTGCAACGTCTCTATCTGTTCTCTAAGCTGTGGGATGAGGGTCTTCGCCGTAAAGTAGTAGTCTACTATGACTGCACGCGCCGCCGGCGTAGTGGCTCTCGGCTTCATGATGCCGAGATCCTCGAGGCTTAGCGGCTCGGCGAGTGAGATGGGAATCTTCACCCAGGGGCCACTGAGTAGAATCCTGTTGCCAGGTTTTGAAAAAACGGAGGGTTCAAAGGAGTTGATGAGCACGTAGTTACCGGTGGGCATTCGGAACAACACCTTCGGTGAAGATGATCTGGCGCGGTGGGGGATGTCAAGCGATAGAGGCTCGGGCCTGGCGCGTAGGCGATTACTTACCTCTTGGATGAGGGGTATAGACTTCTTTACTCCAATCGTAACAAGGTATTGCTCCATATGTGGTAAAACGTGCCCAGGTAATATAAAAGTATTTAATTTATAGATAGTAATAGGTAGCCCTGTATAATATTAATTAAAAAATAAACGGTGATACGATGTGTACGCTGTTAGGTTATTGCAGGGCTATTACGGGGATGGGATGGGCCACTGTAAACATATATGTTACTAGCATGCAACCTATAATATTAATAGTAAGAAGCTAGGGAAAAAACGGTTGAAGGGGCTCGGCTAGAGGATGGCCACCGCGAGGAGGTGGAGGAGGATGACTGTAATGTTGTCTATAGCGCGGTTGGTGTTCAGCGGGCCGTGTACCCTGAAGCCGAAAATATGTACGCCGTGTATTGTAAGTGCGTCTAGGAGTATGTGGTGAACTGAGCCGAGGAAGAGTCCCGCCTCCCCCGTGGCGATGAGCGGCGCTAGGGCCAGGTAGAGGGCCAGCTCGTGGAGGCTCCTGTGGGGGGCCATGACCATCTTTTCGACTACGTCTGGAAGTACGGCTCCGAGTAGCGTCAGGGGTAGGTGTTGCGGTGCGAGGGCGGCGGTCAGGAGCCCGGCGGACGTTATATGCGCGTACCATTTCACTGCCTCTCACTCCTCTGCTCTCCTCTCTGCTGGGCACCTTCGATGACGCGTCTAAGTCCCTCGCTTACGAGTTCCCTGGTAGCCGCGTAGACGCGTATGTTTTGCTCCTCCTGTGGGGGCTTGGCGCGGAAGGCTGAGGCGACTGAGGGGGGCGCTACTAGTAGGCCGACGCCGTCCACTTCGAGGAGGATATCATCAGTGCCGGGGATGCTGTAGGCGGTGAGGGGGTCGGGGTCTAGCTGGGGCTTCCTGGGTTTTTGCCTCAGGACGCCGCCCTGTTCTCTGAGTAGGAAGGATAGGAAGAGCCTGGAGAGTTCCATGATCACGCGAGAACCACCCTGAGCCTGCCGTCCCTACCCACGTATGCGTTCCTCACGGTGGGGATGTGGCGTGTCCTGGATAGATGTGTCGGTGTGGGCTGGGTTTGGCGTTTGGGCTTGGCGCTCAGCTGTGCGCCTGTGGGCTTGGGGGTGAGACGTGGCCTCGGCATGCCGAGGAGGAATGGGATTAGCTCTGAGCCGATTGCATAGCCGACCGGCGGGGTGAAGGATAAGAGTATGAGTAGCGGTGCCTCTGACGCGCCGGGGGCGTTGGCGTCGGTGTAGTTCAGGATGTTTTGCCTCTTACCCGCGTAGCCGTCGACCGTCCCCGTTATCGTGCCTGATAGCGAGTGGTAGGTGTCGTTGTTGGGTAGCTTCTGGGATGTGCCGGCGAGTGTCTGTTGTAGGTTGATTGTAAAGTGGAAAACAGTGTCTTCAAACTCTTGCACCGCGAACGGGGCGACCGTGTATGTGGCGAAGAGTAGGAAGAGGGGGAAGAGCAGGATGAATACCTTGAGTATGGCTCGCGTGTCCACGCCGTCTGTGCGGTGTAGATAGCCGAGCGCCGCGAAAAAGGCGGTTGCAAGTGCGGCCGGGATTAGCGTGTACACGTCTACTCACCTCTTCTCGATTATGAGTACACCCCGCTCTCCAAGCGAGTACTCCCTGATAAACATATGCTTCAGCTTGAACGCTAGAAATGGGTCGCCTACAAGGTAGAAATACACCTTGACCGGGCCGTAGTCCAGGACGTACTCTACCGCATTAGCCGGCTCCCCCGCGGCGTGGCTAATCCGCCTAACATTTACTATAGGATTCACGTTTGAAAGACTGTGTATGTTGGTAATAAAAGATGTTGTTGAGACGTGATTCACAGCTGTGTACCCCGCATTAGTATTTAAAACCACATCGAAAGATATAATTGATTGTGTCGTGCTGAGTGTACGGGAAGAGTTTATAAAGAAATGATATTAAGATGTGTTAATAACTAAAAATTTACTAAAAATACACGGGAGGGTAGTTTAGAGGGTATTTAAAGCCTACTAAAAAATATTTTCGGGCTATAGTGGAGCCTTTTAATGAAGACAGGCTGATAGATTGGAACGAATAATTAATGTAGAAATGTAGGATGTTTACAACTCTATAGAAGTCCGGGGAGTGGGGGGTGTCTAGAGGAAGAAACCCCCACCGGTGTATAATTAAAAAAAGGCCAAAATTCTGCATTTATGCATTAAAATAAAGAGAATGGATTGGCTCGTTTTAAACAAACAGAGAAAAGTATAGGGAAGTATTTTTTCAGTTATGCTTCCCATGCCCATCCATATGTATTTTCGTCTGAACGCAATTCTACATTACTTTTTTTATTCAACTTTACGCCTTTGAAAATTATTCCGCTCGAGTCCCTCGTCTTGATGACTCCGTGTTCGGCCAGTATTGAATCTATGTATGCGTAGACTGTGTTGCGACCCATTGGCTGTTGTCCTTTTTTCTGGCAGAATATCAGGTAGGCATCGTAGAACTCCGAGGCCGGTGTTTTCAGCCCTGGCCCGAACGTGATGCTGTAATCCGAGTCTTCCGTGCTGAGCCAGTCGAAGAACGCGTAAATGTTGTTCTGTGCCCTTATCAGCATGCTCTCGTATTCTGCACTTCCCTTGCCCGGTATCACCTCGCCTTTTCTCTTCAAGTCCCAGTAGCAATAGAGTAGGAATTTGAGGAAATCGCTTGTTTTTTCAAGCGCTCGCTCTATGCGTCGCATTTCCTCGGGCCCGGGTGGCTGTGGGTCTTGTGGCTGTATAATTACCAGGCGCTCGAGGAATGGCTTGTCCACCTCCTTTATAGCTGGTAGCTCATTGGTGAAGATGTATATCTTCAACGGATTGTCCTCCATCTCGACTGGAGGTTTAAACTTACGGTCAATGAAGAGCGGGTCTCCTCCGCTTATACGCTTCAGCTTGTTTATCGTCTTAATGACTGTTCTAGACTCCTCGCTCGTGAGTACTGCTCTCGCTTCGATTAGGTTCATGAGCGCGAACCGGTTTTGTTGCATTTCAGATAGGTCAATGGCGCCTGCCTGCTTACCTAGTGTGCGCTTTATAAGTGTGAACAGGAATGTTTTACGCGTATCCCCCTCTCCTGCTATGATCGCGATCAATTTTAACGGTTTTGGGACTAGGATTGCGCCTAAAACCGCTTTTAACTTCTCCCACTCCTTATCGCTGTAGTGTGGACGTATCTCCACGTAGAAGTCCGACGTTGCAAAGTAGTTCTCATCGATACGGCCCTCGCGCAAGTCCCGTATGAACTCCGGCTCTATACTGGGTAGCTCATATGTGAATATGTAGTCTTCTAGTTTTTCCTGTAGTGTCAGCGTTTCCAGCTCTATAGCCCCATTCTTCAAGTTCAGGTATTTCTTCGAGTTTATCTTATCATTCGTAATCATCACAGCATATGACTTCAACGCCTCTAACAACGGTGGAAAAACCCTTGGTGACGGCAATATCGGGTCGCCCAGCGTGCTAATCGCCCTCGCGGCCTGGTTCAGCCACTCCTTGTCGTAGAACCTCCTCCCTACTATCAAGCCGTACTCCGGCTCGACGCCTATTTTCGCGAATGCCGGTTTGAACAGGTTGAAATTAGTGGCAAGATATACCGCTACTACGCTCGGCGGGGGTAGTGGCGGATCCCTACCCTCCTCCTCTGCTTTATTCAGGCTTTCAGCATACTTGTTATCGTGTTGTGCATACCACTTGGCGAGTTTTTTTACGTCAAGCCTCCCCCTTATCTTCTCGAAAAAGCTGATCCTTTCCTCAATGCTGAGCTTATCCCACTCTGCCAGGGTTAGCATGATACTCTTTATATCCAGTTGGCCGTCGAGCCGTAACACGTTTAGTACTCTCTCAACCCTGTTCATTACTTCGGCTCCGTAGATGTCTTTTATGTTCTCAAGCTCCTTTTGAAGTTCTATAACATCTCTTTCTGGCTCAACCGAAAAGTTTTTATCGTGGTTCTGTGTATCACTCATGAGGCATCACCCGACGTCGCATAGACGGCTCAACACCCCCCTTTTCTTTTTCTAATAAACCCCCTTTTCTTCAGCGCGTAGATTATGAGTTCTCTGAGGATTCTCGTCCTATTTTTCTCTGTCTTCTTCCTTATCTTTTCCACAGCTAGAACCGCGCTTAGCGGTAGATAGACCGACGCTGTTACAATCTGCTCTTCTCTCTTTCTTATCATGCTCAACACCCCCCCGGCGTTTTTCTATTACTAAAGAAATTTTATAAAAAAATATCGTTGAACGGTGAAACTAGAACTTTTTTAAGGTGGAGGCGAGTAGAAACTCTTATAAGCCTCTCTTAGCTTGTTGTTTACTGAGCCACAGATGAAACCATATATGTTTAGTGAGGAAGAGCTAGACGAGCAGTTCGACTTTGAGGACGAGGAGGACGAAGAGCTTGAAAAGTTCTGGGAAGAGGAGGAGTTTGAAGGCGACGAAGAGGAATTTGAAGAAGAAGATTTTGAAGAGGAAGAAGAATTTTAACGGTTTTGTTCTTTCTCTGCTTTATTTTTCCTGAAACGCACAGCTGTGTGCACCAGGGATAAAAAAGATAACTTATCCGGCTAATTTATCCTATCCTCCTCTGGATAAATTATCTACCAAGAAATCCTCCTCGAAGCATTCCTCCTCAGAGTACATAACTGGTTTTTTAAGCCTTAGGATGTAGAGTATCCTGAAGGGTAGCGTGTATAGGAATGTTCTTATCTTCTGGAGCGCCTCCTCCCTGGGAGAGAGCACTCTACGTAGTTCTATCTTCTTCGCTCCGGCTTTGAAGGCGGCTTTCAATGCCTCTACGCCCTCCTGATACGTCGTATACTCTTCTACTCTACCGTTATCGATTGTTAGAACCCACTTGGCCATTTTCAACCCCGGGGGTTTAGAAAAAATACTAAGACTGCTCTATATGTTTAGCGGCCTCTTGCAGGGCTACTGCCAGCGCCTTGGCGCGGGAGGGTTTAAGCCCAGTCAGCCGCGTCAGGTCGCTCCTATGCTCCACCATACTTAACAGCCGTAGCAGGCCGCTCAGCCGGATGTCTGTATATGTGATATGCATGCCCAGCCTCCGCGCCGCCTGTTCAATCGTCTTCTTCGCCGCGGGTATGCTCAGGTGTCCCCCCCTTGCGCCGGGAAATATATAGCCCGGCTCGGCGGCGCCCCTCCGCGTGACCAGCTCTCGCCTCCACGCTTCCAGCGACGCCACCGCCTTTTCCGGTAGTGGAATGGCCGCCTCGACGTCGCGTTTGACGTGTACCACGCCGTTCCTCACGTCCCACCATCTAAGCCTGACAAGCTCACTCACCGTGAGCGCCGCGTAGTAGGCTAGGAAGGTCGCACACGGGTACATCTCGCTGTGCCGCTCCTCGCGGAGCCTCTGTGCAAGCGCCTCGACCTCGCCCTCGCCTATGACTGTGAAGGTTGGAGCTTCGAGTATCCGCGGGCGCGGGATGGCTATCGTCAAGTCGCTTCTACCGAGCCATGTGAACAGTTTTCTCAGTCCCGTCACAATGTTCCACGTGTACCCGACGTCTTCGACAAACCTGTCTATGTCGCTTTGGTTAAGCTCCTCGAAGGAGTTTACGCCTTGATCCAGCATCCA
>JBEULP010000113.1:0-33484 GCA_041287245.1 Infirmifilum sp. | reverse complement strand
TGGGGCAGTACCTGGTAGCGAAGGGCCTTAACAGGGCTGTGCTTGAGGCCTCGGCTCTGGGGAGCCTCGTACAGCTGGCGGCTCTGTATCCTCTAGTGCTGGCTCTGAGGTCGCAGGGAGTGGCTCTCGCGATAGTAGCTTCGCAGGCTGCCTCGCTAATCTACATGGCTTTCAGGACGGGGGTGTGGGCTCGCTCGACAGGGCCCTTGCTTCCTGGTCTGGTCGCCGTGGTTCCAGCTTTAATCCCGCTAGGCGTCGTGGGCAACACTATTCTGAAGGTTGCGTTGGGCTTCCTGGTGTACGGGGCGTCGTACCTAGCTGTCGCCTTCCATACTGGCGTCCTTACAAGCGACGATGTCGAGTTGCTCCTGAAGGCTCTGAAACTGCATGAAATAGAAAGAGGCTTCTGGATCTTCCACAAATAGTAATTAAAAGGTTAGGTTCTAGCGGCTGTCTGCTTACTAGGATTTTTGAGGAGGCTCAGCTTAAAGATCTATAGAGTTAGAAAGGGGATTAAGAAGCCTTAAGAGTCTCTGCGAGGTTGTTTTGGGGATAGGCGTCTCGGGTTTTTGGCATTTGGAGAAGCCCCACTATAAGGTGGTTATAAATCTTAAAGTAGAGTCACGTTATAAGTTCAAATAATTACATATGTTTCTAGGGAAAATTATAAATAAATTTTAGGCAAAAAGAAAAGAAACAGTATGATGTACGGATAAATGCAGCTGTAACTAGTTACGTGTATATAGTACTTGGCGTGAGTGTGAAGCTGGTGGACGAGTTTACCAGGCTCAAGGAAGAAGCCTCTTCCCTTATAAGGGATAGGGGTGCGGTGTCAGCTCAGGAGCTGGTAGACTGGGCGCGGCGGGAGGGAATTGGAGAGCTAACACTTTACCTGATTGTGGAGGAGCTTCTCGAGTCGGGGGATTTCAGGGGTGAGGGGCCTCAGTTCACCATAGAGCCTAGCATTAACCTTGAAATCCCCTCCCGCATCGTATACGCTAAGAAAGAGGCTAAGCACGCAAAGCAGCCGCCCCCGAAAAAGCCGGCGAGGCAGAGGCAACGAGCACCTCCCTCTCAAAGCCTTTTAAGATTTCTCCAGGGGGAGGAAGACAATGCGAAGCCGGCCTCGGAGCCGTCAAAGCCCTCGAGTAAGCCTCCTGAGACGCCGCCTCCCCAAGCCGAGGAGCAGAAGTCTGGAACCTCCCTTGCCCCGGACCTGGAGGACTTGCTGGGCGACCCGGACTTTGCTAAGGCTGTGAAATACCTTGGGAGGTACTGGAGCGTGGGGCGGCTTAGGTTTCTCTCGGACATGAGGAGTGAGGAGGTGAGTGTGCAGAAGGCTGAGAAAATACTTTTGGAGCTGCGCCGGAGGGGGCTTGTCGAGTTAACGGAGAATAACGTGATTAATGCGGGTAAAGTAATACGCGATTTATATGTGCAGAAACACTCAAAGACTTCGCTATACGATGTTTTCGCCTAAGGGCGAGCGGGAGTAACCGGCTTATGATTTCTTGCCTGCTGGCGCGTAGATGGGGACTCGGCTGTTCTTGTCTACAGCTACGAGAATGCCGCGAGCTTCGAGATCTCTTAACACGCGTTTGGCGCGGCTGAGCTTCAAGCCAAGCCTTGAGGCGAGGATATAGGGGGTCAGGTATTTTAGTCCTTTGATGTCCTTTATCACGGCTTCCATTGAAACGTCTGTGAGTTCTCCCGTTGTGCCCGAGAGCTTCATCTGGGGTTTTTTCCCGGCTTCCTCTTTCTTACCCTCGGAAGTCTTTTTTGTTCTCTTCTCAAGGGATGAGACAGTTGGTCTTTTCTTTCCGCCTCCCATGTTGTCCGCCTGTTAACCAGATGCTTGTTTAGCCTTAAAAACCTTCCTCGTCTATATGTCTATGACTCCATCCTCTGTGATCGCGAATGCGGCTTCTTTTTCCGCGTGCATCGGGCTGTCGATTATCCTAGCTATTCTCTTGCCTTCCTTGGCCTTACGGAGCCATATTCTATAGGTGAAGCCGTGCGCCATTATGTTGCCGCCTGCAGGCTTGAGGGGGTTGCCGAAGAAAATGTCGGGCGCGGCCATAACCTGGTTGGTCACGACTACCGCGAGGTTGTATAGGCTCGCGAGCTTGTGGAGCTGGCTGATATGTCTGTTGAGCTTCTGTTGCCGGGAGGCGAGGTTCTCCCTCCCAGGGTACTCCGACCTGAAGTGGTTGATTAGGCTGTCGACGACTATTAGCTTGATCTTGTCTTTTTCAATGTACTTTTTAGCCTCGTCTACGAGGAGCATCTGGTGGTCGCTGTTATACGCCCTAGCATAAATAATGTTCTCCAACACCTTTTCAGGTTCAACGCCCTTAGCCCTCGCTATCTGTATCACCCTCTCAGGCCTAAACGTCCCCTCGGTGTCGATGTAGAGCGCCTTTGCGCTCAGGCCTCCCATCTCCTTGGGGAGCTGGACGATCACGCTTAGCTGGTGGCAAAGCTGCGTCTTCCCAGCCCCGAACTCGCCGATCAACTCGGTCAGGCTTCCAACCTCAATTCCTCCCTCCAGGAGGTCGTCTAGGCTTTTCACCCCTGTACTAATATACTCTACGTTTTTCCTCTTCTCGAAGAGTTCCTTGGCAGTTATAAACTCCTCGCCGCGGCTTATCAGCTTCTGCGCCGCCCTTATGATAGCCATCGCACGCTCCTCAGAGCCCAGGATCACGGCTAGCTCGTGGGCTGAGGCGAAAGCTAGATCCTTAATCGAGTAGTAGCCGGCGGCGCGGAGCTTCTGGGCGGTGATGCGCCCAACACCTTCGAGGTCTTCGAACCTAACTTCTCCCTCTTCAAGCTCTTCGGAGCCCTCGTTTGTGTACTCCTCTTGGCTAATCATCTCCTCTGCGATCTCGTCGCCAATGCCGTTAGCCTCTGATTTCTCCATCTCTTCTTCCTTCTCCTTAGACTTCTTCGGCATCGCCAGCATACCCCGAGGAGAAATGCGTAAAAACGCTATTTAAAGGTTGCCTGACAAGTATGGTGAAAGTGAAAAACGCAAGCGTAGAGGGAAGAGAGTATTGGTTATGGTTTCGACAGGCTTAAGTAGACTCGCGATTTTCATATAGTATGACTGTGGAATACGGGTTGAAACAGGCTGGAGAAAAAGCCCTTGAACAACTGGTTGACAGGTTGGTTGAGGAGGCGAGGAGGCGTGGTTTGCGTGCTTCTAGAGGAGGTGTTATACAAGGTATAGGCTTTAGCCTGGACGCTCCCTACATTATAGCGGAGGGCCTTCGTAATCGTGGATTTATAGTTGAGAAGGAAGGAGAAATAGTGCTTACAGAGTACGGTGAGGGACTCGTCGAGTACACCGTAGAGATAGCTAAGACTCTGAAGCCGTACTCGCTCTTCCCAGAGCTGGATAGCGGCAGGCTGGTCGGCGCGATTCTCTATGCTTTATATGACTGGAGTAACTCGAAGACGGCTGAGGAGATCCTGCGAGAGGCGTCGGAGACTTTACGCCTCCTACGTGAGCTTCAACAGAAGAATAGGGATGTCTTCAAGGCGATTGCCGTGCTTCTCCCCAGGCTTTATTTTGAGAGTGGAAAATATACGCCTCTCTCGTTAATAGAGGAGATACAAGCTACTGTTAGTTAATCTCCGCTGCCACTGGAATGTTCACGCGCGCGTGAAAATATCTCTATATCGCCCCTGAGAACGGCTCTCCGTGTAGGTATGGGAGGGAAATACTAGGGTAAATGTTTTATCGAGGACGTTCTAACATCATCTGAGTAGGGTGTTCCGGCTAAAAGGGATCGAGTTTGAAGTTTTGAAAAGCCTTCCATCAGCGAAAGACTTTACAGATGTATCGCGCGCTGCTAGGATAAGCTTGTCAAGCGTGCGTAGAGTCCTCCAAAGGCTCAGTGAAAAGTTTCTCATCAGGGGGAACTTTTATCTGGAGGGGTTCGGGTACGAGCTACTCTTGGTAGAAAAGGAGTTTGACCCAGCGTTATTCTCGAGGCCCCTTCCCTTCATCCTTGAAAAAATACCTGTTTCCACAGGCAAGAATAAAGCGGTTACCTATCTCCTCGTTCTCTCCCCAAGGGGGATGAGGGAGGAGACGGCAGACATCCTTAGGGTCGACGAGGTTCTTCCGGTGAGAAAGTTTGTCTGGAGGCCTGATTATTCGAGCGAACTTACCCTGCAAAAAGGCACTCTCGTACTGGGGTTAGACTCTGTTGTGAAGGCTATGGAGAGCGGGTTTATCCCGAGGCTGGAGCCCACAATAGAGCAGAGGCCTGACCCTATAGACCTTTGGATCATGGCTGAAATCACCCGGGATCCCTTTGTAAGCCTCTCAAGGGAGGCTAGGAAGATGGGGATAAGACAGCAGACGGCTAGCTATCACTATACACAGCACGTCCAACCCTTCCACATCTTCAACGCGTTGACACCCAGGTTTTACAGCTACAGGGTGGCCGGCCTCTTCCTGGAGGTTTCAACTTCGCCTGGGATGGCTGAGCAGGTTTCGTGGGCCTTGTCGACTCACCCTATGATACGAGAGACGTTTTCATTACCTGAGGATAAAGTCTATGTGTTGACGTATTTACAGGGAAGAGAGCTTTGGGAGCTCTTTAACGTTTTAAGGGAGAGTGACCTGATAGCAGATTTCAAGGTAAAAGGGGCGTTGACGTTGAAGATCATGGAGTACACGCCTCCTTTTGGCCCAGCCTTCCAGGAAAACCCCTATAACCTCCAGCCTTTATACGAGTCGATACACACGCCCTCGCGCAGCGGCAACTGGGCTGTGTATGATATAAGCGAGGAAGCTCCGCCTTAGCGTGCGCTCGCTTAACCTAACGTGCCCCACGTGCTTTCTGGGTGGCGAAAGCCTTAAGGCTGTAACCTGAGAAATGAAAGCGTGGGTGCTATTGTCGAGTCGTTAAAGTGTAAAAGGTGCGGCGCTCCTTTAACAGTAGACCCGGAGTCACTAATCAAGGTTTGCGACTACTGTGGCTACCCCAATATAATTGGAGGGGATTTTCAAAGTGAACACGTCTATGTTGTGCCGACACAGCCTAGAAACGCTATCGAGAACAAGTTCATGGAGATAGTTAGGAGCGACCCGCAGCTCTCTAAGATCTCCTCTGTTGAGGTCTTAGAGATTTCAGGCGTTTATTTTCCAGCGTGGTATACGACTCTAAAGGCAACAGTTACGGCAGCGTGGCACACGACGAGGTGGGAGCAACGTGGCAACCGTATGGTGGCCCGGGAGGTCTACCTACATGAGACTCGGGAAGTCTCCCGAAACGTTTTTCTACCTGCTCGACGCCGCGTACCCTCCGAGCCGTTTAAGGATGCGCTTGCAAGCTACACGGTTAAAAAAAGTGACAAGATATCCCCCTTGCAGGAGGATTTCGAGTGGGAGAAGATAAAGCTCGACTTCCTCGGCGTGGAGATTGGCAGACAGGAGGCTTCTAGTGTCCTAGTGGATAAGTTTATAGACTCTCTCCGGGAGGAGTATAGGTCTAGGGGCCAGGGCATAGACTACTTCTCAGCCCGGGTCGACTCTATTGGGGGGCTGACCCTACTCTACGTCCCTGTCTGGACGATAACCTACGCTGTGGAGGACTCTACTTACACCATGGTACTCGACGGCTACGATGGGACCTGCGTTTACCGCTCCGAGCCTATCACGGCTGCTGAGAGACTTCTAAGGTTTTCGACTGGCCTCCTACTGTCAGCCATCTCAGGACCCCTTTTCGCAGCGACAGCCTCCTTGACGAGCCTTGAAGCCTCCGTTGTCTTCCTTGGGCTGCTATCCCTGGCTGCCTACTCTGTAACTAATAGTGCTATCGCCTCGGCGAGGGTGGAGAAGCTGTGAGCGCTGGAGGGGAAGTAGAGGTTACATGCCCACACTGCGGGGCCAGGTTTACCGTTCCTGCCACTGCTTCACGCGTCACCTGCCCCTACTGTTTCTCCGTGTTTACTATCCAAGGGGTCCAGCCTGAGGAGGAGCACTACTACTTTCCACTGGACGAGTCCCTAGACCCCTTTGAGAGGCTCTTGAAGTTCGTTTCAAGGCAGTATGGTGTGCCTCTTGACCTCCGGTCGAACTTCGCGGTTTCTAGGAGAGACCTCCACTGGGTTCCCGTCTACTTCTTCTTCGGAGACTACAAAGCAAAGGCCAGCGGGTACAGTCGCGTGTATGGCGAGCAGACGTCTGAGATAACCGAGACTGGTCTGGTTTCAATACCTGCTTCTGGAACAGAACTCGACTCTGTCCTTGAAAGATATCCTTTCTCAATCCGTGGAAAGCTGCCTTTTACCCCTGAGATAACCTCCAAGGGGCGTTTCTTCAACCCTACCATCTCTAGGAGCGACGCTGAGAGGAAAGCCGACTCTATGTTCATGTATAAGATCAGGCTTGAAGCCGCAGAGAGCTTTAGCAGCCTACAATCCCTGGTTGTTGTACAGAAGAAGCTCGAGTACAGGGGGCTTGTCCACTACCCGATATGGATTCTCGAGTACACGTATAAGGGGCGTCCCTTTAGAGCAATGGTCGACGGCGCCAGCGGCGTCGTGATAAGGACAGAGTACCCCCAGACCGCAAAAGGGAGAATCTCGCTTGCGGCCTATTCCTCTCTAACTCTTCTCCTTGGATTGGCTGGTGGGCTAGCATATGCATGGCTCGTAAATGGGGGCTTTCTAGCGGTGATAGGCGGGTTAGCTGTGGGGGCAGCCGCTGCGCTGCCAGCCTTCACTAGGTCAGCAACGCTAGTAGCGTCTGCAAGCGAGTACACAGAGTTCAGGTGAAGCCTCAGGGATGAGCTATATAAAGCCATTCGACCCTTGGCGTAAGGGCAGCCTGTGTACATGTCCATTCAAGTATACTGTTAACCCCTACACCGGCTGCTCTCACGGGTGCCTCTACTGTTACGCCTCCTCATACATCAAGGACTTTTTTACACCCAGACCCAAGAGGGACTTCTTAGAGCGGGCTAGGAGAGACCTCGAGAAAATCCCGAGAAACTCTATAATCAACGTGTCTAGCAGCAGCGACCCATACCAGCCCTTAGAGGCGGAGCTAGGCTATACGCGCGGGCTGCTCAGGCTCATCGGAGATAAGCATTACGTTGAAATCGTCACAAAGTCAGACCTTGTTGTTCGCGATGTAGATTTGCTCTCAAGGCTTAGAGCACTGGTCTCAGTGACGATAACCACACTGGACGAGTCCCTAGCCAGACGTTTAGAGCCAAATGCCCCCAGCCCGGCTCGGAGGATCCTAGCCATGGGTAAGCTGGCTGAGCACGGCATACCCCTCGTCGTAAGACTAGACCCGTTAATACCTGCGTTAAACGACACCCCCGATAGCATCCGAGAAGTCCTCGAGGCTGCGTCTTCAGCCGGGGCCAGACACGTGGTTAGCTCGACCTACAAGGTTAAACCCGACAACCTCAGGCGCCTAGCAGAAGCCTTCCCTGACCTGACTCCGAGGATTAGGCAGTTATACGAAGAGGGGGGAGATAGGATACACGGCTATATTTACGCGGACAAAAAGTATAGGCTTGAGGTTCTGAGTCTCGTGAAGAGGGAAGCTGAGAAGCTAGGATTAAGCTTCGCCACATGCCGCGAAGGCTTCCAATTCCTGCACACCCCGGGCGTCCACTGTGACGGGACGCACCTCCTTTTAAAGGGGGGTCGACGTAAATCCGGCTCCTCCACCTCCTAGGGCAAGGCCAGGAGCCTTAATCCCACGACTTGGAGGGTTCCAGTAAAGATTATTTAATTGTAAGAGAAAAATTTTGCCGCTTTCGATCCAAAGGGTTATAGAGGCTTTTTCAACTCATAGGGTTTCCAGCCTAGCTTGGCCCGGAAATCGTTTATAAGCTGGACTGATTTCTCCTTCTCCTCTTTTGGCATCTTTGACGACTTTAGCACACCCATGAACAGCGCGTAGAGCCTTGCGTTTATGGTTGCCTTTGAAACCCCAAACTCCAGGTCTTCCTCGAGCTCCTTAAGTATCCCCTTAACCTCCTCTGCCGATGAGAGCCCAGGGGGTCCTATGTCCTTCACCTCACGACCAAGGTATAGACGGCCCTTGTCCACCTCCACGGCTTTTCCGTCTTCGAAGGTTATTCTTCCCTTTACTATCCTATCATAAAAAGTCCATGCTTCGTGGGCCTGGGGTGCCATTTCTTTAAGGCGCAGCAGGACAAAACGTCTGATCTCGTGTGTAGACGCCCCATCCCTAATCTTCTCCATGGCCTCCTTGGCTATCTCATGGGCTACTTCAGGAGGGGCGCCTGCGGCTATACAGGAGTTATATATTTTTTCCTGACTGAAATCCTCGACCTTGCCGCTACGCTTAACGACTTTTTTAGAAGCCATGATATAAGCATTTCAAATCTTTTATAAAAACTTTAGTTTAGTGCATATCCATTAACTTTTCCCTCAAACTAGTTTTAATATCGAGTAGCTCCTCCCTCCTCTCAGGCGAGAAGACCATCCTACCATTTATAACCACGTATTTCACAGAACCCTCATCTAAATTAAAGAAGACCTGTTCAAGCCCCCCCAGGCTAGCCTTTGGGGGCACGCTATCCAAGTCGAAGAACACCAGGTCCGCCTTAGCCCCATCCCTGATCTCCCCACCCTCAACTTCTAGGGCAGAGTACCCGCCTCTCGTAGCAGCTGTGTAGGCATGCTCGATGGTAAAGTCGCTGTATTCGAAGAAGCCCCTCTGGTAGAGGTAGTAGGCCCGAGCCTGTTCCAGCATGTTTATGCTCAAGCCTAGCATTGGAGATTCGCTGCACAGACCAGGCTGAACCCCGCGCGCCTGAAGCATAAGGTGGGGTAGAACGCCTCCTTGGGCTTGGTTCAAGCTGGCTATCGGGGCCAACAGGACTTTCGCCCCTGTCTGCGATATGAGCTCTGCCTCCCAGCTTGTGACCCAGCCGGGCGCCACTAGAATAGCCCAGGGGCCTAGTATACCCTTGCTGTAAAGAAATTCTATTGGGAATTTCCCTGTTTTCCTTCGAAACTGAAAAACGCTCTCCCTGTCGTTAGCGACATGAATGAAGAGACGACTGCGCCCCTCCTCTTTCAAAGGTTCGGGATGCTCGGCCACATCCTCTAGCGCCTCGAGATCCTCTATGAGGTAGGAAGCGGCTACTTCAACGTGGCTGCTGCCCAGCCTCACAACCGGTAGGTACCTGATGCCGACCTCACGTGCCAGCCGGGATAAAGTCTCTGGGTAAGGTGTGGTATCGGCGATTAAAGTCGTGCCTGTTTCAAGGGCTTTAATCAGCGCCAACAAGACGATGTTCCTTGCATACTCCTCTGGGAGGAGCTCGACGTGATGGCTCCGCCACGACAAGCCTGAAGCCGCCGAGGCTGGCGCGGAGTAGTGAGAGAGATGTGTATGCGCGTTTGCAAGGCCGTGGGCTACAAGCAATCCCCTGCAATCGATCTTCTCCTCCCCCTTGAGCTCTCCGCCTAGGTGCACCGTACCGTCTTCGCCGACGCTCAGGTCGACGTCCCTGAGAAGCCCGTTTGGGGACAGAACATATGAACACCCCTTGAACACGTACGCCATAGACAAATTCCCTTATGTCGGGTTCTCTAACACCAGCCTTAAAGGTATCGCTTGAATTCTCTGCGGCTCTATGAGAAAAACATGTTTAAAAGCTAGTAACGGCCGCACTTGTTAACTGCGTCTATCTGTGCCCATATGTTCTCTATCTTCGTGGCGGCTCCCGGGGAGACCCCTGAGCCATAGAAGATGAAGCCCCCGGGCTCCTTCAGGTCATTGAGAAGCCTACATGACTCCTCGTAGACTTTTTCACGCTCGCCGTGCATGAGCAAGGAGACCGGTATCCCCCCTCCTATGCCAACGTGATCCCCGAGGACCTCCCGAGCTCTTCTAAGGTCTGCTTTCTCGAAGTACGCGAACACCTTACCCTTTGGGAGCTCGAGGAGATAGCTGAGAAATCTTGTAAAGTCGCCCTCGAAGAATATCCATGGGACATAGCCAAGCTCGATAGCGTAGAGAATAGTTTCCTTCAGGCTGGGCCAGTAGAACTCCTCGAAGAGCTTGGGCGGGAGCATTTCATTCAGGTGTAGAGGCCAGAAAACCTGGACAACCCTGGTTCCGAAAAGCTTCTCGGATAGCTCGAGTGGAATCGTCGAGTTCTTAATTGCCTTGTTCACCAGAGGCGTCAGAGCTTCAAGCGCCTGGAGAACCTCGTCGGGACGCCTCCGCAGGTCGAGCATGACCCCTGTAGGCATCCTGAGGAAATCACCTATAATGTCCAGGGGGGCGTAGCCGTACCCCATGTAGAAGGATGGAAAGCCTAGCTTCGCGGCTTCAGCCCCGATACGAGCCATCGTAGTATTGAAGTTTTTTGTCTCGACGCCTAGCCGCATCAGGGCGGCGGCAGCCTCCGGGGAATGAGGTTTTCGTAGCGACTCTATGGCTCTTGGAAAGACGGTTCCAGTGATAAACTCAACCGGGTCTTCGGCGAGCTTCCTGTACTCCTCAGGCTCCATGAAGATCCCGCCTATGAACTGCGGGTGGAAGTCTTGTGGTAGCTCTCTTCCAGGCCAGCGTGTCCACTTGTCTTTTAGTGTTTCATGGAAGGGGCCCGTTATAAAACGTGTTGGAACCATCCACTCGGGGTAATCTGCCCAGGCTACGGCGAAAATCATTCCCTCGAGGGCTGGGGGGAAGAAGGGGAGTAGATCCATACCCTCCACGTTAAAGTCTCTCCCCCACTTCGCCGCGTTAGCTACCCAACTGTCCCAGTTGAAACACAGCTCCGCCACAGTCATCCCTGCATAACCAGCCTGGAGATCTATCGCGGGTAGAACGGTATAGGGGACTCTATCCGGTGTTCCCCCGGTTAGAGCTTTTTCCACTCTTTCCCTACGCTCCTTAAGCAGTTCCTGCGGCTCCCTCAAGGCTTCTCACCCCCCTTGTTTTTGCTTTACCCACTCTAACATTATCTTAATCCCTCGCCCAGCATCGGTGGTCCAGGCGTCCGCGCCCACGTAGCGGCAGGCTGTCTCGTCGACCCTTCCCCCACCTATGATTATCTTCACCTTATCTCTGAGACCTGCCTCTTTTATCGCGTCGACAGTCCTCTTCATCGACTCTATTGATAAAGTCAAGAGACCTGATAGCCCGACGATGTCGGGGTTATGCTCTTTAATCGCCTCGACAAACCTCTGGGGTGGGACGTCGACTCCAAGGTCGATCACCTCGAAGCCAGCCGCCTCAGCCATGCTAACCACGATGTTCTTACCGATGTCGTGGATGTCGCCGTAAACCGTCCCTATGACGAGGCGCCCTACAAAATTACCTTTAACGCCGGGTTTTAGGGCTGCTCTCACCTTCTCGCTTATCCCCTTAAGGATCTCCCCCGCCATGACAAGGTCGGCGACAAAGAACTCGCCCTCCTCGTATTTCTTTCCTATGATGTCGGCGGCGGCTCTGAGGTACTCCATGATGCTCAGGGGATCGGGGCTTGAAGCTATGATTTTATCGGCAAGCCTCAACGCCTTGTTCTCGTCGAGATCTACAATCGCTTGTACAAGCTCGTCTCCTTCAGACAATCCTAGCACCTAGGCGAGTCCGTAGCTTCGATTATTATTTTAACCTTACTAGCTTATGCATAAGAGTAATTGCTACAATCACCCCTCGGGGAACATTAGAGAGCGGGGAAAAATCCTCTTGAACTCTGGGGCCAATGTCAGCTCCACGTATTCAGCCTCCCTAGCTACCCTTTCCGCCTCCTCCACAGCGCTTTCCGAGGTAAGCATGAGCCTTGCACCCTCAACAGCTGTGTTGCCGACAGCCCTCACCCTGGACGGGTCAAGCCTAGGAATCATCCCTATCCTCATTGCGTTTACAACATCGACGTTGTAGCCAAAGGAGCCCGCGATGAAAACCTCCTCGAGATCCTCGGGCTTCAGACCTGAGCGTTCAAGCAGTACGGCTATCCCGCTGTATATCGCCGCCTTTGCAAGTCTTATCTCACCTACGTCTTTCTCAGATACTGTTATCTCCTTACCTGTTAAACTCTCCTCGGCCCTGACGAGGATAAATTCCCTACCGTCCCCCGAGGAAGACCGGGAAATCCTCCACGAGGCTATGTTCTTGTCAAAGAAGCCGCGCGGCGTTAAAACGCCTGTTTCCAATAGGCCTGCGATTACGTCTATTAGGGCTGAGCCAGCTATGCCTAGGGGCTTCCCCCCTCCTATAACCTCGTATTCTACCCTATCAACTCCTGAAACGACGACTTTTCTAATGGCTCCGACCATCGCCTTCATTCCATGTTTTATGTGCCCGCCCTCGAACGCCGGTCCTGAGGGGGCTGAGCAGGTGAGGAGCCTTTCCCCAGTGTTTAGAATGATCTCCGTGTTTGTTCCAATGTCTACGAGAAGCGAAGGTTTATCTAGCAAGTGGATTCCCGTAGCAATTATGTCTGCTACCGCGTCTCCGCCGACGTAGCCGGCTATGTTGGGTGGTAGATAAACGTAATCAACCCCCTCCAAGCCTAGTAGGCCCCCCGGTAGTTCCATGGAGTCCCTAACCGACGGGATGTAAGGGGAGAAACCTAGCCCTTTCACGTCTAGCCCTAGGAAAACGTGATGCATAACAGTGTTCCCCACTACTACGGCCGATGTAAGGTGCTCCCACTCCAAACCAGCTGTTGCCCTAGCCGCTCTAAGCAGGTTGTTTATAGCCGTGACCGTCATTTTCTGCATGTCGCTTAGACTCCTGGGATCCTGTAAGGCAGCGTGTATTCGGGAGACTATGTCGTCGCCGTAAATAGTCTGGGGGTTTTCTATTGAAAGCTTGGTGAGAGTGGTATTCCTATCCAGGTCAACGAGGTGTAACACTATCTTTGTTGTACCAACGTCCACGGCAGCACCATAGTTATGCCTCGCGGTGTCCCCCGCTTCCACGTTCACTATCCTCTCTCCACGCCATATCGTAGCCGTTACCTCCCAGTTGCTCTCCCGTGCCTTCGCAGCCAGACTTTTCAGCGCGCTATACTCTATTTTCAACTTTCCGTAGCCCAGCCCCTCCAGGAGCACCTCAACGTCAGATCTGGGGGCTTCAAGGCTTGGGGGTCGGAGCCTCAGGAAAACCTTCTTAGCTAGAGGCTTAAAGGGCATCGATCTTGCAACTCCACTTGCAGCTACCTCTAGACCACCGCTCCTAGACTCCGGGGGTACAAGCAGTGCCGTCGAGCCCTCAAGAAAGGTCTGGCAGGCGAGGCGGTACCCTGCCTCCAACTCATCCTGCGAGAGCAGTCTAAGCTCCGTTGGCGTTACGGCAGAGACGGCGCCGCCCTTAACTATGACCCTGCACTTTCCACAAAGGCCCCTGCCACCGCATTCTGTTCGGAAGGGGATACCTGCCCGTTTCAACACGTCGTATACGCGTTCTCCCCTATCTGCCTCTACGCGGATATTGTATGGTTCAACTACCAGTTCGACCATTTGTATTCTCCGTTACGAACACAGTATTTAGTTCTTATCTACGAGGGCATACTTCCTGATGAGGAAGCGCCAGTTAAACTCTTCCAGCCTTAGAGGCTCGCCCTCCACTTGAAGGCGTTTCACGTAGAGCGGGGCATCGATCACGAGTGTTTCCGCCTCCCCGCCTTCAAATGCAGGGTTGAACCCGTGTATCCTTGAGGATTGAATGATTTCTTCTACATCCGTGGCTTCAATCTCTTTTCCGAGGAAGCGTGGGCTCAGCCCCTTTACGCTTATAGACGTGATGATAAAACGGAAACCTATTCTGACAAGCTCCCTCAGGTAGCTTTCCTGGTCGCGCCACCAGAGCGGGTTGTAGACCCTTAACCCGTATTCGTCTGCGACGAGCGCCACGCGCGTCCTCTGGTAATCAGACCTTAGAGCGCCTGTAACCAGCCCGGTACACCCGTAGAGCTTCACTGCTCTTCCAATGGCCGACCGTAGCGCCTCAACGTCGTCCTCTTCGCCCTGCTCGTAGAAGACATGCGGAATCCCCATCGCTTGGGACTGGATCCTGGTGAGGTCGACGTAGGGGACGTGAAACATGTACGACTCGCTTGAACTGGGCTTTACTGTCACAGTGCATGAAACGGTGAATCCCTTGAGTACTGCCCAGTGTAAAGCGTATGTGCTGTCCTTACCGCCTGAGAAGAGTGCGCATAAGCTGCTAGACGAGGGCCTCGCG
Source organism: Infirmifilum sp. (assembly GCA_041287245.1). Lineage (GTDB taxonomy): Archaea > Thermoproteota > Thermoprotei > Thermofilales > Thermofilaceae > Thermofilum. Next base: position 19,269 of record JBEULP010000113.1, on the reverse strand, counting down.
TATCCTCCTCGCAACCTCTTCACCTTCCTCCCGGCTTATCTCAACCCTGTTTGTACGTGGAACCCCGTAGGGGATTAAATGTATGTGGGCATGCATTATCTCCTGACCCGCTTCGCGGCCGTTGTTCATAACTACTCTGACGCCCCTAGCGCCTAACCCCCTTACCTGTGCAGCGGCTATCCTCCTCGCCAGTGTAAAGGCCCTGCAAACCTTGTCCTCGGGCATGTCGAAAATGTTAGTGTAGTGCTCCACGGGAGCTATCAGCGTGTGTCCGAGGGTAAGGGGGTATTTGTCCAAGAAGGATATAAAGTCTGAGTCCCTGTAGACTATGAACGCCTCTGTACGCCCCCGGGCTATCGAGCAGAAGACACATGGCTCCATTCTGCCTTCAACCGTCGAAATAACTCCTCACTGGAATAAAAATGTGCTAACCTTTTTAGACACTTAATCATAATTAGAGTTGAGGGATCGTGGAACCACTGGTCTCAGTAATTAGCAAGGCGTTGGGAGACAACCTCCTAGGAGTTATAGTTTACGGCTCCTCCACCTCCCCCGGGGATCACTCTCCTTTGAGCGACTTAAACATTGCCGTTATCGTACGGGAAAAAATCCCCGTCGAGACTAAAGCCTTTTTGATGGAGAAGCTCGGCCCAGACGTTTCCCCGTTATTTCTAACGGTAGAGGATTTGAGACAACTTATAGAGAGCGGGGAGTTCATAGCGCACGAGGTTGTTAGAGGCGGGAAAATCCTGTATGCGGATGAGCGGGTAAGTGAGGTTATGAGCAAGCTACCGCCTCTAAACCAACGCACACGGGATTACCTTAGAAGCCACTCTCTCGCCTGCCTAGGGTTAAGCCTCGAAAACTACTTCTCAGGCAGGTACAGCCAGGCGCTCAACTACGCGTTCAAGTCTCTCAGAAGCGCCTGCCGGTTCATAGCAGCTGGTGAGTCACAAGTTCTCCTCTCCGATAGGGAAATAGTAGACTTCCTTGGAGCAAAGGGGATGGCTGGTGCAAAGGAGGTGTACCTTCAGCTCAGGGATGCCAGGTTTAAAGGTGTTAAAAAGGGAGAGCTGTTCCCCCTTATCGTGGGGGCTCTAAAAACCTCTCTTACCGTTCTAGGCATAAACTCTCAATACCTAGAAGCTGCTTTAGAGGTTGTTGAGAAGGAGTTCCGCTGGGTCTCGGACGTCAAGGTTAGACCCGGCCCCCCTGGATCCGAGCTGAGAGTTTCGGGTGTAGACCTAAAGGGCAACGTCAAAGAGGTTAGCTTGCCTCTTTAGAGGGGAGCCTCCGGTGAATGTGTTTCCAACCGAGGCAAAGAAGGTTAAAGAGGAGCTGAGAAGGAAAGTTTGGTCTCGAATGGTTTCCGAGGGGGTGGCGCTACCCCCCTTCCCCGTTGAGGGGCGCATACCTAACTTTAGGGGCGCGGAGCTTGCGGCTAGGCGGCTTGCCGAGGACGATATATTCCAGGAGGCCAAAGTTATTTTCTGCAATCCTGACTCGCCGCAACGCCACGTGCGCGAGGCGGCCCTGCGGGCCGGTAAGGTTTTAATAATGGCTTCTCCCCGGCTACGCAGCGGCTTCCTATTGCTCGATTCGAGTAGAATACCGGGCAATGCTTTGAGCTATGCTTCTACTATTAAGGGGGCGTTCACCTATGGCAGAGTCTTACACTCCAATGTCCCACAAATAGACCTTAAGGTCTCGGGTAGCGTAGCTGTAAGCCTGGATGGGGGGCGGGTTGGCAAGGGAGGCGGGTTCAGCGACCTTGAATACGCTATCCTGAGAGAAATGAGAGTGATAGGAGAAGACACGCCTGTCGTCACCACTGTTCACGACGTGCAGATCGTGGAGTCTATTCCCATGGAGAGGCATGACGTGCCCTTAGACCGGATCTACACGCCGAGCAAGGCTATCGTTACTGTGAGAAAGTACCCGCGGCCCCGGGGTATTATCTGGGAGCTTCTACCAGAGAAACAAATCGAGGAGATTCCGCTGCTCCGAGAACTTAGGAAAAATAATAAGGGGAGAAATCCTTCTCTGACCTCCTCCCCTCCCTAAAGGGCGAGGCTTTCAGTTGTAAACATAAAGGAAAAATAGGTCATCGCTCAGTGAATGTTGTATAGGATATGAGCCCAAAAATCCTTGTGACTAACGATGATGGCCCGTTCTCCCCTGGACTGTCGATCCTTCGAGAGGCCGTCAACGGCCTCGGAAACATCTATACAGTTGTACCTGAAACCCCGAAGTCGGCGACGGGGTTAGGCTTGACGCTGCATAAGCCTGTCAGGGTTAACAAGCTAAAGGTGAACGACGAGCCTATCTATCTCGTCAGCGGGACGCCCAGCGACGTCATCTACATTGCGATGAACGTTGTCACAGGTAGACCCGACCTTGTCGTGTCAGGCGTGAACATAGGAGACAATCTGAGTATACAGGTTATTCTTTCAAGCGGGACTCTCGGGGCAGTGTTGCAGGCGTCGATTGAGGGGATACCGGGGGTTGCATTTAGCGCCTCCGTGGATTCTCCCGAGGAGCTGGAGGAACCTGAGTACAGGGGGTTTATTCTTAGGGCCTCTAGAATTATTGTTGAGGGCATTTTGAAGAATGGCTTCCCCTCGGAGGTGGACGCGTTTAACGTGAACTTCCCCCCTGTTATAACAGATGAGGTGGCTGTCGTTCGACCTGCCCGTAGAAGGTTCTCCACGGCTGTTGTTAAGAGAAAAGACCCCCAGGGGAGACCCTACTATTGGCTTTACGGGCAGCCTGTTGACGTCGAGGAGGGTACAGACGTGCAGGCGGTTCTAGACGATGGGAAAATAGCTATCACTCCAATATCCCTCGGCGCGCTCTTCGAGTACAAGTCTGAAAAACTGTCCGAGCTTGTACGCTATATTAGTGAGAGGCTATCAGGTGAGCGTTCCTGATAAAGAACTTTCTAGTCACGGGGAGACCTGGGATCGGTAAGACGACGTGTCTCAGAAGGATGGCCGAGATACTAACCAGTAGAAACGTCCTAGTCGGTGGAATGTTGACCCTCGAGGTTAGAGAGGGAGGGTCTAGACGGGGGTTTCAGATTTTAGACTTGATGAGCGGCAGGAAAGGCATTCTAGCCGACCTGGCCCTGGAGACGGGGCCTTCGGTTGGGAAGTACAGGGTAAACCTTAGAGACCTAGAGGCGGTGGGCGTTAATGCTATAGACTCCGCTCTAAAAAATGCAAAGGTAGTTATCATCGACGAGATAGGCCCGATGGAGCTCTTCAGCACAAGCTTCCAAGGCGTGGTCCTTAGGGCGTTGGACTCGCAGAAGCCTGTCGTTGCCTCAGTCCATGCGAGGATAGGCTCTATGGACTTCGGCAGAAAGATCATTTCGAGGAAGGACGTGGAGATCTTAGAGCTCACCCTGGCTAACCGCGAGAGAATACCCGTTGAGCTGGCTAGAAAAGTAGCGTCGCTTATAAGCGGCTAGAACACCAGCTCCAGTATCTCCTTAACCATCTCCTCGTCGACGTCGAAGGGCGCGTTTGAAAGGTTTCGCTGGTATCTCAGCCCCTCCGCTATGAAGTGGGGCAGCATCTCCCTGGAAACCCCTATCTCCCTAAGTCGGAGCGGAGCCCCAACGCTTGCCTTCAGGGATTGTAGGTTCTCTCCCAGTCCACCGGGAGCCCTCGGAATACCTGTCTTTTCGAAGAACGCCTCAGCTTTCTCCGGGAGAAGCCCCTCATAGAACCTTGAGGCTCCCGGGAGGATCATGAGGTTAGCCAGCCCGTGGGGGACTCCGAGCTCGACTGTCAGGGCATAGCCTAGGCCATGTCCAATGTTCGTCCCGCCGTAGTTTATGGCTATCCCAGCGAGTAAGCTGGCGTAAAAGACCTTCTCTCGACAGTCGAGGATGCCTGAGACCGCGCATGGAAGATACTTGAATATTAGGCTGGAAGCCTCTAATGCGAGCATTTCAGCGTAAGGGTTGCTCCTCCTGCTAAAGTACGCTTCGATCGCGTGGCTTAACGCGTCAAGCCCCGTGCTAGCAGACTGATCACGCGGGAGGTACCTTAGAACCTCCGGGTCGAGAATAGCATAGTCGGGGTATACGCCCTCGCCGGAAACCGTAGTCTTTAACCTGTGTTCCTCGTCTACAAGGACGGAGTACTTAGTTACCTCGCTGCCAGTGCCGTGCGTAGTTGGTATCGCCACGAGGGGTTTAAGCCTCTGGTCAACTGTTTTGGGGTAGAGGTAGTCGGAAACAGTCCCCCCGAGCGTGTAGACAACGTTAACAGCTTTAGCCGTGTCTATCACGCTACCCCCGCCGAAGGCTATGAATATGTCGCAGTCGGCCTTCCTGGCGGCTTCAAGGGCTCTTGAAACCGTAGAGAGGGTCGGGTTTGGCTCGATGTCTTGGAAGAAGCTCACCTTTAAACCAGCCTTCTCAAGAGCTAATCTTATCCTCTCGGTGTAGCCGTATTTCCTGGCAAATGTCCTCCCGGTTAATACCAGGGCGCTTGCCCCGTGCTTAGACGCTACTTCGCCTACGCTATCCAGGGAGCCGCGCCGGAATATTATCTTTGTAGGCAGCCACAGGGAGAATGAAAGCTCACTCTTAGACATCATGGGTAACACGGATTCATGGCTCAAAAAGCTTTTGCCTAACAGGAACGGTTGTGGCTTACCTTACGAGGTCGGGGTAGTACTCCATAAGCACTCGCTTCATGTCCACCTGGGGCGTGAAGGTGAGGATGGCGTTTAAGCCTATTTTCATGAACTCTTCTGGGCTTGAGTTGTAGAGATCAAGGGCTTTGTAGAACTTTGATTTAAGCTCTTCGTATTCTCGAGAGTCTATCTCTTTTACCCGCGGGTCCCGGCCGAAGTCTACGAGGTCCCTGATGTCCTCCCCGAAGAGCCAGCCGTTTACACCGTCGTTTATCAGCTCTACCGCCGCTCCGTCACGTGAGGCTAGCGGTATGGTAGCATTCACCCCGGCTTTCATGAAGCTTGTGCCGCTTGCCTCGTAGCCTGAGAAGGGTGTGAAGAGGAGTATGTCTCCGCCGCTGATTATTGTCCTAGCTATCGAAACATTGTAGTCGTGGAAGTAGACTACGTTTGGCTTTTTCTTTTCAAGCTCCTTAAATCTCCGCATGTACTCAAGACCCTCCTTGTCCTCGGGGTGGGCCTTACCACCTAGTATGAAGAGAACGTCTCTGTCCGCTTCTTCGACAAGCTTCTCTGCGAAGTACGGCCTCTTATACATTGTAATCCGCCTTGTCCATACGACGATGGGCTTGCCGTTAGAGATATCTACTTTCTTGCGCGAGCCCACCAGGTTTAGCAGCTCCTGACGGGCCACCTGCTTCGCGCTAGCCAGACCTTTAATGTCTAACGCGCCGTTTTGGAGTTGTTCCCGGATCTTGGGGTGCATCCATCTGTCAAGGTCTATGCCGTTCGTTACAAATCTTCCTTTGTTTATCAGGTGAGGTATGACGCGCCGCATGACGTTGAAGTGCTTGGCTGAGACCATTATTAGCTCGCGGGACATTATAGCGCCGAGGGTGGTTAAGACAACCTTGCTTTCGATCATCTTGTAGCCGAACTCAGCCTCGAAGTACTCTCTCGGGAACGAGGGGTGGCCCCATGAACCAGGGGTGTGAATGATCAGTCTGTACCGCCCAGGCGCGTCTAGAACGAGGGGTAGGAACGCTGTGTACGCCTCCTGGAGGTCGATGTACTTTACGGTTTCTATTCCCAGGATATCTTTAATATAAACGGCTGAAGCCCGGGCTAGGAGAACGTATTTGAGAAACTTTTCCCATGGGTCTTTCTCAATGTAAACTCTATCGACAAGGCTCTTAGCCCACTCCGGTGAAATAGGTTCGAAGAAAACGACCCGGGCGTTACCCTTCTCGTAGCTCCACCCCTGAACGTTTACCTTTTCACCTTTGAGTGTTATTTCGAGCTCGCAACACCGTTTAAGTTTATCAAAAAAGCTCTTTGACTGGTTCTGGGGAACTGGCCTTGGAGCGCCCTGGGCGTCAAGCTCGTAGTCGACGTAGCCCCCCTTGTAGAGCAGTGAGAGCACATGATAGTTAAGGCCCAGCCTAGAAGCTGTATAGAACTTGTCGCCCTCCAGCACGCCTAGACCGCCGGTGTATGTGTTGCCCTCGTCTAAGGCGATCTCAGGTGTTACACTAACTATGACTTCCCCAGGCATATAGCTCAGCCTGTCTCGTAAGAGGAAGAGCGATAAAAAGGTAGCTATTTAACAATTATGTATAACGCTAAAGGGTTAGAAAAATATTTAGAGATTAGCCACGGCCTCAGGTTTTCCGCCTTCCACTAGAGACTCTACTACTTTTGCCAGGCTCTTCTTATCGGTGACTACAGCTGCGTAGACCTTGCCGGATAGCGGGGCAAGGACTATGGCCGTATCGTTGTCGGTGTGTATCTCCACGTGCGTTAAGCCTTTTCCCAGGAGCTCTGCGAGCTTGCCAGCCGAGCTTATTATAACTGCTCCGAGAGCTGGTAACTTTAAATCCTGTCGAGGAGAGAGAGGCATGCCCTCGTCGTCGAAGATGATGACTTCTCTTACACCCCTTATCTTCCCTACCTTCATGGCTTTATAATTAAACCTAAAGGTTTCATTTTTCTTCATGTCGCGTTCACTGCTAAAAGTGGAAGTCGCCTTCTTTATAAGCAATTTAGTTCAATCTTTTCCTCTAGATCTTAGGGTAAGAGACTCCAGTATGTTTCTAACTTCCTCCATGCTCCCGGCGAGGTAGTCCGGAGGGGTTCTGCCCTTATATTCCTGGAAGCCTGTAAAGGCTATAGTTTTCATCCCGAACTTCTTAGCACCCTCGATGTCACCCTCCTCGTCGCCTACGAACACGCTGTCGATTGGGGTAATTCCTGTGTGGGAAATTATGCGTGAGAAGAAACGCGGGTGAGGCTTCCTAAAACCTATTTCGTCCGAAAAGGCTAGGAAGTCGAAAAGGTGGAGGATGCCGGCTTTTCTGAGAAGTTGGACAGTGTATTCGCCGCTCATCGTGTTAGAGGCCAGTATAACCTTGTATCCGAGTCTACCAGCTAATTCTAAAACTTCTCGGGCCCCCGGTGTAAGAGAAAGGTTGTTTGTATACGGGTACATGGTTGCTTCAACGAGGGTGCTGAGGAGGTCTTCCCTAGGTTCTACTCCAAGCTTATCCAGGAGAATAACCATTTCTCCTATAACGTCTATCTCATGGTGGCTGGTGTTCCTAACCTTGTCTGCGAGACGGCGTGCCTCGATATAAGCATGGTATACGGTTTCCAGGTTGAAGGCGAAACCGGAGTTTTTTAGAACAGCCAATATCTTTTGGGATCTCAGCCTATAATAATCCTCTAGCGGTAGGGATGGCCAGAAAAGAGTGCCCCAGAGGTCTACAAGGAGCCCCTTCGGCAATCCTCGTAACACCTCTTCAGGTTTTCGACGTTGATCTCGCCAGCTACGACCGGTACTGTGAGGTTAAAGTTTACCAGGATCCTTGGGTGCACTTCGCCGAGAATTCCGAGCTCTCCACACTTTGTGAGGAGCTTTGCAGCCCTCCCAGGGATAAAGCTGGGGTGCTCCAGAGATTGAACCATGGCTTCCAAGCCGAATAAGGATGTCAGGGCTTTAAGGACGGCCAGCCCGTCGGTGAGCGTGACTCCTTTACCGGCTATCGCATAGGCGAGGTGTCTCTCATCCCTAGCCCTGTTTTCATGCGTCAAATCGGGTATTACAACATCGCCTGCCTCGAAAATCCGCTGTGGGTACCCGGCGTGCTTGCTGGCCTCTAGTGTGGCTAGAAGCTGTGGTATAATCCACGTTCTAAGGGCGTGGTACATCTCGTGCTTCGGATTCTCGACCTCTATCAGGCTTCCTGAGGGGAGGTTCATCCTCCCGAACATTAAATCCTTGTTCGTCATAATGTAGTTGTTGACTTCTAGGAAGCCCATCCCAATCATGGCCTCCCGTATCGCCCTAGTAAAAACCTCTAAGCCGTCTTCACGCCCCGGATGCAGGGGAGGGAAATAGCCCGGCTCTATACGGTCGTACCCGTATGCCATCGCTATCTCTTCAGCTATGTCGACAGGATGGAGAATGTCCACGCGGAAGTACGGGTAGGAGACGCGGAGCAAGGTGGAGTTTAACTCGGTGATGTCCATGCGCATCCTAGAGAGGAGTTCGCTTGTCTCCTCTTTACCCAACTCTAGTCCGAGGAGCTTTTTGTTCAACACCAGATCATAAACTATGCTTTCTGTTTCAACTATAGGTGTCCTCTCTACAGCGTTTCTGTAGTGGTTGTTGACGAGGTAAACCGTACCCCCGCGGGTAGCTGCAGCAGCAGCCATCAGTGTTATTATTCTTCTACCAGCCTCCGGCTCAGTGCTTGTGACGTCTATGAGAACTTCGGTTGTCTCCTCGGTAAGCCTGAAGTCTTCGCTATTCGTTATCGGGGGGAAACTTACAACCTTGTTCTCCGAGTCAACTATCAGGGGGTACTCTCCCAGCCCCTCAAGCAAATGTCTGTAAGCAATGCCCTTAGGGTGGTTCTTCAGTACTTCCCGGAGGGTCATCTCAATCGTAAAGCCTAGAGGCCTCATGCGTACAGCTTCGGGCTTTACGGCGGTGTAACGGATTGGAAACTTGATCCCTCGTAGCTCGTATAGCCCTATTGAAACCTTTTTCCTATCCCTGCCGAATGTGAGGTGTATTTTCTCCTGTAGCTGCATCAGTTGGCGGATAGCCTCGTCGTCGAGGCGTAAGCCTTTCACGACAGCGAAGAAGGCGTAGGGGCGATAGCTGGGCCCCTCTATATAAGCGTCGAGGGGCTCGCCCCCCACCTTGAACCTGGGGGACCCCTTCTCTAAGCCTAGAAGACCTTTAATGTAAACCGAGAGGAGCTCCGCTGAGTAGAGGTCTGGCCTGTCATGTGTCGCCTCATAGATAACGCTGTCCCAGTTTACCTCCTCCACCTCGCATTTGAGGCGTGGTAAAACATCCTCTATCTCCGACCTATCCAGGCTCCGGCCGGTGAGGCGCTCGAGATCCCACAGCTTAACCTCGATCACAGGCATTTCTCTCACCTCAAGAGGCTAACCGGGATCGGCCTGGGCGTCCTACGTATGTATTCGAGGTCCTGTGTGAAGAGTAGCCGAATATCGTCGATGCCTAAGACTGTCATAGCTATCCTGTCCACTCCTATCCCCCAGGCAGCCACGTTAACCCCCTGGACGCCAAGGGAGGCAAGCATTTCAGGCCTGAACATTCCGCCGGGGAAAACCTCTATCCACCCGAGTTTCTCATGTTTTATGAAGCCCTCGACGCTCGGCTCCGTGAACGGGAAGTAGGCAGGCTTAACCTTAACCTTGCCTAGGCCTAGCCTCCCTGCCATCTCGTTGAAAAATCCTAGAAGGTTTCGGAACGTAACGTTTCTCCCGACGATTATGCCTTCCAGCTGGTAAAACTCCATGCTATGCTTCGCGTCTAGATTCTCCGGCCTGAAGACCCGATCCAGCGAGAAGCACATGTACTCCCCAGACCCTCTTTGGTACAATGTCCTCGCCGACACCGCTGTGGTCTGCGTGCGGAGTATCAGTCTAAGCGCCCTTTTAGGGTCCCATTTATAGCCCCACCCTTTGGAGCCCGTGCCACCCCCGTTCTCATGCACCCTTGCAATCCTTTCAAGAAGCTCTGTATCCCGTACTTCTCCTAGAAGCTGCCCCTTCACGAAATAGGTGTCATGTATCTCCCGGGCAGGGTGGTCCTGCGCCTGGAAGAGCGCGTCGAAGTTCCATAGCTCTAGCTCGACGTGGGGCCCTTTCATCTCCTCAAACCCCATCTCGACAAGTATTTCCCGGAGCCAGTCTAGAAACTCGAGGTAGGGGTGCTTACGCCCCAGCGGGATTGTAGGGGGCTCTACATTAAGGTCGAAAGGCTTGAAGACCGCTGTTTGCCACGACCCGCTTGCTATGATCTCCGGGGTCAACTCTGTTATGACTTGGGCCTCGGCGACTAGCCCCTTACCCCACATGTCGGTTAAAAGTGGGGTGGGTTTAAGCCTGAGCCTCACCCTCTTCCTGAGGTCAACAAGCCCTCTCCTCTTCAGCACGCTTAAGGTTTTGTCTTCCGTCTTCTCAGCTCTCGAGACCGCCTCCAACAATCTCCTATTCTTATCTACGAGCTCGCGTGCCCTCTCGGGGTCTGAGAGGCTTACAACGCCCTCGCTGAAGGACAACGCCTTCGCAGCAGCGAGCTGGGTGAGGCCTATCTGGATCTCCTCGTGTTTTAGACCCCTCTCCACCCCCCTTTTGACCAGTTCTTCGCGAGGTATGGCTTCGCCCGGTCGTAGTATCGTCAGAAGCTTCTCCTCAGGAAGCCCCTCCTTCAAGCATAACTCGCCCTCTCTCGTGAGTACGTAGACTTCCCTCTCCTCTCTCTCCACCTCTATAAGCCCCTTGCCCTTAAGTTCCTCTATGTCCCGCATTATGTCCTCTCGCTTTAAGCCAAGCCTCGCCGCGAGTTCATCTACCTCCGTTACCTCTTCAATGACGTTCTCGAGCAGGCGCATTTGGCGGCTGGTTACATACAACTTGTTCGAAATTGGCGGTTCATTTACACCACTCCAACCCATGATCAGCACCCTTATTAAACATACACTCCGTCTAATCTCCCACTTTTATTATAACAATGATTTATATTGTTTCACAACATATACTTGTCGAGGCGGGTCGCTTGTTAAACCCCTATGAGATAAGGAAGGACTTCCCAATATTCAACCGTAAAGTGCACGGGAAACAGCTGATATACTTCGACAACGCTGCTACAAGCCAGAGGCCAACCCAGGTCGTAGAGGCTGTGGACGGCTTCTACAGGAGCCAAAACGCAAACATAGGGCGAAGCGTGCATGAACTCGCGGTAACAGCTACAGAGGCATACGAGGCTTCTAGGAAGATAGTAGCTAGCTTTATAGGGGCTAGGCCGGACGAGCTTGTCTTCACCAAGAACGCTACCGAGAGCATCAACCTGGCCGCCTACTCCCTCCTAGCCTCCGGAATGCTTCAAAGGAGCGATGAAATTCTAGTGACTAGAATGGAGCACCACAGCAACCTTCTGCCGTGGATCCGGGTAGCAAGGCTGGCACATGCTAGTGTAAGAGTAGTAGACGTGACTGAGGAGGGGCGACTCGATCTTGAAGACTTCAAAAGGAAGCTCAGCGACAAAACCCGCGTCGTAGCCGTAACGCATGTAAGTAATGTAACCGGTGTGGTTAACCCGGTGCGCGAGATCTGTGAGGAAGCTCATAAGCACGGCGCGCTCTGCCTTGTGGACGGCGCTCAAAGCGTCCCCCACATCAAGGTCGACGTGACGGCGATCGGCGCAGACTTCCTCGCGTTTTCAGGGCACAAGATGCTTGGCCCAATGGGAATAGGAGGCCTCTTCATCAAGAGAGAACTAGGCGAGAGGCTGGAACCACCCTTCCCGGGAGGCGGGGCAATCTCGCTTGTCAGCTGTGAGGGGGACTCTTGCAGCGCGGAGTGGCTGTCCCACCCGCAAAAGTTCGAGGCTGGCACGCCCAACGTCGCAGGCGCGATAGGGCTCTCGGTGGCAGTCGAGTACCTTGAAAGGGTGGGCTTGGAGTACATTGAGAAGCATGAGAGAGAGCTTACCCAGAGGTGCCTCGAAATCTTGAACGATGCTGGCGCAAGGATATACGGCCCTATCGACTTGACGGATAGGGTTGGCGTCGTGAGCTTCACGATTGATGGGCTAACCCCTCACGAGGTGGCCCAGCTATTGGACAGCGAGGGTATAGCTGTTAGAAGCGGGCATCACTGCGCGCTGCCATTGGTTAAGAGGCTGGGAGCCCCCATGGGAACGGTAAGGGCTAGCTTCTACCTTTACAATACTTTCGAAGAATTAGACGCTTTTAGGGAGGCTCTAAGAAAGATAATGATTGTTAAAGGTTAAACTGCGTCTTGTACATACTCTTTACCTTCCCTTAATGCAGCCTCAGCCCTGAGAAGCTCGCGCGTAAGGTAGGAGGCGTGCCTAGGCATAAGGGCGTCGAGGTTAACCTGGTCTAGTATTTCCTTTGCTGTTCCCCCGGAGTAAGAGGCTGCGAGCACTCCCTCACTGTCTCTATGCTCTAGGATGATTTTACCCTCGCTTAGCCTTATTATGAAGTTTCCCTTTGGGTCTGGTATAAAGGATCTGAAACTGTGCTTCTCCCGCATGATGACCTCTCGGGCCCTCGCCCAATCATGCTCGTAGAGATGGAGCGAGGCGCTAAAGACGGTGAGAAACCCGGGTCTTATCTGACGCCCCATCCTCTCGGTAAGCATAGACGAGACGTTTTCCATGAGCCTTAAAAGCCCATAAACGTTTACCGGCCAACCGGCGTAGACGTCGTGGCTCCTGAAGTATGCGAGCTGGTTGTACTTATTGCCTGAAACGTCCCCTTGAACCAGGATTAGACAGGGGGGATCCTGGCTCGAGGGGTCGACGGTGAAGTCCCATGTCAAGGCAATAGCCCTCCTGGTTGCTGGGGAAGTTGCAAGTCTGGACACGAGGGACTCTATTTGGTCACCAGCTAGCCTGTGTCTGCGGAGCCTCTCGCCATAAGAGTAGCTTGCGCCCTCAAGGCCTTCAAGTAGAGATTTCACGTGGGCTTGAAGCTCGTCACGGGAGAAGTAGGCTTCGAGCCGGTGGGCTTTCGCCAGGGCTTCCTCAGCATACAACACCACCTCTACGCCGAGAAGCTGCTTCTGCCTTTCACCGTACTCGCTGGCTTTCACATAGCCCCAGTGTGTCACAGCGTCGAGTAGCTTTGCCCACGCCCTGAGGATGTCCTCTTCTACCACCACAAGCCCGGCAACCTGTTCTGGCCATGTTGAAGCCTCAACTTCTCTTAACTCGAGGTTAAGTATGGATCTGTATGTTCCAGGGGAGAATACCTGCTCGATAGTTTCTGCAAGGGATTGATAGTTGCCTTTTTTGAATTCTTCGCGGAGATCCAATACTTTCACAGTCTCAAGTATGGGCTTTAGTTCCTCAAGGGTCCACATGAGCCTCAGCCCCTCTACGACTCTCCCCTTAAACAACTCTACGAGTGCGTAGCCGCTTCCAGAGAGATCGGCTCCGAAGATTATTAGGGTGTTTATCTCGGGGTGCCTCGAGAGAGTATATAATAAATGGTTAATCCCATACTTCGTGTATAAAGTACCTATGATGTTCACCTTTGAGTCTACACCCATGCGCTGGAGCGCCGCGAGAACAACTTCTTTCTTAGTCCACAGGGTAGCGATGCCTATGTTGGATTTCTCGTTTAGCACCAGGATGTCAGGCATACCCTTGACTTGGAGGCGAGAGAGACAAAAAATATTCGCTTAAAAAGGGTGAAAGTGTTTCTGGCAGTTACAACCGTTGCTTTATTTTTAAGGGAGATTTGAAGAAGGAAGATTTCACGAGAAAAAAATCGTTTTAACTTTTGATGTAAAGATATAGTGTAGCGGAGCTCGTAGATGTTGTGGACAAAGAGAATGAGAGCTTCGCGCGGTACTGCAGAGTATATTTTACAACATCTTGAGACCCTGTCCAGCTTGCCCCAGTCCCCGGCGTGACGTATGCCTTGGCCTTTGAGTAGCTATTATAGTATCCAAAGTAGCTTGTGGAGGAGGGCGTGCCCACCTGCCGTAAGGGGTTTCCAGTCTGCAGGGACGCCATAGGATCAACTGAGAACCCTGTAACGACGTAGAGTGTGCCTGTCTTCGAGCCTGTATATTTCACCGAGACATAGTTCGAGCTTGTTCCAAAGATAAAGGACTTGGAGAAGTCGGGCTTGCCGTCAGCGTCCAGGTCGGGGGCAGAGAGCGTGACGGTTAACGATGTGGAGGAGAGGCTTATAGAGTATATCTGGTACTCCCGGTTATAGTAGTTCTTGCCCGTGGCTGTGTAGTAGTCGTCTACGAACATGCCCAGGTGGCTGGCACCGTACCACATCGTGTTCTCGGTGGTCCAGTATACCATGGGTGCTCCAACCGCTATGAACACCTTGTTAGAGGTCTTGTTGTAGAACGCTAAAAACGCCAGAGCCCCGCCGACACCATCTATATAGGCGAAGATAGAGGGAGTGTAGACTATCACCTCGTTCTTACCATCCCAGTCGAAGTCCCCGACCTTGTATGATACTCCCGTGATCTTACCTGCCCGCGCGTCGTTAAGCCAGTAGGCTGCATTCAACAAGATGTTGGCTAGGCGGAGGTGATTCCAAACCTGCCTGCCCCAGCCGGCGTTAAGGTCCCCGTCGTGCCATGCGGTCTCGTATAGCATTGAGCTAGCTGTAACCAGGGCTGCCTGCCAAAGCTCGTTCTTCGGCGCCTTGTCGAAAAGGTTGCCGGGGGCTAGGAGCCTGTAGATCACTGTGTTATTTGGAGAGCCTTGCCATGAGGTGTAGCCGAAGACGTCGCCGAGCGGCATTATGGTTTCGGGAAGCGGGTACTTCTCCTGGCCGCTTCCAAGCATGGCGAAGCTTTCCTCGACGCTTGTGCCCCAGTACCAGCCGTCGTAGGCCCTTCGATAGTCATATGGGTACGCCTGAACCCACTGTTTTAAGAGGAGATAGGTGTCGTAGCCCGCGTGGAATCCGGTCACGGGAGTCCAAGAGCCGCTGTCTAACCAGGAGACAACGCTGCTCAGCTTTACGACTTGAATCCATGGGTGCATTGCGATCCACCTGAGAGAGTTCTCGTAGTATGTGGGGCCATTTGAATCCCATCCGGCGATGCCAGCTGCTTTCTCCCAATCGTCGGCATATACAGCCACTTGCTGCTGGTCGCTCGAGGTTGCAAGTCCTATGTACTTTATTCGAAGATCTCTGTTTAACCCTCCGTCAGTATTGGCTAGAAACTCCTGCTGGGTATTCCAGTCGATGAAGAAGACATAGAGAGTGTTGCCGTTTGTCTTAGTCGTATCATACTTGTGGGGTTTAAGGGGATTGCTACTCGGCATCCAGTCGTCGTGGTGCGTGTTAGCGTCTAAAATGACGGCTTTGTAGTACTTGCTGAGCGTCCAGGCAATCCCAGTTCTATCGTGATCCCATGTTCTCTCTGGAACCCACGCTACAAGTGGAGTATAGCCGAACACTGTCTGGATCTGTTGTTTCGTGTAGCTAGCCGACGGAGCATTGAAGTTATCGTAGAAGTAAGCGGTTATGTGCTCAGCCCACACGCCGCCCAGGATGTCGACGCGCCCCCTAGCCAGGAGGCTCTTGATGTAGCTGATGAAGTTTGGATCCCACCAGAGGTAACTGGATAGGAGTGTGCCGCTGAGGTGAATGTTGACAGGTATGTTTCTGCCAGTCCTGTTCGAGACATCGTCGTGGAGGTAGAGGATGTACCCGTAACTGTTTTTAGACGAAGGGTTGTTGAGAGCCCGGTTATCGGTCAAGTGCTGGTTGCCGTGTTGCACTATAGCAAGCTTAGCTGTGCCTACATACTGGTCGCTGAATAAAGCGCCCGACCACTGATAAGCCCCGTTGCTGAATGTAAGCGTGTTTGGCATGACGTCAGCAGCTTTGGAGACGCCGCCTTCAACGTATGTTGTTACTACCTTTGCCCAGACTCTAGTCGTTGAGGACCAGCCGTATTTCGTGAGTATCGATGCGGGAACCGCTAGCTCGACGATGTCCCATTGACTGTTGAATGCTACCTGGAGACCCGTGTTTTGCGCCACAATATTCCAATTGTAGTCGTAGACCCGGTAGTGCGAGGTGTCGTAGATTGCGACTGCTAAGACCCACTGATAGTCTGGCAGATAAATCCCGTAGCCGTTGATCTGGATGTAGTCCGGAGCCCATCCTTGATACCCTGGTGCTCCAGACCATCCTATTAGAATGTAGATGTTTAGCGCGTCCGAGATGCTTCCACTGGATGCTACTTCAGCGCCATATGCTAAGTCGAGAAGATCAATACGCATGTAAGCGTAGTTTGCATCCGAGTAATAGTACCAGGCAATTAGATCGCGTGAGTCATCGTAGAAGCCATTCTTCGATAGAAGGTCACCCGCAAAGTCTAAAGCGTGGCACGAGGAGTAAGGCCAATCGTATCCAACTCCGTCTATGGTTGGCTGCGCGGACGCCCTAGGTAAGCCAACGTGAGGGGAGAACAAGTATGGAGACGTGAGGATAATTACTGTTAGAAGAGCAACAATTACACGTTTCCTTTCAAAGCTACGCCCACTTTCCATCCTTTCAGCCCCTTTCTTCAATAAATACTTTATGCTTGTAATTTATAAGGGTTTAGTATTAAAATAGCTTGATTCTCTTGCAAACCTCCTAGCGCATTTCAGACTTGTGGGAGAAAGTAGAAGTTCCAAGGCTAGCTGAAGCATCCATACGCCGCTGCAAGGTCCGGGTAGCCGCACCTTATGAGTGATGCGCACACGGCTGGACTGGACTTCCCCCTCAACTCGCGGTGTCTTGCTGCTGCAGAGTAGAGTAGGCCGGCATAGGAGCAATCTTCACGGACCAGCTCCTTTACAAGCCTATCCGCCTCCTCTGCTGCCTCCTGGACACTCCCGCCTAGGGCGAGGGCGTCCACTAGGGCTGTTCTCAGAGAGTATGCATCTTCCTTGTATCCTTGCGTCTCGGCGAGTCTAATGGCTTCCCGCAGGTATTTCGCCGCGTCGCTGTAAGCCTTGAGGCCTAGGAGCGCGGCCCCCTTTAGCTTCGTTACCCTGTAGACTATCGATTCTTCTTTTGCCCCTACGTCCTTGAGCGTCTCCAACGCCAGCTCGGGGAGGAGGCGGGCTAGGCGCAGCTCCGCAAGCTTAACCTTGAACTCCAGGTATTTTTCACGCAAAGCTTCCTCGTTTAGAGCCTCTAGGACAGCGACAGCCTTGGAAGCCAGCTCCTCAGCGAGGGCGAGGCTGCCGGCGTTCTCCGCAGCGCCTTCGAGAACTGCTAGCCTATAGGTAGTCGCGTCGCCTAGGAGACGGGATACGACTCCTGGCGCCAGTATGGCCACCGCCTCCAGAATACCGTAGCTCTCCTCCTCGCCTAGCCTGTTTAAGGCTTCGGCGGCGATGTACCTGGCGGTGCTGGGCTGGCTTAAGACTGTGAACCACGCCGCGTGGAAGGGTGATTCTGAGCTGAACACGTGTTTGTACAGGGCTGGGGGGCTTATGATGGGCTTTCGGAAGGCTTCTCGTGATATGAGGCTGCGCCACGAGTAGAGCCCCAGCTGCTCGTGCCTGAGGAGGATCTTCTCGATCAGGGCTTCGTGCTCGTCGGGCACTTCTATCAGAGTAGTGGGGAAGCAACGGGCGTTGATGGCCGCTGGTATTTCAAGCATCACTCGTAGCTCGTTCGGGACGGCCTCGCGTAACCTCGCTATCGCTTCGTCAACCGTAGTAGGAATAGTAAATGACTTGTTCAGCATCCTTGATAGAGATAGATAAGCTAGAACTGTTTCAATGAAGCCCGGGTTTCCACGTGAACTCTCGATTATCTCGTGTTTCTCCGAGCTGGATAAGGACAGCCCATCCCACACCGCGATCCTATCCAGAATTCCCTCAAGCTCTCCTCGGGACAGCCTCCCCCCTACCTCGATTCGCGCGTATTCGCCTCCGCCCCCAGCGGGGGCTATCCTATACCCTGTGAAAACCACCTTCTTGCCTGAAAGCCTGACAGCCTGGTCTACAGGCCCAAAATAGACTGTGAAACCCCTCTTCATGAGCTCCTCTAGGCTTTGGTACAGTAAGGCCAGCCTTCCAGATCCTGATCCGCCTGCAAGCTCGACCCGCCTCCCCGTCTCCAGGCTTTCAACCACCCTTGAGACTAGCGTCTCAACGCCCTCGCCCCTCACCTGCTCTACGAATGCAGGCCAAAGGTAGCCCGTAGCCCAGGGCAGGTCGCTGTGATCTAGCGCTAGGAGCGGCGTTGCAGAGCCTTCGGCTGAGGAAACGCCAAGCTGAACCCGGGCTTTGACCTCGCGGATGATCCAAGCCCAGCTCTCCGACCTGTTACCCTGGAGGATCCCTAGCTCTGAAAGCTCGCGGTAGACTTTCTCGATGTTCGCGATGCTTTCTCCCGTGAATAGGCTGACGCCTGAGCCTCCTAGGAAAATTTCGAGAAGCGTTGAGGCAATGCTAAGCTCGTCGGCGTTTAACTGGCCCTCATGAGCTTCTTTTAAAAGCAGGTCTTTGACCTTCTCTGCTTCTCCGTCACCGTAAGCCTGAACGAGTATGGGCTCGACGTCAGCGGGGAATTTCCTTGCACAAGTGAAGATATCTGTTAGCTTAAACCCGCTCCTCCCGAGCCTTTCAGAGACACAGCCATAATAGCTTCCAAGTGTTACCAAGGTTACTACCAACGTAGTGGTAGAAGCGCCGGTTAATATATACTGTCTCTACGACCCCACGCACTGCATAGACCTCTACTCCTCGTATGGAACGACTAGAAGTATTATGTTCTAAGTTCCAACTTTAAGGTAATTCAGGACGGGAAAGCCTCGGGATTATATGTGCAACAGGCGAAGCGGCGATACGGAGAGCCTCTAGCTAGGCGAGGTCAATCCTGGCGTCTCTGCGGGGGTGTGCCGTGTAACCAGGGGTCGCCTTTTCCCGCGCCGTCCCTCTGAAGACAAAGACACTACAGCCCCGTATACCTTTCCTGGAGGCATATCCACGTAGAAAAGCCCGGAGCGCGTGCGACGCGCCTTTATCCACTCAAGATTGTTAGTAAAGTTCTAGTGAAAGTATCCTTTGACGGCAATGCCCTCCTCTAAGGCTCCGAAAACACGGTACAGGTGGGAAGGGGGGCGATCGTGGAAGTAGTAAACGCGACGGTAGCTTTAGATGACGTGCCAGTACTAGCCACAACCTTTCCCGGCAGTTACAAGGTGTACGGAGAGCATGGTCTCACACACGAGGGTTGGATGGCCTTCTCTCAAACTTGGAGAGCTGTTCCTCCGACGAGCTGTTAAACATGGGACTTTTCTCCTCTAACTGACCAGTGAGAAACAACACCTTATACAAAAAGTGTAAGAAAAAAACTGTTTTAAAGGCCTCTTCTACACCGCCTGAACTATAACACCATTGGAGAGAGTCGCCGTGAAGCTTGTAGATACGGTTTGACTGCCGCTGCCCCATCCCCCGTAAACCTCGCTTGAAGTCGGCGTCTGGCCCGCTATGTCGTACACGTTACTCGCATAGTCGCTCTCCGAGATAGTTTTACCCGTGTTAGGATCGTAGGCGTT
>JBEULP010000112.1:0-9851 GCA_041287245.1 Infirmifilum sp. | reverse complement strand
AGGGCGAGAGGTGGGGAGACGGGAGCTGGCACCTCCTCTAGGGGGATGCTGAGGGTGTGTGTGGTGGGGTCGTAGACTTGGTAGAGGAAGAGTGCGGCTGCGGGTGCGGCTGCTGCGAGGGGCTTGGGGCTTAGGGTTTTTTCTTCGAGCGTGTAGGCTAGGGCTGTGGCTAGGAGGAGGACTGTGATGAACTCGTGGGTCCAGGCTATGAATATGGAGGCGAGTGAGGCTAGGGCGAGGCTTTTGGGGTCTCGGCTCTTGAGGAGGGGGGCGGCTAGGAAGTAGGCGGCGGTGGCGAGCATTTGGCGGTACATCTCCCAGGATATCCTGAGGGCGACGAAGTAGGTGGTGGCTACGATGCTGGCGAGGAGGGCCTCTCTGCTGCGCATGCGTAGGCTTCGGGTTGCGTATTGGTAGACGGCTAGGCCTAGGAGGCCTGTGAGGAGGGGGCCGAGGAGTTTAACCGTGAGGATGGGGTCTCCGGTGGCCCTGGTGAGGTAGGTGTCTAGGAGGTAGAAGAGGCTTGTTCTCTTGAGGAGCTCGGGGAGTCCAAGCTTGAGGTAGTCGCCGTGGAGCGCCGCACCGGCATACATCAGGGTGTCGAAGCCGATGGGGTACGGCCATGAGAGGACCTCGGGCACTGCCCTTACGAGGAGGGGGATGGTGAAGGAGAGCAGCGCGTCTCGCAGGTGTGTGGTTTCGCGGGTCGGGGAGGCTATGTTTTCCTTTTGCATGCTTGGGGCCGCGCTCGGGCTTTTCTCCTTGAGGCTTCCAGGATTGCTAGTGCGGCGGCTAGGATGGCTGTTGCGGTTGGGAGTGTGGGGTTGGTGGGCGGGTTGAGAGGGGGGTCTATGATCTCGCCGTCTCCGGTTATCTGGACGTGCCACTCGGCGAGCTGTATGTTGCGGTCGGGGGTGTAGGCGTAGATGGTCACGTTGCCCCTGGGGAGTCTGGGGAGGGTGGCGTAGCCGGTGGTGTTGGTGGTTGGTGAGGCGATCTCGGTGTTGTTGGCTTTGGCTACGAGTAGGACGCCGGGGGCTGGCTTTCCGTCGGGTGTGACTGCGAGGACGTGTACCTCGTAGAGGCTTAGGTTGGCGGTGATGTGTGTGTCGGAGTGTAGGTCGAGTTTTACGGGGCCCCAGAGGGTGAGGCCTTTGTAGGAGATTTTTAGCGTTGTCGTGCCGTTTAGGTGTTTGATGGTTGTGGTGCCGTTTTTGTCGGTTGTGGCTGTTATATTGTCTGCCTGGACTGTGGCGTTTGGCACTGGCCTGCCGGACGCGTCTAGGGCTTTGATTGTGAGGGTGTAGCCGGGGGGGACGACTCTTAAAGGAATGGTGGTGGTGTAGTTTCCTATCATCGTGGATGCGGTTATGGTGAGTGTGTAGATGCCTGGCTTGAGGTTTTCAGAGGGTGTTAACTTGAGGGTGGCTGTAAAGTTGGTGGTTCCCCGTGGCGGGGTGATGCCCGCTGTTATGCCGGGGGGTGTCTGGAGGTATAGGGTTGTTGGGAGTGGCAGTGTGTGTAGTAGGGTTATGTTCAGCATGGCTTGGTCGCCGGGGTAGAACGCTGCGCTTGAATCGGCTTTAATGGTTACGGGTCCTTGTTTTTTGATCGCGTAGCGGGCAGCGTTGACTATCATGGCGTTGGTCTTGTCTGTTACGAAGTATTCTATGTTTCCGTTCTCGTCTACGCCCTCGTAGAAGCCGTTGGGGGTCTCGGCTTTCAACACGTATTTGGCGAGAAACGCGGTGTAGTTGGTGTTCCAGATGGCGTGCATTCCCAGCGCCGCCTTGGCGAATACGATGGGGACCCTGCTGAGCTTCCCGAGGGGTGGGGACCAGACGGTGAAGGTGTCGCCGCTGTAGATGTCGACTATCCACTCGTAGATGTAGTTGGGAGCAACCTTTAACGCTCCCTCGGTGAAGGCTGTGGGCTTGCCGGTGGCTAGGTACCGGTTCTCCTGGGCCTTGTAGGCTCTTTGGGCCCACTCGAAGAACTCCGGCGGGGGGTTGAGCTCGAATGCTGCTAGCAGGATGGGCTCCATCGTAACCTCCGTGTATGGGAGCTCGACGCCGTATGCGTTGATCTTCTTCATAGCGCCGAACTGCCTGGGTAGGGAGAGGGCTGCGAGGACTTGTGGCGTGTCGTAGCCCCAGAGGTGGTAGCCGTGGGCGTAGTAGTAGGCGTAGAAGCCGTTCGCAGGGACACTGGTTGCGAAGCGGGAAAAGCCGTTTCTCTCCACCACATAGTCTATCTGGGCTGCCAGGTCTGGCCTGTGCTGCTTCAGCCTATACAACGCTATGAGCAGCCTACCCGCATCGCTCGGCGTCGACGGGGCTGCGTTGTAGGGTTCGAACGTGTCGGAGTTGTAGCCCCAGTAGGGGACTCCGCTTGGGTGTAGGGGGCGGGCGGCGAGGAAGTTGAGGACTCTCCTTATGCGGTCGTCGGCGCCTAAGAAGCCGTCGCGGGGGAGGATGCCGATATCTTCTGCGTCTATTATGGCTGAGATGTAGCATCCTAGGTCCCAGTCGGTGACGTAGTGCCATGAGGGTGTGGCGTAGTTTACGCCTCTGCTGCTTAAGCCGTAATAAGGCTGGAAATAGTTCCACGCTGCCTTGGCTATGGATAGCCAGTCTACGACGGGCTCTGCTACTGCCTTGTCAGGGGTCTCAGGTGGGCTGAGAATGGCTGCGGGGAGGAGGAGCATGATTAGAAAGCATATTGCGATTAATTGGCGGAGCATCCTGCCCTTTTCTCCTGCTGCCTTTAATCCTCTTTTGGCGTTTTTCTCCATACTCTGGGCCTCCGCGCGATGATCTCTAGAAGGGATAGCGTAGCCACTGCTGTGAGGGTAAACCAGTAGATGTAGATGAATGGAATCCAGGCGAGGTTTCTGAGCCTTGCGGGTTTATCCGCGAAGGCGAGTGCCAGGCCTAGAGTGACTATTGACGCCGCGTTTAACAGTAAGACGAGGGTGGCTTGTGTCGTAAAGTTGTTGTTGTGTGGGAATAGGAGTGTTAGAAACCACATCATGATGGCTATGAAACTTAAGACCATGAGGAATGGCCCCGAGGTTAGAACTAGGGCGTCGAGGCCCCGCCAGCTCCTGGCTAGGATCTGTTTAAAATGCTTCAGGGTTGCTTCCATGTAGCCACGGTACCAGCGGCTTCGCTGGACTATTAGACCTTTCAGAGTAGAGGGAACCTCCTGCTTGGACACGGCGGTGGGAAGGTAGATTACCTTGTAGCCGGTTTCGAAAAGCTTTAGGGAGAGCTCGAGGTCTTCGGCGAGGACGTCCTCGCTCCAACCTCCCAGTTTAAGTAGCATGTCTCTCCGGATGAACTGACAACTCCCCGTGAGGGGTACGAAGAGGTTTAGGGCTTGTCGGCCCTGGAGGATCGCGGAATGCCAGATGTGCTCCTCCTTTGACGCTGTTCTTGAGACGAGGGAGCTGCTGTTAAGGGGCTCTGTCCTGCCTTGTACCGCCACGACGGAGGGGTCTTCGAATAGGGATGCGGCGCGGGTAAAAACGTGCTTGTCTGGGACGCTGTCTGCGTCAAAGACGGCGACAATGTCTCCTGTGGCGAGGCGTAGTGCTGCGTTGAGGGCTGCGGGCTTGCCCTTCGGTTTTTCTTCTCTTATGAAGTTGATGGTTTGGTGGTTTTTGGAGGTGAACTCTCTGACTACGGCCTCGCAGGAGGAGTCGGCGCTCCCGTCTACGACTATAATTTCGAGTTTTTCACGGGGGTAGTCGGTGTCGGAGAGGCTTTCAAGGCATCGTTTGAGCTTTTGAGGCTCGTCTTTTACAGGTATGATTACTGTGAGCCTGGGGGGATTGCTTGGGGTTTTAACGTTGGCTTGGCGTTTCTTAGAGGTTATGCCAGCTGTTACTATTGGTATGTGGTAGAGTGTCCAGAGGAGTATAGAGGTTATGGTGAAGACGGAGACAGTGTCTACGATGAGGAAGAAAAGGTTTGCCGCGTCCAGCATTGTTTACTCTTCGCCAGCTTTTTTAAATGGTTGCGGGGTCTTGGGATCGCCTTGGGCGGCTCTTCGTAGAATAAATACTTTTTGCCTTATCCAGGGTAATCATTATTCTAGCTCGATGTCCGTGATAGGCTGGCAAGTCTTCTTGTATTTTAGTATTTTATAGTTGTAGATGAGCAGCACGGCAATGAGGGTGATGAGCAGCAGTAGCGTCGCCAACCCTGTTACTACAGTTACTCCGGAGTCCGGCTGGGCTGAGTATGCTTGTACGCTGTTTGCCTCTCGCAGCATAATGGTGATCGGCTTTGCCTCGTATACGGCTAGGAGTGGCCAGAAAGCTTGGCTCATGATGAGCGTCCCGTGCCCCTTGCTTAAGGTTACATTGTATATCGTAGGCCCTACTGAGACAAGTATGAATCCATCGCCCCCTTCTAGCACTTCTATCTCAAGGATGTATGGGAAGAAGCCGAACGCTGGCTTCAGGTTCACAGCTTTACCTGCAGGGAGGGCGATGGATCCCAGAGTAATGTTCTCGGCGCCGAGGCTTAGGAGGGGTTGTGAGGTATAGGTGGTTGTGTCCTCAGCTGGTTCTAGGCTGAACGTGAGATTCAGTTTTGCAGGGGGTATGGCTGTTCCTCTTATATCGAGGGCTCCTTCTCGAAGAGAGGTTATGCCTGCGAAGTTTTCGACTTTGGAGGATATGATACTTGAAATCGTGGCGTGCGGTATGTAGAGCCGCGTGTTGAGCGTGACGCGTAGGGTGTTGTTGCCTGTAACGGCTAGTGCGACAGTCACGGCGCGTTGTGAAGGCTGGTGTGTCTTCCACTGCAGACTCGCGGTTAGAGCTAGCTTCTTCGTGAATGTGTAGTTTCCGGCGTTTACCGTGAGTGTCGCGTTGCCGGTCCATGTTGGCTCGGCGAGTTCAAGATTGCCCGTGAAAGCTATGTTTATCTCATAAGTGCCGCCTGGCTGGATTGTTATCGGCTTAAATGACGTGTCTTGTGCTGAGATGTAATTACAACTGTTAATAGGTTTCTGGATGGATTGCGTTGTTATCGTGCAGCTGAGGCTTATTGGGGCTTCAAGGCTTATCGCCAGTTTGGTGAGAGGCAGGGGGTCATGTGAGGTATTTTTAAGAATCATTTTCACGCCGTCGGGTGTAGACGCTAAGCTATCGACGACGAGTCCTGGTTTCGGTACTGTAATGTTCATGCCTATTGGTTGCCTGCGCCAAGGTGATTCTAGGTGGGCTAGAGTGAGCGGTGTGAGTAAAATTAACAGGGTAGTGACTAGCAGTGCTAGCCGTGAGTTTCGCAGGGAGAGAGTGCCAGGCTGAGTCATAATATATTTCCGAATTACTAGGAGTTGGATTACGGCTTTGTTGTTAAGGATACTTGTTTCATGTTGTCGAAGCCACCTCCTCTAGTTTTGGCCTGTAGAATGTTGGGGTGTTTAGATACTGGTATCCTAGTTGCTGAACCAGCGCCGGAGCTTTTGAGAGGAGTGTCTTGGCAACGCTGTGAGCCCCGATTTTTACGGCGAGGCTTACCTTGTGGGCGAGCACCTTTACGCCCACTTCGAGTGCGACTACCGAGCGGTGCTTCTCGGGCCACACCTTCGCGAGGATATTGATGATGGCCTCGCGGAGGGTGGGGCTCCTGATAGCCTTAAGCCTCCTCGCCAAGAGGAGTATAGCCCGCTCCTCAGGCTTGAGCCTCCAGAAGGTGCCGAACCTTAGGGAGCGCCTGTAGGCGGCGGAAACAAGCGTTGGGCTTAAGGTCAGCGTTGAAGGCAAAGGAGGCTCGAAGCCTGGGGCGAGCGTCATACATCAGGGAAATTTTGGGGGAGAATATATTGTTTGTGTTTTGTAAATTTTGTAAATGTTGAAAAAGAATTCGCTTATCAACGTACTAGACGATGAAAAGCTCCTTAATGTTATAAAGGGGCGTTTCCGGCAGCCCCTTGAGCCCTGGCACTTTGCAAACCTCTGCGAGGACCTTGACAGTGCAACGTATATGGTGGAAAAGGGTTTAGGGAAAATACCTATAATTAAAGGAGCAGTTTCTTTTATCGTCGACCACAACAGAGTAGACGCTTTTCCGCAAGCTCCAAAGGGATCTCAGCTTTTTCAAAAGGATCTAGCCCAAGCTCGTCTAGCAGCGGTCCAATAGCCCTTGAAACGGCGTCAAACCCTCCTAGCGAGTTTTTCGTAGAGCTTCCTCTGGAATGGGTGTAACAGGGTTCATGGAGGTATCCCTCTCCACCCGCTGGTATTCTCGTCTTTTGAATGTTGTCGCAATGGCGCCCCTTCCGCGGGGTAGGCGCGTCAGCCCCTCCAACGCAGCGGGTTGCTAGGAGGCCCTCCTCCGCGCTACATAAGTTTTTATCTTCCTAAACCCATGGTATTTTAGTGGGGTTGCTGTGGATATCTCCACAAACCTGAGCACTGTAGCCGTTATCTCCACCGTGGTTGCCTCCTCAGCGAGCCTGGGTTACTGGCTCGCGTCCAAGTTCAAGGAGGTTGATGCGAGGTTCGGGAGCATCGAGACAAGGCTGGATAGGCTGGAGAGGGGCGTGTACTCCTACAACGAGCTCCGGAGCCATATCCCGGGCTCCCAGAGCAAGTATTACACCGAGGAGGTTAGGGAGAGGCTGGCGAGGCTGCTCGAGAAGGACCTCAACGACTACACCATGGACGACGTGTGGACGCTCGAGGAGATAGCGGACCTCATGTTCGAGGAGTATGTGGTGACGAGGAGGAGGGACCTCCTAGACTACCAGGCGAGGCTAAGGCTATTCGCGCAGGTGGTGAGGATAATGTTCGTAGAACCAAAGATTATCAAGGGGCTGAGCGCCTTAAGGCCGGGTGAGAAGAAGGGGCAGAGCGGGCCTGAGGGGGCCGCCCCACCAGGTACGGCCGGTACGCGAGGGTAGCCGCGGGGGCGCCCTTCTACGGCGAGGCTCTGTCCTTCCGCCCTGGGTGCGATGCGCCCGCTTTCGTCGACGGGGCTTCCGCCTTCTTCGAGACGCGGTGTACGCCCTCACGACAAGCTCTCTGCCTCCGTATTCAACTATGTGCGTTTTGCCCACACCCACCATCTTTTCCAAGAACCCGAACGGGCTCTTCAACGGTGAAAGGAGCGTAGCGCTAACACGCTTAGTGAGCTAGCGTGTAGAGGTGATAGGGGATATGGTGGGGAGTGAAGTGGGAGATCCTTCGGAATTGTGAAATCCATTCGGGTTCAGTACTTCTTGGTCTTTTCTTGTGAATAGCCTTGTAGGGTCTTCCATGTGTTTAAGGGTTGATATTTATGGTGTAAGTATGGAGCTCCCACTTGATGTGGGAGTTTGGGGCGTAGTAGACCTCGCTTCCGAGCTCGATGGATACGAGTTGTAGGCTGGATAGGAGTTTGTAGTTCAAGCTTGTAGGATCTGTTTTTTTAAGTGTTGTGAGGGCTTTGTAGATGAGAGGCGTTATGTTTATTGTTATGGCCGCGTTGCCTAGGGGCTGTTGTGGCCTGAAGGCTACGTGGGACCAGCCTGAGGCTGTTCGCGGGGTTACCCAGACTTCCCAGTTGATGGTTTTCAGGGTACCGTTTAGCATGAGAGGGTAGGGGATAATGCCGGATGGCTTGCCTAGGGGGGTTGCGTTTCTCCAGGTTATCCATATCATTACTTCGATGTCTCCCCTGCCCGGGGTTGTTGTTTCATCGCTGTGGAGTATCCAGAGGTCGTATGCAATGTTATAGCTGGAGCGCGCCTCGAGGATTGTGTAGTTTGCGGAGACCGTGATCTGTGGGAGTGTCGTGACGGGGAGGGGTAGAATAGGGTGTGTGGTGGTGTTTTTGTCCCAGGGTTTTCGCCCGAGGATTACGGATGGGTATGCCAGGACAGAGTTTGGGCTCATGGGTTTCGAGGTGGATAGGTTTACCTCTACTCGTAGCGGCGCTTGGGGTAGGCAGGTGATGAGGGAGTAGCCCTGGAGGCTTCGGTTCTCCCGCATCGTCCAGACGATCCAGAGGTTGGGGTCGGCGTAGGCGGGTCCTATTTGTCCTTTGAGAGAGGGGTGTGAGGCGTTGGCTATTATCTCGACCTGCGTCGTGCACGGCACTATGCTGAGGGTAGCGTTGTAGCTTTTAACGGGGGGGCTTAGGGGTTGGAGGGATGTTCCTGTGGAGGCTATGACGAGTAGTATGAAAGCTGCCAGGATTGTTGTCCGCGGGCTGTCTATGCTGGAAGCCACGGTGATGCCCCTTTTCTCCCGTCTGATATGGGGGCTAGGTG
This sequence comes from Infirmifilum sp., assembly GCA_041287245.1. Lineage (GTDB taxonomy): Archaea > Thermoproteota > Thermoprotei > Thermofilales > Thermofilaceae > Thermofilum. Next base: position 1,580 of record JBEULP010000112.1, on the reverse strand, counting down.
GTTAAAAGAGGTTTTGCAGATGACCTTGTGCTTGTTGGCGCCACGCTTTTAGCCTGAGGAGTATTCTCTCGAGTGACTGTTCGTTTCTGGGCTGTGACGGGGTGTTCCTTCGCGTTTTACCCGGGGCCTCCACCTCTCCCAGAGCTTCCCTGGTGGGGCCGTAGGCGGCTGTCGGAACCAACGGCACCGCGCACGTGACAAGCCTGTGGCCTTCCGCAGTTGGTCTCGTGCGTGGCGGTTTAATGCAAGCTTTGACGTACGCATTACCCCTTAACTGTTTAGCTGGATGGTGCTCCTAGGCGTGCGGTGTTTCGGCGCGTGTGAAGTTTTTGAGAAATGTTTTTACGGGTTATGAGGGTCTAAACCACTGTCTGGGAGGTGAGGATTTCAGACCTTGGGGGGCTAGCGGTGGCTATGTGTGGCTGATGTGGAGTACTTTATCAAGGGTGCGCTTTGGCTTTCCGCTGGGCAGGTGATCTCGACTTTTATAGCTGGTGTTACGTCGATAGTTCTTGCGCGGCTGTTGGGGCCGGACGGGTATGGGCTTTACAGCCTCTCCATATCGACCGCCGGCTTGCTCGCGGTGTTCTCGTGGTTCGGGGTCGACCAGGCGGCTATAAGGGGTGCGTCTAGGGAGGGGGGCGCGGCTGGGAGAATACTGGACGTTGCGGTGACGTTCTCGGTTTTGAACGCTGTTTCTCTACTTGTGGTGGGGGTGTTAGCTTCCCGGGTGCTTGCATACGCGGTTGACAGGCCCTGGGTTTCCCAGGCTGTGGCGGCGGCGTCTGTTAGCGTCGCATCCGGCGTCCTTTTTTCCTCTTCAGGCCTTCTCACAGCTGCGGGTAGGCCTGACGTGCCGGCTAAGGCTGGGGTTGTCCTGCAGTTGTTGAGGGGCTTTCTCGTGCCGGGGCTCGCGTTGTACCTGGGCTTCTACGGGGCGGTTTTGGGGCACAGCATCAGCTACCTTTTAGCCTCTGCCGCCGTGCTCGGCTTCTACGTGCGGGTGATGGGCGGCTGGAGGCCTAGCTTGGAGGGGCTGGGTGGAATGCTTTTATTTGGTGTTCCTCTATGGCTGCCGAGTGTTCTAGCAATGTTTGTGGGTTTTGCGAGGGCGGTGGTTATGGGGCACGTGCTTTCGAACGGGGAGATAGGGGAGTTTTCGGTGGCGATGAACTTTGTGGCGCTTATGGGTGTCCTGGTAACCCCCATGTCCTCTATGGCGCTCCCGTACATCTCGATGGCAAACAATAGCGAGGAGGAGGCTCTGAGGCATGTTGTTCGGGTTTCAGCCTTCCTAGCTACCCCTGTAGCCGTGTTCTCCATGCTTTATGCTGCTCCGCTAGTAGAGCTCTTCTACGGCAAGGCTTACCTGGGCGCCTCTGGGGTGCTGATGATCTTGACACTGCAGTACATGCTCTGCCTCGGGGGCTCGGTGGGCCTGGGGCAGTACCTGGTAGCGAAGGGCCTTAACAGGGCTGTGCTTGAGGCCTCGGCTCTGGGGAGCCTCGTACAGCTGGCGGCTCTGTATCCTCTAGTGCTGGCTCTGAGGTCGCAGGGAGTGGCTCTCGCGATAGTAGCTT
>JBEULP010000012.1:0-3380 GCA_041287245.1 Infirmifilum sp. | reverse complement strand
TCACGTCATTCGCTGTTCTCGCTATTGCAGCGCCAGCAGCCGCGGGCGCCGCCACTGGGCTGGTGGAGCGGATGAGCTAGCAGGGGTCTCGCCGGTCCGCTGCCGAGCCAACTGGCTTGGGGGCCTCTTGCAGGGTCTACGCCGCTTCACCAATCCGTTACTGGTACCTATCGATGCCTACGCATCTAGTCTCCGCACGAGCGCGCATCGTTGCGAGGCGACGGCGGTTAGGCGTGCGCAGCTTACGGCAACCGGCGCTCACTCACGATCAGCCAAGCGCTTGCTCAGTAAGCGGGCGGCGCGGCCGTGGACCTCCGGGGCCAAGAGGGGCTCCAGTGCAGCTAGGCACTTATGAAGCGCACTGGCCCGACGCCTCCGCCCAATCCTCGAAGCGTCGGGCGTTCGGACCCTTGGACGGGGCGTTCAGAAGCTTAGCTATTTCACCGCACCCTCCGCGAGAGGGCTCGGGGGCCGCAAGATGATAGGTAGGTGTATGTGGGTCCTAGCCCTTGCGGTCTCGGTGCTGGCAGTGGCTTCGGCGTGCTGCAGCCCCGAGGACAGGTACGCAGTGGAGGTGGTGCTCAACAAGCCGGGGGTTAGCTACGATCTAAGCCTGCTCGCCGGCGCCACGGAGGTTAGCTACGCCGGAGGGCTGGCGTACGCGTTTAGGAGCCACTACGACCCGAGGCTCGTGGTGCTCCTATCTGAGCAGGAGGTGCCCGTGGGCCGCTACCTAGCGGTGAGGGTTCAAGTGCCGGTGAGCGCGAAAACGGTGAGCGTTTACAGGTGCAAGCTCCCCATGGCACGGTGCGGCGGCCGGATCATCATCGATAGGGTCGTTAAGGTGAGCGCGGGCTCCGGCGAGGAAACGATCGACCTGGGCTTCATCAGCTTCGAGGCCACCGCCTTCGTCACCTTCCGGCCGGCGCTCAAGGTGGTCGAGGGCAATGCCAACCTAACCATCAGCGGAGTCCTCACGTTGGAGGGGGCAGCGGTCAGGGTCGTTACTGTAGGGTCCGGAGGGGCCTACAACAGAACGCTCGAGCGTGGGGGAGGTGGGACTTACCGCGTACCGATGCCCTGCCTCCTCTCGCTCGGGGAGCCGTGCTTCAGAACCATGGTGCTGATCCCCGGCTACGATGTGCCGCTTCGCATTGAAGAGGGGGCGTACAGGGCGAAGCTCACCCTGGCGTGGCGCTCCACGGGGAGGGCTAAGGTAGCAGTGGAAGCCCTTGAGATCAAGTGCGAGGGGGTTGTGCTCCCGCAGCCCCTGCCGAGCGCTAAGCAGATCGTCAAGGAGGTCGGGGGCGCCACGATCAGGGTGGATCTCGAGAATCTCACCTGCGAGGTTCTCGTGCCGAGCGAGGTGGGAGTCAAGCCTGAGGTTGAGAGGGCGCTGAGGGAGCTGCTGGCCACCCTCAACCTCTCGGGGGTGGAGCTGCCCTTGAGCTTGGCTGGAGCGGAGAGCCTGCTGGTGCCGGCGATCGACATCGGTGAGGAAGCCGTTCTGGCCGCCCTCAAGGCAGAGCTCGAGTGGCTGATTAAGAGCGGGGTTGTGAGAGGCTTGAGCTCGGACGATGTGAGCTCGATCGTAGCCGCGGCTAAGCTGGGCTACGCCGGCTGCAACAACAGGCTCATCCTCCACGAGGGAAGGTGGGTGCCCTACAGCAGCGTCTTCGGGGCCTCTCCGACGGAGTGCGCCGCCGGCGTGGAGGGGATCTTCGTGTACGGGAGCAGGGCGTACGAGGAGCTCCGCAAGGCTGAAGTCGCCGCCCGGAGCCCGCAGGAGGCGGGGCGGTGGGGTGCGGCCGCCCTGGCCCTCGCCGTAGCCGCTCTGACCGGGTTCCTGGCGTACGTGGCAGTTAAGAGGATCCTCCTCGGTTGACCAGCGGGGATTGGACTTGGCGAAGGCGGTCGAGGTCAGCGGGAGGCTGGCGCGCGTCTACTTCACCCTCCTCAGGAGCGGGAGGCCCCTAGGCGTGAGGGAAGTGCAGCGCTTAGCCGGCTTAAGTGGCCCAAGCTCGGCGAAGCACTACCTTGACAAGCTGGTCGAGCTGGGGCTGGCCGAGCGGACGCCGGAGGGCTACGTCGCAAAGGCCAGCGGCAGCTCGCTGCTGTCCATCTACGTCGGCCTGCTGGGCAGCGTAGTCCCCAGGCTTATCCCCTACGCCGCCTTCAGCACCGCCCTGGCCGCCGTCTACGGCGCCCTCGCCAGGCCGCCGATCGATGCGCTCCTCCTCGCGGCCGTGCCCACCGCCCTGCTGTGGGTAGAGGGGTTGAGGCTGCTGATCCTCGCGAGGCGGCTGGCAGCGGAGGAAGGAAGATAAAGCAGCAGCGCGAGCGCAGCCCGTGAAGGTCGAGGACCTGCGCCGCCGCTTCTTCATCGTAGCCCACAGGGGGGCGAGCGGCTACGAGCCCGAGAACACCCTGAGGGCCGTAAGGCGCGCGCTGGAGATGAAGGTTGATGCCGTGGAGGTGGACGTCAGGCTGAGCAAGGACGGGGTCCCGGTTGTGATGCATGACGAGACCGTCGACAGGACGACGAACGGGCGGGGCAGGGTGCGCGATATGACGGTTGAGGAGCTGAGGAAGCTTGACGCGGGGAGGGGGGAGAGGATTCCCCTGCTGGAGGAGGTGCTTGATGAAGTGAGAGGGAGATCCGTGCTCTTCCTCGAGCTCAAGGAGAGCGATGCTGCTAAGCCAGCCCTCGAGCTCGTGGAGCGGAGGGGCATGCTGGAGGAGGTTCTCTTCATATCGTTCGATGAGCGCGCTCTCAGCGCAGTGAGGGCGGAGCAGCCAGCCGCCCACCTAGGCCTCATATACGCCAGGCCGACCGACGGCATCGTAGCGGCTAAGCGGCTGGGCTGCGAGTTCGTGCTGCCCCACTACCGGCTGGCCACGGAGAAGGCTGTGGCCTTTGCCCACAGGATGAAGCTGCTGGTGGTCGCGTGGACAGTCGACGAAGTGGAGGTGGCCGAGGAGCTGAAGAGGAGGGGGATTGACGGGATCGCTACGAACTACCCTGACAGGCTGCTGCCGCTGCGCAACGCACGTGAATGCTAGCGTACCCGTGCACACCCGCGTAGCCTGCGGCGAGGAGTATCTCGGTAGCTGAGGAGGCCCACAGGCTACCGGTGAAGATGAAGCAGCGGATGGGCTGCAGAACCACGGACGGGACCCTTGGGGGGCCTTGGCATTGGAGACCCTGGAGCACGTTGGGGGCAAGCGGCTAGGCGAGGGCTCGGGGCTCTGGCTGAGTTAGGGCGAAGCTGAGGAGGAGGGCGTGCGGTTGAGAAGGTCGTAGCGGACACGAGCGCCCTCATCGAAGTCCTCGAAAGGGAGGCTCCTGGCGAGGCTGGCGGAGGTGGGGCGCCTGCCCC
>JBEULP010000111.1:0-5793 GCA_041287245.1 Infirmifilum sp. | reverse complement strand
ACTCCTTCGTGTTCGACGAGGTAGTGCGGCTGGCAAAGAGGGGTTTAGAGGTTCACGTGGCTAGGGGGCGCGTTGATAAGTACCGTTTCTCGCACGGCGTGCACTTCTACGGGCTCGATAAGCTGTGGGACGCGGCTGCCGTAACTACACTGCTGTCGAGCATCGCGAAGTATCCCCCAGCGAGTTTGCTCCGGCACCCTCGTGCGTTGTACTTCGAGGGCCTTTACGCGAGGCGTGTGGTGGAGCTCGCGAGGATGGTGAGGCCAGATGTCATGCACGCGCATTTTGCACATCCTGAGGGGCTTGTGGGCTACTTGGCCGCAGGGAAGGCTGGCGTGCCGCTGGTGGTTACAGTGCACGGGTACGACGTGCTTACGGAGTCCTCCGCCGGCTACGGTGTGAGGCTCAGCAAGCGCTACGACCTCCTCGTCAGGAGGGTGCTCAGCTCGGCGGACGCGGTTATCTGCAACAGCACAGCGCTCTACAGGGAGGTTCGGAGCGTTGTGGACAACGGGGATCGCGTCCACTTGATATTCAATGGTGTGGATCTTCAGAGGTTCAGCCCGAGAGATCCCCTCGAAGCTAGGACTAGGTTGAACCTTCCTCTAGACCGCTTCATCGTTTTCACCATGAGACACCATAGGCCTATCTATGGCATCGAGTACTTAATTAGAGCTACCCCGCGCGTCTCCAATCGAGCTAGGGAGGTTCTTTTCGTAGTGGGCGGCGATGGACCCCTACGTCGATACCACGAAGAGCTAGCGAGGCGGCTTGGGGTTGAAGAGAACATCGTCTTCACGGGCGCGATCCCCAGAGAGTTAGTGCCGCTTTACTACGCCGCCAGCGACGTGGTTGTTGTCCCCTCGCTCCAGGAGGCATGGGGCCTTGTGGTGACGGAGGCCCTGGCTTCCGGCAGGCCGGTGATCGGCTCGAAGGTGGGAGGGATCCCGGATCAAGTGATCGATAGCTTTAACGGTTTTCTCGTGCCCCCGCGGGACCCTGAGGCGATCGCTGAAAAGATCCTCTACTTTATCGACAACCCTGGCGAGGTGAGGAGGATGGGGATGAATGGGAGGAGGTTAGCTGAGGAGAAATTCGACATTGAAAAGAGGATAGATAGGATAATTAAACTCTACAAGCAGATCCTCGTGGAGCGGTAAGAGAATGCTGGAAGTTGCTAAGCGTTTCGCGCGTAGATTCTTCCTTTGGCTGCGTTTCGTGAGGAGCTTCCGGAGCTTGACGCTTAAGTCGCAGGTGAACCTTCTACTCAGCGCGCTCATCGATCTCCTAATGTCGCTAGTTGTTAAACCGCATAATCCTAGGTTGCTCTTCTCGGGTCTATACGTCTCGTCTGACGGGTTCACCGTCTTCGCTAGAGGTGGTACCGAAGATCTCTACTATCTCCTGCCGGGGCGGGAGGGACCCGTGGACCGCTTCATCCGGGCTGTTCTCAGGCCGGGCGACTTTTTCGTAGATGTGGGGGCTAACGTCGGCTACTATACACTGGTGGCGGCCAAGAAAGGCTGTAGGGTCGTCGCTGTGGAGCCTGTGCTCTCCACAGTCGCGGTTTTAAAGCTAAACCTTAGGCTAAACGGCTTAGAGGATCGTGTGAAGGTCGTCGAGGGGTGTGCCATCAGCAGGTCGGAGCGCCGGAGAATTTATGTGCCCCGCGGCAGGTGGTTTGGTCTCGCCTCTCTCTATGCGTCGGGGGTGGGTGGTGAGGAGTTTGTTGTGGATTGCATCGCGCTCGATGATATTCTGCGCGGGGTGCCGAAGGTTAGGCTTGTGAAGGTGGATGTTGAGGGTGCGGAGCTGGAGGTTCTGCAGGGCATGCGCGATACCCTCCCACGCATTTGCTGCATAGTTATCGAGCTCTCAAAGGGCGCCGGCGAGGTCATATCGCTCCTGAAGAGCTTCGGCTTCTCCGTGAGGCCGCTTGGCTTCACGACTTACGTTGTTGCCTTCCGTGCGAACTCCTGAGGTAGCCTATAGCTCATCACTTTTTTAGCTCGAACATTGCGAACCCTCACGCCTCGTTTATTGGGCACTATGCGTAGCTCTGGTCGTCCCACCATTAATGTTGTGTTGCCCAGCAGAGCAACTTGAAGACTACCCCCCAGCGGCCACCAAGTCGGCTCACGACTAGGCGGTTTCTTTGTCAATGCCGTAGTACCCGCAGAGAGACTCGTGGAGCACGTCGGTGTGAGACCGTTTGATGTTATCATCTCCACGAAGGTGAACATATGCGTGACCGGAAGTATTAGCAATAATAAGAGTTTTGAGGCCCGGAGGTATCATTTACATAACGATACGATCAATGGCCTGTATCACATATATCAATATAATTACTGGCACTATGAAGTTAATAATGAAGGAGATATTCAAAGACTTTGAAATAATAATACTAACAAGGGGCTGGCTCGAGCTAGGCGTGTTATTTTTCGTAATAACAGGACCTAGCGAATACAACGGCAAAAAACTGCTAACGAGCAGGCCAGAACTCGTAAGGGCCAATGCAAACATGGGACATGAAATAGGGTCCTCTACACATACGCACCACAACTTAACAAAAACAGGTAGGAGTACTATCGAGGACGAATTCCTATGGAGCATAGAAACATTAAGGAGCTGGGGCATTGATTATGAACTAAGCATTGCGTATCCGTACGGCTCATTCAACAATTAGATCCGCCGCCAAGCCCAAGAGAGACGCTAAAGGCAGACTCAGTAAACATAGCTAAGGCGATCTTAAAAACTCAGGAGGGAGAAGCTACTGATGATGATCAAGGGAGTAGTATTCGCGCTAAACAAGGCGGAAAAAAGAGTACCTAAAGAACCTAGGCGTCGACGCAAGAGTCATAGTCAGGACGATGAGCGTGGACTTCGATGAGCTAAAACTACCAATGGAGGACGAAGTAAAAATCGTAAGGAAGGAGCTGGGGATACATGAGGATCACATTGTGCTCACAACATATGCGGGAGTATTCGGAGAGGAATTCAGCACATTAAAAGGCGCCAATTACTTGGCGTCAATCTGGAGAGAGGTTAGGAACATTAAAAACACGACACTATTAATAATAGTTACAGTGCTCAATAGAAACATGGCCAAAGCATTTGGATCAGAGGAATAAAGTATATGAATTCCTGCCCCACAGGACTACATAAGGTTGGTGAAAGCAACAGGCATATACTTCCTACCAGCAATGCCAGGTTACTACGATGGAGTAGAGGGGCAGTGATGATGGCGCTAGCCCTAGGAAAACCCGTGGTAAGCCCGACACCGACGGGCAGCCGAATCCCCAAGCAGGTAAAGTACGTAGGCGTTGCAATGCCCTATGTGACTAATAAAACTCTAAGAATATTTATAAACTCCTTAATTTACGTAATCAAAAATCTAAATCAATATAAAACATTCATGATTAGACAAATAGCTTACGAGTATTATTTATTGGAGTTGTTTGTTAAATATTCTAGCTTAAACTTTCTGAGGTCATGACTACGAAGAATAAGAGTGATAAGCCGCTAGTTTACATAGTAATTGTAAATTATAATGAGCAGCATTTACTGAGGAAGTGCTTAGAGAGCATTTTTAGCAAAACTAAATATCCAAATTATAAAGTTTTAGTTGTGGATAACGGATCTAATGATGGCTCGATAAGCGTAGCCAGAAAATTTCCCGTTGAACTAATAAGATTAAGAAAAAACGTTGGATATTCACTAGCTAATAATATAGGCATTTTTCATGCTCTGAAGCATGGTGCTCAATACATAGTACTACTAAATAATGATATTGAAGTGCTTGATCAAAATTGGTTAGATCTAGCAGTGAGAGCGATGGAGGTAAGGCCAGAGATAGGCTTAGCTGGGTTTAATCTCATATTTCCAGATGGCGCATCACAACAATATCCAAATATAACGTATACGACTGAGGTTAGAGATGTGGCGTTTGCAGCTGTTATAATTAAGCGTGACGTGTTTTTAAAAGTCGGCTTCTTATCACATAAAGATTATAAGCTGGGCTATGCTGAAGATAATGATTACTGTTATAGAGCGAGAAACTGCGGGTTTAAGGTAATATATATTCCTCACATAAAAATCGTGCATTTACGCGGTGGAACATTCGGGAAATTACCAAGAGAATTAATATTTTCACTAAGATCATATAATGGTTTTAAACATATTTTAATTAATTGGGATGTGAGTCAATTAATCATGTGGTTTGGGTTTGGATTTCTAAAGAGAGATTTTATAAGAATTAAATGGTTCATTCATGGATTTATTATAAATATTATATCGCATAAACCAAGCATAGTAATAAAACTCTTTGCAAGAAGAATACAAAGAAAGTATTTCAAAAACTGCTATGCTTAATGCTACTAATAAATTAATTGCTATCAAGGCAGTCAACAAGACCATGCTCTCCAAGGTCGACGGTGAGGGCAACGTATTGGTTGACGCTGTTGAACTACCATTAGTTGGCGACGTGCTTAATATGGACTGCGAGGGTGCGAACACGTGCTCCTAGGTATTGACCCCAGGAGATTACCATATGTAGAGATAGGGCTTGAATACCATGGATTGCCGAACTCGATTGTCAAGCACTTGTGACAGGGAGGTCAGAGGGTAAGGATAATAAAGAAATGAGCGAAAGGCACGGGTTTAATCCATGCTTATAAATAACAAATAAAACGATTGCGACCTTGTCTTCATAAAGATTGCAGGGTATATCAAGATGTTTATGGATGGTTTTCCGGCACTTTCATCAGGCTTCCTATGGAATTGAAGGCGTGCTGCAGAGACGACTTCTTCTTGGACCAGGCGGACTTTAACATATATTTCGAGGTTAGAGGACTGGGATACAAAACGATTAAGATAAACTGTGAAATGCTAATTCATGGGCTTGGCGTGAGGACCTGGGTCCCCTTCTTTTCGCATAGGCGGAGGGAGCTCGTCGAGTATGAGCCGCCTTGGAGGCTCTACTACATAGTTAAGAACTCAACAGTGCTGCTGCTGGAGGGGAAGATGGACGCGTTCACATATTTAATGCAATTAATATGGTAGGTTATGAAGGCTCTATTCAAGGAGCCTATTGGAGCCATGAAGGCCCTGGGGGATGGGCCTGATATACGGAGTGATAAGAAGGCTGGGCTATGTGCCCAGGGAATTTTTTACGTAATAAGTCCAATTAGGGATGGTATTCTATCCCCAGTAGGTACGAGAGCTTTGGCCCTGTCGTGTTCGATGCGACGGCTACCAGAGGTTAGAGGGGCTGGACTCTCCGGGCACGTCATCCTTGGGCTAGCAACTCTCGGGCACCGGACACCTTCACAAAGCGCGTTAAGAGCACATCGCTGATATAAGCCGTCTTAAGGCCGCACCTAAACTTGATGCCTCGAGAACTTTCTCAAGCCTCGAGCCTTCGGGCTGGATATAGTTCACGGATTTGTGGAGATCCTTAAATATGTGCTCATTAAACAATTTAGGTGATGTTTAGATGGTCGAGTCGCGTCTGGAAATGTTGAGGCGGTTAAGGGTCCTCCTGAGAAGCAGGAGGCTGTTCAGGAACTGGCTTAGCCTGGGCTTCAAGTACTACCTCATGAAGCGCGGCCTAATCGATAGGGGAGACCTTGTCGCTAGGTGCCGAGGCGGCGAGCTAGCCCTCAAGCCCGAGGCCTACGCGGCGATAGTTTACGCCTATCACGATGGCTTGATTAAAGGCGTTGATTGCAGGGGCTACGTGGTCGATCGTAGTGGCATGCTGATACCGATCAACTGGTCGTGGCTCGTGCACTG
>JBEULP010000110.1:0-21089 GCA_041287245.1 Infirmifilum sp. | reverse complement strand
GTCTGGCGGCGGTACATAGATAAGCCTGTCAAACCTCCCCGGCCTCAGAAGAGCAGGATCAATAATATCAGGCCTATTAGTAGCAGCAATAACAACCACACCCTCAAGACGCTCAAGACCATCCATCTCAGTAAGAAGCTGACTGACTACCCGCTCAGTAACGCCCGAGTCTGTGGAGACTAACCCTCTCATTGGAGCTAAAGCATCAATCTCGTCTATGAAGATCACGCTTGGCGCTGCTTGCCTAGCTTTCCTGAATATCTCCCTTATCGCCCTCTCGCTCTCTCCAACCCACTTACTGAATATCTCAGGACCTTTTATGCTTACAAAGTTTGCCTCGCTCTCCGTAGCGACAGCTTTAGCCAGTAAGGTCTTACCAGTCCCCGGAGGACCATAAAGCAAAATACCCTTAGGAGGATCAATACCCAGCCTCTCGAAGGACTCGGGGTATTTCAACGGCCATTCAACTGCCTCTCGAAGCTGCTGTTTGACATCCTCCAGCCCTCCTATATCGCTCCACCGTACTGTGGGAACCTCAACTTCTATTTCCCGAAGTGCGCTAGGAGTTATTTCCCGAAACGCGCTCAAAAAGTCGTCCATCTCAACTTCGATTGTTTCCAACACTTCTATCGGTATCTCTTCCTTTTCAAGGTCGATCTTCGGAAGCACTCTTCTCAAAGCCTTCATTGCAGCCTCGCGACAGAGCGCTGCAATGTCGGCGCCTACATATCCATGTGTAATCTCAGCGAGTTTGTCAAGATCGACGTTCTTAGCTAAAGGCATGCTACGAGTGTGTACCTTTAATATCTCGAGGCGTCCACGCTTGTCCGGTATACCTATCTCGATCTCGCGGTCGAATCTACCGGGTCTCCTTAAGGCTGGGTCAAGAGCGTTTGGCCTGTTAGTTGCACCTATAACTATGACGTCTCCTCGGGCTTCAAGACCATCCATCAGAGCTAGAAGCTGTGCAACCACTCTCTTCTCGACCTCACCCGTAACCTCTTCTCGCTTAGGCGCTATGGCGTCTAGCTCGTCGATGAAAATTATAGCAGGTGCGTGCTCTTTGGCCTCCTCAAATATCTCCCTTAGCCTCTGCTCGCTCTCCCCGTAGAACTTACTCATAATTTCGGGGCCATTGATGGCTATGAAATAGGAATCCGTCTCGTTGGCGACAGCTTTAGCCAGTAAGGTCTTACCAGTCCCCGGAGGACCATAAAGCAAAATACCCTTAGGAGGATCAATACCCAGCCTCTTGAACAGCTCGGGGTGTTTTAACGGGAGCTCAACCATCTCCCTTATCTTCTGCTTCGCCTCCTCTAGATCACCAATGTCGTCATAGGTTATCCTCGGAATACGCCCGATGTCAACGGGTCTTTCCAGGATTTTTAACTGTGTCTTCTCAGTGACCATGACGACGCCTTTAGGCTTTATATTAACAACGTTGAAGTGTATGACTTGGCCGAGAACTGGTATCTGAATTACGTCTCCCTCTATAATCGGCCTATCCAAAAGTCTCTTCTTAACATATGCCACGAAGTTCTCGTCTACGGCAAGGGTCATAGACATCGGTGCTATCCTAACCATCTGGGCGGGTTTGACCTCGGCTTTACGCACCTTTACCTTGTCTCCAATGCTTACCCCGGCGTTTTTACGGGTCCAGCCGTCCATCCGTATTATGTTCTTACCCTTGTCCTCGGCATAGCCAGGCCAGGCTATAGCTACTGTCTTCCTCTTACCCTCGATCTCCACCACATCCCCCGCGCTTATACCTAGGAGTTCCATTGCGTCTTCGTCTATCCTGACCCTCCCCCTCCCGGCTTCATGCTGGCGAACCTCGTAGACTTTTAATTCTATCTCGTTAGGCTTCTCATTGCTACTCACTCTACATCACCAGAACTTTATTATCACAACTAGCCCCCTATATAAAAAATTGCCCGGGGGAAAACTTGAAGCCAAAGGCGTGTATTACCACAAGGGAAATAACAAAGCTTATAGCATAATAACACTGAAAGGCTACGGGTGGAAGAGTTGAGCTCTGAAAACAGGCAGTTTGTACTGGTAAACTACACGATAAGCGTTATCGAGGAGACAGGGGAAAAGGTAATAGACACTACCTATGAGACGGTGGCTCGAGAACAGGGGCTTTCCACACAGAATGTCTTTGAACCGGAGCTTGTAATAATAGGAGAGGGAATACTTTTCAAGCCCATCGAGGACGCCTTACGGGATCTTAAAGAGGGAGAATCGCGTGAAGTCATCCTAGAGCCCTCGCAGGCCTTCGGCGAGAAAGACCCTAAGAACATCAGAATCATACCCGCGCGCGAGTTTACGCGCCAGGGGGTCATTCCGAGGGTTGGAGAGGAAGTAGAAATAGGAGGTCAGAGGGGGAGAATAGTTCGCGTAGGCGGCGGGAGGGTGACTGTTGATTTTAACCATCCATTCGCCGGCAAAAAAATCAAGGCTGTTTTGAAGCTTGAAAAGACCATCACCTCTGATGACGAGAAGATCAGGGAGTTGTTCCATAGGTGGTTTAGAGGAATCCCCCGTGAACAAATCAGCGTCGATGCGAAGGAGGGGGAGGCTCAGCTCACAGTTCCTCCCGCAATCTTTCTCCACGAGAACGCTTATCAGCTTTTAAACGCCTTTATACGGGATGTTCAGAAGTATTTACCAGGTGTAAAGACTGTTAAACTTTCCCTGAGCTTCGAGGTGGAAAAGAAAGAAGCCTCTACTCAGCCTCCCCAGCAGACTGCTGCTTCCCAAGAAGCCGCCTCCGAGCCGCAATCCAAAGGCGAGGGTGAGGCGGGTCAATAAACTCGACTTCAACTACAGTTAGATGATTCTTCTTTTCTATCTCTCTAAGTATCCTAATTCTCTCTCCCTCCTCTACAAATAGAGGCTCGTGTTCTTGTCCGGCGTGGAAAGCTGGTTTCCTGTAACGGATAATAGCACCCGGCATGACGTCACGCGAGTCCAACGTTAGCCTCACCGGCAGCTCTTCGACCTCAACTGTTACGAGCTCCTCCGCAAGGGCTGGGCAATACACAAGATGCCTTCTAACAGAGACCACGCGATAGTTTGCCAATGGTCTTAAATTCCCAATACAAGCGTTGAAATACTGGCAGTTAAGACACTTCGACGTTATATAGGGCTGGAAAACAGCCCCGGGTTTAGCGAACAGCTGGGTTACCATCGCTACTACTCGGCGAGCCATCGAGCTATTTTTATAATAGATGCCCCTTTAAACTTTGACATAGTTATGATGCAAGAAAAACTACCCCCTGGTGTTTTGAAGGGGACTACTACTGTCGGAATCGTCGGGAAAGACTTCGTAGTCCTAGCAGCTGATAGAAGAGCTACAAGCGGATATTTCATCGCGAGCAAACAAGTATGGAAAATACTTGAAGTTGACTCGCACGTGGCTGTTACGATTGCAGGGACTGTTGGCGACGCCCAGCAGTTGATTGACAGGTTGATTGCCGAGTCTAAGTACTATAAGGCGACAAATGGCGAGCCTATACCAGTTAAGAGCCTGGCAACCCTCGCCTCCTTGATTCTGTTCAATTATAGGCCTATTCTTTCCGTGCAGATGCTGATAGGCGGTATAGACCATGAGGGGCCATCGCTTTACTCTGTAGACTGGCTTGGCACAGTCACCCAGGAGAAGTTCACGGCCACGGGCTCAGGATCCCCTTATGCCGTAAGTATGCTCGAAAACGAGTACCGTGAGGATTTAAGTTTAGAAGAGGCTGTTCAGCTTGCAATAAGAGCTGTTCGCCTTGCTTTAGCTAGAGACCCGGGAAGCGGGGAAGGTGTTGACGTGGCTACTGTGAGTAGAGAAGGGGTAACGCTTAGAAGAACATAGAAAAATTTATTAGTTGTGTCGGTGTGAGGTATTTACCTCTTATAATTTTTCACGGTGAACATTTTTGGAGACAATTACATCTGTAGCAAGAGAGGTAAGAGAGGCTATATTCACTAACTTGCCACCCGGCGCAGAGATCACAAAGATCGACTTTGAGGGCCCCAAGATAGCCATCTATACAAGGCGCCCGCAGGTTTTTCTCGAAAATAACAGTGAACTAATCAAGAAAATAGCTAAAACCGTAAGAAAAAGAGTTATCGTCAGGGGGGATGAGGATTCAAGGCTTGAAGAGGCTTCCGCGCGCGAAATAATATCCTCGCTTATTCCAAAGGAAGCTGGCCTAAAAGATCTATACTTTAACGAGACAATAGGAGAAGTCGAGATAGAGCTACTCTCCCCCGAAAAAATAGAGCCAAGTGTGCTTAACAGAATATTCGCGGATACGCTGTGGTACCCACGTGTTCTGAGAAGGCCTCCAGTGATAAGCCGAAGCGTTAAGGAGATAAGGGATATTTATCGCGGAGAGGTAGAATACAGGAAAAAATTCCTTAGAGAGCTAGGAAACAGCGTCTACCGAACCCCATTTTTCGAGACAGACAGGGTGAGGATAGTCTCACTTGGCGCTTTCCAGGAAGTTGGCAGAAGCGCTCTTCTAGTCCAAACACCGGATGCAAATATACTTCTTGACGCTGGCCTCAAGCCTACGGGTTCAGGAGACGATCTACCCCTATTCGATCTACCAGAGTTTGATCCTCAAACCCTAGATGCCGTAGTGATAACCCACGCACACCTTGACCACGTCGGCGCCCTACCAGTTCTTTTCAAGTACGGCTATAAAGGCCCTGTTTACATGACAGAACCCACACTTCACCTAGCTAAGCTACTCTTTGAAGATTATATCAAGGTCTCGGAAAGAGAAGGGAAGCCACAGCTGTTCTCCTCGAGGGAAATAACTTCCGTTATCCTCCACACGTATACGCTTAGCTATGGAGAAGTGACTGACATTGCGCCTGAGATAAGACTAACCCTGTATAGGTCTGGACACATACTCGGGTCTTCTCTTATACATTTACACGTCGGCGAGGGGCTGGTGAACCTGGTCTATACGGGCGACTTAAAGTTTGCTCGCACAATGCTTCTGGATCCTGCTAATACAAAATTTCCGCGTGCCGAGGTCTTAATAATGGAGACCACTTATGGCGGGAGAAGCGACCTCCTCCCCAGTGAGGAGGAAGCTGTTCTCGAGCTTGGAAAAGTTATAAAGGAGACCGTGGATAAGGGAGGGATAGTCCTGATCCCTGTCCTTGCGGTTGGCAGGGCACAGGAGGTATTACTGGCTATTCTAGAGCTTATGAAAAACAAAGTCTTACCGCCTCTACCCATATTCATGGAAGGCATGATCGACGAGGTATCAGCAGTCCATATGACTTTTCCCGAATATCTTTCACAGACCGTTAGGAGCCTTATATACAATGATCAAAACCCGTTTACTTCTGAAAACATCCACATTTATCGCGGCGAGAATAAGGAAGACGTTGTAAGCACGAGACCAGCTATTATACTTGCCACCTCGGGAATGCTAACAGGTGGACCTGTCCTGGAATATCTAAGACTACTGGCGGAGGATCCAAATAGCAGCCTAGTTTTCGTCAGCTACCAAGTTGAGGGGACGTTGGGGAGGAAAATACTTCAGGGGTTAAGGAAGCTCACGATGGTTGATGACAGTGGAAGAATCGTGACAAAAGAGCTCAAGATGAACGTCTATCGAGTAGAGGGCTTCTCTGGACACAGCGATCGCAGACAGCTGGAGGCCTACCTTAGAAGGATGGAGCCAACCCCCAAGACAGTAATACTTAACCACGGGGAGAGAAGCAAGATATCCGAGTTTCAATCCTATCTCCAGAGTGAGTGGTTTAGGAAAAAGACCCACCTCAACTTCAACGTGCTAGCCCCGCAGAACGCTGAGGGTATAAGAATAATATAAACTCCAGGCACGCTATCCTGATAGCTGCCAGATTTCGTCTCCCAGATAGTGTAGTGTCTTTACCGCCTTACCCTTCTGAGCACCCTCAAGCTCGGCGGATGATAACAGGCTAACCCCCACGGCGATTATCCGGCCTTTCTCAAGCTCTCGTACAAACACCTTGTCTCCCGCTTTAAAACTCCCTTCAATCCTCTTTATACCCGGTACCATCACGTCTGCACCATTTAGAATGTGGGGGACTGCTCCAGCGTCAACATATACTGCTGGAAGATTCAGAGGGACGTTCGACTTGTAAATGAAATAAAGGCTCGGAAAGAGCCCCTCTCCCTCAAATCTGACCATCGCTACAACCCCGTTTAGAAAGTATATCTCAGCTATTTTTCCATCCTTGACCTTGGCAACCTCTACAAGCTCGCTCTCCTCAACAAGTTGTGCAAGACCTGCCCCCAACGTTGCAGCAACCTCCTCTACAAGGCTTTTCTTATCCTTCTTGTTCAAGCGATACCTCGTCACTACCTTCAACTTCGGGGAGCCCTTCACGTAACACACCCTCTACAATATAATAGGAGATAACACCCTCTTTATCAACTATTGCCACCACAAGCTCGCGATCGCTTTCCAATGCTCTTCTAAACATTTCCTCGAACTCTCTAAAGCTAAGCCTGCTACCCTCTCTCACAATGCGAACCAGATACCTTTTAGCCTTGTCTTTCCTCTTCCAGTCTAGGAGAAACTCTTGGCTCTGAACACCTGGTTGGGCAATCAAAGCCCTGTTCCTGAGATCTGCATACACATTCAGGCGTGTCCAGAAGTCGGGGTCAAGAGAGCTGCCCATACTCACCAGCGACTCAAAGTTCTTTTCCCCACCCATGTCATCCTTTACAATGAGAAAACCCCTGTAAACAAGGTATGCGGCTTCTAGAAGCGTAAGCCTCACACACCCCCACTCCCTGAAACCATAACCTCTCGTCGTAAATGCCTCCACAGCCTTCTCATCGCAGACGATTACGTCTTGGCCTTTGAGATCTCCTTGGAAAACCTCCTTTGGCAATTCTTGCGACAGGCTCGCATCGTCCCTCGTAAGTTCCTTATCGCTAGACCCAGGCATAGGTTATCAATAAAATTCTGCTATTTGGAGTTTTCTCAACTTAGACGGTTTCATTACAAATAACATAAAAACGCGTGCACTTTGAATAAACGGTTGACATGAGCACGGCTGAGCTTCACAGGAAAGAGGGGCCTAGAGATATAAGGTTCGCCTTTCTCACTGTAAGTACCTCAAGGTATTCCAAGTTTAAACGCGGGGAAGAGATTGAGGACGAGTCTTTTATACGTGCTAAGAGAGTGGTGGAGTCTTTCGGCTATCATATCACCAGATATGCTCTCGTTCCGGACAATCCTCGACTTATACTCTTTGCCCTCGACGCCCTTTTCGACGCACAGGATGTAGACGTAATAGTTTTGAGCGGCGGTACGGGACCTACCCGGGACGACGTCACCGTACAGACAGTCCGCCCGCTGTTCGACAAGGAGCTCGAGGGCTTCGGCGATGTCTTCAGAAGTGCGAGTATACGGGAAGCTGGACCTTCAAGTTTCCTCTCAAACGCTACTGCAGGAATAGTGAAAGATAAAGTGGTATTTCTTCTCCCCGGATCACCTAACGCTGTCGAGACAGCCTTGAAAGAAATAATATGCCCTGAGGCGGCTCATGTTCTAGCACTTGCGAGGCGAGGGTTATGAGCGACAAGGTTGGTGTAAGGATGATTGATATAACTGAGAAGCCGGAAGTATACAGGGAGGCGACTGCACGTGGATTTATACGCCTCAAGAAGGAGACTGTTGAGGCGATACGCGAGGGGAAAGTCCCGAAGGGGGATGTGCTTAACGTTGCTCGGGTTGCTGCTATTCTAGCTGTGAAGCGTAACTGGGAAATCCTACCTTTGTGCCACCCAATTCCAATAACTTCCGTAAACGTCGACTTCAACTTTGAATCTGATGGAGTAGAGGCGATTGTAACCGTCAAGACAACCGCCCGCACAGGTGTTGAGATGGAGGCGCTAACCGGGGTTAGCGTGGCTCTGCTGACGGTGTGGGATATGGTGAAAGCACTAGAGAAGGACGAGAGAGGGCAATACCCAACCACTTCCATTGAGAACATAAAGGTTGTAGAAAAACTCAAGCATTAGAAGACGGCTGCCGAGGTACCCTTTTATGGTCTCCTATTATCCAGTAGTCTCCATCCTCCCTCCTCTCCAGCTTCCAGACATACGCCTCATGCTTAACTCTCTCGAGGATGCTCTGAAGAGCCTGCAACGCCTCTTTACGCCCTTCGGAGGCAACTGCGATGAATAATACCGGCTCTCCAGGCTTGGCTGAGCCTTTCTTGTGGTAAATCACGGAGCGTATAAGACCATGGTTCTTCGACTCTTCTTCACCAATCCTTGACAGGGTGGATGTTGATAGGGGCTCAACAACCTCGTAATAGAGCTCGTTGACCCTATTGCCCTCAATTGACCCTTTAACCCTACCAATAAAAACCATCACCGCACCGGCTTTATCGTCTAAAGATTTAAGCAAGCCGTCTAGTACCCGTGGAGGGTCTATTTTATCTATAAAAGCATAAGAAGAGCCGCCTGAGATCGGCGGCATTATAAGCAACTCGGAGTTTGCGCTAACCTTCTCGGAGAGCTGTAAGGGTTTTCCATCGGCTACTACTATGACTTCTTCAGACTCCACATAGCTTTTTAGGCTGGGGTATTTCTCCGCAAGTATCTCTATGATCTCCCGAACGGTAACAGCTTCCCCCTGGATATCCAGGTCTTCTTCGCTTAAACCTGTAAGGTCACGGAAGAGAGCGAGGTACTTAATCTTAAGCCTCGTCATTCTCACCTTCTCAGCATTTCCACCATGAAGTGCTTAAACATGAGTATATCATCTATGTATACAAACTCGCCTTCGGAGTGGATGTTTGTTCCCTCCCTAATAGTCCCGAAAGCAACAACATCCATTCCAAACATGTCGAAGAAAGTTCCGTCGTTGCCGCCTAGCTCAGCCACCAGCTGAGGCTCTCCGCGAAAGCCAACCTCTTTGTACGCCTTCTTCGCAGCATTAAGAACCTCATTGACAAATAAGTCGTTTTTAGCGAACCATCCAGGCTGTCCAGAGATAATATCTAAAGACGCGTTTATCCCTAGCTTAGCGACTGCAGAGGAGAAGTAGCCGTATAGCTCTGCCAAGGCTTCTTCCAATTTTTCCTCAGGTAAAAGTCTAATGTCGAAGCCTGCCCACGCTTCTCCGGGAATCCTGTTATGCTTCTCGGGTTCATGTTCAGGCAGCTTGACAACCGTTATTGAAAACCTCCCCCAGACTCTAGGTATCGGGCTGCCGGGCGGGGAAGGCAACTTAGAGACTTTGCTATTCCTCAGCGCTTTATACCCCTGCATCTCACCTAATAGCTTTAGCAGATCCTCAACCGCGTTTCGCGTAGTATGGGGATAGCCTGCGTGACCCGACCTGCCCTTAACCTTTATCCATCCGTGCACAACTCCACTGGCACCAATTGAGACGTATTCAGAGCCAGAGTCGACTATAACCACCCTGTCCCACCTGTAGCCCTGTTCTAGCAAAGCCCTGACCCCTACCCCTCCCACCTCCTCGTCGCCTGTAACTATGAGTATAGGCTGGTAGCGGAGCTTCTCCTCCTGACCTTTTAAGGCTGCTAGCCCAGCGAGAACTGCTGCTATAGCAGACTTGTCGTCTGCCGCGCCTCTCCCATAGACCTTCCCGTTTCTAACAAGGGGCTCGTATGGGTCTATTTTAACGCCGTCTATCTCCCATGGTCCCTTCGCAGGGACTACGTCGTAATGGGTTGCGAAGGCTAGGGTTGGAAGGTTCTTAGGGGCCTTCGAGAGGCTTATTAAAAGGGTGGGGATCTCTCCATTAAGGAGGTCTACTCTTTGAACGTTTAATCCTAAGTCTAGGGCTGTTTTCTCGATGATGTCTGTAACTTCTCTGTAATTTTTCCTCGTAATTACGCTGCCTTGATATCCTGACTCGCTTGGTATGCGTACGATTTCGGTTAGAAATTTCACAGGGTCAAACTCTTCTGTCATCGATCAGTAAATAGCAAACACAGAAATATAGTTTTATGACGCTGGTGTAAAGATGCAGCTGTCGATTAAGCTTCTTTTCAAGATATTTTTGCACGTGCGCGAACATAAAATAAAAGCCTATACTTTCTTAAACAATTAGAGATATGCAGGCGTTGCGAAACTACCGTTTCATCCGTGAAATAGATGAGACACTTGCAGAGGTAAAGGAAAAGCTTGAGGAACCCCAGATTATCGAGGGGAACCCTCTGGATAAAGCCTGGTTTATCGACGGGAGCTCAGCTATTAGCGAGAGGCAGGGATCTTTCGTATCAGCATTCTCCGTAGCCTCACTCGGAGTGTTTTCTAAGAGGTACGTTGAGGGTCTTCCTGGAAACGAGCACCTACTCCTGCACGTTGTACTGCCTAAACTCTATGGAGAAACAAGGACAATGAATCTGATGAGTTCTCTGGAGCTTCTAGAGGGGCTTCGCGCTGCAAAAGAAGATATAGACATTTTAGTTTTCGACGGGAGCTATCTGGCCTTGCTCTTAGCAGGGTATGGCTCGCTACATGAGAGAATCGCGCAGCTAGAGCGTACTTCTCACGGTGAGGTTTCAATGTTTAGAGAGATTCTTGAAAGCATTGATATCGAACAGTATATCGAGGAAAGTATAGAGGCATTCTTGAGTGAGGTTGAAAAAGAAAAAAGTTTTCAAAGTTACTATAGAAGCGCGTTTAAGATCCTCACAGCTATCTACGACTTTACTGAGCAGCTCTATGGGGAGCTCTCATCTAAAACTATTGTTAAAAAATACCTTGACAACCAGTTCGTAATAGACTTTAGTGTTCTCTACGTCGAGACAACACTTTACCTCTATATACTAGGGAGACTTCTTGAACGTATAAGAGAGAAAGATATTATTTCGCTATGGGTCGCAAAGGAGACCGCCAGCCGGTTTCTGTCCACGCAATTAGACGTTAAAAGCTGGCTAACGGACGTCGTACTGCTAGAATCTGCTTGGAGGGCCAGAGAGAGGGTTTATCTAGTTCTAAGAGAAAGCGATAGATCCAGAGCTTTACACCCTGTAAATCCTCCTAACTCTCTTGTGGCTGCTAAAGAGGCGATAAATCTAGCCTATAAATGGAACAGATTTGGGGTAGTTTACTTCAAGGTTTCAAGGCAAGGACCTGTCTTCCAGGCGACTTATCCAGCAGATCTCGTCCCTGAAGAGAGGATTGAAGACGCCCTCCAAACCCTTGCAACGCTCAGTGATTTAAGAAACGGTTATCCTAAACCACTAGCAATGGCTCACCATAAAGCGCTGATTCCTACACCAGCAGTTGAAACTCTAGCCTACAAGTTGTGGTTATCCGCAACCGGGGCTTTAAGGGGGATACTGGCTCCACTTGGACGTGAAAAAGCACTTTAAAATGTGTCGCGTTTTATCTCCGGTAGCTGCTGGTGGCACGCGAAGTAGGTAAGATAATAAATGTATTTGGAAGAAACGTCCTGCGCATAGCTGTACCCGATGAGGCTTTCAGCCTCATTTCGAAGCCTGGAACCTATGTCGTGTTCAAGTCGAGCAATAACGTATTACACTACGCGCTGGTAAGCGGGTACTTGCTTAGCGACGAGTTATACAAGCGTGGGAAGCTTATTGAGGAGATCGAGGGTTATGACGAAATAGTCGTGACGCGAAACGAGGTTACAGCTATAGTTGTCGGATATGCTCGCGAAGGACGGCTGATAAGAGGCGTTGAAAGCCTTCCGGCGCCTGGCGAGAAAGTTTTTCTAGCTGAAGAGGAGGATCTACGACCCCTTCTCTCGAGTCTTCACATAAACATTGGTAGCTTAGCCTCTGTGCCAACCGTGGGGTTCACCTTAGACGTTAACATGCTTCTGTCCAGGCATTTCTCGATACTAGCAATGACCGGCTCCGGAAAATCTAACACCGTCGCCGTAATTCTATCGAGAATGCTCGAGAGGTTCAAGCACCCACGTATCTTACTGATTGATACGCATAGTGAGTATGTTCCCATCGCGAAAATCTTCCCCGACAAGGTAAGAGTATATTCTCCAAGCGGCCGAGCCCTCGAGATGATAAAGGTCAGATACGGTGTTGAAGCTAGGCCTCTTGAAATACCTCTTTGGACTCTCGGATTTGAGGAAATAGCGGAAATATTAAAGCTCGACAGCAGGGCTACGAAACAACTATTACATCTAAGGGAGGCCCTTCTAGCCCTCAGGCGTGAAAAGTGGAGCAATGCAACCGCTAATGACCCGCTATACTTCGAGTCCGAAGAGCTCCTCGCCAGAGTAGGCGCGGGCAGGGGTAAAGATGACTCCGCACTCGACCTCAAACTTAAGATTTCCAGCCTTCTAGAGGACCCTGAGCTTGAGTTCATAACGTCACCGCGACAGGCTGAGGAGCTCTATTCCAATCTCAGTGAGCCAGAGCCGGGGAAAAGCATCAAAACATACCTACAGCTTTACAAGTCTCTCTTCAACGAGGGTGTTACCATTGTAGCGCTAGGAGGGCTACCTAGCGAGGTGCAGACTACGACGGCGGCCACGATACTGAGAGCGCTTTGGAGAGTCGCCACTATGCATGTCCAAGCTGGAAGCATTCTCCCGATACTTGTGATCCTGGAGGAGGCACATATTTATGCACCGAAAGATAGAGAGGTGCCGTCGCGGCAGATTATAGAGAAAATCGCAAAGGAGGGGAGGAAGTTCGGGGTTAGCCTAGGTGTAGTAAGCCAGAGGCCGAGAGAGCTGAGCCAGACACTGCTAGCACAATGCGGCACTCTCATAGCCTTGAGAACAACTAACCCGGAGGATCAGAGGCACATTCTGAGCAGTGTCGAGGACATTGCAGGGGAGCTTATCCAAGGGCTTTCGAGTCTAAGTGTTGGACAGGCGCTTGTCTCGGGCGCTGCGGCGCCCATACCAGCCATCATCAACGTCCACAGCTTTACCGAGCTTTACAAGGTAGAGCTGGGCGGTAAGGATGTTGAATGGTCTAGGGTTTGGGGCGAGCCTCAAATGTTTGTAGATGATACTGGATTATTACTGGGCAGGAACACTGGAAGAGGAGAGATAGAGAAGGGCGAGGAAGAGGAAAAGGGAAGAACAAGGAGTTTACAGGAGTTCCTCAAGAAGTGACTTTAAGCCCTCGACAACAGCTGGGGTAACGGAAATCTTTGAGACGGGTGATGGCACTGTATCCGTAGCTACGACTTCCTTGATACCGGAAGAGATCAGTAGGTCAAGCGCTCCTCTAACCATCACGGCGTGAGTGCAAGCTGCGTAGACGCTTCTGGCTCCTTGCGCCAGGACGGTTCGGGCGGCCAGCGCCATTGTTCCGCCTGTACTTATAATATCATCCACTATGAGGACGTCTTTCCCAGTGACGTTGAGTGACTTCGGCTTAGCCTGCACCTCTCCCGTAACCCTGTCCCGCTCTTTAACAATGTGATCATATTCTGCTCCAAGGTGTGACGCTACCCGCTTAGCTCTCTCTAAGGCTCCGGCGTCCGGCGCTAAGACAAGTGGATCCTTAAGTTTTCCTCGGAAATACTCAGCTACGAGGCTGTCTATTAGAACGTTTCTTGATGGAATCGCCGTAAACTCTGAAAGAACGGAGGGCTTATGGATATCAACAGTGACAAGGCCGTCTAGGCCTAACGTCTCGAATGCTTTAAGGACAACTCTTATACTGATGGGCTCACCTTCCATGAAACGCTTGTCCTGCCTGGCGTAAGCCATGTATGGAACAACGCCCACTACGACGTCCTCGGTTGATGCTGTGAGTGCTTCGATCCCCATTAAAAACTCGAATATCCTCTTATCAGGGTTAGGGTAAAACGAGCCCACCAGTATAGCTGGGCCCTCTGGTTTTTGAGGAAATCGGAGATAGCTCTCGCCATCTGGGAAAAGCTTGTAGTCAACTTGGACAAGTTTGTCGCCGATGGCACGGGCTATCCCGGCTGCTATGCCGTTAGAATTTTCGAGGGAGTATACCGTCACGAGAAAAGCTCACGTTTTTTGTATATATATCTTATTCACACTTGATTATCCTCGCGCGCGCTTCTGCTGAAAAGAATTTGCGGCAAGCCTTTCCTCCTTATCTCCTCTCTCAGCCCTTTATAGCCCTTCTCGCCGAGAATAGTTAAGATCCCTTCCCAGTTTATAAGCGTTATCACCAGCATTACGATTATGAACAATATAATTGAGACAAGAAGTTCTGTCCAGAAAAGCCCTCCGGTGGCCTTAGCGACCATATGTCCAGTATAAGCGGTGGCTATGCTTATCAATATTTTACCTAGTGTTATGCCGATAAAGAACTTCAGCGGGTTATAACCCATAAGTCCAAGCGGGATTATTATTGCATCGTCCGGGCTTGGTGTGGCTGCAAATAAGAACACAGCAATCATCCCCCAATTGCCCAGCAAGCTTGAGAGTTTATCGTACCTTTTCTTTGTCTCTTCTGATAGTAATAGCTTCGAAGCCCCCCTGCTAGCTAGGTAAACGATTAGCTTTCCAACGCCCGCTCCAAGACCGCTGACAATACCTATAAGTAGAGGGTTTGAGCCAGGAATAAAGGAGGCATAAAGATACACGGCAATGAGGTAAGGAATGGGAATAAAAGGCAGAAGATTCCCGAGGATGGACACGACAAATATCCCTAGGTACCCACCTATCCCGCTAGCTACTTTAATGAGCCATTCGATTAAGGGATGCACGCTTCCAAAACACGGCAATATTTATCAATGTTATTATACAGCTTATCCGAGACATGCTTGACACTGGCGAGATACTTAGAAACGAGGGGTTAGAGTTCTATTATTATGCTGAAGAAGGCATTGAGCCCGAACGCGCAGACATCACTTTCAGACAACTACTCGGAGAAGTAGCTCAGAACGAGAGGCTTTCATTACTACTTGACAAGAGGCTCTACAGACACCAGTATATCGCCTTTCGAGAACTCTTAGACGGGAAGAACGTCGTTCTAAGGTCAGGCACAGGCAGCGGAAAAACAGAAACCTGGTGGCTTTACACTGCGACCAAGAAGAAAAAGACCTTGGCGCTCTATCCCACCCTGGCGCTATCCTCCGACCAGCTCTCGAGGCTCAACGAGTATTGTTCAGCTCTCGGGATGAGAATTTCCCAGATTGACTCTACAACGAGGCCCAAGGCAGGAGCAAAGAGTTTTTCACAGTACAAGAGCGAAATCAGAGCGTCCGACATCGTGGTTACGAATCCCGCGTTTCTCCTGATGGATATTAAACGCGCAGCTGTGAGGCCTTCAAGCTCGGTTCTACTCGGGTTTCTCAACGAGGTTGACCTTATTGTTCTCGACGAGGTTGACTTTTATAGTCCTCGTGAACTGTCGCTTCTTCTAGCCTTGATTAGAGTCATCGCCTCAATCCACGACAAAATTCAGGTGGCTGTTTTAACAGCGACTCTCTCAAACCCTGAGGACGCCTGTAGCTTTTTAAAGGAGGTTACAGGACGGGATTGCAGCATCATCGAGGGAAAGGCGTTCAAGAAGCAAGATAGGTTTTTCATCGTACTAGGGCAGGATCTGTATAAAGAGTGGAAAAGGCTACGGGAATATAAGCCCATATTGGAAAGAGTGGGGGGAGCTGGTTTAGCTAAAGCTCTCGAGGACTACGAGAACTTTAAGAAAAACTACTACAGGATAATAGAGGCGCTTAGAGGAAGTGGCATAGAAGTATATCCTGCCAGGGCTGACCCGGTCGCGGTCCTAAAACACTATGTCGACGACGAGTACGTCACCCTCGTGTTCACACGGAGCATAAACAGGGCTGAGGAGCTATACCGCAAGCTTATTAGCTCTCTCCCAGAGGAGAAAAGGCGGCTCATCGCCTCACATCATCATCTGGTCAGCAAAGAGAGAAGAAAAGAGATCGAGGAGCTAACCAGAAAGGGACTTGTAAAGGTTGTAATATCCCCGAGAACTCTCACGCAAGGGATAGATATTGGCTTGATAGCACGAGTTGTCCACATAGGCCTTCCAGATGACGTTAGAGAGTTTCACCAACGAAACGGAAGGAAGGGGCGTAGAGAGGAGATTCCTTACAGTGAAACCGTGATTTTTCCTGGTTCACGGTGGGACAGGGAGCTTCTTAACAGGGGAGTTGAGGTTCTGAGAAAGTGGATTGAAAGCGCACAAGAAATAACTGTTATAAACCCAGACAACAAGTACGGGCATTTATTCTATGCCCTCTTCAAGGTTAAAAGTGGCCAGAGGCTTTCACAGGGAGAGCTGGAGCTGTTGGAGCGACTGGGCCTCTACAGCCAGGGACAATTAACCCGGAGGGGTGAGAGAACGTGGTACAACATCAACTTCTACGAGCTAGCACCGCCCTACGGTATAAAAAGGGTTTTTATAGATGAAACCGGACATGAGAGGTTTCTGGAGGATATATCCTTCTCAGACCTGGTGGAGAAGTTCCAGCCGGGTTGTATCGACTACTCAGCCGAGGGTATAGTCACAGGAGTACAGCGAGCGGGCGAGTCTGAGAGAGCGGTGAAGAAAGTTATTGTTCAGCCAATGATCGAGAGCATCCTCTATAGGAGTGAGGCATTCACCTATGCGCTTGAAGAGTACAAGAAGATCAAGGCTAAGTGGGGTGAAAGGAGCAGCGTATACTCCGACTTCATTCGGGGTAAGCTTCTCAGCGAAGCCATAAGCAATGTTATCCCGCCAGCATCGAGCTTCGGGTTGTATCATAAATATCCTTGGAAGACAGTATGGATTGTCGAGCGAGAGCATGGAAAGCCCGTCGAAACAGAGGCTGGAAGCATAATAATAAGAGAGAGGAGGGTAATAGAGATCCCCGCAATCACGGCAGGTAAATACCAGGACTATACATATGGAAAACTGATAGAGCTGGACTATTCTGAGGATCTTAGAAGAGTAAGGCTGGGTCTAGCCTTTCTCATGGTGTTTTTCCGGGAAAAATATAGGCTCCCGCTACATATTTTCTCATATTCCCTCTCTAGCCTGGGTGGGCGTAAAACTCTCGTTTTATGGGAGGAGGAATGCGCAGGGCTGGTTGAGAAGATCGATTGGGAAAGAGTGTATCGAGAGCTCGAGGATTATGCTCCTAGCGAGCTCGCAGAGGTGCTGCTACTTGCTAGGGACGAGGATGCTCATATAGAATGGATAGGGCTCGGGGGGAAGTGGAGCATTGCGAAGGACTTTGCCAGACGAGTTGTAGAGTACGTCTTACTTTCAAATAAGATAGCTATAACCCTCAAAGACAAGAAATTCTATGTCCCGAAGCCTGGAAGGCATCTTAAAATAGGCTCTCTAGACCTGCTTCTAGTCCCCATCGATGACAAGGGAGATATCGTTTACGGCTACCTGGCCTTCTTCGATGGCGAGGAAGTCACTATTGAAAAGATTGTTAAGGAGTTCCACCGGGTCTACTCTGGAGGCGAGGTTCAGAAAAAGCTACAGGAGGCGCTGAACGAGGGCTTTCAGCTACTTGTGTTTGACCTGGAAAGACTTCGTGAAGAGATGCACAACCTGGGCTTGACATACCAGGCCGCTTTACTTAGCGGGCTCATTCAGATGAGGCTCGTAGAAGACACAAAAGCTACAGCTCCTCGGGTCCTCGGCTTAGAAGTAACTGGGCTTGAGGAGCTTATACACAGCATGCCGGACGAGGTTAAGGCTGGCGTCGGCATAAAGAATATAAGACTTTCAGACGTTCAGAGAGAACTTTCGAACAGTAGGAATTGGCTTGGGCAGAGGCTCTACAAGTATCACTCGAAGGGTACGCGCTTCCTGGACGAGGCTGCGCGAAACCTTATAGACTCATACGCGCGGGCAATCTACCTTTTAGGCCTCATATCAAGAGGCGAGAGCACTGTCTAGGCAACGGGGGATGAGAAAAAACTAAGCGTTATAAACCGCGACGACATTAACAATCCCGTGTAGATATGGCTGGTAGGAAAACCAAGATAATCGCTACCCTCGGGCCATCATCATGGTCCGAGGAATTGCTTAAACGCTTGTTTCTCGAGGGGGTAGAGGGCTTCCGCTTCAACTTCTCACACGCAGACTACCCAACTTTTCAGAACCTTGTGTCTAAGCTTAGAGCCCTTGAGACTCCCCAGAGGCCGGTCACGCTGATAGCTGACCTTCAGGGACCTGTGGTCCGCCTCGGCAAGTTCCCCCCGATCCAGGTGAAACCGGGCGACGAGGTCACTTTCACATTCGGGGAAGAGTCGTCTGATGCGGTTCCCGTCCCACTGCGCGTCCTTTTTGAAACAGCTTCGCAGGGCGATGTTCTCTATATCGCCGGCGGGAGGCTTGCTTTTCAAGTTCTCGAGAACGACGGAGAGAAGATAGTAGCTGAGGCGTTGGTGGAGGGTGAGGTTTCGCCGAGGAAAACTGTAACGGTGAAAGGTAAAGAGTACCCTCTACCTGCAATCACTGAGAAGGACCTCAACGACATCAAGTTTGCCGTGGAAAACGGCTTTGACGCTATCGCTTTGAGCTTCGTCAGGCGCCAGGAGGACCTTCGGAGGTTACGCGAGCTACTTTTCGACTTGAAAGCGGAGGAGATTAAGATAATAGCCAAGATAGAGACGAGGAGTGCTGTTGAAAAAATTGATTCTATCCTGGAATCCTCAGATATGGTCTTGGTTGCCAGGGGGGACCTTGCGAACTATTACAACCTGGAGGAGATCTATCGGGTGCAGGAGGATATCCTTCGCCGTGCCAGGGCTAAGGGCAAGCCAAGCATCGTAGCAACACAGCTTTTAGAGTCTATGATAAACAACCCCGTCCCTACGCGCTCCGAGGTTGTGGACATAATAACAGCTGTTAAGATGGATGTTGACGCCTTGATGCTTGCAGGGGAGACCGCAGCTGGCAAATACCCCGTTGAGTCGGTTGCCTGGCTTAAGAGAATAATCCTTGAGGCGGAGAGGCTTGAGAAGAGAGAGTTAACAGACCACGAGCCTGAAGACCACTTCGAGGCGATGGCGAAGGGTGTTGTATTGCTCTCCAATATTATTGGGGGGAAAATCCTAGCATTCTCTGAGAGGGGTAACACGGCCCGACGGCTCGCAAAGTTCAGGCCGTCCGCGGAAATAATTGTATACACTAATGTGCCTTCAACGGCAAGGTACATCAACTTGCTTAAGGGTGTCAGGGTTACCTACGAGCCCTCTCTAAACAAGCATTCACAAACACTGTTCTCAGAGCTGCTTGAGAAAGCCGTTAAGTCTGGGCTCGTAGGCATCGGCGATATCGTTATCTTCACCGCGGGCCGGAGAAGAGGCTCAACAGATCTAATATCAGTGGAGCGAGTGCAGGTTTAAAGCGTCAATCAGAGCATATTGACGGCGTTTTTCCATCGCTTAGGGCTCTAGCCTCGTCTTCCTCTAGCTTATTCAATATGTAGTCAACCTCTTCGCGGGAGATAACAACGCTCCCGTTCTCCAGCGGGTAGGCGTAGGGCAGATGAACCTCAAAGCCATCGCCGCGTAATATCAGCCCTCTCTGCACCGGTATCGACTGTAAAGTCCTCCCAAAGGCTATTGCTCTCGCCATATAGATGGCGCCGTCGATGGTGAACTGACCTGGGCCCAGGTTTCTGGCGATAAATCTACCCTTGAGCTTCCACGTCACCTCCTTTCTCGTCCTTCCGCGCGGGGGATGATCACCCATTATACCCCCTACTACTACGAGGGTTCTCCCGGTGAAATCACTGGGTTTTAGTTCCTCGGGTGCCTCCGGGTCTAGAACAACCACCCTGAAAATCTTGCCTAGATCCTCAATACGAGAGATTATGCTGTCATGCTCTACGAGCCCGGCGATACTAGAGAGCTTTTCAAGCTCACACCTGTCTTTCACATTGAAAATCCAGAGGTTCTCGCGGCCAACTATCCTGGAAGCGTTTAAAAGCTCAATATACATCCACCTGCTCACAAACGCGTCTATAATCTCAACAGCGAATACATGAGAAAACATGGCTGATCAGCGGGGTCCGAGTCTTCACCCATCCGACCTTACAAGGATCATCATTCCAAGCCCTTTATAGTATTTCTAGCTCGGTTATAAAGTATTTCTTGCTCATAGAGGGGAGCTTTACTGATAGCCAAGCCTTCACCTCCGAACCAAGCTGCTTGTCCATCATGACGATGGCCCTTTTACCGCCTAGAGAGTCTTCCCGTAGCTCCACCGATACGGGAAGGTTTGAAATTTCCTTCTCAATGCTCTTTTTGAAGAGTGAGTAGGGGAAGTTGAAGTAGATTTTTTTCTCATCTTCAACTACGAGAATCTCCTCCTCCATCAAGGGCCAATTGGGAAGATTTTCCATTTCAACCCACAATACAACTTTGCCGACGTGGTCATATTTAAAAAACGTTTAAGAAAGACTCTCATGCTATACTTGTGGGTATGGAGAAAAACACGAGCGATGTTGCTCTCGCTAGGATGAGGGCTGTTGAGGCAGCTTTAGAGCTGGTTAGAGACGGAATGTTGATAGGCCTGGGCAGCGGTACTACGCTCAGGTTATTCATCGAGAAGCTGGCGGAGAGAGTAAAACAAGAGGGTCTTGAGGTACACTTCGTCTCAACGTCACACGACACCAGTTTCCTAGCAGCCCGGCTTGGGCTGGTGGAAAGGCCTTTACTCGACGAGAAGCCCGAGATAGCCTTCGACGGCGCCGACTACATATTCCCGGAGAGGTGGGTTGTGAAAGGCATGGGCGCTGCGCTATTCCGGGAAAAAATCGTAGACTATTTCTCGAAAGAGTATGTTATTCTGGCAGACTGGAAGAAGCTCAGGGATCAACCTTTAAACGTCCCAGTTCCTGTGGAGGTACACCCCTTCGCGGCACACCAGGTGCTCTCAGCCCTGCTAGAGCTCCCCGAGGCTGGACAGGCCTCCATTAGACAGGCCGAGAAAGGCAAGCTTGGCCCCGTTGTAACGGACAACGGTAACTTCCTGGTAGACGTGGTATTCAAGAGAATAGAGAACCCTCAGGAACTCGAGCTGAAACTAACAGCGATCCCGGGCGTGACGGCTAGCGGAATATTTGCCGTTAAAAAACCATCTAAGATATTTCTAGGCTACCCTGACAACATATTAACGCTGTA
>JBEULP010000109.1:0-4376 GCA_041287245.1 Infirmifilum sp. | reverse complement strand
CCTTTACTTGGCGCAATAACGGCTGTATACGTTACAGTATCAACAAGGAAATACAGCTCCGCGAGGTGTACGAAGAATATCTCGTAAAAATATCTTTGTTAAATAAGTGTCTTCGTTAAATAAGTGTCTTCTAAACTATGAAGACCTCTCTTATTTTCTCAGATAAATTCATCGACCTCTTTCTCATTTATACGTCTAAGTTCCCCAAGAGGAATATTATAGAATGAGTTCTAGGAAAATCACCAACGAGCTCCAGTAAAGTTGATTTTAAGTAAAGTTGGGCTGCTTGTTCAGCAATACCTCTCAACGAATTTCTACTTTCTTTTTAGGAGCTTCTTCTACACATCCATCCTTACCCAACTTCTTCCTAATTTGACTCCTCGAAGGTTCGTTTTTAATAGGCGGATGAACCTATTCTCATGGCTAAGAATCGGTGTTTCTACTTATAGAGGCTATGCTGTTACAACTCAGGGTCTTGATGTTATTGTTGGGGGGATGGTTTAGCATAGCCTTTTTCTATCTTTAAGCATTTCTTTGTATAGTGGATCGTTAAGGTCTTCGCTATGCAGGACTATGATGTCAATGGGTATAGAATGTTTCTTCAACTTATACACTTTTTCTATAGCTTTAATCTGATCTGAAAGCCCATATAATAATAGAAGTGTATAGACTATGAGCTCTGTGGCTGGGATATTCTAGACGTGTCCTCTCTTCGCTTCTTGACGTGCCGGTTGGATTTCGATTATGCTTCCGACGTGGCAGTTGAGATATTTTTCTGGGTGTTCCTGGGCTAGGGTGCTTCTCATCGTGTCCCCGCTGCAATGTATCGGGGCTATTTTCTCGACTTCAAGCTCCAGCAGCTCTTCAACCACCTTCCTACACTCTTCTGCTGGGGCGCCTGCCATGTGGAAGCCTCCTATGACTGCATAAGGTTTCGTGGCTAGGTCTTGAGAGGCTTTCTTGACAATGTTGACAACTCCTGGGTGGCTGCAGCCAACTAAGACCACCAACCCCTCGCCTTCGACGTTTACTGCCAGCGCCTCCTCCTTCACAAAGTCCCCGAGGGGGCCGACAACGGCAACCCCCTCAGCTATGATTGTCGTGTTCTCAACCTCGGAGACGCTGAGCCCCAGCCTGCGAATCCAGTCCTTAACATTTGGGCTCATCCCCTTTGGGATATACACTTTGACACGGGGGTTAACCTTAGCTATGTAGGAGAGGCCACCCACGTGATCCCCATGCTCGTGGGACAGAACGACAAGGTCTATCTTCGAGGGGTCTATACCCAGCCTCATCATATTTCTCTCGAGGACTCCTGGGTCTGGCCCCGTATCAAATAGGATCTTTGTAGTGTTTAGGTCTACATACATGCTCAGCCCCCACGCAGTCTCCAAGTCACAGTCGCCATTATTGTCAACAACTACAACAATTCTGCAACCCTTAACGGGTTTGTACCCCTGCCTCCCTCCCAGACCTAAACCCTCGCCAACCACTGCTACGGGTGTTTCACCACCCGCCCTACTCGGCGCCCTAAGCACCTCCTCAAGAAGGTTGGGTAGCAGTAGCACTAGTCCTATACCAGCAGCCAATACCCCGATTAACGCAACAACGACTATTTTCCTCGCCTCCCTCATACTCTTGAGGACGTGTATGCATCGCTCAGCCATAAACCTTGTTAAAGGTTAAACTCCTCACCACAAGAGGAACCCGTAGCCACCACCGTAGGATCAGGGCTTTTCTTTCTTGTTAATTACAGGAAAACCTTATAATTACTGGAAACAAGGTCGGCGGTGAGAACCACAGCCCTACACGGCAGCGGAGAGGTAAAGGGTGACGAGGAGGCCCCCTAAGCGTAAACTTCATTTAAACAAGGCGTGTAGGGGTTGAGAAAGGGTTAGGGCTGATGTGGATAGAAAGGGGAAGGCTTCTACCGGCGCGCGAAACCCATCGGCGGGCGACGCCGAAAGCGGCGCGCCTAGCCTCGGGGCTCGTGGAGGCCACTGTTGAGCCGCAGGCGCCCTCGCGTCCCGGCGTGGAGGGGTGCGTCCTCGTAGCCTCCGCCGCCTCGAGGAAATCCCTCGCCATCGCATACTCCATACACAGGATCCTCGGCCTCAGAGTCGCGGGGCTGTTCCACGCGAGGCACCCCTACCTCTACTCCAGGCACTTCGACGCCAGGGCTGTAGTAGGGGCTCCCAGGCCCTCAACCGCCTGGGCCAGGGCGGCGCTGCAGCAGGCCCTAAGGATGGGTTGCGACACGGTGGTCCCGGTTGACTATGCGGACGTGCTGGCCCTCTCGGGGGTGGAGGACGAGTTTAGGCGTCAAGGCGTGGCCCTCGCCGCGCCCCCGCACGAGAGCGTCGTCACCGCATCCGACAAGACTCGCCTCCCCGAGCTCCTAAGGGGGATCGCTGAGACCCCTAGACAGGTCCTCGTAGACGGGGAAGAGGCGCTGGGGCTGATCGAGGAGCTTGAGCCCCCGCTGGTCGTGAAGGGGCTGGGCGACGCCTCAAGCCCAACCTACCACTACTCCAGGGGTAGCGCCGCCGAGGAGGCGAGGAGGAGGCGGGTGTGCCTCGTCCAGGAGTACGTCGCGGGCGTGGGGCGCGGGTACTACGCTGTAGCCTACGAGGGGGAGCCGCTCCTAGAGTTCACGCACGAGCGGCTTGTGGAGCGTGACCCCGTCGGGGGCGCCAGCCTGGCGGCTAGGGGGCCGGTCGGGGACTACAAGCTGACCCGGATGGGGAGGCTCGTCCTGAGAAGGCTACGGTGGACAGGCCCCCTGATGGTGGAGTCCAAGTACGACCTTGACAGCGGCGAGCACTACGTGGTAGAGCTGAACCCCAAGTTCTGGGGAAGCCTAGACCTCCCCGTAAGCCTGGGCTACCACTTCCCGGCGATCCTCGTCGAAGCCTACAGGAGTGGCCCGTCGGCGGCCAGGGAGCTCGCCGGCAAGCTGGAGGTGCGGAGCGGCTCCTACGCCTGGGTGGTAGACGGGGTACGCTACCTTGCGAAGCTCCCTGACGCTTGGCTCCGGCTCGCCAGGATAGGCCTCGGCAGGCGCGGGAGGAGCGACGCCGACCCCTCGGACCCCGCCCGCCTAGCGGCGCAGGTCTGGACGGCGCTGAGAAGGCTGCAGGTCGAGAAGGAGAGGTGGGGCGAGTACCTCTCCGCGGCGGGGAGGGAGACGCGCGAGTGGGTGCGCAGCCTCGCAGCCGCCCTCTCACGGGACGATACTCTCTTGCTCCTCGACCTCGACGGCGTGGTGGTCGACCTTAAGGTGGACTGGCCTAGGGTGTACGCCGAGCTGTCGGGCAGGGGGCTGATGAGGAGGGGCGAGCACTTCTCCGGGGCGCTCGCGCGGCTCTGGTCCAGCGACAAGGACGCCTACACCCTCGCATCCCGCATAGCAGAGCCCTTCGAGCTTGAAGCCCTCGAGCGGTCGCCATACCTTCTCAGCGGGGAGCTGCTGCGCAGGCTCTCCGAGAGCTACGACCTCTACGTCGTCACGAAACAACCAGTCCGGGTTGCCGTGGAGGCCCTCAGGCGCCTCGGCGTCGAGGGCCACGTCGGGGGCGTGGTGGGCAGGGACAGCGGGTACGGCCCCCAAAAGAAGGATATGATAGGGGCGCTGCTCGCCGACAAGCCCGGAGCCGGCGCTATACTAATAGACGACCGCCTAGGCAACCTCGTCGAAGCCGTGCGCGCAGGGGCAACGCCGATCCTAGCCTCGAAAAACCCGTACCAGGCCGCCGGGAGCCTACGCCTAGGAATACCGGCTGCGCCCCCGCGTGAAGTCGCAGAGCTACTCGCGAGAATAGCTGAAGCATGAGCTGTGGAAAACCCGACGCAAACGGGAACAGTGTTATAGCCCACCTCCTTCGAAGAGACGATTCAAACAGGGGGGCCGGGAAGGCGAAAAACAGGAAAAACGCCGAGTACGCACGACGTGAGCCCCACGCGGTCTGCGCGGCTGGGAAAGCTCGTCAGACTTAACCCTAGGCCCTAGAAGAAAAAGCTTCCCAGGACGCAAGGATATAGTTATACCCAGGAACCCCCACTCCAACAAGAGACTAGTCCATCCGTTACACGTATACGATTCTACCCCCTGGGAAGCAGCAGGCTTCCTCGCCTTCAGGTACACGCCCGGCTCAAGCCAGTCCCTAGCCAATTTCACTATTTCGAAGTCGCCGAATATCTCCCTCATATCGTAAACCTCATATCGCCAGTAATCATGTGGATAGGCGTGGTACGGGAACCCCCTTGACCTAGTAGTTATGTAAATAATGCCGAAGTCCTCCTCCATCTCAACGAGATCCGGTACTCCAAAGTATGGGTTGTAGCCCTCCTTTATCACCTTCTCTATTATCCTGTCG
>JBEULP010000108.1:0-91859 GCA_041287245.1 Infirmifilum sp. | reverse complement strand
ATCGTAGCCCCACGGATAATAGGAAGCTGGAGAACGTTGAGGCTCGCCGCGCCGCCCGCATCTGCGACGGCAGAGGCCACCAGCTTGCTGCCGTTCCATAGCTCCACGGTCCAGCCGGGCTGCAAGCCAGTGACCCTTACGTAGCGCGGGTCGCCCGTCGCGGCGACGACCTCGTCGAACAGAGAAGACCCCCCGTCGACGGCCAGCCCAAGGTAGGCGGGCGTGAACGTGGAGTCTGTGGCGCTAACCGTCGTAAGCGGGTTCCCGCTGCTGTCGTAGAGAGTTGCGGCAAGAGTATTCTGGTTGCCAGAGAGGGTGTATGAGAGGTAAACCGTGTACCAGGTAGAGACATAGCTCGCCGCTGAAGAGGCCAGCCTTGACCATCCTCCACTATAACGCCATATATACAAGTATATAAAGTTCCCCGATGGCATTGCGCTTATCTCATAGAGCCGAGAGCTGGCGTCGAGCTTTTCGAGCAGTGCAAACCCCCTGTAAATCCCGTCATTACGGCTTACACCCCCGATCTTCACAATGGCCTGGAAGCTTTGGGGGATGTTGCCACTGTAGTAGTAGACGGACTCCCGGCCTGGGCCTTTATTGTCATCGGTTCCTTGGAGTGCGTTGCCGGACCAGCCGCCGCTGACGTTGCTCCAGGATCCTCCTATGCTGGCCCAGTTTGCTGGCATTGTTTCGAAGCTCTCGTAGAGGAACGCGGTTCTGCTTAGCAGCACTAGGTCTGCGACGCGTACTGTGAAGGTTTTGCTGTCGTCGTAGACGCCTGTCTGCACGTTCAGAACCTTGAGTGTCCAGGTGTAGGTGCCTGTGTTCGAGGGTAGCGTGAGGGCTAGGCTTGCGGTTGAGGTGGACCCTGCGTTTATCGTTAGTGTCTGGCTGGCCTTCAGGGCACCAGTATTATCGTAGACCTCTACGCGCGCTGTCCCCGGAACAGACCCGTCGTTGGAGACTGTGACGACCAGCTTGGCGGTGCTACCCGGCAAACCGGAGATGGAGGTGTTGTAGCTTGTGATGCGGAAAACAGGGGTTTGGACAGCGACGATAAAAGTCTTGCTGTCGTCGTAGACGCCGGTGGCATTGTTGTACACCTTGATTGTCCACGTGTACGTGCCGGGGGTGGGGGGCAGCGTGACGGTTAGCTCCCCCGTGGCTTGAGAGCCGCCTGGGACGGCGAGCAGGGTCTGGTTGACAAGTCCCCCGGAGTGGTTGTAGACCTCTACGCGCGCAGCCCCAGGCACAGCCCCGTTGTTTGCTAGGGTGAAGACGAGCCGGGCTTTACCCGAGGGGGGCCCCGAGATGGTCTGGTTCCAGGAGACCAGCGAGAAGAGAGGCTGCTGAGGGGCGGGGGGCGGTGGCGGAGTCGTCGTGGTGGTGGCTGTTTCCTGGAAGGCCCAGCAGTTGCCCCGCAGGGTGCAGAGCTTGATTACGTAGCTAGCCGCGCTGCCCGCGGGGGCTTCTAGGCTCTTCGAGGCTCCAGGTGGTATTTGCAGCGCCCCGTTCCACGCTAGTGTCTCGTTGAGGTAGACTGCTATTAGCGTCGTTTCGAAGTCGCCTGTGTTAGCAATTGTTAGGTTGAGCTTCCCGTCTTGTAGCCTTGCACGCTCTAGGACTAGCTGTTCCCGGGCCGCGAGCCTCGCGTACAGGATGTTTCGCTGAACGGACTGCTCGAGCCCGAGGTACTGGGGGTAGAGGGAGATCCAGAGAATGGCGAAGGCCGCCACCAAGACGAGGGTGGATAAGAGGGCTGCTACGACCTCTGCCTGTCCTCTATGCATGGGCCTCTAATAGAAGTGTATTGAAGTACCTGATAAGCTTTCCGTCGTCGTGCAGCCTTTTTTGTTTTTGGGCATTTTAATGCTAAAAAAGTTAAATATTTAAGCTGGTTTAAAGGAATTATAGTGGCGTATGTCTAGCACGAATAGTCACCCCCTGCGTTACGAGGCTGGGCGTCTTGTGCTAAGGCCCGGAACCCGACCCTACATGTTTCATATGATTTTGAGGGGGGAGGCCCTTTGGACCAAAGGGGTTATCGCCGCCATGGCGCGGGTTTTCGCGGATCACGACGTTAACATTCTACAGGTAAAAACTTCGGCGATTGACGACAAGGTAGTTGTGATAGTATTCGCAGACTTCAAGGGTGCCGAGGACAAGGTGGAGCTGGTCTCGAGGGAGCTGAGAAAGCTTACACCTGTTGAGAGTTTGAGGGTTGTCCCACCCCTCGCTGACGGCATAGCTGTTGATACGGTCAGCTTCCCAGTAAGCCTCTCTGACGAAAGAGCCATTATAATCAGGAAGTCGCTCTACTCGGGATTCATCAGGGGCGGGTGGGAGCGCTTCGGTGCTCCCTACGCGGCACTACTCTATGCCGTTGGCCTCGATGCAGGCCACTCTACCTTTACGAGGCATGCTAGCCTTAGCCCCGACCCTGGGGTTCAGGTGAGGTTGGCACAGGCATTTTTCCAAACGCAGGGGTTTGGTGTTCTGGAGGTTGTGAAGCTGGACGACGGGGACAAGGAGGCTACGATCCGCGTTTACGACTCTTTTGAGTGCGAGCTCTTTAAGGGCGCTGGCGGGCCTAGGAGCGGTTTTGTTAGGGGATTGTTAGCTGGATGGCTTGCCGCGCGGTGGGGGCTAGAGTTTGGAGACATCGTTGCGAGGGAGGAGAAGTGCATAGCTAAGGGCGACCCATACTGTGAAATAAAAATCTTCAAATCTAAAAGCCAAAAATAACGCTTCGGGAGGTGGCAAACTCTAAAAGGCTAGCATATTGGGGAATAGCGCTAAAGATGTGTCTTTGATACTGTGGCCCCAAGCTTTTGCGACGTGGCTTTCTGCTCTCACAGGGTTATATGGTACCTAGGGGCGGGGTGGTGTGCACAGGACGAGATAATGTAGAGGACGGTGGTAAATTACTGTTGAGAGAAAACACGTGTACTTCTTTAGAAGCCTTTCCTCGCCTCGCCCTTCCTTACAAACTGGAGGGTGACGGCGGATAGCAGGAGGAAAAGCATGGAGTAGGGCATAAGTGTCCCGTATCCTGAGATGTCTATGAAAAGCCCCGCGAGTGGGGGTGCGAGTATAGACGCGCTCTGGGAGGCGAAGTAGTATAGTCCTGTGAATGCGCCGAGCTTCTCGCGTGTCGTCATGTCAACCACTGTTGGGAGACTGTTTACGTTTACAAGTGCCCAGGCAAAGCCGCCTAAGAGGAACAGGGCTTCGACGACAGTTACCACGTGGGATCCCCCTAGTGTCGTAACGGCGAGGTGGACGCCTAGGAGTAGCAGGGTTAGTAGTATGAGTCCAAGGGTCATTGTCCGCCTCCTCCCAAGCTTTGCTCCTATAAAACCTGCGGGAAGCGAGAATATGAGAAACCCTAGGGCTACAAAGCCGAGCATGAAAGAGCCTGTTGCCTCGCCCACCCCCATGAACCACTTGGCGTAGCTTGTGAAGAAGGTCTCGATGGCGTTGTAACCTATGAACCAGAGGAAGATAGACGTAAGCATAAATAGGAGGCTCTTGTCGGGGTCTGTGAAGGCGAGCTTGAGGTTGTCGGAGAGCTCGTCGAAGCTTTGCCTGAAAGTCTTTCTTAACAGCTCTAGGAAGCTTGGCCCTCCAGTCTCCCTAACCTTGAACTCCTCGGGCTCGTCTACAAGTATGACTACAAGGATGCTTGAGGCGATGAGGATGATGGCGGAGGCGATGAAGGGGTAGGACGGGTTGATGTTGTATAGGAGCGCGCCCGCGAAGAATGCAAGGAGGGAGCCGATACCTCCCATGAAATTTATTATCCCGTTAGCCTGGCTTCTCTTCTCGCTTGGAGTTATGTCTGGCATGAATGCGATCACGGGGGATCTGAAGAGCGCCATTGAGA
This sequence comes from Infirmifilum sp., assembly GCA_041287245.1. Taxonomy (GTDB): domain Archaea; phylum Thermoproteota; class Thermoprotei; order Thermofilales; family Thermofilaceae; genus Thermofilum. Next base: position 87,970 of record JBEULP010000108.1, on the reverse strand, counting down.
AGTTCATTATTATAATGACGAGCATCATGGGGGCGAGCTGGCCCTGGAAGAACGGTATCAACGCGAAGGTTAGGGCCGCGGGGGGTGCGCCTAGGAGTATGTAAGGTTTTCTCCTGCCGATCCTTGTCCTGGTAACGTCGCTCAGGACTCCGAGGTAGGGTAGTAGGATAACTGCGAAGATGTTGTCTATGGTCATTATAAAGCCTACGAGCCAGGAGGCTAGCCCCAGGTTTTTAAGGAATATTGGTACGTATGAGTTGTATATGGACCATATGATGCTGATACCGAAGAAGCCGAAGCCGAGGAGGAATATTTTATAGTAGCTGAATTTTTCTTCTGTTGTCACAGAAAAAGATATCGATTAATGCTTATATAAACCTTGTCTAGAAGACCCGTAATAATTGATATATCCCCGAGAGGGGGTATTTCCTTGTGAAAGGCATGCTTTTCGAGGAGATGAGGCGACAGATAGTCGAGGCGTTCAGGTTTCTCGAGGAGAAGGGGCTTAACTACGGGTATAGTGGAAACATAAGCCTCAGGGCTCCTCAGGAGGGGCTATTCCTTATCTCGCCCAGCGGCGCTAGGAAGTCGAGGCTCAGACCCGAGGACATCCTCGTTATAGATTCCAACCTAAATGTAGTCGAGGGGGAGGGCCGACCTTCCGTGGAGACCAGGACACACCTCGCAGTTTACAGGGCTAGAAAAGACGTGAAGGCTGTAGTGCATGCACACTCGCCTTACGCTTCAGTACTCGCGGCTCTCAGGAGGAGCCTCCCACCTATACTTGAGGAGACAGTTATCTATCTCGGCGGAGAGGTCAAGGTGGCTGAGTACGCCGTTACGGGTAGCGAGGAGCTCGCGGAGAACGTTGTAAGGGCGTTGGGCGAGAGAAACGCAGTTATACTAGCTAACCACGGGGCCCTCGCATGCGGCTCTAGCCTCGACGAGGCTCTGGATTCTCTCGTCTACCTTGAGAGAGCCGCGAAAACATATATTCTTGCTAGCCTACTGGGGGAGCCCGTTCAGCTCCCGCGTGAGGCTTATGAGCTAGAGCTTCAAATGTTCAGGTCGAGGAGACAGGTCTAGTATGTGCTTCTAGGCTGCTAGAGGGGTGCCTTGAGAAAAGAGTCAGATTTCTAGATGTCTTCATCATTTATGTTTCAGTGCTCCAGACCCTCCTCATCAGTAGAAAGATAGAATAAAGATCTTATAAAGTCAGTTGCGGCTTTTTTCTGGAATTATCAAACGATAGGTTTATTAACTATATCTATATACTGTCTGCAGACATATATGAAGAAGTTAGGCGTCAAGGGCAAGTACGGGGGTACCCTCAAGTTCCTCGTGCTATACGCTTTGAATAACAAGCCCACTCACGCTTACGGGCTTATGAGGAAGATTGAGGAGCTAACCGGTTTTATGCCTAGTAGTGGTGCGTTTTTCCCTATTATCCGACACTTAGAGCGGCACGGGCTTGTTAAGGTTGAAGAGGTTGAGAGAGCCGGTAGGCGCGTAAAGGTTTACAGCTTGAGTGGGGATGGGGTGCGTTTTCTGGAGGCCCATAGGGACAAGGTTGAAGAGGCATTAAGGCTTGCCCGCTCATTCAAGAGGTTTAATGATTCTGGGTGTTCACGCCTTTTCCGGATTATAGGTGAGGTGGTTGAGAATATGGATAGGTTGAGTGATGAGCAGGTTGAGGAGCTCTCTAAGGCTGTCCTAGACTTTGAGTATAGGGTGTTGGGGATATTAAGGGGTGGTGAGAGATGAGTGAAGCCATAGTTGTCGAGGATCTTGTTAAAAAGTTTAAGGACGTCACAGCCGTTGACCATATCAGCTTCAAGGTTAGGAGCGGCGAGATATATGGTCTGCTGGGACCGAACGGTGCAGGCAAGACTACAACCATACATATAATCACCACGCTTCTAAAGCCTACCAGCGGTAGGGTCACGGTTGCAGGTTTTGACGTTGTAAAGCAACCCGGATTGGTTAGGAAGCGCATAGGCATCGTCTTCCAGGATCCTAGCCTGGACAACCAGCTTACAGCGTACGACAACATGTATATTCACGGTAAGCTCTACGGGCTCAGCGGGGAGGAGCTTAAGAGGAGGATAAACGAGCTTCTAGACTTTGTCGAGCTTAAGCCTTATGCGAACAAACTGGTCAGGTACTTCTCAGGGGGGATGAGGAGGAGGCTTGAGATAGCCCGCTCCTTGCTGCACGAGCCTGAAATACTCTTCCTGGACGAGCCTACGATAGGCTTAGACCCCCAGACAAGGGTTAAGATATGGGATTATATCACTGCCATAAAGAAAGAGCACGGCATGACTATTCTCCTAACTACACACTACATGGACGAGGCTGACCAGCTCTGCGAGCGCATCGCCATCATGGATCACGGCAAGATTAAGGCTGAGGGCACGCCTGAACAGTTGAAGTCTATGCTGGGCAGCGAAATCGTGTACCTAAGGCTTGACGGCGGCTTTGAGGCTACGCCTTGCATCGAGGCCGACTTCATAGATAACTGCACGCCTGTCTCTCGGGACACGGTGCAGCTTGTCGTTAAGAACGCGTCTACGGCTATGCCGAGGATCTTCGAGCTGGCGAGTAGCCGGGGCCTAAAGATAGTAGAGGTTACCTATAAGCGTCCAACCCTTAATGAGGTTTTCATCTACCTTACTGGTCGGGAGCTTAGAGACTCCCTCGAGGAGGGGGGTGGCCCAAGACTTGTGCATAGGAGGTGGTAGGTTATGAAGGGTATATTTCCAATGGTTTACAGGCAGATTAAGAGGTTTGTCAACGCTCGGTCACGGCTGGTGATGACCATCGTGCAGCCGCTGATGTGGCTTGTGTTCTTCGGGCTTGGAATGGGTAGAGCATTCAGCTTCCCAGGGGCATCTTCGATGTTCGGAGGATTGGACTATCTCTCCTTCCTCGCCTCTGGAATGGTTTCAATGACTATCATAATGGGCTCTTTCATGAGCGGTATCTCGGTGATCTGGGATAAGCAGTTCGGCTTTCTAAAAGAGACTCTAGTAGCCCCTGCCTCCCGTGCAGAGATAATACTTGGGAGAGCCTTAGGAGATTCTCTCGTCATCAACCTTCAGGCTTTAATTATACTCGCACTCGTCTACCTTTTAGCCCCGGGGCTCAGGATACAGGGGGTCGTCCCCGTCGTAGTCTACGGCATTCTCCTCTCGCTTGGCTTCGCGTCCCTGGGCATCGCCTTGTCTGTGAAGCTCTCAAGCATGGAGGGATTCCAGATGATAGTTAACCTAATCACGCAGCCCCTGCTCTTCATGAGCGGCATTTTCTTCCCACTTACAACAATGCCCAGCTGGATGCGCACGATAGCATACCTGGACCCAGCTACCTACGCTGTCGACGGCATGAGGTACTGGCTCACAGGGGTCTCCTACTTCGACCCAATGCTGGACGTACTACTGCTGGTTGTCCTCACGTCCATCTTACTCGTCGTGGGCGTCAAAGCATTCGAGAGCGCGACGGTGGAAGACTAGAAAACGCTTTTTAAGAGGTTTTTCTCTTATCTTACGTGATGAGAACGTCTGCTTCTTCACCCGACCTCGGGGAAGGGATGCAGTACCATATCAGGTGCAAGCCTGGAGACGTGGCTCCCTATGTTTTACTCCCCGGAGACCCTGAGAGAGTACAGCTGATCTCCAGCCTGTGGGACGAGAGGAGGGAGATCGCCAGGCACCGTGAATACGTTACTCATACCGGAGTCTATAAAGGCGCGCCTATCTCATCTACCTCCACGGGCATCGGCGGTCCCGCTGCTTCGATAGCGCTTGAGGAGCTCCTCCGGGTGGGGGCTAAAACCTTCATACGGGTAGGCACGACCGGCGCGCTGCAGCCTGAAATAAGGGTGGGTGACCTAGTAATCGCTACGGGGGCTGTTAGGCTCGACGGAGCCAGTGAGGAGTACGTCAGGGTCGAGTACCCGGCGGTCGCGCACTACGAGGTTGTGCTTGCGCTTGTAGAGGCAGCGGAGCAGTTGGGTGCGAGGTACCATCTGGGTTTTGTGGCTTCCACAGACACTTTTTACACGGGTCAGGCGAGGCCCGGGTACAAAGGCTACATGCCAAGCGTATTCAAAAGCTTGATGGAAGACCTTCAGGCGGCACGCGTGCTGAGCTTCGAGATGGAGGCAGCGACGGTCTTCACCCTCTCATCTGTCTACGGAGCCAGAGCCGGCGCCGTCCTAGCAGTTCTCGCTAACCGTGTGACAGACGAGTTTAAGCTGGAGGCCGGGGTGCCGGAGGCGGTGCGCGTGGCGAATGAGGCCGTCAGGATACTCTACGAATGGGACAGGGTCAAGGAGGCCAGAGGCAAGAAGAACCTCTACCCGTCCCTTATTTATGGACACCGTTAGTTTCCAGCTTTGAAGAAGAGCCAGCCCTCCTTGAATCTAAGCAGGATATACCTTCCCCGTAGCTTTTCACCGTGGAACCTTAGGACAAGCTTGTCATCGTCGCTCTCCAGCAGCTCGTACTCCCCCTTGTCCCATATCTTCATGGTTCCGGCGCCGTACCCCTCCTTGATTTCCCCCTCGAAGCCAAGCCAGGACAGATCATGATCCTCCTGCTGCAACCCATACCTTTTAACCCCTGGTTCGAGAGGCGGGGCTTTCCTGAACGCCCAGTCTTTCAGAACGCCGTCCATTTCAATCCTGAGGTCGTAGTGTAGCCCGGCCCTGCGAGCATCGTGCTCGTGCACCACGAACCTGCCTTTCGCCACATATCAATTACCACGCAGGGAATATAAGAGTTTACGCCGTCCAACCAGTGCCGGCCTCGTGCGGCGAGCCCCGCAGATCCAACGGTGCTCAGTCCTTAGCCCTAACGCCTTACCCGCGGCCTCTCCTACCCGTTGAGCCGAGCCCGCCGGGATCCCCTCTGCAGATAACCTGAGCGTAGTGGAAGGTAGCTGAGAGGTGCACGGCACCGCCTCCCCGGCTCACGGTTGACGAACAAACCGGCCCTTTTAAAGGTGGAGGAGTCTGGGAAAAAAGTTTATTATTAACAGTTACAACCCGGGGAGGCCCAAGCGTTGTGCGCGCCTTCGCACCAGTAGCCTCCCGTCCTCGCGTCGACAACGAACCTCGCGAACTGCGTCCACTGGGTCGAAGCTGCGACGAAGCACGTTAAGAACTTCCCCTCAGCGGTCAAGCTGCCTACTGGCTGGCCAACGCCCGAGGGGTAGCTGCGGAACCAACAACTCTCCACTAGTGGGTTGTGCACCGTGTAGTACGAGAGGTCGGTGAAGCTGGTCACCACCTGACCGGGGATGTAGTACACGTAGCCCCGCGAGTGCGTCGTCGCGAGCTGCGTGCTCCCAAGGTAGGTGGTGTACCAGCAGTCGAAGTATATGGAGGACACTTGGAGCGTCCCATACCGAGCTGTGCTCTTCTTGACCCCGCACGCCAGCCTGCCCCGAACCTCAACCTCCCTCCCGTCCACCACGAGCCTCTGCACAGGGCCATCCCTCTCGACCCGCTCCTCGGAGACCTCAGAGAACTCCAGCTCCTCGACCCGCACACCCTTCGCCCCGGCGTAGAAGACGAGGTGTTTCGCGCTTTCATCGTTTTTCAGAACCACGTACAGCGCGTGGCTCTGCCTGCCCGCGACGGAGAAGACCGGCTCGTACCCGGGCCCCACGCCCGCGAGATCCAACACCTCCCTTGGAATCTTAGACACGTCTATTAGCTCGTACTCCGTGTCGGGTACATCCTTGAAACCCGCCTCAAGGCCAACTTCGCCTCGAATCAACGATGGATCCGGTGGACCTTGAAAGGTGGAGACTTCGCGAAGAATGGAGAAGTGGGAGAGGCTCGGCGGAGCGGCGAGGCTGATGAGCGCCGCAGCCGTGAAAACGAGGCACATGGTAGCCACAACTGCGAGGGCGAGCGTGATCAAGTAGGGGGCTTCACTTTTCCTGGAAAGCCCCCCAGCCACCTCTGCCACCTTCATAACTGCTACATGCCTCAAACATATATGCTTTGCACTCACCCCTGGTCGCTAACCTGGGCGAGGTGAGCCCGGGGAGCCACGGCGGCCCGAGGCGCTCCTGGCTGGAGGGCCGCCACGCGTAGACTGATGGGTCAATGGTTCTCGAGCCGCTTTCTTCAGGTGAAACCCCGAGGTGAGGTTGGCACGTTTAAATCTCACCGTTCATAGATGGTCTGATGCCTCTGAGGATCGACGAGTCTAGGGTTCTCTACTCTATCCCTAAGGCTAGGAGCATTCGCGAGCTGGGAAGGCTGGCAGGGGTCTCACACTCCACGGCGAAACGGGTGGTCGACGACCTCTCCAGCAGGGGTAGTTTCCTCATAGTTGTGGATGACGAGTACTTTGGCTTTACACACGTCGTATTCATCGCGCCGTTTAAGAGAGTGCCGGGTTCTCTGCCCTACGGCTCGCGGATGGCTCTGAGCGCCTCTTCTCCAGGCGGCTATTACATAATTGTAGTGGGCTATGTCCCAGCGGCGCTGTCCTCGCTTTACGTCAAAGGCCTGCAGGAAGCGTTAGGGAAAGGCGAGGTTCTCGTGACCTCCGAGGTCACCTACTGGGTTCCCCTCGAGAGGCTTAGAAACCTGCGCCAGGGCGAGGTGGACGTGCTGGCTGAGAAGCTTGAAGACTTCCTGCCGAGATTCAAGAAGCCCGAGAAGAATAGGATGCCCGATGCCATAGACCTCGAGCTCCTGACCGGCAAGCTTATGTTCGGCCCCTACGCCAGGGCTTGGGAGATTATAAAGAAGCTTTCCCACCTACTGTGGCACCCTCTGCCAAGCTATCAATCGGTCAGCTACCATTACAGGCTACACTTCTACCCGGGGTGGCTCTACACGACGTATCATGAGAAGAGGGATCCGTCTAAAGCCCCGAAGGTTGCCCTCCTCCTAAAGGGGCGGGAGGCCGGAAGGGTCGCGAAGGCCCTGGCAAGCCTCCCCGTCTGGGGGGTAGCGTACACGGCGAAGCGCGCCGCTGTTTACCTGGGACAGCTCGAGGTGGGATACCTGCAGGCGGCCTACGACCTGGCTCACTCATACGGCGTAAAGGTGCAGGACGGGTTGATGCTAGTTAAAAACGAGGTCGACCTGGGAGTCCCCCACTTGTGGCGTTTCCTAGACGACGAGACGAAGAAGTGGGTGTGGGTTCGGGACCGGGTACGCGTGCCGGTGTACCTCTAGCCCCAGAGTGCGGTTATCGCGGTAGCGAGGGCAACGAGGACAGCTCCTGAGAGGACTCCTTTCCTTGGCTTCTCCTGCAAGAGAGGATAGGCTAGGAGAACAGCAAATACCGGGGCTCCAGAGGAGATTACTGAGGGCCCCACGGGTCCTGATAGCTGGATAGAGTAGAACAAAGCGATTGGCCCAAGTCCTATCCCCAGTAAACCGCCCAGGAGCAACCATCTTAACTTAACGTTTGACAGCTTTTCAGCTTTACTGACGATTATGGGTGTAGTTGTCGCAAGTAAAAGTCCAGTTCGAAAGAAGTTTAGCTCGAAGGGCGTGCCCTCTTTCAGTGCTAGAGAGGCTAGAGTTATGCCTAGCCCCCAGCTCAGGCTCGCCATGAACCCTGATAGGAGGCCGACCGGGTTTATTTTGTTATTTCCGCTGTAAGCAAGTTTTATGCCGACAACCATTATCAGCGCGGATAGGAGCAGTATAGGCGATGGTCTCTTACCTGTGAGTACAAAGTTGAATAGAGCTACAAAGATGGGGAAAGTGTAGGCCACCGGATACACTAGCCCGACAGACGCCTTGGAGAGTCCGTAGATGAAGAAGGAGTCGCCTACGAAAAAGGCGAAGAGGGCCGAGGTTGTAGCGATGAGGTAGTATTCAAGAGATTTGTAGAAGGTGCCCCCCGTAGCTACGAAGACCGGCAACATTACTAGAAAAGCAGGCCCGGCTCTCAAACCGCTAGCAAGCAAGGGGTGTAGGTTTGACCCGGAAACAGCTTTTCTGTAAAGCACGCCTGCCAAAGCGAATAGGAGGGCGGCTGCAATTGCAAGTATGCTCCAAAGCACAGCACATGAAAGCTTCAAAGCGAATATAACGTTTTCTCAAACAATACCTCTATAACCTCGAGTAGACATTTAGAGGTGTGCCTTGCATCAAGGAGCTGGAAGCAAGTATTGTAAGCTTTAGGGATAAGCGGGATTGGCGAGAGTACCACACGCCGAAGAACCTCTCACTTTCCCTGGTTATAGAGCTTGGAGAGCTTCTGGAGCACTTCCAGTGGAAGGCTGATGAGGAAATCAGGAGGATGGCTGCCGACAAGGCGAGGAGGAAGGAGATAGCCTATGAGATGGCGGATGTCGCGATATATCTTATTCTCCTCGCTCATGAGCTTGGAGTGGATCTAGAGGAGGCTATTCTCGAAAAGCTTCAGATTAACGAGCAAAGGTATCCTGTCGAGAAGGTGAAAGGAAAATACTTCAGCGAAAAATAAGCAACTCTCCCTCTATTAAGTCTGCTGTTATTCTGGGGAGATGCGAGATCAAATAGAGAGGCAGATCCTCGCTACCTGTTATTCTCCCTATTTTAACGTAGCATTACGGCTGGTTCGCATCTTTCTTCCAAGCTGGCAATTTTTGGGGTGAGTGCCGCGCGTCTCTGTAAATACTATGCCCAGGAAATGCGCTGTCCTCACCTCACGAGTGTGAGCCATGCGTTAAAAAGATGTATCCTCATAAATTGATTGACTTCAAGGTTCCCTAGTAGATGGCTGGCAGGTAGGGACCAAATATTCTGAGGATACCCATGTACCATGGGATGTATAGCTTCTCCTTCCCGCCTTCAATAGCATTTACTATCTCTCTAGCAACCTTCTCCGCCGATACTCCCTTCAACGAAGCTGGGAGACCAGCCCTCTCGTGAAATGGTGTGTCAACAACTCCTGGAAAGACTTCAAGCAGCCTCACACCTCTAGCTTGCAGCTCCCGTCTTAGGGCCTTGGAAGCATAGTGTAACGCTATTTTCGTCGCTCCGTAGAGGGGGAGGCGGTTCATGAGGACGTGGATCCCAGCAGTCTCAACGTTAACAACCGTGGAGCCAGGGTGGAGGGTAGGAAGTAGTCTCTGTGTAAGCGCTAGGGGGGCTGCAAGGTTGACCATAACCATGGCATACGTTTCCTCCGGCATCATCTCGGAAAGGTTTTTTGCAACACCGTATCCAGCATTGTTTACGAGAACGTCGAGAGTTGAGAATCTTTCAGAGGCTTTCCTAGCTATTTCATCCACACAACTAAGGTTTGCCAGGTCACATACTGTATATTCAAATCTTTCTCCTAGCATCTTCTTTAACTCGGCTAATGCTTGCCTGTTTCGCCCGGTGCCGAGAACATAGGCACCTTTAGCCGAGAGCTCTTTTACCAATGCCCAACCTATCCCCGATGATGCTCCCGTTATAACTGCATTCAACACAGATTTGCTCATCGCTGCTTCCAGTAAAAATTTTATCCTAAAAAGGAGAATACCAGCCTGGGTAGTTTACGCCCTAGTAGTCTGCCTGAAACCTACCGAAAACAAGGGTTTGCCAACCTGTGGAAAACTGTCTGACACCTTTCCCGCTATATATTCAGGTATTAAGCCAGAAGGGTTGTTGAGGATTACTACTCTGTAGAGCCATTTCGGAGCTAAGGACATTTGCCTAGAGATCCGCTTTCTTCAGGAGATAGCTCGCTGCAATTACGAGTATAGGGGCAGGGGTTATTCGTAGCCAGTCGTTTAGAGTAAGTGGGTATGTCTGGAATATTCCCTGTAGGAATGGCGTATAAATTAGTGTGAGAAGAACCAGCAGCTGGGCGATAAGGCTCAGCATAACCCACTTATCACGGAGCAGTGTGGAGTCTATAACTGGTCCACGCTTTCTACGCGATGCAACTAGGTTTCCCATTTGAGCTAAGACTATGGCTGCGAACGTGAGTGTTACGCCCTTAAGGTAGACCTGAGAATCTGTGTTCAGATATAGGCCGGGGCTCCAACCTCCTGCGAGCCATGTGCTTATACAGGTGTATAGGGCGAAGGTTGAGGCTATCAGTCCTAGGATGAATGAGCGTAGTAGGGCTTTTCTATCGAGGAGCCTCTCTGTCTTGGACTTCGGGGGCTCCTGCATGATTCCTGGCTCGGGGGGCTGCCTGCTGAGCGCTATGGAGGGGAGTACATCAATCCCTAAATCTATAGCTAGGACCTGTGTGACGGTAAGTGGTAGCGGTATTTTAACCGTTATGAAAGCTATAAATGGTATAAGCTCTGCGAAGTTGTGGGCGAATACATACGTTACGAACTTCCTAATGTTTTCAAAGATGGTTCTACCCGCCTCTATTCCCTTGACGATAGATGCAAAACTGTCATCTAGAAGAATAACGTCAGCAACCTCTCTGGCGACATCGGTGCCGGCTACTCCCATCGCGACCCCGACGTCCGCTTCCTTAAGAGAAGGGGCATCGTTTACCCCGTCTCCGATCATGGCCACGACTTCGCCGTTGCTTTTGAGGACGCGGAGCACCCGAAGTTTCTGCTCGGGAGTTACACGCGAGAAAATAACATCCTCGCGCCGTAGGATCTCGGAAAGCTCCTCGTCGCTGATCTTCTCGAGCTCAGAGCCCTTAATTATACGCGCGTTTTCACCTGTAATCCCCACTTTCATAGCTATGGCCTTTGCTGTTGGACCGTAGTCACCTGTGAGGATGATGATCTTGATGCCTCCCCTCTTGGCTTTTTCTACAAACTGCGGAACTTCCGGGCGAGGGGGGTCTATAATTCCAATTAATCCGAGAAAGACAAGGCCCGAGTCTATTTCCGTATCCTCTCCGTAAGCTACACCTATAACTCTCAACCCCTTCTCGCCAAGATCTTTTATCTTCTCCTCAACTCGCCGCTTGCGATCCTCTGTAAGAGCTACCTCCTCTCCATCCGCCAATATTCTGCTAGAGGCGTCTAAAACTCCCCTCGGAGCACCTTTTAGAAATAGGTATTTTTTCCCATTGAGAGTATATACACTGTACATGGTCTTTTTAATCGGGTCTAGAGGTACATGTTTTACAAGCTTGTACTCCTGCAATAGCTTCTCGCGGTCTAACCCGTACTTTAACGCCGCTACTATAATCGCCCCATCAGTAGGGTCACCGATCACCTTCCAGCTTTCCCCCTTCCGCGTTGGCGGTTGTAGGTGGGAATTTGAAGCTAGAGCTGCGGCTGTTAGCAGCTTATCAAGAACAGGGTCTTTTTTGTCGAGGGGGGCTCCGTTGAACAGGATCTCGCCTCTAGGCTCATAACCTTCCCCGGTGATCTCATAGTCTCGGTTGTAAACCCAAATGTGAGAAGCCATCATTTCGCCCCTTGTAATCGTCCCCGTCTTGTCTGTGCCTATGACGGTTACGCTCCCGAGTGTCTGTACCGATGACAGCCTCTTAACCAGGACGTTTCTCTTAGCCATATCTAGGACGGCGAGGGCAAGCGCCATAGAAACAGTTATTTGTATGCCTTCCGGGACAAGGGAGGTCATCACGCCTATCATGAAGAGCATGCTGTCGTAGAGAGAGTGTTGTAGGATAACCAGGCTCGATAGGAAGAATATGAAGCCTACAACCATGGCTACGATGAATGTTGTTCTTGCAAGAGATGCGATCTCCTTCTCTAGAGGGCTCTCCTCTTTCACCACTGCCTGTGTGAGCTTTACAACATCTCCGAACATCGTCCTGGGGCCGGTGGCAAAGACAACAGCCTTTCCATACCCCTTAACCACGGTTGTGCCTGCTAGTATAACGTTGGGCATTTCGAGATAGGAGGAATACTCCTCTTCAAGGTCGTCCACGTACTTCTGCTGCGGCGAGGACTCGCCTGTAAGGGGGATGTTGCTTATCCAGAGGTCATGGGCTTCGAAGAGTACAGAGTCCGCTGGAACCTTGTCGCCCTCCTCCACAACAAGAATGTCTCCCGGGACAACCTCGCTAACGCGGACTATCTTGGGTTTTCCGCCGCGGATAACCTTTGCGTAGGAGGGCATCCAAGCCTGTAGCTTCTCAATAGTCTTCTCGGCACGCCACTCCTGCACTGTGTTCAGAGCCGAGTTTAGGAATGTTAGTATTAGTATAGAGATTCCTAGGCTTTCGGATCCTATCAAAAGAGACAAGACGCTCGAGATTATTAGAAGGATTGAAAGTGGATCTGTAAGGTGTTTTAGAAACTTCTTAACGTTTCTAAACCGTGTCTTTTTAACCTCAAAAACGTTGTGTCCATACTTAGATAACCTGAGCTTGGCCTCCTCGTCTGTAAGCCCCTCTGGGGAAGTGCCTAGCGAGGCGAAGAGCTGCTCTGGCATTAGAGGTTTCAAACTTCATCACCATTAGGACATCAGTCTTCACTTACTATTGCTCTCCTTAAGTATCTTCTTTCTAAACTCTGTAATTCTTTAGTAGAAAAATCAAAGATTTTTTATCTGGTTCTGGGAGAATAAAAAGGAAAAATTATCTCTATACGATTATCTCGAACTTGTCTGCGCGTCCTACAACAACAATGGAGGCTAGGGAGGCAAGAAGCGAGACTAGAGCAAGCTCAGAAATAGGAATGCCCTCAAAGCCCACCATACTCGCGGAGGTTGAAACTATGAACGTATAGGTCATGAAACCCCCTTTTACACAGGTCCCCGAGATCTGGTCACACTGTAAAACCTCTGTGGACACGACTCCTTGGCCAGAGTCCAACAAGCCGTAAGCGTCGAAGCGCAAAGTGCCAGATATCGAGACACTCACCGGTATGCCTTGAACACGACGAGTAGTCGAAAGATTCACCCTTACAGTCTTATCCTTATTTCCCAGGCTATAGACCAGGTTTGCAGCGTTGAGCCTGTTGAAAACCACTCGAACCTCGCTCGTAGATATAGGTGTATAATCCAGGTTGCCATTATTCAACTGTATAATCACGCTTTCATTCACGTAAGGCCCGGAGCAGTTGGAGGCAGAGCCACAGCTAGCTACGCTGAAGTCCAAGATCTTGTTTATGCCTCCCGCAGTTGCTCCCACGTAAGCCGAGTATACGGCTCCTGCAGCGGTGAGCCCAATCAAGGTTATGATTATAGCTTTAGCTGCACTGCTCAAGCCAGGCTTTACGAAGAACACATTGAAGAAAAACTTTCTCATCGACGCATAGACCCTAAGTAAACCCAGCCTCTCATAGTCGAGTAGGAGTGGGAGCAAAGCTATACCGCCTATGAAGCCCCCAGCGTGTGCGAAAACTGCTACGCCAAGACTTGCTCCTAAATATCCCTCTATTATCTGGGTCGCAAACCAGAAGATGATGTAGGCTGCTGCGCTGGTTGTGAAGCAAAGGGGTATAAAGAGGTAGAAGAAGCACATGGTAAGCCTAGTTCCTGGGAAGAGTAGCAGGTACGCACCGAGCACGCCGCTGATTGCACCGCTAGCCCCAAGGGCAGGTATGAAAGCCGAGGATGCGCCTTCTATAGGGATGAAGGCCGTGTGGAAGACGGTGGCTAGTATGCCGCTAAGGAAATAGAGGGCGAGAAACCTTTTAGAGCCCATTGCCGCCTCAACCTGCTTTCCAAAAGTGTAGAGGAAGAGCATGTTGAAGAATATGTGCGCGACATTCGCATGGAGGAACATCGATGTGAAAATTCTGTAGAGAGCGCTGGGGCTCATTATGAAGGCTGGGACAAAGGCAAGTGTTTGAACCCACTGGTCTTCAACGGCTAGAAAACTGTTGCCAACAGATGTGATGAGGTAGACAAGGGTGTTGGCAGCTACAAGCCCTATCGTAGCGAAATGCCTCGTGCGCTCAAGCTCCTCATAGTGTGGGTAAGCTATACCCATATAACCGTTAGAAACTTTCCATAGTTCTATTTAAATAATTTGAGCAACCGCTTTTGTATAAAAATGAAAGCCTCGCCCTTCAGGGAGGAGGGGAAGCCCAGCGTGTGAAGCCAACCTACACCCTAGCCATTATTTTTTCAAAGGCTTTAAAACCGAATCCGGTTAGAGGTGCGAGCACGCTCTCACCGGATGCTAAATCTCCACTTTCCACCAGGCTTCTAAGAGCAGGTATTATCGTAGCGCTTGTCGGCTCGACGAATAGGCCCATTTTAGCCAGCGTCTTTAGCCCCCAGATGATATCCTTGTTATTCACAATGCTTAAGCCTCCTTTAAACTTCTTTAACACCTCTACAATCTCTCCCAGCCTAGGAGGGTTTTGAACAGCAATACCGTCGGCCAGCACCTCATCCTCGATCCGCCCGAAAGGCCGGCCGTACAAGGCTTCGTGCAAGGTGGGGTTCGACGCAGACTGGACGGCATAGACCCTGGGCATCAAATTGGAAAAGCCGTGTTTAAAGAGCCTCTCAAACCCCCACGCCAACCCCAATAGAAGCCCCCCGCTCCCTACGGGCGCTATAACGGCGTCTGGGACACCATAATCCTCGAAGAACTCATAGGCAATTGTAGCATTGGCTTCCGGAAAGAAAGGACTCCAAAGGTGGCTCGCATAGAAAGCCCCTCTCAGCTCGCTCAGCGCCCGCCTCGTCACGTCGCCCCTACTCCCCTCCACTTCTATGAGCTCTGCCCCGTAAATCCTGATCTGCGCCTTCTTACCCTGTGGTGCGCTGGCTGGTGTATATACTCTGCACTTGATGCCGGCCAGGGAGGAATAAGCAGCTATCGAAGCCCCGGCGTTCCCCGAGCTATCCACAGCTATCTCAGTTGCCCCAATCGCCTTCAGATTTGACACTGTTAGGCTTGAACCTCTATCCTTGAACGAGCCCGTAGGATTAAGGAACTCTAGTTTAAAGAATACTTTTAGTCCAAATACCTCAGCCTTCACGGTCGCCGTACCTCCTTCACCAAGCGTCACGGGCTGCGCAGCCTCCGCTAGCGGGAGGGATTTCCTGTACCTCCACATCCCCCTAACGCGGGGTAGAGGCTCGAAAACAAATGGGAAGTCTACTCGAAGAGGGCTCCCGCATTCGCAGCGCCATACAAGCTTGGATAGAGGATACTCACGGCCGCAAGCTGGGCATTTAAGCCTGGCCGGTGCCACACCATATTCAGCGAGAACTAATATTTTTTATTATTATATGTCTTATAAGCTGGGGCTACAAATCATCCTGCTTGATAAGATGTAGTAATTCGCAGAGACTCTGAATATCTATCCCAAGGTTAAAAACCTTGAGTTCAGGGTAAGCGCCCCGGACGCGACGGCATATTTCAGAGTTATCGTCGACGAAGACAGCCTCGCTGGGTTTCACCCCAACCTTTCTCAGTATTCTTCTAATCATTTTCTCCTTATAGGGGTGTGGCTCTACAACAATCTCTTCGAAGAAGCCTTGAAGCCCTAGAGCGACTATAGCCTCTTCCGCTTTTTCAGGGTTATTCCAGCTTGCTACAGCTAGGAGGATTCCTTTATTTTTCGCCTCTGAAAGGACTTGAGCAGCGCACGGGTTAAGCTTTATAGTCTCTCCCATCGAGTCAACGATCGTGTCCTGGGAGATCCTCCTATAGGGCGGCTCAGTCCGGGATATGTCGTGGTGGCTCCATAGAGTGTTGTCCAGGTCGAGGATTAGCAGCCTCACATCATTGGGAACTCATAATAGTATTTTTACCTTTCTAAAAGAAGTATTCAGAGATTAGTTTCTCGTCACTCCTCGGATCGTCTCTTCCTCATCATCGCACTAGTATCGATGAGGCGCTTTTTATCTCCTACGGTAGAGCTACCACCAAAAATTAGAGGTTCTTACACATTATAATATACCTCCTTCCTGAGAACCAAGACTCCCCCAAAGGCTTGAAGCCCCTCTTCCAATAGAACAGCAACGCTGGGTTTTCAAAGTCTACGTCAAGGATTAGCCACCCCCCGCCAAGCCTTCTACACGTGCTCTCAACAGCCCTTAAAATGAGAGAGCCATAGCCGCGCCCTTGAATCATAGAGGCTAAGAAAAGCAAGTGGCAATACCCGTGGACTCTCTTAAGAGCTCTCCAGTAATTCACGGAGCCACCTAGCCACCGGAAAACCTCTAGGATCATTGTCAAGGACGCGCTACGAATGATATGTTTCAACGCAGCTAGAACGCCCAAAGCGGAGCCTCTCCCGCCAAGGCCTAAAACCCCTACAGAAATGGTTAGGAGGTTTTCCCTGATGCATATTGCTTTAAGTGCTTTGGATTGTACCAGTAGCTCAATTCCCCTGAAAAACTCCAGTATTTTCCACTGCTCCGGGAATATCCTTTGAAATAAGGGGTCGTTTCGGAAGGCAACGTAGAGGGCAACAATCATACGGGGGCACGAACATGAAAGGCGAGCCACATCAAGTTTTTACGGGTGCCTAATATTTTATTCTTGTGAGGGTCGCTCTACACCAGATTTCAGTCGGGCCTCAGAAGGAAGAGAACCTAAGAAGGGTAATGCGACTCCTCGACTCTGCAGATGCGGACCTACATGTCCTACCGGAATACCTAATGGGCGTAGGTGAAAAGGGAATTACGAGAGAATATGTTCACAGTTACGCGGAGCCCATCGACGGGCCTTTTGTCCAGGGAATTGTAGACAAGAGTGGGGAGAATGGCTCAGCCGTGGTTTTCTCAGCCTTCACAGTCGAAGACGGCCGTGTCTATAACTCAGCAATCCTTGCGGAGAGAGGACGGATATCTACGGTTTACAGGAAGATCCACCTCTTTGACGCGTTTGGCTACAGGGAGTCGCAGATATTTACCCAGGGAGACAGGCTTGCACTCGCGCGACTTGGGGAGTTCACGGTGGGGCTTGCCGTCTGCTTTGACTTGAGATTTCCAGAGCTTTTCAGGGCGCTGGCTGTCAGGGGAGCTAACCTTTTAGTCGTACCCTCCGCGTGGTATAGAGGCAAGTACAAGGTTGAACAGTGGCTTATGCTTACCTCGGCTAGGGCGCATGAAAACACGGCGTTTCTCGTTGCAGTCGACCAGACTGGCTCTTTCTTCGCCGGGCATAGCACGGTTGTAACCCCTATGGGTCACAGGCTTCTCGACCTTGGAGAAGAAGAGAGAAGCATTACGTTAGAGCTGGATGTGGGAGAAGTGGAGGAGGCACGTAAAAACGTCCCGGTTTTGAATTTGCTTAGAAAGGATCTCTACACGAGGTGGTATGGCTCAACGGAGACCTAGATATCTCACTCTTTTAAGAGATGTTCCACGGCTTCGGGCACGTCTAGAAGTGAGCTGACCACCGCGATTCTTATTTTCTCGTAGATAATCTTCTGACCACCATCTCGCTCGACCAGTATGACGGCCATACCCGCGTTTAGGGCTCCTGCTAGATCCTCTTGTGGGCTGTCGCCTACGTGAACAGCCTCTCTAGGCTCTGATCCTATAGCCCTCAGCATTTCTAGGAATGGTTTGCTACTAGGTTTTAAGGCTTTAACTTCATCCGCGTACACCTGAACCTTAAAGAATCTTCCAAGCCCCGACTTGTCTAGAAGTATTCTCGTAACGTATCCAGGCCAGAAGATCACGTTGCTTGTCACGGCAAGCCTATAGCCCTGGCTCGCGAGGCTTTCAAGTACCTCAGTTGCACCGGGCAGGAGAAGCCTCTCCCCCGGGACCCGGTTAACTGCTCTTGAAACAGCCCAGTAAAGTTCGTATTTGGAAAAGGAGCCTAGTGACCCAAGGAATACCTCTGTGGAGCTTCCGACAACGTCGTCCTCGCGGATGAGGCTTTTTCTCCTAGCATCTTTAACAGCGGAATAGGCTTTCCGTAGTGACGGAAAGACCTCCTGTGGGCTTTGACCGTTAACTTCTGATAATGCCTCGGCTATAAACCTGTAGAAAACGTCTATATCCAGCAGCGTTGACCAAACGTCGAAGCTAACTGCCTTCACACATATGTCCACCAAAAGGGGTAAATTAACGTTACAGGTTTTTCGTCTTCTGCTCCGGCAGAGCTACAGGTTTCTTTAACGTCCAATGCGGACTACCAAGCCGAGAGGGGGAGCGGACTATAGAGTAGATTTGTCAGAGAGTTTCAGGGTGGATTGGTGAGACGTACCGTTGATACTTTACGATTATATTATAAAGTAGCGGGTATCTGTAGATGATGAACAAGAAACTGTTGTTAATAATAGCAGGTGCGGTTTTAATTATAGCTGTAATTGCACTGGCTATGCTGCTCCTCTATAACCCAGCCGCATCCTTAAAGTCGCCGTACTTCTCGTCTCAATCCTCGGTTCCCCGAGAAACTATAGCTACTAGCAGCGCGAAGAGCTTTCAGCCCCCTGTTTCCACGTCATCTCTAGAAAGCCAGAGAAACATAACATATATAGCCTCTATGCGAGTAGCCGTCGACGACGTTAAAAAAGCTGTTGACTCCGCCTCTAACATATGTTTGCAGCTCGGTGGGTATGTCGCGTCGGTTGATTTTAGCCAGGATACGGGCGAGACCGCTACGGTGACTTTGAAGATACCAGCCCAGACATACCGCGACGCTATAAACTTGCTTTCAGGCTTAGGCAGGCTTGAAAGCCTCCAGGAAAAAGCTCTCGACGTTACAGACCAGTGGATTGACCTCAATGCTAGGCTGACAAACCTTAAAGCTGAGGAGTCAAGGCTCCTACAACTACTGGACAAGGCTACTAATATCCAGGATGTTCTACAGATCGAGGATAGGCTTGCAAACGTAAGGTATCAGATTGAATTTTATCAGGCGCAGCTTCGAAACCTTGAGAGATCGATTACCTACTCGACGATAACTGTTACGTTTACCTTGAAGGAGAAGCCGTTGGAGTGGCCGAGTGTGAACCTTATCGGGACGCTCCGTGACGGCTTAGCCACAGCATTAACCGTTTTATCACTCTTGATTATAGGCGTGATAGGCCTCTCCCCTATAATAATCCTCGGCTTCATAGCTTGGCTTGTCTTCAAGCGAATCAGGAAGACCAGGCAGCCTGAATCTGAGAAGCAAGCTACCTAGATTTTTACTCGAAGGGAAATCTATTCAGGTTGCTCATTAATCCCCACTACGATGAAGTAGTCTTTATATATCCTTAGCTCTACAACCCTGAAATACTTCGAAAAGTAAACTTTAAACTCATTCAGGTTAAGCTGGAAACCCTCTTTGATTGCCGGTGCTATTCTAGATTGCGGCGCCCAGTCTCCGGCGATGAGCACCCCCTTCTCTTTCAACACGCGCCGGGCCTCGCTAAGCATAGCCTTGATGTCTCTGGCTGCATTGAAAACAAAGGCGAATAGCAATACGCTTATTGATTCGTCTCGGAGAGGCAGATAGGTATAATCCACGCATACACTCTCAACCCCACCAAGTTCAGCTATACTATAACATAACCCAGCCTTGCTTCCTGGGCCCACAAGAAATACTGTATTCTTTTCGCCACTCGCCTCCACCACCCATTTCAAATATTCTGGTGTCCCTGCTGACACGGCTACAGGGCCCACAAGGCTCGGATTATTTATGATACTCCTGTATATGTTCTGGAGCTCGTCGCGGGACAACCTTACAGTCAAGAGCCGCACACCCACTCTGAAGCCTTTGATAAACCCGGTAGTCCCACCTTAATAAGTTTAAACACTTAAAGTTCCGAAAAAACTTGATTCAAAGATTATTAGGCCTTTGGAATCCTTTTAATTAACGGAAACCGTTACTCCCTCATGCTTTAAAGATGATAGTTCAATAACTAACCGGTCCTCTACCTCCGCTCCATTCGCGCGTGATTACGCACCTACGCAGGCGTATTCTTCTCTCAAGGACAGCCAAACCATAATTGATTTATACTGTGAGCGGGATATAGCTAGGATGAGTTATCCTGAAGTGTTGCAGGTTGAGCCGACTAATATTTGCAACTTGTCGTGTATAATGTGTGTTAGGAGGACATGGAGCCAGAAAAACTATAGTCATATGGACTTCGAGCTTTTTAAAAAGATAATCGATGAATCTACTGGGAAGGTTAGGAAGATGGCTCTCTATGGCTTCGGCGAGCCTCTGAGCCACCCGTTGTTTGTAAACTTTATCCGCTATGCCCGTGCCGGGCTGGGGGATGGGGCTTTTCTCCACTTCGTTACAAACGGGACTCTAATGGATGAGAGAAAAGCTACCGAGGTCTTCGAAGCCGGTATAGACCAGGTTGCGTTCAGCGTGGATGCTCCTGATATGGAGCCACTGGGTAAGATTAGGGTCGGCTCTCAACGCTACGATGTGCTGGGCAACCTGCGGAGTGCTGCCAGGATCAAAAAGGACTATGGTGTAAGCCTTGGTGTGGCTTTAGTGCTTATGAGAAGTAATTATAAGCTTTTACCCAGGCTTGTCTCAAGAGCCGCCGAGCTAAACCTGGATTTCGTGGTAGTGTCGCACATTGTACCTTATCACGCTGCAATGGTTAACGAAGCTGTTTATACTACTGCTAGTAGGGAAGCCGTTGAGTTCTATAAGGCTTCAGGAGGCAATCTCGACTCGCTGGCTAAAGAGGCTATATATGACACCCTCCTCGCCCACCACACCCTCTCGTCCTCCGGAAAGCAACAGCTGTACCTTAAACTTGTGAATAAGATAGCAGAGAAAGGCTATAGTGTAAACTCTGATATTGCAAGGGATGCTATTGCACGAGAAGAGCTATTATTAGAAGTTGAACGATACATCAGCGAGGCTAGAGAAATCGCAGTTCAAAACGGCATTGACATCCGTGTCCCAAGTGTTTACGCTGATTCCTTAAAGCGTAGTTGCCCATACATTGAGGAGAAAGCAATGATGATCCTCCAGAACGGCGACGTCGCGCCATGCATGGACCTCGCATACGAGCACCCGCTTTACACTAACCTACACGTTAAGATTGTCAGGGCAAAACACTTCGGTAATGTCAGAAAAGAAAGCATTGAAGAGGTTTGGAACAAGCCAGAGTTCGTGATGTTTAGGAAGGTGCGTGAAAAACTCTCCTTAGGTGTACCCTGGTGTGCCGACTGCCCCTTCGCAACGAAAAAGTGCTGGTACACGGATCAAAACGAGTACGACTGTTATGGAAACGATGTAGGCTGTAACGAGTGCATATATAGTGCGAGGCTCGCCCACTGCATCCTCTAAAGCTTAATAACGTTGTACTGCACCGTTAGTACGCCGCTTATCCTCCTGAGACGCGAGACAAGCTCCTTTATGTCTTTGCCTTTCCCCAGCACAGTCGTAACCTCTACACACTTCTCCTCGGTCAAGTGTACGTGTGTTGTTACCCTAATAACTTCGTGGAAGTCGTGCTGAACATCCACGACGCTGTACACTGTCTCTCCACGCGAATGGTCATATAACGTTACGAGGCTACCCGCATAGACGGCTTCGTCCTCTATGTTCTGGTTATAAAACAACGTGATAGCGTCCCCGATTAAGCGCGACCTGTTGGTGATTTTAGTCTTAGCCTCAAGCTCTTCCAGTTGACGGTATATATCGTCAGGTAGAGTAACGGAGACACGCCTCAAAGAGCATCACCTAATACAATTCAAGAATATAGTGAGAAATATCTTTTACTCACACGAGGAAGGGCGTCTCATTTGTCAAGTCCATCCGCGAAAAACCCTCTAACCCGCAAATAAGTCGCGAATTACAATGTTTATATTAGCTAAAGCGAAAACAGGATTGCCTGCGAGTGCCTACTACCACCTTAAAGAAGAGTTTCCTTTAATCCTTTAGTTCCCCTCTGAAGAGCCCCAGCCCCAACAAGCTCGTAAGCCTTTTCCCCTGAAGATTTTCTCTTTAAACAATGAACTCCTGCCCTGGGGCTTTACCCTTTATGGTTCAATAGAAGCGAAGCATTAACCACATTCATACAGGCGAGGGGTGTAGAAGCTCACTTTTTCGGAACATCTATAACCTTCACATTCAAGCGAGATGGTATCTCTCTAAAGTCTAAAAACAGAAGATGCTTGTCGTCGCCCCCACCGCAGTAATAAGCGCCTTCCGAGACCTCACGGTCAATAAACACTGGGAGTGGTTTAGCGTGACCTAAAGGAGGCACACCACCGGGTCGGTAACCAGTGTTCTCTACAACCTCGCTGTCGCGGGCCAGGCGGAGCCTCTTGTACCCGAGGAGCTTTGCAAGCCCGGACTGGTCTACTCTGCGATCGGCTCTGAGGACGACGAGAACAACATCGCCGGTGTCAGCTACAAAGACAATGGTTTTTGCTATCTGGCTCTTGTCGACTCTCAGACTCTTTGAGGCATCTTCGCTTGTAGCAGCGGCTCCCACCTCTAAAAGCTTAAAGCTTATTCCATGTCTCCGCAAGAAATCTTCGAGGTCACGGGTCGAGAGCAGACCTCGTCACCTTGTAATTTTTAAACCTTCTAGGTCCTCCAGGTAGCTTCTACCTGGGCCCTCTAGGAAGTGCTTGCGGGCAGGCTCTAGGATTCTCGCCAGCTCCTCGGCTACAACGTTTTTAAGGTCGAGGGGGTGTAACTTTTTCTGTCGGAAGCTCTGCTCGAGCTCTTGGTAGTTAGAGAATACCAGTCGCTCCCCAGTCTTCTTATTCAATACTTCCAGGGGCTCGCTGCGGTTCCTGAAGATTATGTAGCGCGTAATCTCCAGTACGGGGTTTAGCTCAACCTCGCCTGCCGGGCAAAAAGCTCCCATTATCTTCTCCTTGATCTTATCCTCCTGGTCGTGGATGAAGATAGCTGTCTCGGGCTTAGACTTCGACATCTTCACATCGGCTAGGATGTCGGAAAACTCCCCCTTGTCGCCCCGCCTCTTAGCGTCAACAAGCCTGGTCCACGAGTCCTTGTCTATCGCAAGACCCGGTAGGAGGTGGTGATGTAGGGCGACGGGCTTATACCCGAACGCCTTTTCTCCCACCTCTATCGCTATGACGTGCGCCTTCCTCTGATCCATGCCCCCTTGAGCTATCGTCACTCCCATAGAAAATATATCTGCTACCTGCATCGGCACGTATAGGAGCTGGGCGAAGCTTAAGGACTCAGCCTCCTTCCTGCCCAGGATCGTTATAGACCGCTTGACGCGTGAGAGAGTAGTATCCATGGAAACCTTAACCACATTTGTGAAGTACTCCAAGCCAAGCTTCTCATAGACATCGGAACCCATAAGAAAAGAAACCCTTTCAGGATCTCCACCAACTATCTTGATCGACACCTTAAGAGCCTCTTTGAAATAACCTCCTGCTACCCGACGTATGGTTGACAGGTCCCCGCCGAGCTTCTTGTTAATCCAGCTGTGGTAGTCGGCGAGGAAAACAGTTGTCTCGACACCCGCCCTCTGCAGGTCCACGAGCTTCTGCATCGATACAATGCCTGTTCCTAGGTGAACTAGCCCGGAGACTTCGAAGCCTATATAATGCTTAAGGCGGAAACCGTTCTCAGCCATCTCGCGTAGGCGCTCCGGGGTAAGGAGTTCCTCCGTAGGCTCAAGCAAGGCTTGTCTCAACAAGCTTTCAGTGTCCAAAAGACAGCACCTCCTTCGAAGAATCTAGGGTAAGCTTATATTTCTTCCTCTTATGGAGAGCCAAAAAACCATTTTATGGAGGAGGCGGGGGAGTTAGCTGCGCAGCTAAATCGCCTATCAAGGGGAACTTGTAAAGCTCTCCCTGAAGTGACTTGACAACGCCCACGATTAATACAACGATCCAGATTAAGAACCACAGAGGGGTTAGAAGTGGAAGGATGAATGATAAAACGAAGGCCAAGAGAGATGCTACTGTCGACTGCATTGCGTGGAACCTGACGAAGTAGTTCTTGGGCTCTAGTAGAAAAATAATGATCCCGCTTATAAAACCGAAAATGTAAGAGATAGCTGCCTCGAGTTTGGGGTCTAAGCCCAACTGAGTCTGAGACATACCTCTTTAACTTGTTTGTTATTTATATGTATTTTTGTTTTTCAAAGTACGAGGAGCCTTTTTCGATCAGGAGATGAATCGTAAAAAGTCTTTGATATTATCCTTTGTTGTAAACACTCCCCTTATAGCCCCTCCAACAAGGAGAATAGTCTGGTCAGATAACTCCATGACCTCGTCTAGCGTGTGAGTTGAAACAACCGCTACGGCTCTCTCATCTCTTACATATTCTAGTATAAGACTCCTCATCATAGGGGCATTAGCGACATCAAGGTGGCTCGTAGGCTCATCTAAGATTAGTATCTTGGGCTCTAAGGCTAGGGCTCTGGCGAGGGCTAGCAGTTGTTTTTGCCCGCCGGAGAGCTTCTGAGCCGGGGTCTTCGAAAGTCTAGCGAGCCCTGTGAGTGCTAGAAGCCGCTTAGCCCTCTCGGAGGCTTCGGCTGCTGAGAGCCCCCGGGCCCTTAGAGGAATGTAGATGTTGTTGTATACGCTCGCAGTTAAGACTACAGGTCTTTGCGGGACGTATGCAAGGCTACGCCGGTAGTCTTTATCAATCCCGGATATTTCCCTCCCATCGTAGATGATTTTTCCTCTATCAGGCTTCTCGAGGAGTGCTAGTATGCGTAAAAGCGTGGTCTTTCCGGAGCCGTTAGGCCCCACAACACAGGTTATTTTGCCCTCCTGTGCCTCTAGACTAACGTCTCTCAGAACGGTTAGACCGGAGAAGCTCTTAGTCACCCCTTCGACTCTAAGAGCCACCGCTAACCACCCTGAGCTTCATGTACACCAGTACAATGTTGACAACGAGGTAGACGGAGGCCAGTACAGCGCCAAGAGCGAGCGCGGCGTCGAACTCGCCAGCGTTCGTGTAGAACACAATCGCGGTTGTGAGCACCCGAGTCTGATACCTTATGTTGCCCCCTACGATAATCACAGCCCCGACCTCGGATATAGCCCTCCCGAGAGCTGTGAGGACAGCGCCCACAAGGCCAGCCCTAGCCTCGTTTAGCATAAGTAGAAGCTCGTACAGAGGGTTGGCTCCAAGCGAGTAGATCGTCTCACGTGTATCGCGGGGTAAGGACTCAATAGCGGAAATTGATAGGCCTGTGGTGATTGGAAGTGTGAGCAGGAATTGGGCTAGAATCATGGCTTCGGGGGTGAAGAGCAAACCCGTCCAGCCGAGGGGACCAGACCTAGAGAGAGCCAAATATAAGACAAGGCCTAGAAGAACAGGAGGCATACCCATAAGAGTAGATACCAACGTAACTGCGACATTTTTGCCTCTGAACTCCCGGCTCGCGATGAGAGCTCCCAGTAGCATACCCACGGTTGCAGAGGCGGCCACCGCAGTCCCTGATACGCGTAGCGAGAGCAGGGTTATCCCGATCAGTTCGTTTATGTTCAAACTTGGAAACACCTCTATGAGAAAGAAAAACTCTGCCCTAGAAATAAGTTGCTTGGAAATTTTTAGGGGTCTTTTTGAAGTTGCTCCTTCCAGTACGCAACTTGCTGCTGCTCATAGGGGTCGTTTATCCCGAGGGCCGTGAGGTTCCCGAAGCAGACGTTGAAAAGCTTTGTCCCGTCCTTCTGATAGCTACTTATCAACGACTGACCCTCTGGCGAAATGAGAAACTTTACAAACTTTACAGCGGCGTCGTAATGAACCCATGGGAAGCGGGTTTGGTTTATAATCGTTGCCCTGTAGACGTTAATGAGGTATGGGTCGCCCTCGAACACTATTACGAGCGAAAGCCTATTCCTAAACGCTAGGTATGTGCTCCTATCGCTCAATGTGTATGCGCTTTTAAGCTGATCCGTCACCATCAGCGTCTGCGACATGCCTTGCCCCGTCTCCTTGTACCACGGCTGCCCCTTAGGGTCTATCTTAGCCTTGTCCCAGATCCTGAGCTCCCTGAGGTTGGTTCCCGACTTGTCCCCTCGCGAGACGAAGACGGCTTTCCCCTGCTTCCCCGCCTCGGCTATACGCGTGAAGGCTTCTACAACGCTCTTCGAGCCTCTCACTCCAGCAGGGTCGTCGGGCGGTCCGAGCACGACAAAGTCGTTGTATGCAAAGGAAATTCCGTGGACGCCATAACCTTGACTTATGAACTGTTCCTCGAGGGGCCTGTCGTGTGTTATTACGAGGTCGGCGTCTCCCCTTTTACCTATTTCGAGAGCCTGTCCCGTGCCGACGGCAACCCATGTGACGTTGATGTTTGGGTACTTTGCCTCAAACCTCTGCTTCACAGCGTTGAGAAGACCTGTAGCGTCTAGGCTTGTCGTTGTTGCTATTCTTAGTGTGACCTTCTCAGGGGGCTTGCTGGGGTTAAAGAGAGGTAACATGATGAGAAGAGCTGCGACTATAGCTATGGCGATGATGATTAGGTAAGTCTTTTTACTTCTTAAACCTGTTCCTTTCATCATTATGGTATCGTTTCATCACGTATATAAACTTTCTTATTCGGGTTAATTTTCAATATAATATGGGCCTACAGATACATTTTTCTACTCTAATGATAGTCCTTTAGCTGTGAAAGCTGAGGTGTATTGACAGGATGGGGTTGAAGAGGGCAGGGCTCATCTTCTACGCTGAGAGAGTTTACAGCGTCGTAGTGGGTGCACTCTTTATACTTATAATTACAAGGAACCTGACTCCCAGCGACTACGGAGCCTGGAGCGTGATTTCTTCCATACTCTCCTACGCCGCACTAGCCACAATTATAAACTACTGGATAACGAGGTTCAGAGCCCGCGGAGACACGTCAGCACTCATTAGCGGCCTTCTTCTGAGCATCGGGTTCTCCCTTGTAGCTATTACTGCCTTGTTTTTCCTATCTCGAGATCTCTCCACCCTATTTAACGTCCCATACAATATTATCCTTCTCTCCATAGCCTACATACCCTTCTACTACGTAAACAGTGCTCTATACTCAGACCTATACGCAGTTAACCCCTCCCGAGCCGCGGTGACGGAGTTCATATTCGAGAGCTTTAAACTGTTAGCTGCGCTGTTCTTCATGGCGGTTTCGCGGATAAGTCTGTTTACCGCGCTTCTGGCAGTCCTCGCCGGACATGTGGGGCAGAGCTTATCGCTGCTCTTTTTCACGAGGAGTGATCTAGTACATAAGCCCAGGTTAGACACGATCAAACGGATATTGTTGTACTCTTGGGTGAACGCTTTGGGCCTGCCGGCCTCCATTGTTGCTATGATGGACGTCCCCCTCATATCTCATTTTCTGTCTAACACTGTCGTAGCGTATTATACGGTGGTTCTGACCTACTCTAACCTAATAGGCTATTCCTATGTCTTAGGCAAAGGGCTCTACCCAAGTCTTCTCTCCAGCCAGGAGAGAGTGGAAGAGAAGCTTGAGGAGACGTTAAAGCTCACCTTGCTACTGGGAGTCCCAACAGCTGTCGGGGCCATCATCTTAGCTCCCAACCTTCTCTACCTGTTTAAACCTGATTATACTGCTGCGTCACAGGTTCTCCAGGTGGCTTCGATAGCTGCGCTCATAGGAGTCGTCAACGGGGTATTATCCGATACCCTGCAGGGCGTCGAGTCTATAGACACGAATAACGTGCATCCAAAGGAACTGAAAGGTTCTCTCATATTTAAAATCACGCTGATCGGTTTAACCAGGGCAGTCCTAGGCATAGTGGGAGTGGGGCTTGTCATCTTATTGTTCAAGGACGGTGTTACAGCAGCTGTCCTTGCTAGACTTTCATGGCTTCTTGCAGAGGTTTTTGTCCTAGCAAGGTTGTATTTGATGTCTAGAGTATATGTGAGGCTTAAACCAGTCTTTTCAAGCGTAGCCAGGTACTTAGCAGCAGCCATACCCATGAGCGTGGTGGCGGTCTGGATAAACCCGTGGAGGATACGCGAAGCCCTGCTAGCAGTGTTTATAGGAGCGGTTGTTTACTTCGCAACGCTCTACGTGATCGATAGCTGGTTCAGGAGCCTGGTCAGACTGGTTCTACGGGAGCTTGGTATAAAAGCCCATTCAGGTTAGATGAGCTGACCCATCCTCACTAGTTAAAAACAAGCCTGCAGGAATCCCTTGTTAGAATACAATTGCTATTGGTGAAGGGAAGGAATATCAGGAGGAGATATTTATAGTCTTTCACTGCTAAAGCGAGAAGTTTTAAGCTGTGGACACCTGGTTTAACTAAGGGAGGCTTCTTGCTGGAAGACTTCGAGGTTGAGCACGTTATAAAGCCATTCGACCGGTTATCCAAGAGCTACGACAAGGGTAGACTTGGATGGTATAATGGGATGCTACGTTTGCTGGGTGATCGGGCTCAAGAGCCACTATTAGACGCTGGCTGCGGCACCGGATACATAGCGTGCCTGCTAGCCAGGAAGGGATTGCAGAGGATTGTTTGCCTCGACGTGAGCTGGAACATGCTTGTCAGCGCGCGCAATAGAGCCCGGAAATGGGAATTGGAGGGTGCCCTCGACTTCATACAAGGCTCTATAGTCTTCCTCCCGTTCCGCCAAAAGGCGTTTGAGACAGTCTTAGCAGCCGCGGTGGTCCATCACGTACACGGAAGGAGGTGGAGGATCAAGGCCTTGAGGGAATTAAAAGAGGTTTGCAGGGGATTTGCACTTATCACCGTGTGGTGTCTTTTCGACCCGAACAACCTCTTGAGGGCTGTTTCCATGCTTTCACGGGACGTGCTGGTAGGGAAAAATGGGAAAAACAAGAGGTACTACCACCTTTACACTCCTCTAGAGTTGCGTCGCGACCTTCGAAGCAGCGGTTACGAGAGCTTTAAATTATATCTCTGGGACTACAAAAGGGTCTTGTTGAAGAGAAATATAGTGGTCGAGTATTATGCCCGGGAAGCCTAAAGGACTAGAGTTTTTCCAGGACATCAAGAAGCCAACGAGAATGCTCTCAGGAGTAACCGTGGTAGCTATCATGACAAAACCATACCCCTGTCCTCACGGTAAATGTCTTTACTGCCCCGGTGGGCCTCAGTACGGAACACCTCAGAGCTACGTTAAGACATCCCCCGCTGTGGCCAGGGCTATCCACGTTGGATACGACCCTTACCGTCAGGTTCAACTTCGGCTAAAGCAATACCTAGCCATGAGACAGGTTCCAAGCAAGGTAGAGCTGATCGTAATGGGCGGCACGTTCCCCGCTATGCCGCGCGAATATCAGGAGTGGTTCATCGCGCAGGCCCTAGAAGCCTTGAATAATTTTCCTGAGGAGAAGACTGGTGAGGCAAGACTCGATGTGGCTATGAAGAGGAATGAGAGTGCCAGGATAAGATGTGTGGGACTGACACTAGAAACGAGACCAGACTGGAGCTTCGAGGAGCACGTCGACTGGTTCCTCCATCTCGGCGCCACTCGTATCGAGCTTGGCGTTCAGACGGTGTACGACGACATTCTAGAAAGGGTGCACCGGGGGCACCTTGTAGCGGACTCTGTTAAGGCGACCCAAATCCTAAAGGATGCCGGCTATAAGGTAACGTACCACATGATGCTCGGCTTACCTGGCTCTGACCCTGAGAGAGACTATGAGGCCTTTAAGGAGATCTACAGCAACGAGGATTTCATGCCGGACGCTGTGAAGATCTACCCGACTCTAGTAGTGCCCGGTAGCGGGCTATACGAGATGTGGAAGAGGGGCGATTACAAAGGGTATGACATGGAGACTTTAGTCGAGCTAATCGCAAAGATTAAGGCTATAACGCCACCCTGGGTTCGAATAATAAGAGTTCAGAGAGACATCCCGACTAGTGAGATTGTAGACGGCCCGCCTGTGAATAATCTTAGGGAAATTGTATGGGATCACATGCGAGAAAGGGGTATGAGGTGCAGGTGTATACGCTGCCGAGAAGTTGGCAGGTTTGCATTGTGGACAGGCAGAGAGCCCAGGATTGAAGATGCAAAGCTTGTCCGTAGGCGCTACGAGGCCAGCGGAGGAATTGAGGAGTTTATCTCTTTCGAGGATGTAGAGAACGACGTCTTATTCGGCTTCCTTAGGCTTCGTATACCCAGCGAGAAGGCACACAGGTGGGAGGTTACCTCCAAGACTGCTTTTATCAGGGAACTACACGTCTATGGGCCCGAGACGCCTCTTGGAGGAGAAGGCAGATGGTGGCAGCACAGAGGGCTTGGTAGAAGGCTTGTAAGAGCTGCTGAAGAGGTGGCGGCACAAGAGTATGGTGCAGAGAAAATGCTCGTCATTTCGGCTGTGGGTACGAGAGAGTATTATAGGAAGCTCGGCTATGAGGTTTTGAAGGGCTCATTCTACATGTACAAGCCACTCGTCTAGCTTTCCAGATCCAGTTAAAAAAGAACTCTGGGAAAAGCTACTTAAACAACCATCTTATTTTCTCACAAGATATTCATGAACTTTACTCGCCGCTAGTCTACCGCTTCGCATAGCTAGGCCTATGTTTGACGGCCCGTGAGCAACATCGCCCGCTGCGAATAGCCCCGGCACGTTGGTCATGTAATTTTCGTTAACCCGTATTGTCCCATCTCTGTTCAGTTCAACCCCCAGCGTCTTCAGGTTCTCAGGAGGAGTAGCTTGGAGTCCTACGGCTACGACGAGAGCATCAAGATCAAGCTCGAATTCTGAACCTGGGATTACCTCGATAGAAGCTTTCCTGTCGGTGGTCGGCTTAACACGAGCTAGGCGGATTTTCTCGGCTTTCCCGCCTCCTAGTATTTCAAGTGGTAGAACATTATCAATGAACCTCACGCCCAGCTTTTCTAACGATTTAAGCATGTGCCTCGCCGGGGCGACACTCATAGGCCTTCTGTAAAGCAGGGTCACACTAGCACCATACTCTTTAGCCGCTAGCTCGGCTATGTCAACCGCTGTCAGACCTGCCCCGACGACAGCCACGTTTCCCGAAAGAGAGGGGGGTGGGGGGCTTGAATATCCAAGCATGTTCTTCATGAAACTTACAATCCATCCCAGCGCGTCGTAAACACCGCCCTTTTCCTCTCCCGGGATCCCAAGCTTCCTTCCTCGCCAAGTCCCAGTGGAGACTATGACAGCGCCGTAATCTTCCAGCAGCTCGTTGACCCTAAGATCCTTACCCACCTCGATGTTATTGTGAAAGGTTATGCCCATGTCTGCGAGCTCTCGAATGCTCTGCCTTACTCCATCCTTGGGGATCCTAAATTCGGGGATGGCGAATAAGAGCATTCCGCCCGGCTCGGGGAGGCGGTCGTAGACATCAACTTTGTGCCCGTAGCAGGCGAGAGCGGCTGCAGCTGCTAGCCCAGCAGGACCCGCTCCTATCACAGCCACACGCTTCCCAGAGGGTGGCGCTACGCTTTTACACTGTGAAATTTTTACAGACACAAAAAATGATGCCCCTTGACACATATAAAAATTCTGCTAAATAATTTTATGCTTTTTTATAAAGAAATGAACAAGCCCTCGTAGGATCTGTAGTGTATTCTTAAAACCCAGTAAAAGTATGAGGCATTAGGATTCAACAGGCAAGGTGGCTGTCGCCCTTCTTCATGGGAAAAGTGGTGCTTACGAGCCTAGCTTGACTCGTATTAACCTTTATGTATTACTGAGAGGAGCAGGGCTGGATCGACCTGTCTTAAAACACCTTTTAACTTCTTGATGGCTTCCTGCGAAGTTAAACCTTCGTTAGCATAGAGGGTAGCCTTCCGCCGTGAAGGCTCAAGGAGCAAGACACCTATAAGCCTTCCATCGTAGCCCAGAAGGAATTCATAGGCATGCATGTGGACATAAAAACCACTGCTCCTCAGAAGGTACAACAAGAGCTGTCTAGCTGATTGTAGCTCTAGTGGGGAATGCACGTGAGGCGTGCCGCGATAATACTATTTAAGCGTTATGGAGGTGCGGGTCGACTATTCGAGAAATTGAAGCTTATCTCTTCCCTTGAATGGTGAGAGCTCTTTGAGGGGTAGGCGGTCCAGGATATCCTTTTTCACCAGCAGGTCATAGTCCTCGATAGTGAGTGGGACAAAACCTAGGCCGTAGAGCTTTGCAACATACTCGGTGGTTATGGTTACGTCGGCCTTGCCTGAGGCTACGGCTTGAGCTGCCTCACCGTGGGTGTTATACTCGATGGAGTACCCTTTTATTTTCCTCTTCAACTGGGAAACGGGAACCCCGCGGGAAGAGGCTAGCTGGGTAAGCATATAGTCTAAAAATATCCTTGTGCCGCTGCCTCTAACTCTATTGGCTAGCCTGAGACCCCTAGTGTAAACATCCTCTAGGTTTTTAGGCGGGGGTTTAAGGTTCTTCGAGTAGGCCAGCCCGATAACCCTTTTCCAACCTTTGACTAGTACAATCCTTCCCTTGATCTCTGGGTCTCTAAGCAGGTGCTCGTTATACTTTCCTGTAGCCCAATCAAGTATGTGAACACCCGCTATGTGGCACAAACCCCTTTTAATCGCATAGAGCCCAAGTGAAGAGCCAGTCTTAATATAGAGGGCATAAACCCCTCTGTCCGCCAGTTCCTCGACGAGTTTTTCCATGATAGCACAGTCACTACCAATAACTGTGACGTCAGGCTGCGAGGGGTTTAGCTCTCTAGCAGCGTCTTCCACCTTCCTCTCGACAAGCCTGAACAGTGCTAGAATTGCCTCCCCATAGAGGGTCAGGTTTGCTCCTCCCCCACTGCGACCCCCCGCTCTTCGCTCTACGAGAGGTACGCCAAGCGTCTCTTCCAGTGCATGAATTATATCCCAGAGGGTTTTATAGTCCACTCCTATGCTTTCAGCGGCTTTTCTCAAAGACCCGCTCCTACCAATCGCTTCTAGAAGAATGAATCCCCGGTATGGTATTTCCTTGTCACCGTATAAAAAATCGGGTCTCAAGACTACCTTTATATTCCCGAGGAGTCTGAGAATATCTTCAAGCACGACATCAGTCAATGGCGAGCTGTAGCCTCCCACGTTAGATCCCATTCCCACCCTATTTTAAAAAGGCGCAGAATATATTAAGCGTAACTCTATCACGCGAGAACAACAGTACAGGCGCCCAAGTGTTTAATCGTTAAAAATAATCGATGATTTTTCGTGCAGGTTTCCTTGGTTTGAATGCAGGTATACACTCAATACCTGTCTCGCGGCATATTCGCTCAACGTTGCTCACAACCTCTTCCCGCCAACCTACTGTTTCACCCATAGCCTGAGGATATGCCGGAAGAATAGTCTTCATGCTCTCGACAACCTCGGGCTTGTGATGGTAAAAGTCATAGTATAGCCTAGATCCCGTCTCAAACGCTACCCTCACAACAGCCTCTATGGATTGACGAGAGTCATTCACACCTCTCATTATCGGGCCGAGAAAAACCCATGTTTCCACGTTCAAGGAAGATACCCGTCTAAGCGCCTCGACCCGGGCTGGGGGTGGGGGCGCACCGGGCTCTATGACGCCTGCCACCCGGGAATCTAAGGTGGTTATTGTGAAGCCAACGTCAAAGAAATCCTTGTAGGACGAGATTATATCAAGATCTCTGACTACTAGGGGGGACTTTGTCTGAACGCTTACATGAAACCCGTTTTTAGCTAATATCTCGATACCCCGGCGAGTAAGCTTCTCTTCAGCCTCTACCGGCTGGTAGGGGTCGGTTATTGTCGAGACGCCCACTACACCTTTTCTTAGCCTGTTAACCTCGCTTTTGAGAACATCTATTATGTTCTCCTTAATGTAAACTATTTTACCCCAGTTGCTCGAGACCTCTTTGTAACGCGTGAAAGCTCTCGCATAGCAGTAGACGCAGGCGTGGCTACAGCCCACGTAAGGGTTGAAAGAGTAGTCAAGATCGGGTAAACCTGACTTGGATAAGGCATGTTGCACGTGAATCTTCTTGTATGTGACACTCAGAAACCCTTCACCTCAAGCTTTTTCTGCGCAGTCAGATCCTTGAGCACGCGTGACTTGTCCAGCCATACTTGTAGGGGCAGCCGCGTAGTTTTACCCAGCCTTTCAAGAACCTCTTTAACCGTGTCGTACCTCTCAGGCTCTGATTTGAATAACTCTCTAATATTTTCCCGTACAAACCAGACTCCTATGGGTAGGAAGAATCCCTCGTATATTTCGCGGATAAGAAGGACGGTAGCCTGTCGCTTCAACTTCCTGAGAAACTCTGCGGCTCCCAGCCTAGCTGAGTAGTAGCATCCCCCAAGGGTTGCGTATTCCTTACGCCCAGTATAGCCTTCCCAGTCAGCCTCTACTTCTACCTTAGCCCCCGGATTCCACGTCGTGTGCGGAAACCAGGCCTCTATCCACTCGAAGCTCCAGGAGGCTGGTGCTAGAATACCGATGAAAAGGTTATTTGAATACCTCCTCTCGAAGAAAAGAAATGTGTTGATAGAAGGATATTTCTTAACCTCTTTTACTATGCGCTGAGAAATAATATCATCCACAGCCGTTATCGACCATCTAGTAGGGACGATCTTCCTCTCTCTCCCGATGAGGCCAGCGGAGAAGACTCGTTGTATCGTTGAGACTGGTAAGCCCGACTCATAGAGACTCCAAATCGCTTCCTGGGCCCGAGGAGTATCTCCTCCGAGTAGCCTCTCTAGAGGTCTCGGAATACGCGGGTTGTCTAGAACCTTAATCTTTTCAGCTGTTCCTGAGGGGCCGAAGGGAGGGGAGAACGGGTCTATCCTGAAGCCGCTCGGGGGCTTGGCGAACTTAACTTGTAGGTCGACGGGTTTCGAAGAGGCGGAGAGCAAGGCTATTTCACCGATAAGGTCGGGTTTTCGAACGTCTACAGTGATATTACCCATTACTAGGCTTAACCTGAAGTTTAACACGTCTTCAATGCTATATTGCAACCATTTCTCAGGAAGGTCGTATACTGAGGCATCACCGTCCAGGGTTGTAACGGAGGGGGCTATTCTGACCTTGGGATAACCTATTCTTCCAACAAAAATCGAGGGGGGAGAAGGGGCTTCTATAACACTAGCCGTAGTGATCTTGGAGAGGCCAACGCTTCTCCAAAGCTTGAAAAACGGGCAACTAGGCAGTCCACATAGGTTTTTCGCGCCTCTGCATTTAAGGCATAGCCCCGCTATTCTCGAGGACATTCCTCTATGCTCTCAATCTGCGTCCCCGATATAATCCTAGCGCAGTGTATCCTGAAAATGAAAAGGGTCAAAAATAAAAGAAAGCCAAGATTATGTAGGAGATGTATGTTGGAGCAGAAGAAGGTTTTTACAAGACGCTACACAGTCGGGCCAGGCGACGTGGCTAAGCATATTGACGTTGAGGGAATACGTGTACTCGCGACTCCCGTCATGGTGGGCTTCATCGAGGAAACCTGCAGGATATTCTGGGACCAACAGCTGCCTGAGACCCACACCACCGTTGGGGTTAGAGTTGACGTCCACCACGTGAAGCCTGCAGTTCTAGGCTCTGAACTCGAGGTTCGAGCCACGGTGCTACACTCAGACGAGAAGCGGGTTTTATTCTGGGTGGAGGTGTGGAGCGGAAACCTAATGATAGGTTATGCTCTCCATGAAAGAGCTATTATCGACAAGGCATCCTTCGCGGGCAAAATAAAATCCTTGATTGCTAGTTCAGCAGGAGGATAAGAGCTATTAGCCCCAGCCCATGTGAACTAATTTTGGAATTCCAGCTACACAGGACGCAGGCAACTTTTTCCACCAAGAATCCCAAGATCCCCAGGCATTTTTGGTCTAACCCGCCTCGCAGCATCTAGCAATTTTGTTTTTCAGATTAAGTTTCTTCAATCTCTTTCAGGATTATAGATATTAAACATTTATATGTTCGCTATAACCTCCAAGATGTGCTTAAGGTATCCTTTATCTTTTTTCTATGTGGGGATTTATACTGCTAAAAATTCCTAAATCTACTTTCCTTCCAAAAACCTCTCTTAACTCTTCCTCAATCCTAACAAGATCAAAAAGGGACTTTCTACTATTCTTATCAAACTCAATAGCTATATCTATATCGCTCTCTGCTTTCTGCTCCCCCTCACAAAGGAACCGAAAACAGCCATGAAAACAATGTTGTGTCTCTCACATATTTCAACCAGTTTTTCCTTTAAACCTTTCTTCTGAAGCTTCTTTGGCAAATTTTCAATCTCAATTGCAACACCCATACCCTTATTTTTCTCGTCTCGTTGAATTCAATCTTTTCCTCATGAAGTTTTCAGACAATCAAAAGTCTTCTGCTATATCCGGTATTGAGGGTGGAGATTCTTAACCTTTTCCTGGTTGAAAAATTTTATTTAGCATCTCTCCTGAAATCAACAGTTGCGTTATGAAGATTTGAGACCCTTTTCCTCTTCAATGCATCAGCCTTCTCGATAATATGCTACACGCTTTTAGCTTAGGCTTTTAAAGCATTTGAATTTGTGGCTCTAATGGTGGAACATCTTTCTTTAGTTTCTTAGAGGATCTTTGTACTCTATATTGATTAAGGGACTTGGTGATGAGCTTGTCAGGTGTGTCATAGGTGCGCGCCGGTTAACGTGATAGCAGGATTATCATAAGTGCAGATAGAAGAATGGTCATCGTTAGAGCTATGAGGGGTCTTATCCTCGAGTATACGACAAGTCTCGATGGTAGGAAGGGCAGTGTTTGTTCAACCGCGACCTGCTCCTCTTGTAATATTTTCAGAAGGGAGGGTCTTTCCTGCTGCTGCATGTTAGGAAAAACCATGGTCAGTACATCTATTACATCTTGCCGGGTCCCCTTGAGATCCCCCTTGGTGATCAGCCTTGGATCTAGACCGAGGGAGGGAAGTTTTTCAGCCCAGAAAGCAGCAATGTAGTTTTTCACGCTTTCTTCTCTTCCCGGGAAGAGGGCATAGCCCTCGTCTAGCATTATACGTGTGACCCAGGCTAGGCGGACTGTTATTTTAGACTCTTCGTACTTGAGGATGTACTCGCCGTATTTCCTGAACCACTCTTCAAAGTTTTGTAACTCGCTTTCCACCCTTGGGCTTTTCAGCAACTGTGAAAAACCGCTCTCCACGCGTCGGAAAACCCCGACGTAGTTGAAAAAGATTGCGGGGTAGGCTAGAAAATGGAGTCGAGGAATAGCATCAGGTAGAAGCCGATGAGGAAGCCTAACGTTATCTTGAGCGGGGGCTCCTCCTCCCTGTATACTTCAGGTATAGCCTCCTTGAGGGTCACGTACAGCATCGCACCGCCGGCGAAGCCCATCCCAAGCGGTAGGAGCCAGGCTGTCTGAGAGAAGAGAAGAGCTCCGACGACCGCCATCAGAGTCTCACTTAAGCCGCTTAAAACCCCGATGAAAACCCCCATTCGCTTACCGCTTGTGGCGGAAACAGGTAGGCTTACAGCCAGGCCCTCGGGTATGTCCTGGATACCGATAGCGATTGCCGTAGCTAGGCCGAGGGGGATTGAATAGGCGACTGATGTCCCCACGGCCAGGCCCTCCGGGAAGTTGTGGATGATAATAGCCATGGCAATTAGCCAGACCTTCTTTAACAGCCTCTTGCCGGCCGGGTGTCCTTCATACCCCCTCACCAGGTGCTCGTGAGGTATGAGGGAATCTGTGAGGTGAATGGCTACCACTCCGAGCGCGATGCCGGTGGCGACTAGGGGGAATCCGGCTAGCCGGGTAGCAGGTATTATCAAGCTTGTAAAGCTGGCTACAAGCATTATACCCGAGGCGAAGGCTAACGACAGAGACATGTCTGGCGATTTGCTCCGATAGAAAAAGACCCCGAGAGAGCCTAGGCTTGTGGTGAAGGCTACGAAGAGCCCCGTTATGAGACTCGCTAGTAAAAGGTTGTCCCCTGTGATTTGAACAAATTGCGCTACCAACCAGTCCATCACGGGCTTGTAAACCTATTTACTGAAGAAAAAGTTTTCTCACTGCTCCTTGAAGGGGTCTATATTTGTCTTCCTAAGTATGCCTATGGCTGCTAAAGTCATGAGAGCGGCTATAGGTCCCCACAAAACAAGTCCCCACGTGTACTCATACCCGTCGAAAGAAGGAAGAGATACTAGATAACCCAGGAAGACGTATGTTAGAGACTGGGAGATATTAATTGGTATCCCCTCAAAGCCTGTGAATAATCCTGCTCTACTCAGTCCGGTCTTAGACTCGTTCCAGTGAGCCAGGTCTGCTATGACAGCATACGGGAAAAGCTCATAGGCTGAAAGCCCTACTGCTCCCAGGATTATCGCAAGCAAGCCGGCCACCGTCTTAAGGGGTGAAGAAGGGAGAAATGCGGGGAGCGGGGCCATAAATAATCCGAAAGTGAGAATAACCGCCGCTCTGACAAGGGCGGGACCTTTCCCGATCCTTTTCGCCTGTCTCCCCCAGAAAGGAAAGGCGCCCATAACGAGCACGATCATAACAACACCGAAAATCACAGAAGCCATGTCTTGACCTAGTCCCATAACCGAGCTTACATACTTAACTATGAGAGCTGTGATCATCGTCTCCACCGCAGACATGAGCATGCGGACACCCTCCCATAGCATAAACTCTTTATATTTGAACAGGTCCACTATGTCCCGCGAGATTTTAGGCGTTAGGACGGTCTTCCTCTCAACCGGGATCACCAGCACGCTTGGCATGTAGAGAACAACTTCTAGAATAGAAAAAGCGATCATAACGGGTAGAAGCAAACCACCTTGGTATAACCTTGGAACGAGGAAGCTGAATACAACACCTATAACATTGCCTAAAATGTTCGAGACATTCTGCAGAGTGGTGATAGTTATTCTTTCAGCCGGTTCTGTTATCTCAGGCATCCACGCTTGGAAAGGGGTTAGAAGGTAGCCGTAAAAGAAGTTGAAGGCCGCGCTCCAGAATGCCCCCCAGTAGAACAGTGCCGTTTTGTCCTCGATTGATATAAAGTAAAACGGTGTGAAGTATAGAATTGCCGACAATGCAAGCATGGGAGCCCCTGTGATGATATATGGTTTTCTCTTACCAATCCTGGTCCGCGTAGCGTCGCTAAGATACCCCATTATTATCGAGTTTATCAGAATGGCAAGTTTTCCCACTGCGCTTACCACGCCGCTCAACTTGGGGTCAAGCTTGTAAACATCCCAGTATAGATAGAAGCCAGCGAAGCTGAAGGCGCTTAAGAGAGTAGTTGATCCCAGCCTTCCAATACCATAAGAGATCTTCTGTAGTCTGGTCAACATACATAAATTCTTTGTGAGAGTTTTATTTATATGTTAAGATAGATAGGCGAGCTTAAAACAGAGATAATATTATCCGGGTGATAAGGATCTCCTAGATCAGCTACTTCTTTCAGAACCTCAGCCCTGACATAAGCGCCTTTCATGTTTAAATTGAATTTTCTCGCGAAGATACCGCTGTTTACCTTCTCGGTAGCTATCACCTCTCCCTGGCTTATGAGCCTTAAGTACTGACCCTCAGCTCCTTCTACCTGAACAGCCAACTTTACATCCCCAGAGTCTATTGTTTCACCAAGCCCGTATTCACGACCCCCCGAGAAGGCTTTCAAGAACAACTTTGGGCCCTGGACAGATTCTGAGACAAAGACCTTTTGAGACCTGAGACCTGCTAACACACCAGGCTCGCTCAGCTCGTCCACATATACCCAAGTTGTAGGAACACCTGGTAGGAGGAGGCTTGCCTTTCCCTTCATCTCGTGAGCGTCACTACCCCCTATCAACCCTATCCTAAGCCCTTTTTGTAGAAGCTCGTCCCACTTCCTAAGAGAGACATGATTGTTGAACTCCCACACGGAATGGAACACTTCGACTGCATCGGCAAAAGACATGTCCCCAAACTCCCAGTCAGGTCCTAGTGGCTTCGGGTGGTTAACGGATAAAAAGAAGTTCTTACTCTTCAAGTACGATACGATTCTTTCCAGGTCGGCCCGAGTGCTAAGCCGGAAGTCAGGCACCTCGCTGGCGCCATAGACGTTCATGTGGCCCTTATACGTTGTTACTTCTACTCCTCTTATGAATAGGACATTGTTTATGTAGGCAGAGCTCCAGTCCAGCTCAGCTATTTGTGAAACTGTATTGTGGTCTGTTACAGAGACAAAGTCTAGACCCATGGAGTGGGCAAGTTCCGCTATTTCGTATAGCGTAGAGTCACCGTCGCTATGTACCGAGTGCATATGTAAATCACCCTTAACCCACCCCCTATAGCTTTTCCTTTTCTCTACAACATTTGGCTTTTTAGAAGCGTCGAAGCATTCACGGTAAACTCGTACTCTCACGCTATACGCAACGCCCCTCTCCGGTATCTTGTAGAAGCCTAGAATTACTTTCCAAGTACCCGGTTTTACATCTCCAGGCAAATAGCCCGGGGTTGCCCATGCCCTTGAAACATAGAATTTCCGCTTGGTCGAGCCGCTCCATCCTCGGAAACTCTTCATCCCCTCCGCTAACTCTATCTCGCCAGGCTCGAATAGTCCGATATCTATGGTTACCTCGCCAGGGCCCAAACCTTTATAATCGTATTCAACCTCCAGGGTGCAGGACGATTCGGGAACGCTAAAGTCTAGATATTGAAAACCTAAACGTTTTTCAGGGCCTGCTTCTCCTGAGAACTCGTATTCAAGAATGGGCTTAGCATTAAGCGTGTCCATTAAGATAGAATCCCTTACCAACCATATAATTATTTCCTCCTCTGATAAGTTTTTATAACGGGAACCTATAGAGAGGAAGGGTTCCAAATGAAACTCGTAACTCTCAAGGTGTCAGGTATTGGCTGCGCTAGCTGTGTTGCCCCAGCAAAGGAGCACTTTATGAGGCTAGCAGGCGTGCAGGCAGTCTACAGTTTGGGTAGCTACGTATACCTTGTCCTTGACGATGACATGGATGTAAGAAAATTGTTAGCTGAAAGCTCTGTTGAAGAGTATTACAATGTGCGTGTTGAGGGAATTGAGCATGCTGCGAGCCTTCAAGAAGCCCGCGAGAAAATAAGAAGTCTCGACAGAAAAACCCTGTCGCTGATAAAAGTCTAAAGGCTTTCATCCAGGGCTGAAAGAAAGGCTGTCAGATTTTCTAGGGGGACCCTGGCGCCTGCCGCACTCCTA
The DNA here is from genome assembly GCA_041287245.1 of Infirmifilum sp. Taxonomy (GTDB): domain Archaea; phylum Thermoproteota; class Thermoprotei; order Thermofilales; family Thermofilaceae; genus Thermofilum. The sequence continues at coordinate 47,149 of JBEULP010000108.1, read as the reverse complement.
TGTCCTCCGCCATGGCCCTTAAATGAAGGCGCGATGTTACGTAGCAGGCTGTTGAGGTCTACGCGTGGATCCTTAGCCCTTAGGCTCATTACCGCCCACCCGTCTTTAACTTCTATAGCAACTCCCACCCTCATACCTGAGACCACTGCGGCATAGAAAGCCATTATCCCCAGGCTGGCCTCTGGGTGCTCTACAAACGCTATGTTCTTCAGAACCTTTAAGCGCTTTGGGAGTTTCTCGCGTGCCTCCTCTATTACCGTAGCCTGCTCTTTCAATTCATTCTTTTCTGATACCCGCGTAGCTCTATACGGATGCATAGGTGACTACGCCATCTTTCAATTCATTCTTTTCTGATACGAGCTACGCGGCTAAGGTCAGCCCTAGGCTTTAGATACCTGAAGGTGAGCTCTGCTGTGCACGCATTCTCCTCGTGGTTTACTTTCACTCCTTTCTCCCGCAGGAACTCTAGCGATCCCACAGGAGGGGGGTGGTGATCCACGTATATAGCTTCCCAATACCCAGCGAGTCTTTCCGCAAGTTGTCTCCAATGCCTCTCATCTAAGGCTATATCTAGGATTACTATCCTGTCCGCATCCTCTGAGAACTCGTCCAGGTCTCCAAGGATGCCTACAGGGTGAGAGAACACGACCTTACCTGCGTATATAGAGAGCGCTAGAGCTGCCGAAGTAACCCCGTCACAGTCGCCGTGGGCTATGATCAGAGTCTTAGCCTCAGCCATTTCACGCAGGCCTTACAAAGCCCCATTTCTCGATAGCCCGTGCAAGCTCGTGGTGGGTTTTTGCGTACTCGGAGAGGTCTATTCCCTCAAGCGTAGCCTCGACCGCTTGTCTCGCGGCTGCAGCACCAGCTCTAGGGCCGTCTGGGTGGCCGACAACACCACCGCCAACTTGTATCACTATGTCTTCCCCCATCTTCCTTATGACCTCCGGGAGAGTCCCGGGGTGTAGCCCACCGCTTGCCACGGGGAAGGAGGGTTTCATGGAGCCGAAGGGTTGATTAAGATGGAAGAAGTCCTCGGAGTCCGGGACATACGCTGCATCCCTCAGGACACGAGCGTTGCGCTGAACGTCGACTGCCTTAGCTTCCAGCTTGCCTACCTCGGGTGTACCAACGTGAAGCTGGTCTATTCCAATAATTCTGAAGAGCTTCGCAAGGGTAAACATTGATATGCCGTGATACTCGTTCCGAGTGAATGCCGCATGCATGGCTCTGTGGCCGTGGATAGCTAGTCCATACTCCTCGGCGAGATCTCTGATGTATGTCAGAGCTGACCATCCAGTTATTACCACATCGACCATAACGTATGGATTTCCATACTCTGCTACGAGCTTCAGCCTTCGCTCCATCTCCCTAACATCTGCCGTGATGTTTGCAAACCAGGCTTTTCTCTCGCCCGTCTCCCTCTCAGCCCTGTCGATCGCCTTCATTATAGCCTTCGCCCTCTCCTCAAACCTGCAGTAGCTTGGGCTGGCAATGTTCTCGTCATCCTTAACATAATCCATACCGCCTATAAGTAGTTCGTAGGCGAGCCTCTCAACCTCGTCAGGCGAGTAACCGACCTTAGGCTTGGGAACCGTACCTATTATGGGCCTCCTTGAGATACGCATAACTTCGCGTATACCCGGTATTCCCTTAGATGGTCCTTTGAAAAAGTCAAGGAATGGCTTAGGTAGATATATGTCCTCAACCCTTAGAGACTTTACGCGTTTCATGCCGAAAATATTGCCAGCAACTGATGCTAGAAATGCAGGCATGTTCCCTTCCTCGAAAAGCTCTACCGGGTAAGCAACTCGGACAAGGAAAGACCCGTCTGGCAGGGGCTTTTTCTGATACGCTTTGCCCTTCAAACTGTTAATCCGGCTCTTGTCGTACCACTCGTAGAGTGTAGTCCAAGTCCCGACGCTGCTTTCTGCGGCAACAGCTCCTGCAGCATCGTCCACGGTGAAACCCTCCCCGGGGACAAGGCGGAATGTAACTACAACCTCTCTTTCGAGGTCTGGGATATGGTCCCACTTTACGAATTCGGGGTATGGTTCAAACTCTTCGGGCATGCACGTCATTATCTGAATGGTGGAGGGAGTTAAAAAATATGACTTAAGAATTGGATGTAATCGGTAGCCCTGGCTGGAAAGATTTTTTATAAATAGCATGCTACATAAGGTGTATGGTTGAAGCTCTGCAGGAAAGGATAACCCGTATCTATGAGGAGATTATTCCGAGCGTTACAGGCGTTTCAGCCCTCCGCATAGTGGACTTCCTATTCACACACGCCCCTATTACAGGCTTCGGCTCGGGCGTTGTCGTTGACTCATCTGGGATCATTGCGACTAACTCGCACGTTGTAGAGGGGTTTGAAAGAATAACAGTAACCACGCCAAATGGTGAGAGCCTTCCAGCCGAGGTTTTAGCTGAGGATCCTCAGTGGGATATTGCGTTTATCAGGGTCGAGGGAGATGACTTTAAGCCGGCTAGGCTTGGAGACAGTGACAATGTGAAGATAGGACAGATTGTTCTAGCCATCGGAAACCCGTTTGGGCAGATTCTCGGAGGACCTTCTCTGACTTTCGGGGTTGTGAGTGGCGTTAAAAGAACTCTGCGGGTCGAGGGGAAAGTCTACGAGAACATGATTCAGACGGACGCTGCTATCAATCCAGGTAACAGTGGTGGGCCGCTGGTAAACCTTGACGGAGAGGTTATAGGAATCACTACTGCGGTCATCCCCTTCGCACAGGGCATTGGCTTCGCTATTCCTGTAAATGAGGTAAAGTGGGGGCTAGAACAAGTAAGGAAGTACGGGCGGATAACCAGGCCTTGGATAGGAATATTCGGTCTAGACGTAACCCAGCTTGTGGCTCTGCAGCTCGGCTTGAGGGAGCCTGGGGGAGTTCTAGTCATGCGCATAGTACCAGGGGGACCCGCTCACAAGGCTGGGATCCGTCCTGGAGACATTATTCTTGAGGCCTCCGGGAAAAAACTTTCAGGAGTCTCAGACTTGCTTAATGTGCTGAGAGAAGTCGGGCCCGGCGGCTACGCTGAGCTAAAGATATACCGTCGCGGTGCTCTCAGGTATGTCAGGGTTAGGGTTGAGGAATCCCCTTAATTCCCAGAGGAAAATTTTCACGTAGAGAGAAGTTAAAGGTTTTAAAGGAAGATAAAATACTAATTCACTTTTTAGAGCTTTCCCGCTCCGTATCTCATTGCTTCGCCTATGTATTTCTGGGTGAAGACGTAAATGGCTATTATAGGCAGGGCAAAAAGGATTGTCCTGGCTGCGAAGTCGCTCCAGAATATAGTTTGTCCTGTGGCGGTTTCGTAAACGTAAGCTGCCAGCGTTTCGACTCTCAGGAAATTAGCTACGATGAACTCTCCCCACGCGCCCATGAACGCGAAGAGCGCGATTACAATCATTGTAGGCTTAGAAGCCGGGAGTACAACTTCAAATATTACTTGCCTCCAGCTGGCCCCGTCTATAAATGCGGACTCATCTATCTCCCTTGGGAGAGCGTCCAGGTAGTTCTTCACCATCCAGGTTTGGAAGGGTACGGCGCCTGCTGTATAGATGGCCGCAAGGATTACAGGGTTTCCTATGACTGGGAGACCGATCTGGTTGAGCTTTAGGAGCATAACGTAGAGGGCAATGACAGCTGCGACGCCAAACCCCCCTCCCACCTGGTTAAGGACTAAGTATGCTACGAGCAACGCATCTCTACCTGGAAACTTGAACCTTGAAAAAGCGTAAGCCGCTGGCGTTATGACGACAAGTGCGAAAACGATGTTGGCTAGGGCGACTACCAGGCTGAGTCCTGTAGCACTAATGAAACGTGGATCGCTAACCGCCTTTACATAGTGCTCAGCTGAGACACCAATGCTGAGGACCTGTAGCGGGTCGGTTATAATCATCTGTCCCTTGACGATGCTCGACAGAACTGCGAAAAGCACAGGGTAGAGTAGGATAAAGACTACAAGCAGAGATACTGTTGTGAGGACGATGGCGCCTGCGAATCTCGCCAATTGTGAACTTGCCGGACCCATCATACTCCACCCGGAGTGCTTCTCTTATAAATAAGATAGTACCAGCCGATTGCATATACTAGAAGTATGAGAACTACTACGAGGTAAGACGCTGCTGACAACCCATATTGTTGGTCAAGGTATGCCCTGTTATAGCCGAAGAGAACCATCATCTCGTTAACCCCGCCTGTTGTCCTTGGAAGCCCAAGGAACTGGATCTCCTTCGTGGGCCCGCCGTTATTTATGAGTAGAGGCACCATGAAAGCTTGGAGCGACGCTCCAGCTGTCAAAATGCTGGCAAAGAGGATTGGCCGGGATGTTAACGGGAGCATTATACTCTTGAAGCGTTCCCAAACACTAGCCCCGTCGACCAAAGCTGACTCTAAAAGCTCCTTAGGTATTGAGGCTATAGCAGCCATCGTAACTGTCATGATGAACGGATAGGCAAGCCACATTTCAACGATGTTGTATGCTAGGAATGCATCCCACTCCCTATTATATATGTTGATATCGACACCGATGCTACTTAGGTAGTTGGCGAGGGGGCCCATCCCAGGGGCCATTATCATTCTCCAGGTTGTGACAGAAAGTAGGATTGGCAAAGCCCAGGGAATGAGTAGGAGAGCCCTCATAACCTTGCGCCCGTAAATAAGGGGGCTTGAAAATAGGAAGGCTAGGGATACGCCAGCCAGCACCTTGATGGGAACACTTGTAATTACGAAGAGAAGTGTCTTGAATATACTGTAGGGGAAGCGAGAGTCTGAGAAAAGGATCTGGAAGTTAGCCAGACCCACGAAGTGTAGCGAGATCCTGTCGATCTCTTCGTCGAGCCCTCGCGTCGCGGAGCTCACTAGCAGGTCATAGTTGGACTCGACGGTTTTTACAAGCTGGAGGCATGTCTGTAGTAGGCTAATAGCCTGATCTACTTTCGGGGCAACTTTTGTCTTGAGTTGTTGTAGATCATCCTGGGACAGCGCAAGTTTGAAACCTACGATCTGGTCTATCGAGCTCCAGATGTCGCCATCGATGAGTGTGACGGCTCGCGTCAGGTTGTCTCCGAGCCCCTGGTAGTAGTAGAGGAAGGTGGTGTTGCTCTTTACTATGCTTGTTACATAGATAAGGGCATCGTCCACCCTACCCCTTATCTGTGCTAGCCTACTGGATGAGAAGTTTTGAGGCGTAGAGTAGAGAATAAGGGACTTCAACTCTTGGAGAGCGGATATACTTGTGGATAGGTAGTTTTCAGCCCGAGAAACCTGTGTTAGAACTTTATCCCTGTTACTGTACAAATAGTTCGCGACTGCTGCCTTCTGGGCTTGCAACTCGCGTATACGGGGCTCCGATGCGATGTTGAAGTTGTTAGCGTCTGTGAATGCTACGTAGATGGAGTATGCTATTGGCCATAGCGAGAAGAAAAGGTACATGGCTAGGCTTAGAATAATGAGTGAGAAAGCTATCTTTGTGGGGTATAGGCTTGTCTTAGTCTTCGGCATAAAAAACACCTTATTTTTGAAGGGGCTTACTGCCCGCTTATCTTGGATATAATCTTTGCTTGTGCGTCATTAAGCAACTGCGGAATGATGCTCACAGCGGCGTCGGGGCCAGCTTCGTTGTATTTCGTAACAATAGCGTTCAGAGCGTCGCTCACAGGGCTCCACACGTAGTTCATGTTGGCAGACTTCGGCATCGGTATGCTGTTTGAAACGGCCTGTGCGAAGCCGAGTATAGTAGGATACTTGTCAGCATTAGACTGCAGGTACTGGAGGATTGAGAGTTTGACCGGTATGTAGCCAGCGTCGACGAGAGTCTTCAATGTGTCGTCGTTGAGCGTGAACCACATTGTGAAGAGTATGGAGGCATATAGCCTGTTCTTGTCGCCCTCGACCACCTTGGTTATCCAGAGCTGCTTCACGCCTGAGAACGGCTTGGGGGTCTTACCATCGATGGGCGGTATGGAGTAGACGACGACGTTCTTTATCGTCTGCTTTATCGTCGGAATGTTCCAGGGGCCTGTGACCATGCAGGGTGTTCTACCCTCAAGGAGTATTTTGAGCTGCGTCTCCATTCCAACGTCAGATGTATACATGTACTTCATTACGTGTGTGACGTAGAAGGTAAGCCCATTGAGGGTTCCAGTGGAGTTCACGCCCACTGTATTTTTATCCTCGTCGTAGTAGTATCCTCCAAATGCCGTGACAAACGGGTAGACGTGGTACGGGTCAATCTGGTAAGCTATCCCGTAAGTGTTCTTTGACGGGTTGTACCACTGCTGCATTATCTTCTCATAGTCACCCCAGGTTTGCGGGGCATTTGGCACGAGATCCTTGTTGCAGACTAGAGCTATGGCCTCGGCGGCCCACGGCAGGCCATAAAGGTGGAGCTTGTACATGCCGCTTAGGTAGGCAGAAGACATATACTGGCCCTTCAAATCCACCAGGGTCTCAGGCGGGAGGTACTTGTCCAGGGCTATAATTGTTCCGCTGTCTGCAAGGTCTCCGGTCCAATCGTGGGCCCATGTGAAAACATGAGCTGTGTTTTCTACGTCGCCCGTGAGTACTCCAGCCTTAACCTGTTCCTTGAGGTTCTGAACGTTGGTATACTTGACGGTTATCCCGGGATACTCTTGTTGGAACTTGTTTAGCACATTCTTCATAACATCTACTTCCCACTGGCTCATCCCGGTCCAGAAGTTTATCGTAACTTTTAGCTGTCCAGACTTGACCTTTGATACAAAGTCATAAAAGTCGTTGGGAACCCTGATAGTGCTTGTCCCGATAGTTATAGTCTGTAGCGTTGAGGGTGGAGGTTGTTGCGGCTGTGTAGCATTTGTTGGCTGCGAAGGCTGACTGGGCTGGGAAGGCTGGCTTGGTTGAGAAGGCTGAGAGGGTTGAGAAGGCTGGCTAGGCTGGGAGGGCTGTGTTGGGGGTAGGCTTAGCTGATAGAAGATTATTATTCCCACGGCTACAAGAACAAGAATTATCGCTATCAGTACGTTGCGACCGATTGCTCTCTTCAAAAGTTTTCACCTGCAATCTACATTTGTCCTTGTTTTATTATAAGCATTTCTACATAAGTTTTTTGAATACTTCTTAAAAGCAAATATATTATTCTCCCTGAATACTAAACTCTTATAACTTCTCCTTCCTTGGGGTGTCGGGAAGAAGCTTGTATAAGATTATAGGGCGTGAGCGGCTGGCTGAAAAACGTCTTGGAAAATATCTAGTGGAGTTCACGCACCCCTGGCCACCAGGAATAGACCACCTATACTTGGTATCCAGCTTTACCTCGTTTTTTCCAGGTAGAGTCGAGCTTACACGTGAAGGAGATAGGGGACGAGTTATAGTATCGCTCTGGGAGGGGACATACCCTTATAGGTTTGCTTCAACTTGTGGGTATTCTACGATTGATGCAGAAAATCCGAGAAAAGCTAATTTACGGTTATGGCCTGATAGCGAAGGGATAGAGGAGTACTCGATAGCCGAGGTGGGCCTTCAAGAGTACAGGTCGGCTCAGAATGGAGGTGCGCTGCCGTGGGAGCTGGTTGTTCACGATGAGAGAGACCCAGCCTTTATAAGCTATTTCCTAGGCTACACAGTCACCCGGATTAAGGCGCCCCGGGGGTTACTTGAAAGAGTTTACATTGAAGGTGTTAATGGCAAGATCAACGAGATGAGTAGATTTCACAGCAACGATTATGTGGATTATTTCCAGGGAGTGATTCCGGGAAAAATAACCGCATATAGGTTTATCCTAGAGTCAAGCGGTGAGAAAATATATTATGGAAAGAATGGGCTGGGAGATGAGGAATACATAACTCCGGGGCGAGTCACCAGCATTGAGAGCGCAGAGTGGTACTACGGGTGCAATTATTACCTTATCTTCCCAGATAGTTTTACGCGTAGACCTCTCCCACATGAAAACAACAGGCCTAAGATAAAGCTTGGGGGAAAGCTAAAAGATATAACGGAAAGCCTTGACTACCTGCACTCCCTGGGAATCGAAGCGATATACCTCACACCCATCTACGAAGCCAAAAGCTACCACAGGTATGACGTGATCAACCACAAGAGCATTGACCCCGACCTGGGCTCCTGGGAAGAGTGGGCCGAGCTTGTCGAAAAAGCCCGTGAGAAGGGGATCCACTTGGTAGTTGACATTGTGGCGCACCACGCCTCCCCCTGCAGTGCAGAGTTCACAGATGCACTTCTCAACCCAGAATCCCCGCGACGAAAATGGTTCAGGTTTCACAGTTCCGCGAGCAGCGAGGATGAAAAAGCTCTCAAGATGTTCGTGAAAGAGGGTTGCAAGGAATTCCCTGCGCATCTTAGAGGCAAAAGGCCGTTTTACGAGACTTTCTTTTGCAACTGGGGCATGGCTAAGCTGAACTATAGCAATGATGAAGTTGTGGAAAGGCTAAAAGATATAGCCCTTTTCTGGCTTGAGAAAGGGGCGTCAGGCATTAGAATTGACGTTGGCCATGCTATTCCCGACCAAGCTCTAACTCAGCTCTACGAAAACATCAAGAAGAGAAAAGACGCGGTGGTCATACTGGAGGTGAGCAAGGGGGCTAATTTTTACCCATACGGGTTGACAGGCGACTCAGCAATGAATTACGACCTGAGAGAGCTTCTCCTGGATTTCCTCTTGTATAGAAGGATTAGAGCGCCGGAGCTTGTCAAGGGGTTAAAGGAGCTTTACGTTAATATTCCTCTCTTTAGTGCAAACGCCATGTATAATCTACTCGGTAGCCATGATACGCCGCGTATCGCCACTCTAGCTGAGAGGTGTAATGGCGAGTGCCTGGAGCCCCTGTACGTGCTTCTCTTTTCTTTGCCTGGTTCCCCCGCTATCTATTATGGCGATGAGATCGGTATGCAAGGCGGCCCAGATCCTGATAACAGGCTTCCAATGGTGTGGGACGAGCAAAAGTGGAATAGGCGGCTTCACTGTTTAATAAGACGGCTTGCTCTTCTTCGACGTGAAACCAAGCCTTTACGCTACGGCTTCTTTGACGCAGATGCCCTAAGCGAGAGCGCTGTAGCCGTGTACAGATGGTGGGGTGAGGAGCAGGTTAGCCTGTTCCTCAATACTGGTGAAAAAATCCTTGTTGAGCTTCCAGGTGAGCATATAGACATGTGGAGTGGAGAACACGTAGAAACGCTTAAGCTTGGAACAAACGAGTGGAGGTTGCTATATAAAAAGAAAGTCTTTTAGACTTGTTTTTTACCTTCGCGCCTAATTAATAGAGCAGTAGCGACGCCGATGAGCGCACCGGCCAATAAGCCTACTATAAGCGAGCGGTAGAGCTCCTGGTAGCTGATAGATGGCTGCTGGGTTACCGCGGGACAGGGCGGGCAGGTGGGTTGCTGGGCAGTCTGGTTGGTTGGACACGTTGGCTGTTGAGGCTGTGGACAGACGCACTGCTGCGGGGGAGTCGTTGCGGCGCTTGAGACACCGTGTATTTTCGCCAGGGTGCCGTTCTTATCAGCCACATAGGAGTTAAGCTGCGCGTATTGATCTTGTGCCGTCGGGGCTAATAGGTCCATTATTCTGGGGAGAACGTTGAATAGAACCGCTTTAGCGTGCTTGGCGCCTGCGCCAACAACCCAGACATCTGGGTCGAGTCCGAAAGGCCTGATCCTCATGTTGCCGTAACCGTCGAAGCTTGTGACGGCTACCGTGTAGACCCATTTACTAGCGTTATCAGCGTCCGGCAAGACGTCCTTCGCGACTTCGGCTACTATGGAATTGGTCGCCGGATCCGCGTATACCTTGAACTTGTCGTCCTGCACTATTACTGAGCCATCGGCGAAGTATATTGCGGACTTCTCGCCGTTGGGGACTGGATCTGAGCCCCACCCGGGTGCCAGTAGTATGGCAATATGCCAAGCTGAGTCCGCTGTAAGATTCACGTTCAAGCCGAAGGTGTCTGTGCGTCCTGGCATCTTGCTTGTAGTGTGAATGTAGATATGAGGATATTGAAGGCAGAAGCCGTTGGGGCCTCCCCATGGGTTACCTCCAAGATCCTTGACATATACTTCGAACCTTAAGGTTGAACCCTGGTCTACAACTCTGAAGCGTGTGAGGTCGAACACCCCTGGGACAAACACGTCTGCTTTTGGATACTTGTATCCACCGGCACCGTCATCGTCGCCTGTCGGGTCATTCATGTCGAAGACCACCTTTGCTCCCGCGCCTAGAGCAGTAGCCCTTGGAACTACCAGCTGGTAAACCGAGCCAAGCCTGGAGGCTGTGTCTTGAAGGGAGAGGCTCTTGTAGGAGGCTGCGGTGAGATAGAACAGCTCCCCTTGGGAGAGGCCGATACTGGTCCAGGGTACGAAAACCTCGATAACATCGTCGACAGCCGCGTTCATGTAGAAGAGCGGGGTCCATTTTTCGTTGCCGTCTGCTGCGCTGATAACCATGCTCTTGTTCGCCGGGTATATTAGTATCTCGTAGAAGAGCCCCATTCCAATGTCGGTCTTCGAGTATCTTGGGTAGGAGTTAAAGCCAGGGTGGTAGGGGCTGACGCTTCGTATGTTCGAAGTCGTGTAAATGGCTATTGCGACGCTTGGGTCTCCTAGAGTTGCCTTTGAGGTGGGGATAGCAGCGATGTACAACCCTCGGCTAGAAGGCCACACTAGAATGTTTGTGAAAAGCTTGTCACCCAAGGAGGCGTTGAGCGCGCCAGCCCACTCTCCAGTCTTAAACTTGCCGTCTAGTGAAGGCTCGGTGGTAGGCGGCTTGGGATAATTGGTATTTAGAACCCCTGCTGGGGTTGCGTCAGGGTTGAATTGGGCAACAAGGTAGTCCGGGGGAGTTAGGCCCGCATCGATGTAGGCTCTCGTGAGATAACCCTTGTAGAGTGGGTTTGCAGGGAAGGTTCCCCCTCCGTCGCCTCCGTACCACCATGTCCAGTCACTAGCCTCTGCTCTTAGAATGTCCTCTGTGGCTTTCGGGTTAACCGTAAGGGCCTCCTTGAGGCTTTTTACACCTAGCGCTCTCAGCACGTCTTGTCGGGTCTTTATGAGCAGCATCCACGCGGCGTTTTCTTGTCTCTGTCCTATCCAAATTGTCAGCTCTCCGCCGGCCCAGGAACCCTCAGGTATCTGGGAGGTTACATTTCTACGGGGCAGGATTGAATAAGCGTCGTCTGTAGGGTTTAGAGGTATGTCGGAGATGTCCCTGCCGGCCAGATCAAGGTATCGGTATGTTTTGAGAGGAAGCTCGCGGGCGGAGTGTGACAGCTTTGAGAGGTATTCCTGGGGAGTTATGGTGATAATCAGACCCTTGGATTGGAGGTCGCTGAGACCTGAGTAGAGAGACTCGAGGAAGGTGTCGCCAAACTCCTGGTAGTTTTCCCACGGGTTCTCACCGTCGAGAGCAATTACAACGATATTGGTGCCGTCGCTCTGCTTCGCCATGTTGAGAAGCCTGTTTAAGAGATCCTGCGCCGCCTGCCTGGGGTCTTGATTGCTGTACTGGAAGCTTATAAGGTTGCTGAGCTCAGTGTTCCTGAAGAAGACATAGATTTTGCTCCCGTTGGGCGTAGCATACCATGCCTTCATGCCCACAGAGGGGTCGGAGGGGTTGAGACCGGCCTTGCCGAGCAGCGTCCCATCAGTCACAGTCCACGTGTAACCTTCGCCGGCGAAGACCGATAGGACTAAGCCGTTGACAGCCTGCTCCGCGGGCCATATGCCCACAGGCTTGTATCCGAACACTTTCTGGAAGAGGCTTGTGCTCAGGGACACGTGAAGCTTGACGTCATCTATAAGGCCGAAGTCGGCTAGGATGGGCGCGAGGGGGTGGCTGTAAGGTACTGGTATAAGCTCGATCTGGGCTTTTCTAGCTAGGTTAGCGTAAAAGGGTAGGACCTTCGCGAGTAGATCCTTATGCACGTTTAGAACCATTTGAAGCTGTTGCCTTGTAAAACCACTAGCACCGTTAACCGCCTGCTGTCTCAGCTGGTACACATCCGGGTACTGTTCACGGAGAACCTCGGGGTCTATCCAGAAAAGGTTGAATAGAACGGCTAGGTCCAGGAAATCCTGGTCTGAGAACTCCGCCACGACGCGCGTCTTAAACTCTCTCTCAGGAAGGGAGACATACCGGCTTAGAGCGCTCTGCGCCTTGTCCCTTAATTCGCGGAACCTTGGAACCACGTTAACTATACGGTTCCAGTTTACGTCGAAGAACCCGTTCGGAATGCTCAGCATTGCGAACTTCTCGTCAACAGTCAGGCTTTGCCCTTGGGCTATCTTTTCAGACAGCATTTGCCTGTAGTCCTTCACCCCGTTGTTGTAATCTATTATCTGTTGTATTAGAGAGCCGGAGAATGTAAACGTGACCTTGATGTTCGGATATTTTGAGAGTATATAGGCCATTTTATAGTAGTTCCCCACAGTATGCATTCTAGTCCATGGGAGGATAAAGTAAGAGCCTGAGACGTCGTAGTACCAGGGCTGGTGGTAGTGCCAGATGAAGGCTACGTAGAGAGGGTTACTCTGCTGCTGGGCTAGCACAGGGGTGAGAACGGTCGTTATTAGAACTAGGAGGAGAAAGACACCCACAATATTTTTATGTAGAGACAACCTAGCTCACCTCACACAATGAAAAAAATCTTTTTTAAGAGCTAGTCTTGGGCTTCTTCTTCGAGCCTAGGAAGTACCCAACTACAGCTCCCACGATAAGGAGTACAAGGGCCAACACTATGGCTGTCGTAGTATCCATTGTTGACGCCCTAAGGGCCTCTAGCTCACTGGAAAGCTTGGAGTTCTGATCCTGCAGTGACTTGACCTGGCTTTGTAGGCCGCTGTTCTGGGACTGGAGGTTTTGAATCTGGCTCTGAAGGCTCTGAATTTGCCCTTGGAGGCTCTGAATCTGGCTCTGAAGGTTGGAGACCTGTGACTTTAAGCTGTCCCTTTCCTGAACGAGAGCTTTAAGCTGGGCTGTTGCGAGGGGCGGGATGGTAGCGGGCTGCTTAGCATTGACGTCTATACTACTTAGCCACGCGTATTGCTGGTCTGCCGTGATCCCGTTGGGGTACTCTGGTGAATACACCGCTATATCTAACACCCTTGGTTCTATCCCGAACTGAATAGCTTTGGCGATCAGAACCTTTTGCGTGTCATTTGCGGTAGCCGTACCCCAGATGTTCCACTCGCCCTTGCTGAGCCCGACACCCCTTATCTTCATAGGCCCGAAACCATCGTGGCTCGTCACTGCAACAAGGATCCTCCAGTTCTTTATGTTGGCTGGGTCGCCGTACTCGAAGAGCTTCCTGTCCACAGTTATAATTATTGAGTTTCCTTGAACACTAACCTTTAGTTGATCGTCCTGCACAACCTCGTCGAAAGGCCTGTATAGAACTGCGCACTGCCCCGTGGGAAGCGGCTGCGGAGGAGTCTCCCAGCAAGGACCGGCTAGAATAGCATAGTGCCAGGCCCATGAGGGGTCAAAGTTCAAGTTAAGGCCGATCGCGCTGGCACGCGCCGGGACATTGGCAGGGGCGTCGGTGTGAAGGTAAATGTGAACCTGTTGGAGACAGAAACCGTTTTTCCCTCCCCATGGGTTACCTCCGAGATCCTTCAGGTCGACCTTGAATGTTAAGCTAGTGTTAGTAACAGTGACGCTAAATCCAGTTATATCGAATACGCCGGGTTTGAAAACATCGTTTGTTGGGTACCCGTAGAAACCGGGACCCTTATCATCCCCAGTGGGGTCTTGAACCGAAATCGTGGGGTTTTCTGCTTTAACGATGGGTAGGAATGTAAGGGTTAGTGTAAGCGCTAGGAGAAAGCTAACAAGTAGCTTAAAATCCTTTTTCACCATGTTTTTCCCCTTTAGTGATTATTATCTTAGCATTTCTCTATTTAAGTGTTTGGTCTTATTAATTTATACTTCTTTTTCACTTATATTCTCCCTTCTTTATAAGAGGAATTTGTCCTCACGACATCTGGAGAAACATAAAGCCATCTGAACATCCTTTTCTCTGTTTAGAGTTTAACACTGAGAATCGTGATTTTCCGATACCTTTAAGCGGATTCCATAAAGGAAAAAGAACAATACACGGGAATTTCACCGCACACCTTTATACCATACCAAATCTCGCGCGCAAATTACTAGTAAAAATAAATAACTCCAAACTAGAGAGTAACAGTATCCGAAGAGAATGAATTGAAAGTAGGAATCCTCGATCGCATCCTCTTCGAGAACCATGCACGAGACAATCTTACCTGTTTTCGCAGAAATCTCTAACTATATATAAAATTACATATAAGAAGAAACAGGGCAAAAGAGAAAACTTCTACCCTCTATAGTGTCGCTTCATCTCCTCGTTCTCAGGCATTGAGAGTATCTCATCCCAAGCCTCCTCAGCCTGCCTCTCCGATTTAGTTCTTGGATCAAGCATAAGCCAGTCAATCAACAGCTGTTTACCGCCTTCAAGAAAAGCCGTAACAGCCATTTCCATCCTCAACATGCGCGGCCATAAAACCGCCTTGAGTATTCTGCCGGGTAGAGCTAAACCCCCTGGCCTCCTTACCCCCTTGCTAGAAACTTCCGCGGGAATCTCGACAGCCACGTTATCAGGTATCCCGTTTAAAGCACCGTTGTTTAACACGTTTACCTGGTAAACAGCGGGCTCGTCGTTGGCGATGGAGCTTATCAGCGGGATAAGAGACTCTTCTGTGCGGGTTGGAGGGAAAAAGCTAGATATGGAAACTCGTGGATCAGAGATCAACTTTTCAAGGAAGCCGCTGTACCACCAGTGGTGCCCCAGGTATAGCATCCAGCCGATCTCGCTGTCCGGCCCTCCCGTCGGCCCGTACCAATACTGCTTTGTTTTGAGGTCCCAGTGGTACACCCACGTACCACCCCTTACAGTGTCTCCGACAGGAAACAAGCCGTAGCGCCTGTACATGTCGACAGCGGCTGGGCTCATCTGTATGTCGAAGGGATCTCTCTGGTTTTGCCTCCATTGTCTCCAGTAGGATTCTGATTGCCTCTGGATCCACTCGTCGATAAGTGGGTAGAGGTTTCTCCCCCTGAAGGCGAGTTTAGTCAGCCAGACAACATGGTTGAAGCCTATAACCTCAGCCTCCACCTCCTCGGGGTTGAAGCCGAGGTGTCTTGCAATCTCCTTGTATCCTAGGTGCCCGTGGCAAAGCCCGATTGTTTTCACCTTTGTTTCCCTTGAGATGAGAGTTGTGAGCTCGAAAACAGGGTTAGCAAGCTGGAGGAGCCAGGCATCCGGCGCATACTGTTCAACATCCTTTGCTATATCGAAGGCGAGTTTAAATTGATAGTATCCCCAGATTGTGTGATAGTCGCTCACCATGTTCCACTCGGTGCTGTTCACACCCCTGTAGTAACCGTGCTTTTCAGACAACTCCCGCATCTTCTCGTAGTATCCGTGGCCCCCATACATAGCTGTGTTTACGACAAAGTCCGCGTCGCGAATTGCCTGACGCCTATCCGTCGTGGCAAAAAACTTATAGTCTGCGCCTAGCTCTGAGGCATACCTGCTAGCAAAGCCTTTCACCATCTTCAGCCGATCGTTATCAATGTCGACAAGGTGGACCTCGCTGCCTAAAAGGGTTGGAGTGTGAAGAAGGTCATGGATTATCTTGGAGCTCCAAGCTATGCTCCCCGCGCCTATAACCGCTATTTTAACTCTTGTCATAGCAACCCAGTAAGCTCTACTAGGCAATAACTGTTTCTCTAAATATGTTTGCCCGGGATTTCCCAGCTATACTATTGTGTTATTCGCTGTTGAGTGGACTTCAAGTACATAACTCTTATTAGCTTTTTCCCCGTGCGTACCCCCGGGAAACATATGGAAAAAGAGTTTGAAAACGGTTTAAAAATGCTCTCTTCAGCGTCGATAATTATGCTTGTAGCCTACATAGTTACAGGCATTGACATTTTGCTCATGCCTTTTCTACGGGTGTATACCTTAATAATGCCTCCGAGACTATACGTGAATTACCCACGCATGTCACACCCATTTGTAGCTATTATTGCAGTGGCTATAGCCCTGGCAGGGGTAGGATTAGGGCTCTACGCAGTGCTAGCAAAGCTCTCCAAAGGGTTAGACCTTCTCGGCCAATGGAAGGGGGATATTAAAGGTGTTTCTCCCCTGGCCGTCTGGGGGCTTGCCGCGGGCCTTATATTGCTAGGAATATCCAGTATACTTTTACCTCTAACACTCCCGGGGCGAGCTATAGCCTTAGTCTTGTCTTATCTATCACTGCTCTTGGGTTATGTGGGTCTCGGCACTATAGTAATTAAGCTTGGAACCTACCTTAACTCCTCGACGTTTACCCTGGCTGGAGCTTTTAGCATCATTTCAGCCCTCATACCCTTATTCGCACCGATAACCTGGCTAGTACTGTTTATCGAAGCTAATACTCAAGCTGTTAGAGCAGGAGAAGCTCCTAAACAGTGAAAACATAATACTTTATTAAAGGCTAGAGGTTTTATTCTTGATGAGTAAAATAAGCATCCCAAGCCTTGAGAAGAGCATAAGACTCGAGCTGAGAAATGCTGAGGAGCTAGAAAAAGGCGTCACCGGTTTAAAAAGCGAGGTTATAAGGACAATCCTGGGCAGCATAGCTTTCGACTCGAGAAAGCATGCTGAGATGTACAAGGGTATACTTAATATCCTGACAAATATTTCCCCAGCTATAAGCGAAGAAGACTTTGATAAGCTCAAGGGGATTGTTGAGACGCACATTCGGATTGAGGAGGAGATGATTAGAGAGCTTAAAGAGCTTCTGGGAAACGTGAGCGATCCTCGCGTAGAGAACATATTTAAATATATTTTCGACGATGAGGTAAAACACCACAAACTTCTAGTTAACATCCTCGAAATAATTGTTAAAAGAGAAGTGATCAAAGAGTCAGAGATTTGGGAAATGTTGTGGAAAGAAGTCCCGTTTCATGGAACTCCTGGAGGGTAAAGAAACTCTTTTTTAAGAGACACCTATTTAGAAGCCTCTTTCTTTTCTTCCTTAGTCTCACTTTCTTTCTTCTTTCCTTTCCCTTTGCTCTTGCACGGCATTGTTGATCAATTGAAGTATATTGTATTATTTTATAAAACCATCGGTTAGATTTCTGAAAAAATTAGTAAGCAGCATATTATTTGCTTCTTTTCTCGTGAAACGCCCATGAAATAACTATGATAATTATGGAGG
This sequence comes from Infirmifilum sp., assembly GCA_041287245.1. Lineage (GTDB taxonomy): Archaea > Thermoproteota > Thermoprotei > Thermofilales > Thermofilaceae > Thermofilum. The sequence continues at coordinate 29,918 of JBEULP010000108.1, read as the reverse complement.
CTAATAGTATCGGCCAAAGGGGCAGGACTGTCGTATTTACGATGCAGTTTGGCGTAGAGACTCCTGAAATTCTAGCACTTATCTTGTAAGCTAGCAGAGAGGATGTTTCAGCCGTCCTCGAGTCGCATTGAAGCCTAACGGTTGCATAGAGAGCTGGGAGTCCTAGGCTTGAAGCGTCAACGCTAGCAGTAGCATCGTATAATATTTGGACATTAAGGGGAGAATTGACAAGTGGGCTTTGGCTTCCCACGGTTTGATTATTAACCATGTATGCCACCGGCACAAAGCAAACCCCCTTTAAGCATGTAACTGGAGGTTGAAGCGGCAGAATGCTTCCCGAGTCTACCCATATTCCATAAGACCCCTCAAGCGTGGTTACCATGCAGAGGTATTGTCTTGTATAAGCTACAACATATTCCCCTGGGCCTATTACTCGTGGCTCGTGGGTGTCCAGGGGCGATCCGTTGTATATTATTCTCGGCTTTACAAGCCTAGTCCTGTTCCCTAACTCTATCTCGTCGCGGACAAATCTTGCTAGGGAAAGATTTTCATCGGCCCAGAAGGAGGTGGTGTTTAGAGAGAGCACTGTTATGAAGAATTGTTTCCTGTATATTCCCACTAGTTCACCGGGCTCGTGAACCTCAGAATCGGGTTTGACTTCAATCCCGGCGAAATAAACTTTAGTGAGGATGTATCTTTCACTGGGATTCAGTTGTATCACTTCGGGAATTATCGAGAGAAGCTTGGTCCCGTCGTTAACCCAGAGCTCCTGAACACCTGTGGGAAGATTAATTCTGAGATGGTGTTGTTTCGTATATTTTATCTCGACTACATCTCCGGGGGAAACCTTAGTACCATTGAATAGTTTCCCATTAACGTATACCTGGGGCTCAACAAGCCGCGTTCCATTTTGGAAGTCGATGACTTTTCTGATAAAACCAGAGATGTCCAGCGACTGCGAGAAGATATCACCGAGTGGAGTCTTTATGACTACTAGCGACACCCAGAGTAGATGTGTATCGGGGTTCCCAGGCACGACTTTTACAATACCCGCCTGCTGGATAACGGCGTTTGCAACGGACACTTCATACGTATTTCCACCTGTTGACCATGCTGCAAGCGGAGGAATCCATGCGCCGTTTCGGAGATAGCTCAACTTGAGAATTACCTGCCCGGATGCAAGTAGGGCGAGAGGATAAATATTAGATTTTCCCGAGAACACCAGCTCTGCATCTATCGGGCTCCACTCCCAGAGCATCGGCTCTACGGTAAAGCTGGCATCCGTAACGCTTCCCGCTGGAAGTATGGTCACATAGTCAACAAGGTTTTGATCTCGGAAGAAGCTGAGGGTTATAGTATTCCCGATTTTTTCAGCAGAGACCTCCAAAGTTGTGTCTCCGAGTGGCGTGGTTCGCGGCTCCGCGTAGGCGTAGACTTGGCCAGCGCAGCCGCCCTTGCTTCCGTCGTACCATTTGATGGATCCGTGGCCTCTAACGGTGTTTTCGGTTAGAGGTGAGAGTATACAGGTAGAGTCTTTCCTCACTCTAGTAATGTTCCATATGTTTATATTAACGTACATCTCTGAGCCATCAAGCACGAGAACCTCCTGAACCCAGTAGAACTGTATATCCCTGTTGTTTGTAACCACCTTCAGGTTCAGGTTTAGCTGGACACTTGCTCCCGTAGTATACTCTGGAAGATTATAACTGTGAGCCTTAAAGTCGTCCGAGAAGCTTATCAAGGCTTTGACGCCCTGAAAGTCATATCTGTATGCTATAAAAGTCCCGTTGACTAACGCTACGCCTATATCGACTATTCCCACCGGCGCCGCCCTTCCAAGCCCGGTATTGGAGGTTTTCGTCTCGCGGTCTACTGACCAGGCGAGGGCTGGACCCCCACACAATGTAACATTAAACCTACCTGATACGGCCGCAGTCGCCGTGGATGGGTTCATGATTGCTAAGCCCATTTTCCTCGGCGTTGAAAAATCTGCTTTTACAATACCCTTTAGTTCATTTTGAGAGGAAGTAGAGGCGAGCTCGACATTTTTCTCGAGGTCAAGGACGAGTAACTTGACCGGGACATTAGAGGTTATTTCGGGTGATACGAGTAGGGCGACATTCCCCGGTTGTTGAAAATTAAACTCGAAATAGCTATAATAGCTGGGTGGTATGTTTTCAGAGATTGTATAAAATATGCTGACACAACCACCCTGCGCTAGAACGTTTACAGCAGATACAACTATTAAGAGGATAACTCCTATCAACAGTAAACCTCTTAATCCCACAGAGAATAATATAGAAAAAGGTCAATTTATACTATTAACTCTCCGCTACGCCTGTAGAAGTGTATCTTCCTGAAGTCAAACGATATCTCAACCTCGTCTCCAACGTCGTATCTCTCCTCGGGCGGCAGTATAACTCTAACAAGGGTTCCGTCTGGAGCCCTGAGAAAAGCATACTCCTCCCTGCCGAGCCACTCCACTGTAAACACGGTAAACCCTTTACCTCGCTTTACCCTTACGTGCTCGGGTCTCAGCATCAGAATAACCCTGGTCTCGCCCGCCTTGGAGAATACCTGTGCCAGGTCAGATGGTAGCGGGAAGCTCGTCCCGGCAACATCAACCATAGGCTTGGGCTCTAAAATTATGTCGGCGTCGAGGAGGTTTGCTGGTGGACTACCTATGAAACTAGCGACAAAGGTGTTGGCTGGATTGTTGTAAAGCTCTTCTGGAGTAGAGTATTGCTGTAATTCTCCCTTGTTTAGAACGGCTACCCTATCCGCAAGGCTCATAGCCTCCGCCTGGTCGTGTGTAACGTAGATTGTCGTTATACCAAGTTCGCGTTGAAGCCTCTTCAGCTCTGCCCGTACCTCGACCCTGATTTTAGCGTCGAGGTTACTTAGCGGCTCGTCCATTAAGAAAAGCTGGGGCTGCTTTACTATAGCCCTGGCTAGGGCTACACGCTGCTGCTGCCCACCACTAAGCTGCCCAGGTTTTCTTTGGAGGAGATCCTCTATGTGGAGAAGAGCCGCAACTTCGCGAACCCGTGATTCTATCTCCTGTCTTGGAAGCTTCTTTAGTTTAAGTGGAAACGCTATATTTTCAAAAACAGTCATGTGGGGGTAGAGCGCATAGCTCTGGAAGACCATACCTATGTTCCTGTCTTTGGGCTCGAGGTCGTTAACCACCTGGTCATCGAAGTATATGTAGCCTGTTGTCGGTTTATAAACCCCTGCGATCATCAGGAGGGTTGTTGTCTTGCCGCAACCGCTAGGCCCGAGGAGTACGACGAACTCTTTGTCTTGAACCTCGAGGTTTATGTTCTTTACAGCGTCAACGCCTCCCCTAAAGGCTTTCGACACGTTCTCCAATTTAACTCTAACCATTCAAACTCACCCCTTAACACCACCTATTGTAACCCTAACCAAATACTTTTCACCTACTATATACAATGCGAGAACAGGTAATAGATAGAAAACAGACAAAGCTGCTATGAGAGAAAGGTTGATCCCGCCCATTTCCCCTACAAGGCTTCTGATCAGAAGCGAGAGAGTCCAGTTAACCTGAGATTGTATAAACGTGTATACGAAGATGTACTCGCCCCATCCGCTGAGAAACGAGAAAAGTGCCACGGCGAATATCCCCGGCTTAACGAGTGGAAGCATAACCTTGTAAAAAGCGCCTAGCCTGCTGGTTCCGTCTACAAGGCTTGCTATCTCAATATCCCAAGGCACAGAGTCGTAGAAGCCCTTGAGAACCCAAACGCCCAGAGGCAAGTCTACAGACATTCTAACGAGTATCACGCCGAGCATCGTGTTCAGCAGATTTAGCTGGCGCAGCATGAAGTAAAGCGCTATGAGCAAGACGGAGGCGGGGACGCCGTGGATTATTAGGAAAGTCCCGAGCAGAGCACTCCTACCCCTGAAGCTGTAGCGTGATATCACGTACGCAGCCATGGAAGAGATGAGCACGACAAGTACCATGTTGCCAAGTGCAAGGAGCATAGTATTGATAGTAACGGCATATACATTAGGATACAACTTACTATAAATCGGGTTTTCCTGGAAGAGGACGCCGCTTGTGAGGAACTTAAAGTTGTCCAACGTGAAACCTTGTATGGTTACCGGGCTTTGGCTGAAGGCAAGACCGAAGAGCAACAAGATGGGTACAACTATCATCACCATTAAGACGGCAGCAACAAGGTACAACAAGATTGTTGAAAGCTTAACCTTCACACCCATCACCTACTCCATCTTAGGTTCAGCCATCAGCTCTCTAAGCCTGAAGACCTTCCAATACAGTATCGAGAGCGCCAGACCAACGACAAGCAGGATAGTAACGAACACCGCGGCGTACCCGTACCTCATGCTCGCAAGGTACTGGCCGAAAGCCAGATGATAGGCCTGCAGTATCATCACTTCAGTTGAGTAGTAACCGGGGCCCCCGTCGAGAGTTAGCAGGATATACTCGAAAGAGGCTAGTAGCGAGAGGGTCTGGTAGGCTACGACGAACGCGATCTGCCATTTTATTAGGGGGAGGATGACCCTCCTTACTATTGTAAGCTGGGAAGCACCGTCTACTTTTGCAGCTATGATATACTCGGGAGGTATCGCTTTAATAGCGGAGCTAAAAATTACCATTCCAAAGCTGCTCCCGATCAGGCCGTTGACTATGAACAGGAACGGCCAGTAGTATTGGAATGTCCAGGGAACTGGTTGATCCCCTATGCTCTTCAGAACCGTGTTTAGGAAGCCGTTATCCATCGGCGAGAATATCCACATCATTATAAAGGCGTAGATTACGGAAGGCATGACCCTGGGAAGATACCACAGGGCTCGCATAACAGTACCTAATGTGTCGTGAATATGCGTGGATATTAGGGCCAGGAGTAGGCCCACTAATACGTTGAATGTCAGCGTGCCGGTGACGAAGATTATCGTGTTTCTAACGAAGATCGGAGTGTTGATATCGCTGAAGAACTTCACGTAGTTTGAGAGCCCCACCCACTCCCAGACAAAGCGATAGTCGAGGTTTGTTAGAGACATTAAAAAAGTTATTACTCCCGGGACAGCCATAAAAAGTACTACGACTATAGTGGCTGGTAGAAGAAATACGGTTAAAACCAGCGTCCTTACGATTGTTTTCTTAGAAGCCATAATTTTACACACCCAAAAAAATATTTTTTAATCTCGGATTATGACAGCATCTCCTAGAGTGTTTTGGAGGTTTTGCCTGAACACCTGCAACGCTTGGTCAGAGTTGAACTGCCCGGTTTCGATACCCTTTATAACGTTGAAGATTATCGTGTTGTAGTCGCTCCACTTGGGGTTGATAGGCTGGTATTTTGCGTATTGCACCATGTACCCTGTTTCTGCAAGGAACTTATCCTGCGTGTAAATGGGATTAGACAGCTGATCGTAGAGTATGGCTAGATGCGCACTCTTAACAGCATGTAGAGAGTTGAGGTAGGGGTCAGTAGCCAAGGTGATTATGAGGAAAGCGACCTCTGGGTACTGGCAAGATTTAGATATAAAGTACGCTTGGGGCTGCGAGAGAGTGACAGGCTGGAGCCCTGGCTCACCAGCAGGGTATAAGGCAAAGCCGAACATCTGCCAGAACTTGTCCTCTGTAAGGTTAAAGGAGCCTATCCACTGCCCCTTGTGCCATGTACCGCCGAACCAGAAGAGTACTTTTCCTGAGACAACCGTGGGGTGTATGTCACGGTTGAAGTCAAGCGACGTGATCTTGTCGGAAATGACTTTTCCTTTCTGCATAGATGCCTCGTAGAACCAGTCAAAAGTCTTCTTCCAGATCTTCATGTCAGCGACTAGTTTGCCTGTGGCTGGATCCTGCAGCGTTCCGCCAAAAGCTAAATATACTATTGGCCAGTCGGGACCGGCGCTGGGCCTGTGCCAGATCCCGTAGCCCGGTTGGACGACGCCTTTCTGCACAGCCTGCTCGGCTACTTTGAGCATGTCCTGGAGGGTGAACTGCCCGGTACGTATCTTTTCTGGCAGGGCATTTATCTGCTCGTCAGTCCAGCCGAGCTGTTTGAGAAGAAGCTTGTTGAAAAAGACGGGCCTCGCCTCTGTGTCTTGCGGTATACCCCAGATGTGACCCTTGTACGTCACGGAGCTCCAGAGCCCAGATATTATGTCATAGTACGTCCAATTCCAATACTTCTTCACGTAGTCATCAAGGGGAATAATCCAACCGTTTTCGCTCAGAAGCGCCGCATAGTGATGCTCCATCTGGAATATGCACGGACCTGTCCCGCCCTGCAATGCTAGGAAGACCTTGTTCCTGTAGTCTGTCCATGAGGCAGTAGAGAAGTCTCCCTGAACGGTAACCGTGGCTGGGACGCCAACAACCTTGAAAATGGTGTTTAGCCTTTTAGCTGCTTCCACCAAGTTCAGCTGCCGATAGATGGACTCTCTTTCCGGGCCTTGTGTCCAAGCTGTTATTACTATCTCTACGGGCTTTCCGCCCTGTTGCTGCTGTAGCTGTTGTAGCTGGGCTTTCAATGTTTGTAGCTGCTGGTTGAGGGCATCGTACTCGCTTTTAGGTACATACTCTCCTGCCGGGGCTGTGGGGGTAGTTGCCCAGTGGACAAGATATCCAGCCCCAAAGCCGAGGAGCAATACTATGATGAGGAGCAGCGCAACAGTCTTTTGAGATTTTGCTTGCATGTTTTATCGACTATTATTTTTTTATAACCTTTTATTTCTATTGCTAGAAAGGTTTAAATTATGCCGTAAAATACAACTTCCTATGCAATCTACATAATTTACAGTTTAACAGTCTTAATGCTCAGCGTTTTCTCCTGATCTTCGCCGCTAATCTTTCAACAGCGTATTGCACTCGAGAAAGGGTCTCGAGGGAGAAAAGATAGGATGTTGCCCACACTAGCAGCAGGGTTAGCAGCGTTGCGAGGAGGAGGTAGAGCGGAACCTCTACGGGGGGCTTGGAACCGACAATGTCCTTAGCCAGGAGTGTGGGCTGTGTTAGCGGGAAGACATAGAAAACGGCTTTGAGAAGCGGGCCTACAAGCTTCGAGGGTGCGAAGACGACGAAGTATCCTGGTAGGATTACAAGCATGGATACTGGGCTCATAATAGTGTTTGCTATTCTGACGTCACGGCTGAGAGCACCTATTACTACGCCTAACCCGGCTGCGAAGAACAGCGAGATGAGGAGGCTTGGTATTAGGAGCAGGAAGTCACCAATGTTAAAGAGGCTCGGACCTGGGGTTAAACTGGCTAGGCTTGGGCTATGGGGCTCTCCTGGCATTACAGGGATAAATGTGGCGAAGTAGATTATAAAGTATAGGGCCATGCCTATGACCTCGAAGAGGGACCCGATCATCGAGACCACAAACATGCCAAGTAGCTTCGCTGTTAGTATGTCCCGGGTGGGCACAGGCATCGTGAGGAGTGTTTCCAAGGTTTTCTCCTCGTTTTCAATAGCCATCGAGGTTGCAGACATCTGCATTACAGCCATTGAGATGGACATTACGATGACCGGTATGAGAAGGGCGGCCATTAGAAGCCCAGCGAGTGAAGCTGGGTCAGCCGGTAAAAAGACCCCTTTACTGGCTATATATGTCTGTGGCTCTACGTTAACGGGATTTGAGAGGAGTCGAGGGTCGAGTCGTGTCCTGTTAGCAATAACTTGCAGGTAGAAGTTTCTCAGCTCCTGGATGATCGGCTGCGTCTCAACCCCCGAGATAAAGGAGATTTCATCTATAACAGATACGACGGTCACGTTTAGAGGCATAGCACCCTCGATAGACTGGGAGAACCCTTGTGGAACTATCAGGATAATTCGTAGATTACTTTCCGAGGCTGCCTTGTAAAGCTCTTTTCCAGCGCTATATGGGAGAGGTGTAATGCTGAACCCTCTCTGGGCAAGCCACTCCTTGAGGAGTGTTGGGTAAGGTCCGTTGTCGAGATTCACGAAACCTATGTTTTGTGCGCCGTGTATCGCCTCCTCAACCGCGGAACGCATTGGGATTGATATCACGAGGCCTATCACAGGCATTATAAGCGCGCTGAGAATGAATGGAACGAGGATCCTGGGATCTCTAAGCATGTCTTTAATCTCCTTTACGAGAAGTGGACGTATCATCTCGAGCCACCACCGATGATGCTGAAGAAAACCTCCTCGAGATTGCGCACCCCATACTTGCTTATAAGATCCTTTACCTCGCCTTCCTCGATTATCCTGCCCTTGTTGAGCATCGCCACGTAAGAGCACACATCCTCTACTTCAAGCATGTTGTGGCTTGAGAGAAGCACAGTAACTCCGAATTTGGTGGCATTTTCCTTTATGAGTTCCCGGATCTCCTTAGCCTGGACAACGTCCAGCCCAGCTGTCGGCTCGTCTAGAATCGCGAGCCTAGGCTTAAGCATTAGTACACGGGCAACCTGCACACGCCTCTTCATACCCTTGCTATACGTCTTCATCTTCTCATGTATCTTCTCACCAAGCCCCGCTATCCTCACCCCTAGCTCCAGCGCCTCCTCCGCCTCCCGAGTCCTGCCATAGTAGAGCTCTGCTACCAGCTTGAGAAACTCGTATCCTGTAAGGTTCCTGTACGAGCCCGCGTCCTCTGGCAGGTAGGCCATCATCTTTTTTACCTTTAAAGATCCAGGCCTCTCACCCAGTACTAGAGCCTCGCCTTGGGTTGGCTGCAAGAGCCCCGCTAGAATCCTGAAGGTCGTGGTTTTTCCCGCGCCGTTTGGCCCGATAAGACCGAAGACTTGGCCTTCCTCTACCTGAAAGCTTACACCGTCGAGAGCTCTGAAGGACCCGTAATTCTTCACAAGGTTTTTAACGGATACAACTGGCATAATGACTCTCTTTGGGGGAAAAGATTTATGAAAATAAAAACCTTGTTGTAAATGATGCGGGCAGTGGAAGATCCTAGGAGATACTGCGAGCAACAGTTGATTTGTTTTACATCTACCTTAGCGGCAACCCTGGTGCTTTTCTACGTGGCTCTACCTCTCACGAGAGTTAATCAAATGATTCTCCCCCTTCTCCTCACCTTAGCAGTGTACCCCGGCTTCATCTGGCAAGTTTCTCAAGGAAAATTTAGAAGTGCTTATCTCTTGGTGTTCTCGTGGGCTATCACCTTATCTCTCTTAACCATACACTATGCATACACACAGGGTATGCAGGGTGCCGCCGCGATAGCTAAAGGGAAAGAATACACTGAAGAGATGTTCTCTTGGATACTTACCGGGCGGGGGGCGGAGGGAGACCCCTCCCTATTCATAGTACCTAAACTGTTAGAAATAACAGTCTTCGCGCTTTCATCTCTAGCAACCGCAGGGTTTGCCGGTCTGTTTCTGGGAGCTTATCTCCTTGACTATATGAACTTTTATGTCGGCGTTCTGCTACTCCACGCCTCTGCTTCTCATTTCTTCGAGGTCGCCTTGCTCTCCTGGCAGGTCTACGCTATACTGAGGGTGGTGGGCTATGTTCTACTGGGAACAGCCTTATCCAGAATCTCTTGGCTAATCTTCACCAAGAGGAAGCTTATTGTTGAGGAAGAGGTTAAGAGGCTACTAGTCTATGCCCTTATCTTCATCTTTTTTGACTTTATACTGAAGGCAACCCTGGCAAACACTCTGTACCAGCCACTTCTAAGACAGTTCACAGAACTATCTCCGTAAGAAAGAAATATATCTAAATTTAGATATTCTCTCGTATGTCTACCCTTTATCAACATCCAGGTCCGTTGACACCTAACGGGGTATACATCTACTCAGCTGAGAAAGGAGGTTGGATTCTCCTAGACCAACCCTGGCCATCGGACAACGGCGTGTACGTGATCTACTTCGACAACACTAGGTGTCCCGCCTGCAGAAAGTTCGACAAAACCTGGTTCAGCTTCGTCGAGAAGAACGCTAAGCAGGGAAAAGACGCCTACTTCATAATCGCCCTTTGCGACTGGTTTGCAAGGCAGTGTTCCGCCGAGCCCGCTAGGAAACTCTTTGAGTGCTTCGACGTCCATGTATCCCCCACTGTTGTTTTTCTCGTGCGAGAGGACGGCAGAGTAAAGAGAAGCCTCAAGCATGAGGGCGTAATGACGCTGGACAGGCTCGCAATGGCATTTATTGTTATCACTAGCGTGGTCTAACTTCGCCTAAAAACGCCTCGGCGGCCATCTTTACGGCTTCTCGGCTCCCAAACTTGGGCCTCCAGCCTAGAGACCTCAGCTTGTCTATCTTAAGGTGCATGTACTTCACGTCTCCAACCCAGCCTCTCCCGCCGTCTACCCCGCCCGTAAGCCTGTAGGTTACGCCTTTTAAACCCAATACCCGAACTACTATATCAGCGACCTCCAGGACTGTTATCGAGTCCTCACTCCCCACGTTGTAAGCCTCGAACCCTCTGTCAGTTTTCTCCCACGCTATTAAGGTTCCTTCAACGGCGTCCTCTATCCAAACATAGCTTTTCCGCTGAGTACCATCCCCCAATATCTCCAGTTCTAGAGGGTTAGCGATAAGCTTTGAGACAAAGTCTTTAACGACTCCTCTCTTAGCCCGTGGTCCGACGACGTTCGCATACCTAAGGGCAACAGCCTTAAAGCCATAGGTGTAGGCGTAGGATGAAAGCAGGGACTCGCATGCAAGCTTTGACGCCCCGTAGAGTGAAATGGGCTTCATGGGTGAGTAGTCTTCAGGTGTTGGGAGTATACTGGCGTCGCCATAGACGGTGCTCGTAGATGCAAAGACTATGTCTCTCACGTCTTTCTTCCTCATGGTTTCTAGCAGGTGATACGTCGCCTGAATGTTGTTTTCGAAGTGTTCCCTGGGGTCACCTATTCGAACTTCGGGGTTTGCAGCGAAGTGGAAGACAGTGTCCACCTCCTCTTTGAAAGCGTCTTGAAAGCTCTCGGGAAAGCGTAGGTCACCTTTTATCAGGCGTACCTTGCCGTGAACACTCGCCAGGTTTTCAGGCTTCCCCGAAGAGAAATTGTCTATTATTGTAACAGAGTATCCACGGTTGACGAGCTTCTCAGCTAGGTGACTGCCAATAAAGCCTGCTCCGCCGGTTAGAATCACGTTCATATGCCTCACTAGACGTAACTGATTAACCTTGGACCGCTAAGCTTAATATCAGGGTAAAGAGCACTTATAAGTTTGTTTACAATTGAAAAATGCTCTTGTGGATTAGTGTTAGAGAAGCTCCTAGCCGACCTCTCGTATATTTCAACCTCGAAGCCTAACCCATCTTCAAGCTCGAACCTGAGATATGCTAGGTCAAGCAACTCTCCTTTGTAATTCATAGCTCCTCTAGCAAAGCTAAAAGAGGTAAAGGTGAGGCCAGTCTTCTCTTCAAGCTCCCTCTGTAGGCTACTTGCGTCTCTACCGGATAACTTCTTCAAAACCTCTTCTGATGGCTCAAACTCTATAACTCCATAGGAGTATTCAATATCCCCTGCTGAGAAAACACTTAGCTTCACGCTATACTACGTGGGGGGCAGGCAAATAAACATAGCTTTACCTGACTTTAACGCGAAAAGGCCTCCTGAAGAGCTAGAACTACTAGCCCGAAGAGCTGATACAAGCACCCCCTCATGCTGAGGCTGCCTTCGACGAATTGCGAATCCTAACGGCTAAGGGTGTATGTGCTTTCTAAGAAGGCACAAGAAGGCAGCTAGTTGTATTAAAGCATAGTGAAGCTCAGCCCCGCTTGCGGGCCTAATCATATTCCTTGTAACAGGGGTTATCAGAGTATACTTGCTTAACACCATCTCCTTCCACATATCTACAGCGTGGGAATCCGCTGATAAAATGACAGCCTTTCTAATCAGCTCGGGGTCTATCGCAGGGATGGCCATGTCGCAGTTCACAGGGTTGCTTGGAATCCTAGAAGCGTAGCTTTCAAGCATCTCTAGTGCCAGCCTGACGAACTGCATATAGAACTTTGAACATGGAGATTTACTCCGTGCGAGCTTATCCAGGACCTCGTAACGTACACAGTACGGGATAATTATCCTAGGCCCACCTGGCCTTGCAACATTATGAATACCTTTGTACACCACATTGGTATCTATGACGTATCTTGACTTTGGATCCAGGCTAAGCAACTCGAAGCCTGTTAAGGTGTACATCTCGTTAAGTATGCCTTTCAAGAAGCCTTCTCCTTCAACTGTTTTCCTGCCAAGGCACTTCTCCCTACCCCCTGCCAGCAAATAGAAAACCTCGGAGACAAACCTGTGAAAAGCATCTAGAGATGCAGAGCCTGTCCCTATAGATGCCCTCGCATGGCTACCGGTGGTGTTTAAAGTGGGGATGCTTTTTACAGCTTGATGACGCTCAACCTTGGCAAGGTTGCACAGGAGTTGAGCATGGGTAGTGGTCCGCGCGTAAACGTTTATAGAGAGTTCCTTCTCGCTTATGTCGTCTCGAAGCTCTAGTGTTAACTCTGGGGTTGACACGTCGTTAACCCACAAATCTCTTAGAGAAGTATTGAGCATGAGGCTAATCCTAGCTATAGCCCTGCCGAGCTTCGTGGTGATGTAGATGTTCTCGGTATCGCCGAGAAAGCTCTCAGCCTTCTTGGCATCAAAGGGTCTATAGGATGTCTCGACAGCGCCCCCCAAGGCCACTATTGGCTGTAGATACCTCGGGATATATGGGTAAAAGAAGCCGCTCCAGGGCCCAAAAGGAAACATTACGTGTAGAATCCTAGCGCCAATCTTGTCGGCAACGTGTGTAGAGGCTATCGCTCCGAGAAGAGAGCCTGCTGTAGGAACAACGAGGCTATCCCTAGTTGTAACTTTTTCTAGAGCCTCGACGGCTTGAGAGAGTAGGTTGGGAAGAGGAGAAATGTTGACTTCAAGATTGAAAAGTTTACTAGCGAAGTACTGAAGCCTCTTAGCTTCTAGCTCTGCAAACCGGCTATAAAATATCTCAACACTTTTTACATCAAAAGACTCTAAGACCCTTGTCAAGGTAGAAGCTCCGGACTCGAAGGTAAAGGAAGGGGACCCGAGTACTAAAACAGCCTTATCAAATGTCACAGGTGAAAAGCCGCGATTTCGTTTAAAAATGCTACTCTCTTCGCCACTTTTTGGTTCTAAAAACCGATAACGCAGCCAAGGGACTGGATGACATGCTGCTTTTGCGAACCTTTAGAAAATGTGAAAACACATTTAAAGTTGGATTAAGCCGGCTTTTTCATCTGGATAAGAGAAGACGACTCGAACTTTTTACTCGTTAGAAAAACCTTTACCACTTTCTTAGATCGCCTGGAATTTTATGGCTGTTTTAAAGCTGCTTCCACAGCAGCGTATGCGTTGACCAAACCGTAGCCTGTAAAGACGTCGAAGCCTGGAGAACCCAGATCGACTGCTGTCGAAGTAAGCACCGCATAAACCTGGCTGGGCGTTAAAGGTGCCTTACCGCTAGCTATACGGAGAGCCTGTATGAGCGCCACTACCCCTGAGACATGAGGCGTAGCCATGCTTGTACCCGAAAGTGTGGCATATCCTCCGGACTTGTAGGTAGAGTAAACATTTACGCCTGGAGCTGCAATATCGACCTCTGGCCCGTCGCTGCTCCACGTGGGGGTGTTGCCGTTCGAGTCGACAGCTGCGACCGCGATAACCTCACTATACCTTGCTGGATACTCAACGTTATCCGTGGATGGATTACCATCGCCGGAGTTCCCCGCGGCAACCACGATCACGACTCCATTATTATAGGCCCACACTATCGCGTCGTGAAGTGTTTGACTGTCACTGCTCCCCCCGAGTGACATGCTGAGTATCTTGGCGTCGTCGCTCGTGCCGACAACCCCGTCAGGCCCTTTAACCGCGAGTATTATGCCTTCGGCGATGTCGGTGTAGGTGCCAGAGCCTGCGTCGTTTAGGACCTTTATGGCGTAGAGGGTCACGTTGGGAGCGACTCCGGCGCTTCCGACGCCGTTGACGGTAGCGGCGATGATGCCTGCGACGTGAGTGCCGTGCCCGTTTCGATCAGCACAGTTCTTTAGGTTTGTCCCAGTGTAAGTTTTGACCCCGACGGTGTAGGCGCACCAGGCTATCTTCCCTTTAAGCTCGGGGTGCGTGTAGTCTATACCGGTATCCAGCACAGCCACCACTACTCCCTTGCCGAGAGCAGCCCACCCCTTTGTGGCGAAGTAGCTGTCCCACACCTTGTTCGCGTTGATCATCTTAATGTTCCATAGCACGTCAGGGGAAGACGAGAACTCAAGGGCTTTTGCCTCCTTATCCACCTCGACATACCTCACGCCGCGCACCCGGCTAATCGCGTCAATAGCCTGTATGGGAACCTCGAAGACAGCCACCTTGATCTCAGATATTTTCTTGAAGGGTGAGGCACCAACTAGATTGGTTACCTGGTTAAGAGAGGCGTCATTTTCGTATCCAACGACGACTCTAACTTTAATCGGCGGGGCTTGCGCCAAGCTAGAAGCTAGGATTGCAGAAGCCAAAACCAGTGTCAGGAACAATACTAGGGTTTTCTTCATATCACTGCGGCTAAAAATAACAACTATTTATTTTTTACTTTGTTTTTTATTGAAAATTATACATGAAAAAGCGCGGGGCAGAGAGAATAAAAGAAAAATTTTCATTCTCTCGACAAAGCTTAAATTACATTCGCTTAAGGTATAGATTGCTGGGCTCTCCTCTGAATATTTTTCATTTTTATAAAGAAAGTAATTGAATAGAGATAGCCCTGTACTCTCAACGCTCTAGGATAGGCGACTACTATTGAACCCCGTGTTTCAAGAGAAGCATTGAGAAGCGATTTCAGCTACGGCCGCTCTCCTCATAGTTCAGAGAGTTCTCCGGTTGGTCATCATTCACAGTTTAAACGTGCTCGCTGATATAATTGGCTTTCTATTGAACCGAGACCCTGTGAAGGGAGTGTGGCGACTCCACAGCTGGCCTTCTCAAGGTTTTATCCACATACGTCTCCCCCGATATGAAAAGCATTATAAGACCTTAAGCCTTGAAAATTAAGAAAATGGAAGGTTGGGTTTTATCGGCCCCGCGGCTTAGGATGGCGAGGCTGAAGCTCGCTAACAGACTGTTGGATAGAACAGAGGCTTTTAGCGGGGTTGCGCTCCCATATCCCAAGGAGCTTGAGAGTATCTTGAACCTTTACGCGAAGGGAACAGTCAGTTTCCAGAGAGTGGTGGAGGTGGTCAGGGATGTTTTCAGGGGGCATGCATCAGGCTGGTTATGGGTTGAAAAACCACTTTTACTCGTGTTACCCCAGCTCGGCGCTCGGGTTGAATGTTATCTCCGTACAGCAGGAGAATTGCTCTCACACTACTCGGAGCTTTTAGCTTTAACGTTGAGAACCCGTATCACCGGGAAAATAAAGTTGGATGAATGGAGGATGTTTTCAACCCGGGCTGAGGTTACCCCCCGCAAAGGTTGGATCACGATTGTAAATGGCATGCCTCGCTCCACACACGCCGTAGATGTCTGGAAGTTGCCTTATCCTCCGCCTGAAACATTAGACGCTAGGACGATCACGGATGAAGCAGTTAAGGAGTACGTTGACTATGTATTCAACTACATAGTTCAGTCGAGAAACTTAGACGAAGCGTATCTGAAATGGTTAGAAGAAAGGAAGAATATTAGGGTCCACACGTTGTGGAAGCTGCTCAGACTCATATCCGAGTAGGTATTCATAGAAGGCGAGACACGACGGTTAATCGAATTGACTCTATCCGCTATAGCCAAGAGTTATATGCGTCAAAAAGCTCTTGCTTGTCAAGGCTTTTAGCTTGCGAGGCCTGTTTATGCAAGCCTCTTGATTTGTTGAAGTTGGCAAGGGTCGTCTGTTATGATCCCGTCAACGCCGAGTGATAACAGGTGTGTAGCGTCTTGCAGGTTGTTGACGGTCCAGGTGATGAGGGCATACCCCTGTGATTTAACCTTCTGGACGAGGTCGTAGGTTATGATCTCGTAAGCTGGTAGTATCGCTTTAGCCCCTATCTTCTGGGCCAATTCGAGGTATTCTTCGTCCCATTCTTCTAAGAGCAATCCCACCTCTACCCGCGGCTCTATTTTTTTAACCTGCTCCAATGTCCCGGGGAGGAAGGAGGTTACCAATGCGTCTTGGATCATGCCAAGCTCCCTTAGAGCATCCGCCACCTCCTCCTCTACCCCCGGTACTTTTATCTCAATGTCCACATAGAGGCGCCCCTTGGCGAGAGCAAGGACTTCACGCAAAGTAGGTATCCTTGCAGCCCCCAGCACCTTAAGCTTTGAGAGCTCGTTGAATGCTAGCTGGCTTACCCTTGCTTCTACTCCGGTTAAAAGTTTAAGCTCGTCGTCGTGTATTATAACTGGTATCCCATCTGCTGTTTTTCTAACGTCGAATTCTACTCCTGTAGCGCCGCACTCCAGGGCTTTGAGAAAGCTTGGAAGTGTGTTTTCGGGTGATAAGGCTCTAGCACCCCTGTGGCCTGTTAGGATAAACATTCTTTTCAGGTGATTCATAGCCAAAACATGTTTTTCTCTTTTAAAAAAGTTTTGGAAAATAAAGATTTATTAAGAGTCAAGCTTGATAAAAAGCGGTAGAAAAAACATGGGGTATATCCCAAAGGCTCTTCTAAGAAGGCTCTACGTGAAAGGTAGTATGAAAGTCTCTGATAACATCCTGTCCTTCAAGCTTAAGAATAACCTCGCCACAGCCCAGGTCGACTCTCCAATTAAGATCCAGGTTGACGGTGCCCCTGTCAAGCTGGAAGATACCCAACTATTCTTGAACGGCCAGCCAGTATCTGCAACGCCCTCCCCAGAAGCGCCACTCGAAATCCCCGTTGGAAGCGAGCTTGAAGTCCGTGTTAAGGGACAATACGCCAAGGGTAAGCACAAGGTCAGCCTAGAGGTATCAATTAAGAGCTATGGGACGGGAGTAGTAGAGTTTGAAGACGAGGCTGTTTAAATTTTTTCTTTATATATTCTGAAATACTTTAATTAATATTTCCCGGGGGAATACTGGACCGTCCCTGCAAACTCTTAGCCCAACTGGCTCCAACACGCATGAGCCGCATATGCCTACAGCACACCTCATGTAGCGTTCAAGCGAAGCCTCGAAGTGAGCCTCAGAGTCTATGGCTAAGGAAAGCGTCTTTGAAATTAGCTGTTCGGGGCCGCAAGCGTATATCCAGTCGAACTTTTCACTGCTGAGAAGTCGCGACGCTGTATCTGTAGCTAAACCCTTCTCACCGAGCGTGCCGTCCTCCGTTACCACAGTGGTTCTACAGATTCTTGAAAAAGAGTCAACTAGCAGGGCTTCACGTGAACTCTTGAATCCTATGACAGCTGTGCAGTGGTATCCTCGCAGGCCGAGCTGCTTAGCCAGGAAGTGTAGAGGGGCCACTCCGCTACCTCCCCCTACGAGAAGTATTCTAGATCCCGGGTTGGGGGTTGTATAAGGTTTCCCGTAGGGACCTCGAATGAACATTCTCTGGCCTTCGCGCGCATTCTCGTAAATATGTGTCGTAACTTTTCCCCTCTTGGTTATTAGTAGTAGAAGCTCGCCTGATTCATAGTCAGCTATGCTTAGTGGTATCTCGCCGAGACCCGGCTGCCACAACATTATGAACTGTCCGGGCTTCGGGTTATCGAGAAAAGCTGCAAGCCTCAGTACAGAAACGTTGCCTTGACGTGCCACCCTTACTATGGTTGCTTGGGCGTACACTACTTTGACACCAGCTGGGCTATCGCCTCCTCTCCGAACACCTCGTCGCAGTACACGCATTTAAGCTTCAAGGGGTCTTTCGATATGACTTTAAGCCTTGGAGTGATAGGCTCCCTGGAGTTGGAGATGCAGAGAGGGTTTACGCAGCGGAGCAGGCCCACTATCTCTTCTGGTATCTGGACCTGTCTCTTTTCGACGACTTGGTAGTCTCTGACGATGTTAATTGTCGCTGTAGGCGCAACCAGCGAGATTACGTCCACCTCGGCGGGTTTAAGGAAATGTCCCTCGAGCTTCACGATGTCCTTCCTGCCTAGCTTTTTGCTTTCAACGTTTATGACCAGTGCTATCGTAATATTCTCTTTTCCCGTCAGGCCCAGTATCTTCAACACATCCAAAGCCCTCCCAGATGGTATATGGTCTATGACTGTGCCATCCCTGATCTTCCTAACCATCAACCTATCCTCCACACCTGTCACCCCACAAGCATGAGTTTGAGAAGAGCCATCCTAACCCAAACCCCAAGCTCAGCCTGTTTAAAGTAGATGGCGTGCCGAGTCGAGTCCACATCATACGCTATCTCGTCCACCCTCGGGAGCGGGTGCATAACTACAAGGTCCTCCTTAGCATCTCGTAGGGTCTCCGTCGTCACGATGTAGCTGCCCTTCACCTTCTCATAATCAGCGGGGTCGGGGAAGCGCTCCTTCTGAACACGCGTAACGTAGAGGACGTCAAGCTCGGGTAGAACTTCGCTCAGGCTACCAACTTCCTCGTAGTCTACGTGCACAGAGTCAAGCACCTCCAGAACGTCACGCCTCGCCCTCAGGAGCTCGGGGGATATGAGGTAGATTTTCCTAGGGTGGAAGAGCGACAAGCCGAGGATGAAGCTGGCCGCAGCCCTCCCGAACCTCAAATCCCCCAGGACGCCATACACCAGCCCGTCTATCACGCCCTTCGCACGCCTCACCGTGTAAAGATCAAGCATCGCCTGGGTCGGGTGGTGCTTCCTGCCGTCGCCAGCATTTATAACAGGCGACTCTGCTATCTCAGCTGCGAATCGGGCAGCTCCTTCAAGCTTGTGACGCACAACGATAACGTCGGCGTAGGAGTCAAGCATCCTGATAGTGTCTGAAAGGTTTTCTCCCTTAGCGACTGAGGAGCGTTCAAGCTCTCCGAGGTCGATGTAGCTCCCCCCTAGCCTTAGCATTGCAGACTGAAAGCTTAGCCTCGTCCTAGTGCTGGGCTCAAAGAACGCAGTGGCCATGACGAAGCCCCTAAGGGCTCCGGCGTAACTGCTGGGGTTTGCAGTTATCTTGTCCGTCTCGTGGAAGAGTTCCTCGAGCTCTTCTCTCGTAAAGTCAAGTATTGAGAGGATGTCCCGCCCCCTAAACAATTTGACCCACCTCTAAGAGCTTCCTTAGGGTTGTTAGACTGTGCAGCCTGAGTCCTTCGGCTTCAAGAGCTTCCCGAGCCCCCTCCTCGCGGTCCACCACGACTATCGCGTCCTCAACGACTAGTCCTTGAGATCTTAATACCCTTGCTGCCTCAATAATCGAGCCCCCGGTGGTCGCCACGTCGTCTACTATTATAGCCCTCTCTCCAGCGGTGTAGTCTCCTTCAAGCTGCCTCATCGTTCCGTGGTTCTTCCTGTCCTTTCTAACGTAGATTAAAGGCTTACCCAACAGGTGGGCTAGACAGGCGCTCAGAGGCAACCCTCCCACGGCAATCCCGCATACAACGTCAAAGGCGATGCCGCCCACCCTCCTGGCAAGCTCTTCGAGCACCAGCTTATACTCTTCAGGGTGTGAAGGTAGCCTCCTTAGATCTACGTAGATATTGCTTGTTCTTCCAGAGGACAGTCTAAAACTGCCCCTCTGAACCGCTCCTATACGCCAGAGTAGGTGTTCAATTGCCACGCTTAACCACCCTTTGACTTTCCACAATCCTACTAAGCTCTCCTAGGGGGTCTTGGGAGAAGACCACAGACCTCCCGACGATCTCGAAGTCGGCGCCAGCCTTTAGTGCGGAACCCGGAGCCGCTCCTTGAAAACCTATGCCTGGAGAGAGTATCAAGGCTTCTCCAAGCCTCTCCCTAGCACGCTTGATCATATCAGGCTTCGTAGCCCCCACAACGACGCCTGTCAAGCGCAGGCTCCCCGCATAGTCTAGGAGATCCTGGAAATGGTGGTCTATCAGGCTCGCCCGACAACTCATTGATACAAGTCCATACAGGTCGATATCTGTCCTCGGGGGTTTGGATATACACTGCGGGAAGAGGTGGATGATGGCGCCGTCAAAGCCCATGCTCTCAATCAACATTATCTCTTCCAGGGTGACGTCTTCTATGTCTGCGAGCTTGAGGTCAGCTAGGAAGTACAGCTCTCCTTTAAAAGCTTGTGCTAATTCTCCAATCTCCTCGGGTCCTACCCTCAGGAATGCTGGGAGGCCTATTTTTACGCCTGCAAGCATGTTAGAAAGCTTTTCTAGAAGTCTATATGTCTCGGATAGGAAGTCTTTATACTTTGGGAAGTCTAGGGCAAGTATAACCCACGATTGCTTACGTTCTCCAAAGTTTACGAGTTTCCCGGGCAAGAGCCCACGTCTGAAACATCTTCTTACCTTATAAAATTTTCTGGGAGGAGTAGGACATTTAGGTGGGGGACCGGTTATTCTCTGATGGATCGAAAATGGCAGTAAAAGCAACTTTAACCTTTGTTATAAACGAGGGAAGAATTCTGCTAATAAGGAAAAAGGAGGGTTTTGGGGCAGGCAAGATTAACGGCGTGGGTGGTAAAATCGAGTATGGTGAAAACCCAGAGGAGGCAGCTGCTAGAGAGGTTTTCGAAGAAGTCGGGATACGAGTTTATGATTTGATTCACACCGGGACTCTCTACTTCTACACAGCCGACTCAAACCCCACATGGATCGTCGAAATTTACGTTACGTTCCACTTTCAGGGAACGCCCGTTGAAACGCGGGAAGCCACGCCCATGTGGTTTAACATTAAGTCGCTTCCTTTCGAGGAGATGTGGGAAGACGATAGGCACTGGCTACCCCATGTTCTTGCAGGGAGAAAGGTTGAAGGACATTTTCGCTTCAACGAAGACTACACAGTACTGAAGCAGTACAGACTGGTCATCACTTAGGAAATTCTAAAGAATAAAACAATTTTACGGCTTAACTTTAAAGGTATTAGTAGGGAATAACTTATTATGCTTCTAACTTCTCATTCCACGAGACACGAAAGGTTAGCTCCCCGGTTTTTAATGATAACCTCTTTGTACAACGCCCTCTTTTCAGTGTCGCGAGCAGAATTAGGGAACGTGAAAATTGCCCCTGAAAAGGCTTCCTATTTTACAACCAAAAACTGCGGGTGTTTATCCTGTGTCTTATGTTAGCCATCCGATTAGCAAGGAAGGAAATAGAAACAGCAAGAAGTTTTGAAGTAGGAGTAGAACCACCGATATCTTTGTGAGAAGATAACCTCCATGAGCTTGAGTAGAAAGTTTAGGTGCGCCTTGCGATAAAGAGTAAAAGAGTCTGAAATAGTAGCCGAATGAGAGAATGACGCAGATAGCGAAAAACAAGGGGAGCAGTATGTTCACATTGAACAATCCGACAGCTATGTACAACTCGGTCCAGAATGGGAGGAGGGGAGGAGCTCCCATAAGTCCTATGCTACACCCTACAAGTATGAACTTTAAGATGTTGTCACTGGAAAGGGAGCCTGTAAGCTGTGATAGCTTCCTAGTTCCATAGTTAGCTAGGAGAACCCCGGATAGTATGAAGAGGGCTGCTTTTAGATAACCGTGCGCTGCGATATGGAGGAGTGCATAGGCTTTCGCTGTAGCGTCTCCTGAGAAGAGCCCCATGATAATGTAGCTCACGTTTGCTATGCTGCTGTAGGCGAGCATCCTCTTTATATCGTCCTGAGCCAGCGCAGATAGATTCCCAATGAACGCTCCAGCAATTGACAGGTAAAGTAGGAGTTGAGACAGCACTGGGTCGCTTCCAGCTAATCGGTAGACTAGTACTGCCGCTGACTCTATCACTATTCCAGAGAGCATAGCGCTTGCAGTGCTGGGCGCTACCATGTGGGCATCGGGTAGCCAGAAGTGTAGCGGAAAAACAGCGGCCTCCGTGGAAAAGCCCACGAGCATCAAAGCCTTGGACAGGATGCTGGCTTTCGCAATGCTTTCAATGCCGACTGATCCTGTCTCAAAAACCGCTAAGGCGATACCCGTTAAGGCTACAGCAGTACCTACTCCACAGAGCATGAGGTATTTCAAGACGGCTTCAGCGCTTTCCCTCTCGCGGTGCAAGCCGACGAGGAGAAGAACGCATATGCTCATCAGCTCCCAAGCTACGAATATCCTGATCAGGTCTGTTGAACCTGCTAGGAGCGGTAGTGAGCCCGCTAGGGCCAGTGTTAGCGCGTCATGCAGGGGCTTGTCTTCGTGTAATAGTTCGTGGGCTGAGAGCACGGCTGCGGCTCCCACTGGGAATGCTACAATGCCGACGAGGCCGGGTAGCCCCGAGGCTTTACAGGAGAAAAAGAGTAGGGCTCCCATGAATGCCAGTGAAAGGGCTGTGGATGCTTGCCTCCCCGCGGCTTTTGGAAACAGCCTGAGAGTTGTTAGCACTGCTACTCCCGCAAGAAGCGTGGAAAGGTAATATTCCTCGACTCCCAACCACATCTTACGTCACCGCTAGGACTATGATGAACAATAAGATGACGAATCCGAATAGCCATAACGTGTAGTAAGCGGGGTTGCCCTGCTGCAATCTCGTTGTAACTGTTGAAGCGTTATACGCGACCTTCCTAGCCACCCACGTGTAAAGGTCATCGAGGTAGAACATCCCGTCCGCGACCCGAGCGAAACCGTAGAGAGCCCTCCTAAAACCCGAGACAAGCCCAACACCCCATACGCCGAGCGCCAAAGCCAGCCCAGCCGCCAACCCGGAGACGGCATACCAATCCACGTGAACCTCTGGCAGCTCTACGCCAAGGATAGAAGAAGCAGCCTCCAGTAGAACAAAACCTATGCACGTTAACGAGGCTAATACTAGGATGGGGGTGATCATCCATAGGTTTCGCTCCTCATACCTCTCTTTTGGAGCTCCAAGGAAAAGCCGTAGGAAAAGCCTGAAGATGTAGGCTGTGGAGAGAAAGCTTAAAACGAAGGCGAAAAGGTGCCCCTCGGACCCGAGAACTTTTTCGAAGGAGGCGAGCACAGCTTCCTTGGTGAAATAGCCGGGGAAAGGAGGTACCCCTGCTAGGCTGAGGGCCCCTATGAGAAAAGCCGTAGCAGTAAGGCGCATGCCCCCCTTCCATAGTCCTCCAATCTCGTCAAGATTACGAGTCCCAGTTTCGTGTGCAATGAGCCCGGCGCAGAGGAAGAGTAGGGCCTTGAAAAGTGAGTGTGAGAGGAGGTGCAGCTGTGCAGAGGCCCAAGCCCCCGCGCCGAGGGCTAGAAACATTAGGGCTAGATGGTTTATGGTGCTGAAGGCTAGGACTCTTTTTAGGTCTTGCGAGGCGAGGGCGGAGACGGCGGAGATGAGGGAGGTTGCGAGGGCGATCCAGAAAAGCGTGGTAAGCGTGTCATGTGTTAAAGCTGGGTAGAACCTTGATACAAGGTAAACTCCTGCCTTAACCATTGTTGCCGCGTGTATAAGGGCGCTGACGGAAGTGGGGCCCTCCATCGCGTCCGGCAGCCACACCATTAGTGGGAGCTGTGCCGACTTACCGGTGGCTGCAATAACAAGCAATAAACCTGTGATGCTTGCCAGGGAAGGATCCTTATTTAGCCCTGCGAGAACATATGGTATTCTTGTTGTTCCCAGGCTATGGATGGCGAGAGCAATTGCAAGGAGAAAGCCTATGTCACCTACACGCGTCACGGCAAAGGCCTTGAGACCTGCTCTCCGAGCCTCTGGCTTCTCCCACCAGAAGCTGATCAGCATCGCGCTGCACACGCCTACGAGCTCCCAGAACAGGTATAGGTAGACAAGGTCCTCTGAGAGTACTAGCCCGGACATAGCCCCTATGAATAAGAGTATGAAGAAATAGTAGCGGACAAAACTCTTCTCGCCGGACATGTAGCCGACGCTGTAGACGACAATTAGGAAGCCTAGCCCGTTAACGACAGCAAGCATAAACCTTGAGAGCGGGTCGGTTAGCACTGCGAGGGGGCCTGTTGCCGTGGGTTCAGGTTCCACAAGGAGGTATAGAGACAGGGCGGCTGACCCTCCGGTAGCTATTACTGCGAGCAACTCGCAGAGCCTTCTCGATGCTCTTCCCAGGAGTAGAATGAGAAGACTGGTTGCGAAAAGCAGAAATGGGATTAAACCGGCATACATGCTTACCACCTTAGCTCGGATATCTCATGTGGATTGATTTTCCTGTGTTTTTCCCAAATGAAGGCTAGAACCGCCATCCCCACAGCCTCGGAGGCTGCTGCGGCAATAGCGGGGACTAGTATAATCCCAGCCTCTCCCTGTGCAACGACCGATAGGATTAGCAGGCCTCCGAGGATAATTGATTGGATTCCCATCACTACCTTTAGAAGATTCCTTGTAGCTACCACCACAGCTATACCTGCTAGCACCAGGACCAGTGCTCCTCCCAGGACAACCAAAACATCTATCATTCTTTATCACCCCCTAGTACATAGGGGACGCCTCCAGAAGCGACCATAAGAATAACCGCGAGAAGCATGACGTCCTCGGTAGATAGCCCCCGGTTGACAACTATGACTTGTTGCGTCCCACTCATTGTGATGATTAAAAGACCGGCTGGGAGGGCTAGCAAAAGGAAAGCTATAGCAACCCAGTAGACTGCGTCGCGCCTAGCTTGCTCCGATCCCGCCAGCACAAGCCACACCGCCATTAGTGCTATGAGTGCACCAGCGTAGAGCGCTGCTACTAGGATGCCGCTTAGAGGGCCGGCTAGGGCTGCTATAGCCAGGCTTAAGACTGCACTACCTAGGGACATCAGTAGGAGAGATAAGGACACGCGTGACGCAAAGAGAGCCGCTAGGACGAGCGATACGCCAACTATTACGACAAGCCATATCATAACAACCACCTTAATACCCAGGCAAGACCAACCTGAAGGATGACAAGAGGGAAGACTATCTCCCAGAAGGTTTGAACGAGTCCATATACGCGAACCCTTGCTGCAGAGGCACTTATCAGGGAAATTAGCACGCTCATGAGAAGTGTTTTCAAGCCAAACCACAGGAAACCTGCTAGAGGACCTAGGAGGGGAAAGCCTGGCCCCATGGGTCCGCCGAGATAGACGGCTGCTAAGAGCGCGATTCCCCACGTCATGCTTAGGTCCTCGTAGAGCCTCATGTATGCGAGGTTCCTGCCGCTGAGCTCTGTCAGCCAGCCGGCAACAACTTCCTGCTTAGCGTGTGGGAGGTCGAATGGCCTTTTCTCAAGTTTTGCAAGGAGTGAGATAGTTGCAGCTGTAAAGCCCAGGGGCTGGTATATGGCTAGCCACCCGTTCTTCGCCTGGTAGGCTAAGAGTCCCTGCATGTTGAGAGTGGAGGCTTGTAGGGCTGCTGAGACGATACACAGCATGAATATAGCCTCGTACATCGCGTATTGTGTGACGAACCTTCCCACTCCGATTAGCGTGTAGGGGCTGAGGGCTGCATATCCCACTAGGACGGTGGATAGTGCTGAGAATGCTAACAGGAGGATTATGAGGAGAAGATCACCATCAAACCCAAGGGGCGGCTTCTCAGAAACTATGGGGATGAACAGCATGCCGTAGATCGGAAATGTTACGGCTAGAACAGGTGCTACCCGCAGAGCTACCTTGTCGCCCCCCTGGTTTAGCAACTCCTCCTTTCCGAGAAGTTTTAGAAAGTCATAGAGGGGCTGGAAGAGTCCCGCGGGTCCGGTAAACTGGGGACCTACGCGGCGTTGAACGCGGGCAGTTACCTTCCTCTCGATGTACTCAAACCAGAAAGCCATTGCTGCCGTGAACACTATTCCTGGAAAAACGAGGGGGTATAGCAGGTCCATCATCTAGCCCACCCCCTTATTAGAAGGATTCCTTGTAGGTAGATCACCAAGGCTGTGAGGAGTAGAACCACGATAATCTTGGGGGATCCTCCTCCAAAGAGGTATAGAAAGCTGAGGGACTCGATTAAGACTAGGAAGATGACGAAAGCCATAAGGTTCAAAGCGTGATACCTGTGGCTCGAGGTATTGAGGGGGACCCCGCCTGAGAATGGCTCGCTCGCGAATGCTTCGTGCCGCCCTCTCGCCGAAAATCTTCCTGCAAGCCAATAGACAAGCGCTACTACCAGGAGGATTATGAGGAAATCTGTGATCTGGCAGGGCAAAGCTAGTATGAAAAAGCTTGGAGAAGCAGTTTTTATAGCGTCAAGGGGGCTCTTCCGCTCGAGAGTAATAGCCTTAGCCGGGCAAACGTCTGCGCATTGTCCGCAATAGATGCAGCGGAAGTAGTCAAACCGGGGCTCTTGCTTGGTGACCTCCCTCCCGCCGACTACTCTCTTACCGGCTGGCTCCATTTTAATCGCGTTTGGGGGGCAGCTTCGTGCACAGAGCCCGCAGCCTAGGCATTTACTCCTGTCTAACCTTGGAACCCCGCGCGAATAGCCGTTATCAGTAACTGTGGCTATAGGCTCTGTTAACCTCTCCTTAAAAGCCTCCTTTACGCCTAACAGCACAGCTTTTAAATACGTCCTCACTTTCCACCACCTCTAGCTAGCCTGGAAAGATCCTCTAAGGTTAGGGAGATATGCCTCCCTTCCTTCAAAACTGTTAACCTATCCATACAGCTGAAACAGGGGTCGATGCTTGTAACTATTAGGGGGAGGTCGGAGAGGAGTGCTCCCTCGAGGAGCGACGCCGCCAGCTGTATATTGGGTAGAGTAGGAGTCCTCACTTTAACCCTGTAGGGGTTGTGCTTCCCATCCGCCTTCACATAGTAGAAAAGCTCTCCGCGCGGCGCCTCTGTCCTCGCATAGGCTTCTCCCCCGGGGACAGTGCCCATGAAGTACCTCTGGGGCACAGGGTTCCCAGACGGGATTTTCTCAACCAGCTGCGAAATAATATCAATGGATGTTAAGAGTTCTTCAAGCCTCACTCGGACGAGGTTGTAAACGTCGCCCTCTCGAGCCAGGGCAACTGGAATATCGACCTCACCGTAGGCGCCGTAAGGTTCAATCCTCCTAATATCATACGGGTCACCTGCAGCTCTCCTCACAGGACCAACAGTTGAGAAAAGCCTGGCTTTCTCAAGGTTATACCTGCCCACCCCCCTCGTCCGTGAAATAAAGTTCTCATTGGCTAATATTTCCTCCACTAGCGAGGAAATACTCCTTCTAACCTCCACTAACCTGTTTACAAAGTTCTTAAGCTTCTCATCGGGAATATCCCTTCTTACACCCCCTATGGTAATGAAGGATTTGTGAACCCTGTTTCCAGTGGCCTCCTCCAGCATGTCCATAACCTTCTCACGCAAGCCCCATACCCACATGAACATTGACTCAAACCCCATCCAGTAGCCTACCAAGCCGATCCAGAGAGCATGAGAGTGAATACGCTCCAGCTCGGCTACAATCGTCCTCAGGTAAACCGCCCTGGGGGGCGGCTGGGTGCCTAGGAGTGACTCCACAGCCTCCACGAATGTCCACGCGTGGTGCGTGCTACATATACCGCATACCCTCTCAAAAAGAAAGACGTCGCGCAGGAATGACCGGGACTCAGCGGCTTTTTCAATACCTCTGTGGACATACCCTATCCTGAGAAAAGCCTTTTTAATCCTTTCACCTTCTACGACGAGGCTTATGTGCTCTGGCTCCTTCAGCGCGGGGTGATAAGGCCCGAATGGAACTGTGATGCTCTCCGGGGATAGCGGCGCCTCAAGACGGATTGGAGGGGCTGATTCGCATGCCGCCGTTTTAAGATATTGTTGTATTTTGGACTGATCCGTGCTTTTGAGGAGAGGTGGAGGCATATCGTTTGGGTAACACTCGGGAAGCAGGAGCTTTTTGTCCATGTCCTCATTGCCTTTGAAATACACTCCGAAGAGATCATGGACTTCCCGCTCATAGAAGTTTGCCACGGGCATAAGGGAGGCTATGGAGGGAACCTGCGGAGTGTAAGGCAAATCTTTTATTGAGAGGTGGCATATTTGGCCGTCAAGGCTTGAAAGATGGTATATCAGCTCGAGCCTTCCAGAGTGGTCGACGCAAGTCACAGTTATTAGGTGGCTGAAACCCTTCTCAGAATACTCTTTAATAGTGCTTATAAGATTCTCCGGGGAGACTTCAATCTTGGCGAGCTTCCCCATGTGTATACACCCCATACAGCTCCGCTAGAACCCTTACAAGCTGGTTAGGCCTAGCCGGGCAACCTGGAATCTTCACGTCAACAGGAATCACCTGGTCGGCACCTCCAATGGTATTATAACACTCTGAGAATATCCCTCCGCTACAAGCGCAGGAACCTAAGGCTATAACAAGCTTCGGGTGCGGAATCTGGTCGTAGATCTTCCTGAGGGAGTCCTTCACAGTTGAGGTAATGGGCCCTGTAACAACAAGCACGTCGGCGTGGCGGGGGCTGGGGACAAGCTGAACCCCAAACCTCTCCAAGTCATAACGTGGTGTGAGAGAAGCTACAAACTCGATGTCGCACCCGTTACACCCCCCAGAGTTAAAATGGTAAACCCAGAGGCTCTTCCTCATGGGTTTAGGAGCCTTGCTTGCCATTAAGATCAAGTATATATTATTTTTTTAACATATAAAAATTCTTTACTATTAGCCATTAATAGTAAATGGCAACGTGGGAATTAAGCAAATACTTTTCGACACCTTTTTTACTTAATGCAAAGCAGTCAATTCCCCGGTTTAACAAAGCTAAAATATTAACCGCTCGATAGCGCTAGCTCTGATTAGCCTTCTCTAAGCTCACGGGCTAGAAGTTCAGCCAGTTGTAAGCCAGCTTCTCTAACCCTGGGCGTTATCGAACTTCCGACATCCACGGCACCAACCTGGATCCCTAGAAGGTAGCATGGAACCCCTATCATTTCAGCAACAATTGGCAAGGGAATAGAGTGGGTACTCAAAGCAGTAACATCTGAGGATCCTGCAGTAATTCTTACAAGTACGACTTCCCCTGGAGCTAGCCCCCCGTCCACCGCATCAACAAACACAACAACTTCAGGGTTAAGAGACAAAATCTTGCTGACAAAAAGTTCAGGATTGCTACCAGCTTCGACAACCTTCTCCTTCAATCCACGCCTTGCGAGAACCTTTGTCACAAGCACCCCAACCCCGTCGTCACCGCGAAGCTCGTTACCCATCCCAACTATCACGACCCTAGACCCTTTAAGCCTCCTGAAGAAATGGCTTATATCCTGTAAGTTTCCCATGTGGGTTACTGCCACAAGTCATATCATCTAGCGAAATAAAAGTTTTCCTTTAGTCATGATATTTAATAGCCCCCAGAAGCTGAATATTTACACTCTAACAGTTTTAGGAAAACTCCCCTTAGAAGATAAGGAAGAACCGTAAAATGCTCAGTAAGGGCGGAAATCTATCATAGATTTTTAAGGCGTCTTAGTGTAAAATAGCTTTATTAGTTTCTCGAATAATGTGTAGTTTTCCTTGTAAATTCGAATATTAGCTTCAGAAGGAGTTGCCACAACTTTAGGCTCTGGGAGCTCAGGTGTAAGCCCGTGCGCTTCTGAATAACTTATATAATCGCCGAGCAGAGTGGCTTCAACGGCGTCTTGCCTAAGGATTGGTAGTTCAAAGACATCAGCTATTATTTGTTGCCATGTCGATATGGTTGCTCCACTACCCCCAATGTAAGCAGCCTTCGCGTTGAGCCCCTTCTCCTTTAATGCATCAAAAACGCTCTTTAGAGTAAAGATCACCCCTTCCAGTAGAGCTCTCAAGAAATCATTGTTCTTGTGACGAAACTGGACACCATAGAATAATGCTTTAGCATCAGGATTACGTATAGGGAATCGCTCGCCTCCTAAAAGGAATGGAAGAGCTACAAGTCCGTTTGCCCCAGGAGGTGAAGATGCGGCCATCCTATCAATAAGTTTGTATGGGTTAATCCCTGTATTACTGGAGTACTCTGCTTCCACTTTCCCCAGACTTTTTAAAAACCACTCGACTACAATCCCCCCGTTGTTAACAGCCCCACCTGCTAAGTAC
>JBEULP010000107.1:0-14602 GCA_041287245.1 Infirmifilum sp. | reverse complement strand
TGGTGCCCTCGTATAACCCTCTGACGCCCCTTTTCGCCTGGCTGGTCCTCTACCTGGCGTACAGGCTGCTGAGGAAAGCGTACGCCCGTGTCAAGCGTGCCAGGGGGGAGTAACTGGGAAGGCTGGTTTCTGGGGGGCGACGGGCGTTGTCTTTTAGGCCTCGCTGTGGCCGCGGAGTATTGCTGTGAAGTTCTCCAGTGTGGTTGGGCGTGCCTTGAGGGGGTTGGCGAGGAGGGCTCCGCGAGCGTCGCCTTCCTTGCCCACCTTCACCACGTGGAACTCTGCGTGCTCGAGCTCGAGTAGGCCGAGGCCAGCGCTCTTCCTGGCGCCGATGGAGAGGCCGACCTCCTTCACAGCCTCGAGGGTGGAGGCGAGCAGCTTCGCGGGGGCGCTGCCCACCCTTTCCACCTCGCCCACCAGTACCAGGGGGACGCGGATCCCGGGCTCCGTGGCCTCGACCTGGTAGAGCACGTTCTCCTTGACTGTGAGGGTCTTCCGGTCGATCCCAACACCGGGTCTCCGCTGGGTAGGGGTGTTGAGTATGGTGTCAAAGAATCTAAGGGAGGCTGCTCTCACGCGGTTTCCGAAGAGTCTACCCGTGGGGGTGTAGTACGATAGATATTCCACTAGAGCGCCTAAAGGATCGTCGACGTCGCCTGGTACTTCTCTGTAGCCGATATCTAGGAGAATTCGTTTCACATCCTCTGAGGTGAAGGGTGGGGAGCTCTTGCCTGTAAGGGCTTCCCTGAAGTTGGTCAGTAGCGGCTCCGCTGACCTCCTAGGGTCATCGGAGAGGTCTATTTGGAGGGCCAGCCTCTCGAGCACGCTGAGGGGCATTGAAGTTGCAAGCCTCTCTGCTAGGGCTCGGAGCGCCCCCTTCCAAGAACTAGCTGGAATTATGAGACGCCCATCGCTGAGTCTTAGGATATAAAGGAAATTGCCCTCCCTGACCCCCCGATGTGTATGGGAGTCCTGGCTGTGAAAGACAACCTTCCAATAAACTTCATCTCGTAGCTCGTGACGAACCACCTTCGAGGAGCTTATAATATGTTTCAAGGTCGAGTAGCGCGTTCAACCCGACAGCAACGTGCCCCTCTATGGTGACAGGAAGCCCTGTTGGGAGCGTCACGGCCCGGAGCCTGAGCTTGAACTCGACCATTGCACCCCACCCCTCAGGAGCTTGATTAAGACAAGGATGTCGGCGAGCTGGGCAGCGCCCGCGGGGGCGAGGGCCGTCAAGCCGGTGCTATCCTCGTACTCGCAAACCCTGTTCTTCACCCCTTCACCCAGCCCGCGGGCAGCAGCAGGAGTATCACGCCGCCTCCCCTGTAGATGACCCTTTCGGGAGGCACCGGAAAGCCGCTGGCCTCGAGGTGGGCGTGTATAGTGTTTTTACGTGTTTGGAGTAGATTTATATAATTGGATTTTGGTTATTTTTTTATGGCGCAAAGCCAAAATACTATTTTTTCTGCGCCTTCAGTGTACTCTGAGCATGGAGTCTTGCTTTTGGAGGCTGTGACTAACCTGCACGTGGGGGCTGGGAGGAGCGGCGGCGTGGTCGACCTTCCCGTCCAGCGTGACGAGCTTGGGTTTCCAGCGGTCTATGGCAGCAGTCTGAAGGGGGCGTTGAAAACAGCGATTCTCTGGGCGTTGTTGAAGCGTGGCTTAGACAAGAATACCGCGACGATGGGGGTTGAGGCGCTCCTGGGGCCTGAGCCAACAACGGAGGAGAAGTTTGAGTCCAGCGTAGCTGTCCTGGACGCTTATCTTCTAGCTATGCCTGTGCGCAGCCTAAGCCCCGCTTATGTCTATGTGACCTCGCCTCGGCTTCTGAGGAGACTAGGTGAATATGTGGCTCTAGCGGGTTTGAAAAATGAGAGTAATGGTGTGTTGCAGGAGATTATCAATGAGGCCGAGGATAAGCACACGAGTGGGAAGGCTTTGTGTCTAAAGTGTAAAGTCGCGAGCGGAAGCCTCGTGTTGACCGACCAGCGGGTCGAGTATGAGTCATCAAGTCGGGCTTTAAAGTGGTTGGACCTCGAGAAGCCAGTTCTGGTGCTGGACGACGAGAGGGCCAGGGTCTTAATCGAGAGGGGGTTGCTCAGGGTTACGCGCGTGAGGCTTGATAGGGAGAAAAAGACTGTTGCCCATGGGGGTTTGTGGACGGAGGAGTACGTCCCCAGCGGGACCAGGTTTGTCACTGTTGTGCTTTTTAAGCGTCCCCCGCTTTCACGGGAATTTGTACAGAGGTTTTTGAAGCTCAAGGAAAATGGCGTGAGGGATGCAAAGTACTCACCAGAGGAGGGGGGCGCGTCTAGGCAGAACTCCGAGGTAGGTTTTAAGGAGTACCTGTCGGTGCTCGAGGAGTTGGGAATCCAAGTTAAAGAAAATATAAAGTCTTTGACCGAGGGGCAGGACATTCCTAAGATTAATGAGGCTATAGCCTCTGACCTTAAGTCGTTTGTGCTTGGCCTATTAAGTGGAGACCTGCGAGGCTACTTGATACTTGGGGGGCACGAGACCATCGGCAAGGGTATTGTAAGAGTCACACCGATATATTGAGGTGGGAGCCGTGTCGTTGGTAGAGGCTAAAAGGACGCCCGTTGCACAGGCGCTAGAAGTCTTCATAAAGATTCATAGGATCATAGCTGACTCAGGGCGTAAGAAGGCAGGGTCAAAGCTGAGAGCTAGAGCCCGTGAGATGCCAGGGCTTATTGTCGAACTGGGGCTTCCCACTGCGTTGAGCTTTTGCCTTGCTAAGGCGGGGGTTAAGAATCTCATGGAGGTGGTTGATGTCCTCGAAGGAAGGAAAAAGGCTGAGGTGTTAAGCGAGATAAAGGGGGAGGAGGAACTCGGCTATGCTCTATATGCCTACGTTATTCTCTGGTACTTGTATAGGAATAATTACGGGAGCATAGGAGGAGCCAGTTTGAGATTAGAGACGCCATTGGCGGACAATAAAGAAAAAGCAGAGAAAGAATTCACACAGAATTTGTTGGATTATCTCAATGCCTTCTCAGGCTCCCCTGCTAGGTTCGAGGCAGAAGAGCTTCTCTTATCTTTTCTATTAGAGTTTAAGAGGCTATGCGAAGCGGTATTCGAGTCAGAGGAGAGGACAAATGAGTAGGCTGGGAGAACTTCAGGAGAAACTTCGTAGGAATGATCAGTTGGTAGAAGTTAATGCCGCCTTACTGTTGCCGAGAATAGGGGGGTACAAGGCGTCTCCTTTTAGTAAAGACTTGCGGCTTTACGAGCCACCTAGGCCCTCAGAATTCAAGGCTTTGTGGAGATGGTGGTTACGAGTAGCTGCGTCTGCGGCTTTCAAGGGCCAAAGAAAGTACGACGAATTGGATGTGAAAGTCGAAAAATATCTCGGAAGTACGAAGCAACGCTCCTTATTCACAATAAACGTTGAGGTCGATTCCCGCGAAGATCTAGATGATCTTGTCTCAGCTGTCACCTGTATTTTAGAAGAATACAAGCGGGTGAAAAGAAATAGAGGAGACGAATTGAAGGAATTGTTAGATAATTTAAAACGATACTACTATAGTTGTCAACAGAAAAAGAATTTCCCTAAAACTATATCTCTGGAAAAACTGCGTGAGGTTTTTGAGTGTGTTAATAATACGATGGAGAGGATTCCCAGGTATAAGCTTTTATTAATGGGCGCTAACCTGGAAAAAAAGATAGAAGAAGCGATAGCCTTTTACTTAGCATGTAATGGTTGCCGTGAAAGCACGACTATGGATTGTAGGATACCCCTTCGAGTGAAGCTGTTCCTGGATGTAAGTCATAGTAAAATCTCGGCGAATGAGCTACGGTTTTGTGTTGCGACGTTTCTACTCTCTATGGTTCTCGGTGGTGTGGGCAGCATCACGAAGAGAGGATTCGGTTCAATAATTGTTTCTGACGTAAAGTTCAATGATGAGTACGAGTGGCTGCGGGAGGAGAAAAAAATGTTTAACAATATTCTGGGAGCCCAAGATGCGCAACAGCTTAAGGCAAATATTGAAGAGTATGTAAGGCATGTCAGCAACCTGGCAGCTAGTATTTATTCCTCTAATAGAGAAAAGATTCCTGAGGGTATGCCGAAAGTTCCAACGTTGCTGCCAGAAAGGTACTTTAAGATAGAGGTTCTAGATTGTAGCAACAAAGATACTGTAAGCATTTTGGAATGTATTGGTAACGCTACGCTTAAGCAAAAGTGGAAAGAAAAAGAGAAGGCTTCGGCAACATCTTTATACACATGGATTCTCGGCCTCCCTAGAGCTAAACTTTCCAAAAAAGATAATAAACTCATTGTTGAGACAGGATACTTCCTGTACGGTAAAACGGAAGATGCTGGTAGACGTGCTTCTGCGATAGGGTTTAAGGTGTGGGAGGGTCAGAACAAGAAGTACATTATTATTTACGGTTTTCTCAGTAACGACTGGCCTGTAAAAGAATTATATCTACGG
Source organism: Infirmifilum sp. (assembly GCA_041287245.1). Lineage (GTDB taxonomy): Archaea > Thermoproteota > Thermoprotei > Thermofilales > Thermofilaceae > Thermofilum. The sequence continues at coordinate 10,145 of JBEULP010000107.1, read as the reverse complement.
CGTTTCCCTAGGAAAGCAGGCGAAGCTGTATTAGAGAGTAAAGAACTGAAGGGTAAAAACCCTGAGGAAGCTCTCGAGATAGTATTTCAGAAAGCTTTTCAGACGACTAGGGATCTTGTCGAGAAGTGTTGTGGTTCTAGGAGGGGGTAAACATGATTAGTTCCGGAGAAAAGAGGGGTTCACGCGTTGAACCTGATACAAATCTATTCACATACCTGACCCTCGAGGGGAGACGTGTCATCGAGAATAAAATTAAAGGTCTTGATAGGGAATACGCCGAGGGGAAGCGGAGGCTTTTGGAGGACGTCGTTTCTGCTACGCGGAACTATCCTGGGGTTCTGAGGTCTGAAAGCCTACTAAGGGGTGTTCTGGAGGCGCTGCAGGCGTACGGTTACAGCCTTAAGGTTTGCCGGGTTAAGGCTCAGTGGAGGGTTTTGGCGGGCGCGGGGGGTGTTTTCGGTAAGATTCCGTTCGAGGTGGGGCTCTCGTTTGACCCTGTGTTGAACCTGCCTTATATTCCGGGTTCGAGCCTTAAGGGTGCTTTTCGCGATGCTCTTTTTAGGCTAGCGGAAAAAGAAAAGGGGTTGAAGAAAGCAGAAGAAATCGCCGACTGCGTGTTCGGCTCAAATGACTCTGTTGGCCTGGTGGGGGTTACGGATGCGTATCCTGTGGCGTTGGGGGTCGACGGGCTGCTCTTTGAGCCTGATGTGCTGACCCCGCACTACCCGGGTGCCAAGGACGAGTTGGATGTATCTCCTAACCCTGTCCCGTTTCTTACGGTGGCTAGGGAGGTTCAGTTCGAGTTTTACGTTTACTTCAACAGCGAGTTGAGGAGGAAGTTGTCTGATGAGAGGCCGGGTGGCGATCATAAACTGGAGTGTGTCGAGCATATACTGGAGGAGGATCTAATGGAAGCCGTCAGTAAGAGGGGCGGCGACGTTAACCTTGTCCCGCTTGTGGACCGGGCGGTTCTTTACGCGCTGGCCCGGGGTGTGGGGGCTAAGACTAGCTTGGGCTATTCGAGGTTCGAGCTGGTTGAGTATAAGTATGTGAGGGGGTGAGAGCTTGGAGGAGCTTTTCAGGCTTAAGATTGCCGCGCTGCTGCACGACCCGCCTAACAAGCCTTGGCTTCTGCTGGAAGGGAGGAACCACGAGGAGGAGGCTTTGAGGTATTTGAAGCCTCTGGACATAGACTCTATTCCGAGGGAGGTTAAGGCTGCCGACGCCCTGGCTTCGAGCGTGGACAGGCAGATCCTATCCATGTTTTTCCGGGATAAGTATCAGAGTGGAGTTTTCCCTTGCAGGGAGGCTGTCTTGAGGAACACTATAAACCCTCTGCACGAGGTGACTCTTCCGCCTATCAGAGATGAGAAGGTGGCGGAGTACCGCGAGAAGCTTTTAAAAATCCTCGAAGGGGTCCGAGACGTCAAGCTCAGGTACCTCCTGCTTTACAGCCTCTACGAGGCGCTCTGGATAGACATGGGCCTACCCGTGGGACCTGCTGACACCCGCACGCCGACCCACACTGTCTTCGACCACAACTACGCCACGGCTACGGCCCTTAACTGGGTGTACCTCTCGGGTGGGAGCGGCTCGGAAGCGGGGGTAGAGGGTACGATCGTGGGCCTCGACGCCGCCGGTGTTCAAGAGTTCGTGGCTTCTAGCCGGAAGTTAAGGGACGCCTGGGCTTCCAGCTACCTTGTCTCAGCGCTCCTATGGTATACGCTTATCCCCCTGGTGGACGCCTTTGGCCCCGATGTAGTCATCACACCGTCTCTCCGTTTAAACCCGTTCTTCGTGGATTGGGTCTCGTCCAAACTGAAAGGCCTCGGCGAGGAGGTGCAGAAAGCCCTAGAGAGGCTTTTAGACGTGACGTACCTGTACCATGAGCAGCTCCGCGAGATGCGCGATGAGCTTGGGGTTCCACCGTACGCCGTTTTTCCAGAGAGGGCAACCCTCATCCTGCCCCCCGCGGATGTCGTGAGGAAGGTGCTGGGAAAGGACATTAAGGAGTTCCTGGAGGAGAGGTTCCGCAAAGGTTGGTCTGAACTGTTTGAGCTAGCCAAAGCCTCCAGCGGGAGGCCCTCTGGGCTTGTCGGAGAGTTCCTGACGAGGGTCTTCGAGTATTACGACAGATATTTCAATGGCTCTGGGTTCGAGGAGAACCCTCCCCTGCTACTCCGTGTCGAGGTTGTCGAAGTGAAGCATGACGCCAGTCTGAGTAGACATGAGCTTTACGACCATTACTACACCGAGCTCTCGAAAAAGCTCTCCATGCGTAAGTGGAAAAAGATAGACCCGGAGTTTCGGCTGGATCTCCAGGGGCTCACTGAGAGGGCCTTTGTGACCCCTCTTGGGGCTCCGAAGCAGTCGGAGCGCGGCTTTGACTACTGCACCGTCTGCGGTAAGCTCCCCGCGCTCGTAGTCCTACCCTCTGAGAGCGACGGGGGAGTTGTGGATGAATACGCCTTCTACGTCTACGGCTTCCTAGTGAAGAAGTGGGACCCCCAAAAAATCTCCGAGGAGCTGGAAAAGATAAGAGCTGGCACGGCTTCAGCGCCGGAGGAGTATCTCAAATGGAGGGAGGAAAAAAGCGCCGAATTAGAGTCCCTCAAGGTTGTTTTTACCCCGGGGGAGAGGCTGTGCCCCTGGTGTTTCGTGAAGAGGATTCTGAGCATCAACCCGCAGCTCTTTAAGCTGCTCGTGACAGGGGCTTCCCCCACAGGAGCTCTTCCTCTTTCTCGTTCCTCCTTCAGCTTCCCCTCCGTGTCGGACATAGCGTCTCTGAGGCTCAAGGAAAAAGTCGTTAGGAAGGTGCTCGCTGGGGAAGAGGGGTTGCTGGATGACTTGAAGAGCCTGGTAAGGGGACTATTGGAGAGCAAGGAGGCGCTCAACCAGGTTAGAACGGCGCAGAGGCCCTGGTGGGCTGAGAGGGAACTGGTGAAGGAGATTCAGGGCAAGTTGCGCGAAGGTCGCGGGGGCCACGAGGAGGGCGAGGCGGGACTGGTTCTCGAAATAGTCTTAAAGGGCAACCCAGAGTCCATGTGGCTTGGAGAAGGGGTGGCTCAGAGGGGATGGCTCGCAACGCTCGCGAAATACAAGCTTTCAGGCTACCTTTGGCGCTACTACGGCTTGATCCTGGCTGACGGCGACAGCATGGGGGATCTCCTCGAAGGTAACCTGGAGGCCCTGAACAGGATGAAGGGCGAGTGTGGAAAAGACGAGAAACTCCCGTCGGTGGTTAAGAGCATAATCTCCTCCTGGGGTTCTTGCGAGCTTGAAAGGCTGCTGAATGGCCTGGTGGCTGAGGAAAACCGCGAGAAAATTAAGGAAATGTGGAGCCAGAAGCTCGCGGGCGAGCTATGCGCGACCCCTGAGGAATGCATGGAGCTGTTGAATAGCATCGAGGAGAAGCTTTCAAAGATAGTGCAGGGGGAGCCGCCAAAGAGAGAGCCAGGGAAGATACCGCTGACGATCTCATATCACACGGCTATAAGCAGCGCACTGATGCGCGCCGCGTTGATCGACGTGATTTTGGTTTCCAAGCATGGGGGCTTCGTCTTGTACGCTGGGGGCGACGACCTCATGGCCCTTCTACCTGTGGACTCTATACCGGAGCTGGTGTACGAGAGCCGGGCTGCGTTCGCGGGAGCCCCTCTAGAGATATCTGAAGATAAGAGTGTCAGATGCGAGGACGGCTTCCTCAAGGTGAAGGAGGCTAGCCTTCCACTCTTACCGGGGGTGGGGAGGAGCTATTACGCGGGGGTGGTGCACTATCTCTACCCGTTAAACCTGGTCATGCACAGGGCTAGGAGCATGCTCAAGCTCGCCAAGAACGAGATGGAAACGCAGGTCTATTACAGCAGTGGGGCTGTTGAGAGGCTCGCTAAAGACATGCTCCTCGTGGACTACCTTCCTAGGAGAACCGGTAGCTTCACCGGGCTACAGCTGTCATTCTATAGGGTTTCTCACATATCAGCTTTTGACAGGAGGCGTGGGACCAAGGCGTACCTCGGAGGGGTCGGCTATTCAGCAAAGCTTCTAAAGAACCTTCTGGACAGGGTTTCAGGCTTCTCTGGAAACGCGCTGTACTCAACGAGCCTTTTATACGACGTGGACGGAGCTAATGACATGCTGGTCGAGGCTACTAGGCAGTACCCGGAGCTGGTCCACAGTCTTGTAGACAGGATCCTGGAGAGGAACATGGCTACAGGTAAGAAGAGCGTGGGTTCGGGATGGGATCTCCTCGAAAGCGGAGCCTTGGATATTAAAGAGGACGCGGCTTCTAAGAATAAAGATCTCTCTGAGAGGACTCTCGCCTCCGTCGTTAAGGTCGAACGAGGCGAGGAGAACAGGGATGAGGTTGAGCTGCACTTCTTTACCTCGCTGGCTCAGGCTACTCGCTTCCTGTTGGGTGGGATGGGGTGAGCGGTTTGAACGTGTTCCGTGTTAAGATTAAGCCGCTGGAGCCGCTGCTGCTCCGGGGGCCTGGCGAGTTCGACCCGTTTGTGCGGGGCACCACGAGCGTAGCCAGGAGCGAGTCGCTGCCCAGTCCCAGCACCATAGCGGGGCTTGTGATCTCGCTACTCCTGAAGGGCCCTGTCGGGCGCGCGGCGGATTGGGGCGGCTATGTCGAGCGTATGAAGGAATTGCTGAGCTCCACAGGCGTCGAGTGGATCCGTGGACCCTACTTCATGAGGGGGGAGTCAGCCTACTACCCGTTCCTGATTGAGGGCAGGGCGAGGCTGTTTGAGGCGTGTGGACTTTTGTCGAGGCTTAGTAAACTACTCGAGGGAGAAGGGGACATACAGCTGTTCGAAGATGTCCTCAAGGAGCTAGACGAGAATGTGGATCAAATAGAACCCTTGGTCGTGCAGAGGGTTGGAACAGCCCTTACGAGCCGCAGTGGGGGCAAGGTGGTGCGGGAGGGCTACCTGTACGGGGCTAGCCTGGTGGGCTATGGGGACGCGGAGATAGTCGTCGAGGTCGGGGCTAGGGTGGACCTAGGAGTGCTTAACAACAGGGTCGCCGTCCTCGGGGGCGAGCAGAGGAAAGTGCTGGTAAGGGTAGAGGCGATTAGAAACGGGCAAAACGCAGACTCTATAGCCTGGCTTGCGGGCTCCTTCCAGTCGGGGCCTGCACTGCTGCTCTCGCCTCTAGTACTGTCGGGCGGGCTGAAGAATAGGATCGTGCTTGAAGGGGTTGGTTCAAGTGGGGGGTTGGTCCTACGTTACGGGCGTTTGGGGGTCAAGGGCTTGGGGTTTAGCGTTTTAGAGAAGCGTAGGAAACCGTTATACCCGTTGGTTACAGCAGGGTCGATACTGGTGATTGACAAGGTGGTTGGGGACGCGCGCGCCTATGGAGCCTACGCCGCGTTCCAAGAGAAAGAGCTTGACGGGACGGCAGAGGTCTTAGGGCGGATCGGGTATGGGAGCTTTGTCCCCGTAAGCCAGCCTGGCTGTAAAGACGGCTGACTACAACCTTATTTTATCCATTAATATCTTTGGAAAAAACTACTCGGTTAGGGGTAGGAGCGTCTGGACCCATCTCCTGATCTTGTAGTTCGAGCCTTGTCTTTCGACTAGTCCGCGCCGCTCCAGCTCTTCCAGTATCTTTGATTTGATTTCAGGGTGGGTGTGGGGTTCGAGTAGGACTCTCATCGCCGCAGCGTAGTCTTTCTTGATTGTGATGGGTAGGGTTGGCAGCTCAACCACTTCTCTCATGGTCTCGTGGACGTAGTATACCCTATCTATCCCTAGTAGGCTTGCCGCGAGGTATGCTACGGCTGTCTCGGGCTTGAAGCCGCCTGTGAGGTTTAGGTATGTTTTCTTGTTTTTGGAGGCGTTTCTCTTAGTGATTGTTGAGAGGGTGTCTAGTAGGTTGTAGAGGCCTTTCTCGAAGTCCCTGCCGAGGTCAGGGATTCTTCTTGTCTCCACGTTGCGGATGCCGAAGGTCTGTAGGAGGTATTCCTTTAGTATTTTTGCGCAGAACTCGCTTGCGCCCGAGTCTGTGGATAGGAGTATCACCTCGTCTACGCTGCCCTGTTCGAGGTAGGTCCCCATGGCGTTTAGCTCTGCACTGGCCTGGCGGGGGTCGTTTTGGACTATGCTGAGTACTGCTTTGAACTCGGGTGTCCCGGGGGCTGCCGCGTTTCCAGCCTCGGCGTCCTCGGGAGAGCCGGCGGGGGCTGTGCTCCAGCGTTTGATCCTGGCGGCGACCTCGGGAGGGGTGTTCGGGGGTAGCTTTGATGCCGCGTTTCGCAGAATGCTTGTCCCAACAGTTACTATGTGCGTGTTGCCCATAACCGGGGTTAATACCCGCTTAGATGTTATTAAGGTTTTCCAGTTGTGAACCAGGCTTCAGCCGCTTATGGGGTGTGTCTGTGGGTTCTCCCTGGGTGAGCCGCTGGAAATACTAGCGCATGGCTTTTGCCAGCCAAGCCCCTAAGAAACGTGTGGGGAATAGGCGGCGATGCGTTTACGCTCGCACCCCGGCGTGAAGGTAGGTGGTAGACCTTTCGCGGGGGTGTTTGGGCGTTTGAGCAGCTAGCCCGGGACGCGAATGTGGGATGTGTGGGGCTTAAGCCTAGTGCTTTCGATTGAAACAATTTATATCTGTCCTGCGGGTAATTATTGTGGCGCGGAAGATTCTAGTCGTCGCCCCCTGGGGTGACCCCGGTGGGTGGTACAGGGGCAAGTATTTTACCGGTAAGCTGTGCGTGGAGTCCTGCTCATCCCTCGTGCCTGTCATGCTGAAGGCCTTCGAGGATGCGGGTTTCGAAAACACTAGGGGGCTGATCGTCGCCGTCGATACTCTGAGCACGACGAAAGAAGTTCCTAGAAGCTGGCAGAGGGCGGAGGAGCTGGCTAAGGAGAGAGCGGAGGAGTACTGGAGGTACTTCATAGGGACGGGGGAAATTTCCGATGAAAAGAAAAAAGGGAAGTGCGAGGAGAGGGGGTTTAAACTATGCGGTGATGGGCTGCAGGGGGACTACATTCGATACATGGAAGAGAATGTCAAGGTAGTTGTCCTCCCTGGCATGGGAAAGTTCCCCGCTGGGGATGAGGCGAGTGGGCAGGTGCGCGTCACGTTTCAGGGTACTCTGACGCTGTACTCGAGGATGGTTCTCCTCCACGTCCTCAGAGAGGCAATGAAGATGAACCCCCCGAGTTCAGAGAAGCTTGAGAGCTCGGAAAATTCGGAGAATTCTGAGAAGCTGGAGATCTGGCTTGACCTTTCCCACGGAGTGAACTACATGCCTAGCTCGGCTTTGGTAGCTGTTTTGGACGCGGCGAGGATTCTGGGATACTTGATGCCCGTCAAGGTGAAGGTCTTCAACTCCACCCCATACCTTCGGGTTATATCCGAACTTTCCGTCTTGGAGATGGAGATTCCGCTGTCTCCAGTTCAGCCTCCTAACCCCGAGCTCGAAATAGATTCTGATGAGCTTAAAATAAATCCCAAGAACCTTAGGGGATTATACAACTACGTGTTGAAAAACCCACACAAGATTTTGATAGACGACATCAAAAACAAGATCGGCAGTGAGTTAAAAGAGCCTAAGTTTGAAGATTTCTATGCAGTTGAGGCTTTTCACGAGGCCATGTTTCACGCTCTCCCGCTGGTCGCCTTAGACTACCTCCCGTTAAAGCTTAAGGTTGGAGAAATCAGGATTTTAAAGAACCTTCTCCCATATTTCATAGAAGCTCTCTACGCAGCCTTACGGACAGTCGAGGTTACGGAGAGTGGGGATGGTTTAACGTTGGAAACCGGGCAGGTCGTCAACAAAGGTATTCTTGAATTTCTCCCATTTGTTCTGGAGTGTTATGCTCTCAGCGAGGGGTTGTCTATGATAACGCTCGCCTATAGTCGGCACGCCGAAGAGCGGGAAGGTAAGAAGGGGTATAGCCTGTCTTCTTTGAGAAAGTTTTACAATAATGTTATTGTGAGCCGCCTCCCGCACGTGAGGGTGTTCATAGACAATGAGGTTCATGATATCCTAACTACCGTAGTTTTGGCGCGTCGGCGCGGAAATTGGTTCACCCTTGACGATTTGAAAAGTTTAGCAAATAAAAAGAGCGAATCGGAAAAAGAAGAGGCTAAAAACTTTCTTGACAAGAATGCTGATGGTGAGATTAAGATGAGAGAGTTGCTTGAGAAGAAGATACTTGTGAGATATAAGGATAACTTTAACTTAAAATCTCATATTTCTGAGAGGAATTTCCGTGCACACCTGGGTCTTACGTATAAGGAGGTTGAGATTTATATCCCGGAGGATGCGCCTTTGCCGGTTGAGAAGTAAAACGTTGTTTTACTATAATATAATAATGTTATTTTTTAGTATAACAATAATGTGCATGCAACATAACACGGGTTTGTTCGATAATAATGATGTTTTGTTTCATAATACCAAGGTTTTACAAGGGGGTTGAGAAACCTTATAGGGTGGAGGCTACATGCTATGCTCCGGGGGTTCAAAGTGCCGCGCTAGATCTTGACTTGTAGGACGCCGTAGCCGGCGCTTCTGTTTCCTCCTATGTTTGTCAGTTCGCCTAGTTTGAGGAGGCCTGTGATTGTTTTCTTGTCGGAGGGCTGTGCCTCGGGCTTGAACCTGAGCTTGGCCCAGCCTGTGAAGCCGTTGGGGGCGGGGTTTTGTGCTTGGATGGGGGGTGTTCTTATGCTGAGGCCGCTTATGAAGACTTTGTCTGCAAGGGTTTGGGGTTTCTCGTAGCTTCTCCCTGTTAGGCTGTGGGCGGTGGCTATTAGGCTTGCGAGTAGGTGGGTGGGCTCTGGGTAGAGGATCTTGTATTTTTGGTCGCCGTTGATGGGGTTGAAGTAGGTGGGGGTTTGGAAGTGGAGGTCTGCCTCGCTGGTGTTCTCGGAGCCGGAGTCTAGGATCTGCTTCGGGTCTATGACGCTTACGGAGATGGCGGTGAGGGCGAATGGTGTTTCGCCGACTGTCAGTTGGGATGGCTTGGAGGCTACTGCGAGGACTGCCTTCCTTGAAAGCTCGTCGTCCATGATGGCTACTTTGAGCTCGGCCCTTGCGCCTGGTGTGTAGAGGATGCTTCCTAGGCCGGTTTTCGAGGTCTTGATGTGTGTGTAGCCTGTCTTGAAGCGGAGGGGTTTTATGGCGTAGACGCTTCTTCCCTCTCTTCCCGCGTGGAGGTCTGAGGCCACCTGTGGGTCGGCTGCGTTTAGGAGGGCTAGGAACGCTGCTCTGCTCTCGGCGCCTGGGAAGGCGGGTAGGGAGCCTCCTTTAAAAGCTTCGAGCTCAAGCTCTACGAGTGTGATGAGCTGCACGTGTTTTTTACCGTTTGAACGCTTAAAAACCTAGCTAGCTTGCGCCTTCCGAGGGTGTATAAACCTCATACTTAGGAAGCATAGACGCCTAGCTTGGGAGGCAGTTCTAGTTGCGTCGGGGGGTTGAGCTGGAAGGGTGTTTGCTGTTGGTGGGGAGCTTATAATTTTCCGGTTAGTTTGGGGGTGTTTATGGTTTGCGCCTCGTAGGTTATAGCTTTAGATTTAAATACAGTTCTTGCGGGTTATGAGAGAAACCATGGCTATGTACTCAAACGTAGTTAAACATGCGATGGTCCCTGAGGCTTCTACGCCTGATCCCTCTGTGGGCATAGATGCTAAGTCAGTGCTTTACTTCTGGGATACCGATTCAAGAACTCTGAAACCGAATGACAAGGTCGAGGTCACCGTGCTACCTAGCTGGAATAATAATCATAAGGAGGTTTTTAAGCGGATACATAGGCTGAGCTGGGGGTTTTATGCCCCCTAGAAGCGGCAACCACATAGTGATACTGGCATCCCTAAACGATCTACCCGTGGGAATTGCTTACCTGAATAAAAATAACTTTAATATTGACTACGGCATTCACGTTATAAACAGCTTTTGGAGGAATAGAATAGGGACAAGAATACTCAATGAGGCCCTCGGTATAGCTAGACAATTAGGCGTTAAATATATAGGTATAGAATTGAGAGGGGATCCCTTCTAAAGAGCTCTTCCTCCATCAAGAGGTGGAGGCCGGTTGTCTTTCCAACTAGCCTGGGACCAACCACTATGTTCAAGGAGAAGGGCTTCAAGCTAATTTCGTCTATCCAGGGGGGTCTCCACCTCACCTTCCTGCTCC
>JBEULP010000106.1:0-5552 GCA_041287245.1 Infirmifilum sp. | reverse complement strand
CTCGTATCAGAAAGGAATGAATTGAAAGAAGTTTACCGTTTTCAGCATACGATATCAAATAAAAAAGTATCAGAAAGGAATGAATTGAAAGACCTTGTAGGAAATCATGGCCACCAAAATTATACCGGTGATAACCTGGACAAAGACATCATCCGGCTTCCTCTTATAGATCTTCTTGAACTCATCGAGCTTACCAATCTCCTCAAGGCTCATTCTAATGTTCACAAAGTACTTCGCCAGGAAATCCATGTTCTTCTCTATGTCAATGTCCAACCTGTTGTTTTTCTCATCGACCCTTACAAGCCCTAAAAGCTCCAGGTTGTGCAAGGCGTCCATTTTTTCCCTCAACTCTCTTTCTTTCTCTTCCAAGTTCTCACCCCGTGTCCACAGCTGTGAACCCCCGCGAGAAAAAAATCAGTTGTAGTGAACCCATACCTTTTCTCCAGGTATGAAGCGGAAGCCCATCTCCTTCAGTTTCGCAATTGTAGCGTAGAACTCTTCATTCGACAGGCCACGCCTGACCCTCACCTTGACAACCCTGCCACGTTCCTCAACCTCGACGGGAAGGCCCTTCAAAGCGCCAAGGATCTCAGCCCTCTCCTCCCTCCTACGAACCTCTTCCTCCCTCTTTCGCTCCTCCTCCAATCTACGCCTCTCCTCTTCCTCTCTCTTTTTTTCTAGCTCTTGTAGCTCACGGAGCCTCTGAAGCACCTCGTCCTTCTCCGCGTTGAACACCTCGCGCACCATCTCATCGTCAGCCTCCTCGACGTCCTTGATGCCAACTGGAGTTGGGGCTAAGCCACGTTCAACGGTTCGTTTGACCTCCTCAAGCCTCTGTTTGATGATGAGCCGTCTAGCCTGCTCCGCAAGCTCCGGGATAAGTAGCTCTGCCACGTCCGGCCTCGTGGAGACGAACTCGCGTTTCTCGTCTTCTGTGAGATCCCTAATCTTCTTGAAGAATATTTCGAAGCCACCGCCGTACTGAGACGGGTTTTGATACGAATAAGAGATGTAATAGCCAGGCTCGCTGACCTCGGGGACTTCATCCCAGCTACTACTGTCAAGCCACCCAGGCCCCTCCCTCACCTTGAAGGGGCCTATCTGCTCCTCCCTCACAACACGGACAAAATAGGGCTCAAGGTGTCCGGCCAACGTAAAGTGGCCGTGCCGGGCGCCAGGTAGAAGTTGCTCAGCATAGTACCTCACGTTGAACGGCGTCACGATAGCCCTCTCGATCGGAGGGGGCTGTAAGACGGCGCCGAACTCCCAGGGCGCCGCCTGTGGAGGCCGTGTCCACACCGTGAAGGTTCTACGCTCGAGGTACTCGTCTCCATGCTTAGGGCAGTAGGGCTCATCTGCGTCCCACTCGGCCTCGCGGCCACACTTAGCACAGATAAGCGTGGAGTACTCGAGCTTGTCAAGCTCCTGGGCGTCCTTAGGTAGTGGCTTACTGAAGTACGCATAGAAGTCCTTCTTCTCAGTCTCATAGAGGATGTAGTACACTTTCTCAGCTCTGGCGATGCGGTGTATACGCGCAGGGTCGAGGTAGAAGTGCTCCTCAGGAGTCCACGGCTCGCGTAACGCCTCGAACTTGAGGCGTTTTTCGCGGCCGGGAACCCACCTACCGGCGACGATGACGAGCATGCCTGAGCCTACAGTCATAACCCACCCCGAATAAAAAAAGTTTATAGTGCGGCTGGGGCGATTAACGTGTATATCTTGTGATAACTTGATACCAAGCCCAGCCCCCTTGTGTTCGGGGGATGCTCAAATTTGTACAAATAGTCCACAGGATTCTTGGTTCTCAGTACTCTCTGAAGTACTCTCAACGTGTTAAAGAACAGGTTTGCCTCAACGATCATGCCTGGGGAGATGTTTGAGGGCAACTTCTCCTCAACCAGCACTTTTCTGTTATTCGGCGTAAACCTCTCCGTCAGAGCGATACTCTTCTCGTCCACCTCCACATAAGTCCAGCCGTTGAATAAAAGCTCCGGCGAGATCTTTCTCGCCTTCTTGGTAAGCGACTCTACGGCCATCGCGGCCCAAGCCCAGTCCGACTCAGATCCCTTTACGGGAAACCTGAGAAATGAACCCTTCCTGACAGGTATTACCAGGTACACGCCGTCGACCTTGAACCAAGCATAGCCATCCCTCACGTCCACAAGGTTTACCAGGTTTACGTCTTTGTCGGTTTTGAAGGGGATTCCACCGCTTAATTCAAAGTCTTCCAACGATACGATGTACCTGGTTGGCTCTTCGTATTGAAACATCACCGTCTTCTCACTGTTTATCGTGTTGACATACATGTTGCCCTCGTGGAGGAAGATGCACGACTCGGTCTGAGGCAGAGCCATAAACTGGAAGACATACTCGGGAATCTGAAGCTTGATGTCTGAGACAACTACCACCTTTTCCTCACCCCGTGTGCACAGCTGTGCCCCCCGTGAGAAAAAACTAGCTATGTGAGAACTCAACTCTCTCTGTAAAACTTGTTGACGAGCAGTTTTACCTCTTGTAGTTTCGCGCGTGGCAATACCCATGTTTTCATCATCGCGTCCCATTTCGCACCTAGTTTCTTAACCTCACCGGAGAATCCCTCCCGGTAGGGCGCTGTAACCCAGACTTTGTCGGAAAAGATGCGTATTACAGCTTTTCCAACCCTGTACTCTCGCTTACCGTTAAACTTTCTTATCTCATGTCCCTGCATAAGTTGCATAGCGGCGGTGATGACGGCAGTCATCCTCTTTGTAGCCTCTCGGTCTAAGATGTTTTTCACCTCGTCGAAGCGCCTGGGAATTCTTGCCTCCTCTTGTATAAGCCTGTTACCGTCGGTCATTGTAAGCCGAATTAACGTAGCATTGCCGAGGTCAAGGAGAAGGACTGTACTAAGCTTGTCAAGCGTGGTATTGTACTCTGTGTAGATGGCCACCCCATCCCTCTTGTAGACTCTATATGCCATATTTCTCACCCCGCGCACAGCTGTGTAAACCCCGAAAGAGAGAAAAAAATTAACTGAACGCGATGCGGTCGGTGATATCGGCTATATCGTGCAACGAAAATCTTTCTTTAAGCATAACTTCGACGAGGTTCTTCACTGCCTTGAATAGCTCCTCGCTGTCGAACCTGTTTACGAGAATGATTTCTCCCCAGCCGGGGTCTCTGATAATCGTCGCGCCCAGCTTCTCCAGCTCAGGCGATGAGAGGAAAGCAACTATCTCATCGAGAAGCTTATCGAACTTCTCTATCTTCTCTGCATCCACCATGAACTCATCATTAGAATCATCAATCTCAGTTGCTATAACTTCGGCTAATTCATGGAGAACCCATAATGTCTTGTCCATGGTTGTCTCCTCGAAGGCCTTCCTTATTTTCTCAGGGTCTACCATGTCCTCACCCCGTGTTACACAGCTGTGTAACCCCGATAGAAAAAATGTGAAAATTCGACCGTTACTCGCTCACAGGCTCAAGAATATATATTATGAAATCGGCATAGCTGTACGTTGTCGAGGGGTCTGGAACCCACACGTCGAGGAGGTACATTTTTCCATCTCTACCGATGCCATATGCAACAATGTTAGATGATTCGAAGTACCACAACGCCTCCACCTCCTCACCATCCTCTTTGATGAGGATGGCATTGTCGAGTTCATCAGGCCAGCCCGTATTTGCCACCTCCCTCCACTCCTCTGGTAAGTACTCAAGCGGAAAGCGGTGTAATGGAAACGGTTCGTCAAAGTTAAACCTCAAATCTATCACGTCAAGGAGTTTGTATTTCTTTACACCCTCTCCCATCCTTTCACCCCGAGAGAAAAAAATATTTATTCCTCGACGTTCAGCCAGAGTTTCTTTTCGTTATAGGTCTCAAGGAACTCTAAGATGCGCTTTGTCACACTCTCGTCGAATTGTCCTCTAGGCGCTCTAGATTCATCCTCGTATGGTAGATTGACGTATATGCTCTCCACCCAGCTTCTGGGTAGCCCGATCTCTTCTGCATTGTTTATAAACTCCTCCCAGAGTGTTATTGGTAGCTTGATGATTACTCGGCGGATTGTTTTCTCTTTGCTCTCATAACCCTCAAAGTAGTATTCGACCAAGCTTATTTCAAGTTCATCGCTGAAGTTCTCACAGTCAACCCTAATGTATGTCCCTGGCAAGAAAGAGTAGTACACTTCTCTTCGACCGATCACATAGGGAAGCCATCTGTGATTTTTCACTGAGTAGAGCGCAGTACATACATTCACACTATTCTTGAATGTGCGCACCACAACCTTAGGAGTATCCGCACTCAGCTCTTCTACAACCACTTTTTTTGACATCTCCTCACCCCCGTATACACCACAGCTGTGCACACCCCGAATGAAAAACAGCTTAACTTGATTCTTCATTTGATTCTATCTCTAGCTTTAATATTTCGTCTCTGACTTTGATGTCAACATGTTCCCTGTCTAAATCAATGTAGAAGTCGAAGGGTATCAGCGTAAATTGATTTAGTCCTCTGCGAATATGTGACTTGTACACTGCTATAACCGAACTGCTAAGCTTTAATACTTTTTTCCCCCAGAGAATTCCATCATTGTCAGTGAATAAGTAAATGGCGACACTGCCGTAATCGGCTGACATACGCACGCCCCCCTCGGTAACGACGACAATGTCGGGATAGGGGTAGTGATAAGTGTTAGAGAATATACCGTCCCACACGCCCAGCTCAAACGCGAGCCGGGCGGGCTTGTAGCCTGTAAAGACAGTCTTTAAGTATTTTATTAGATCCTCTCTATCTACTATCCTGAAAAAGATAAGAAATGCCTCTCTTTCAACGCCCTTGTATTTTATGAATGCCCTGAAGAGAGAGTCGAAGTCGATTTTCTCGCTTAACTTTCTAAGCTCGGAGAGAAGCATTATAGCCTCATTTGCCACCTTTTTAAGCTCCTTCTTTTGTACAGGCGATGGAGCCTCTTCAATCACAGGTGGCTGGGAGGTTGTGACGTTTAGCTCCAGCAACTCCTCCTCCTCAGCTGAGAGGGGAGGGGCTTCAGGAGCCCCCTCCCTCTTTTTTTCTTGTTTAAACTCGATGAAAAATTGTTCATCCTCCATAAATGACCCCGGAGAAAAAACAATAAAGGTTTATTTGACGAGTTCGATTATCCTCAAGGCGCCCTCTTTTGTCAGCTCCGCCCTCAGGAAGGCGGAGCTTAAAGCCCTCAGCGTCTCATTGTCCCCCTGGATCATCACTGAAATCAGCCTGGCATTGACGCGCCGAAGCTCCTCGGGTTTTACAGTCACACTGTCTTCACCGTCGGTGATAATCACGATGGTATTTGCGTTTATTGAATGCTTTGCCAGGTCTTCGAGCGCCGCCCTTATAGCATCATCAATAGACGTTCCGCCATCACTGCCAACCGTGAGTACAGCTTTCACTGCTTCGACCGGATTGGAGATCGGTGGGTAGGGAGTCGCGTCGAAGAATCGAAGGTAGAAAGGTTGCCCCCTCTTCCTTACCAACGTGATGAGTGCGAGTGCCACGCTTCGAGACCACACCGTCCTATCACCGTACA
>JBEULP010000105.1:0-2595 GCA_041287245.1 Infirmifilum sp. | reverse complement strand
GTCGTCAAGGTTCCAGCAATAGTTGAAGATGAGGTCGTTGGAGAGTCAGGGCCTCTAAGGGCCTCTCGCCTCGATAGAGGAATGTTTCGCTGGTTATCTTACCTGGCGGATCGCTATGTGATGGCCAAGGCCAATGCTGTGGCAGTTCCCTCACCCCTTATGTTCGTCCAACTCGCTAAGAGCAGAAGAATATCTACTCGCAACATACTAATAATCCCAGCAGCCATCTCGCTGAAAAAGGTGCAAAAGGCTAGACAGGCAATTGAGTTAGAGAACAGGCGAAACTTCAAGGAGTTCACCTTAGGGTTTGTCGGCATTCTAGCGTGGTGGCAGGGTGTGGAAGCTCTTGTTAGGGCTGTGCATAAGCTTCAGTCCACAGGTTTGGCTTGTAGACTGGTCATAGTCGGCGATGGGCCTCAAAGAAAGGCGGTAGAGGAGTTGTGCCGCACGTTGAACGTCAACTGTTTAATTACGGGGTTCATTCCTCACGAAGAGGCGCTGAAGCTAATGAGCCAATTCGATGTATTGGTACTGCCAAGAGAAAGGACGAGTACAACTGAGAGTGTTGTGCCTCTAAAGGTGATTGAGGCATGGGCGCTCGGTGTTCCAGTGGTGGTTACGAGGCATAAAATCTTTGAGCTTTTAGGGCTAAGGGACGGTGAGGATGTTGTCTACTGTGAGCCGACGCCTGAGTCAGTCGCCCAGGCTGTTAGAAGGGTGCTGGAGAGCGAGCACTTGAGGGATAAGCTTCGAAGAAGGGGGCCTCAGCTAGCCGAGCGGTTTGACTACGACACTATTGCTAAGCGACTCCTCAATACCTCGTAGTCCTCGTGACACAACTAAGCCAACTGTCTGAAAGGTGCTCCTTCAGCTACCTCGCAAGGCTGACCGGCATCGCTAAACGCTTAAATTCTGCTGTAAAGGGGGGCTTGTCATGAGGGTGTTGGTGGTAGCGTCGGCTGTGGGTACGTCGCCCGACGAGATTGTAAACCTTTCACATTTGTACTTCTTAAGTTCGCTTAAATCTTTAAATGAATGTCATTTTTCGCTGTGATGCTGGGAAGGGATACTCCTCTCGAACTAGGGGACTCTAGACTCAGGGTTGAAGAGGTATTACATTCTGCCAGTTTTTATGGTACGCGTATGGCTTTCAATATAATTTCACCCTTTAGCACACATGTGTTCTACACTTTACCTAAGGGTCACGGCTTTATTCGTGGCTTGTCGTCATCAACAAGATTGAATATATAGTGCCTTTTCAGGCACCTCCCTCGGCGTTCTTTTATATACAGCTCTGGTATGTATTTCATGATGATACCATGAACCTGGTATCTATAGTGGGGGCGCGTCCCAACTTCGTGAAACTGTCTGTTATAGACGATCTGCTTAGGAAGAAAGGCTTTGTGCACAGAATAATTCACACTGGCCAGCATTACGACTATGAGCTTAGCCGTATATTTTTTGAACAGCTTAATATTCCCGAGCCAGACTACTATCTTGCTGTCGGCAGCGGCTCTCACGGTTACCAAGTCGGCGAGATCGTTAAGCGTGTAGAAGAGGTTCTGCTTAAGGAGAAGCCAAGTCTTGTGCTTGTCTATGGAGATACGAACTCGACATTAGGTGGCGCGCTTGCTGCCGTAAAGGCAGGCATCAGAGTTGCACACGTCGAGGCGGGCTTAAGGAGCTTTGATCTAGAAATGCCCGAGGAGGTCAATAGACGCATTGTTGACCATATCTCACACCTACTCTTTGCGCCGACTCTTAGCGCATACGCAAACCTTATTAGAGAGAACGTCCCTGGGAAGGTCTACCTGACGGGCGACGCCCATGTGGACGTGCTGGCCAGGTGGGCGCGTGTGGCCGAGGAGCGGTCGCAGATCCTGGAGAAGCTGGGCGTGGGGTCGGGAGAGTACATGGTGGTGACAGTCCACAGGGCTGAGAACACTGACGACCCTGCGCGGTTGGAGCGAATTGCGAAGTTGCTGATGAGTTTGGGTAGACAGGTACCCGTGGTTTTCCCGGTCCACCCGAGGACGAGAAGCAGGCTAGCGAGCCTTGGCTTGCTTAAGGCGTTAGAGGCAAGCGTCGTTTTGACAGAGCCGCTTGGGTACCTTGACTTCATCAAGCTAATTAAGCACTCGAGGTTGGTTGTGACTGACTCGGGCGGCGCGCAACGGGAGGCGTACCTCCTGCAGGTCCCGGCGGTTGTTCTCAGAGATAGAACTGAGTGGGTCGAGCTGGTCGAGGCAGGTTGGGTGAAGCTTCTGCCGCCCTCTCTAGCCACCGCAGACGAGGTCTTGAGCTTCAGGGCTCGCGAGTACGTCTCAGGCCTGCTGGGTGATGGGAGAGCTGCTGAGAGGATCGTGAAGATTATCGAGGGAGAGGCATGGAAGAACGCGTCTTGAGAATCTTGCAAAGGTACATTGCCGATGAATATTTCTCAAAGCCTTTCTATGCCAAGCTACTCCACTATCCAGTTAAGCTTCACGTGTTCTTGAAAGATTCTCACCACTTCGATCAGCTAGTGTAGTGGCGGTGGTTCCCTTGGTGAAGTACCCCTTTGGAGTGCACCATAACCCCGTCGCTGTAGCCCTT
>JBEULP010000104.1:0-3849 GCA_041287245.1 Infirmifilum sp. | reverse complement strand
GTACTGGGCGTGCTACAAGCTGCCTTCAGTAACCTACAAACTGCTGGGGCAAATAGTCTGGCTCTACCCGATTATCGCAGCATTGCTAGCACCCTTCAGAGGCCTTTACCTTGCACTGAAGACTGGCGATTTGAACTTGCTCCCATATTGGATTGTACGAAGGTACTCTTTTCTCTACGGAGTGCTTATCGAATTAAGGCGCGCTTTTATTGCTCAAGGAGCATTTGGTGATTAAATTTAACTGCGGGGGTTAGGCTTGAAGTGTGAACGTGGTTGATATGGATATAGCTCAGTAGGGGGAGACTAGGGTTAGGGTGACGAGGAGGGATGCGTTGCAAGAGGTTTATTGGGTTTTTGGTCACTTGGTGAATATTGAGGAGCATATGTTTGAGGCTGGGAAGTTTGAGAGGGCTGCTCATACGGCTGAGCATAGGTGTTTGGTGATGAAGAGTATGGTGTAGGATAAGAGTGAGGAGTGAATGAAGGCTTGGTGGCGTGTGGTGAAGCATGCTTGTGCCATTTTAGTCCACCTTAGCGGGGCTGCCGGTGACTATGGGGCCGGGGAGTTGTTGCGAAGCATGATTGTCCTTCGCAGCCTCCACTTTTCAAGTGATAAAGCAGCATATGTGTAGCCCACGACAACCAGCGGCCTAAGCCTCACGACAGGGTAGCCCTGAGAAAACTTTTACCCACCAAGAGACGCCCAACACCCATATTAAACTGCGCCCTAAGAGACCTACCTAGTGTGGTGTCTCTCGCGTGGTACGCCCTCGCCCTTCAGTGTAGTGAGGAGGTCAGAGAGCCTAAATGAAGCTCATCGAATGATTGCATTGAGAAAGGAGTTAAAGGAGCAATTTCAAATAGAATTCAAGGAAGGATTTTGATTTCGAAAATCTAAGCGTGATCAGCTAGCCAGCTGTCTCAACCCTTCCTCCAGGTTGATGCATGATTCAAATCCCAGAAGCTTACGAGCTTTTGTTATAACTGCGTAGCCGTGCTTTATACCAGCCTGCCTTGGGAGCTGACTCATCATCTCACATCCCCTACATGTGACGTTCTTTATTACATCAGCTAGCTCGCTTATGGACACAGGTTCTCTACTTCCGACGTTGAACTCATTCCCCTAGGCTTTTCTCTCGAGAGCAAGCTCCGCCTGCTCGTGCTACACTAGCGACATGTATGAAGTCCCTGGTCTGGGTGCCGTCACTGTATATAACCAGTTGATATCTTCTTAGAATGCTCTCTATGAACTTGGTTATCACTCCTGCATAGCCTTCCGTCTGCCCGGTTCGTACACATTAAAAAGCCTGAGAATTTTATATTCTAGTCCTTCTCACCCATAAAGCTCTAGTGCCTTCTTACCGAAGAGCTTGCTCAAACCATAAGGGGATATAAATCTAGTTGGGTGATCCTCCCCAATTGGAAGCTTTATAGGCTCCCCATAAACTGCTGCAGAGCTCATGTATACAAGAGGTATTCCTCTCTTCAGGCAAGCTCGAGCGACTGCCAAAGTACCTAGGACATTATCCCGCATGTGGAGGTCGGCTTCTCAATGCTCTCCTTAACGTTAATATATACTGCTGCGTGAACAGCGGCTTCAGCTTCTCTCAGAGCTTGGGTGAGGGAATACGCATCTCTCACATCCCCCGATAAGCAGAGGTATGCCACGCCTGGAGAGCCTTTTCTGTGCGGAAGCTGATTAACGCTCAAGAGTATCTATCACAACCACATCATAACCTCTTTATACAACTTACAGCTTAAACGTAGAGCTATCTCCTCGCTGACCCTTGGGGGCAAAGGCTTTTACTCGGCTTTAGGACAACTATTACAAAAATATAGAGTTTTGCTTTTCGACGCAGTTTCGGCAATGCTCGCAGTTTTCTTAAGCCATGACGTAGACTGGCCTAGGCATGGACCAGGGATAGAGCACATAATGGCCAGAAAGGATAGATTTGACGACAGGATAATAGAGAAGGTGATAAAGGAGGGCTACAACCCATACTTTGGAGTACCGGATCTCGTTGAGATGGAGGAGGACTTCGGCATCAGGTCGACCTTCTTCTTCAGGCCTTTTTACGATGATGGAACTGATGTGAGCTGTTATTCCGATGTAATGAAAGAGATTTCGAGAGGAGGATGGGAGATAGGGGTTCATCTAAACGAAGTGTCCTCTGTGGAGAGCATAAAAGCCCAGAAGAGGAAAATTGAGGACATAGTAGGCAATGTCTTTGGATGCAGGGTGCATTATCTGAGGATAAAGAGGGAGGATTATAGAAAGATAAGGGAGGCGGGCTTTCTCTACGACTCATCCCTAAAGAGCTTCAAGGACAGGATAGACCCGAGAGACATGGGCTACCTTCAGATAGAAGGGGTTTTAGTCTTTCCCGTGACGATAATGGACGCTTACTTATTCGCATATATGAACGTAAAAGAGGAGAGGGTTATCAATGTCCTCGAGGAGGCCATAGACAAAGCCCTTAGGATGAGGAGGGATGTGATCACAGTGCTCTGGCATGACTCCTCTGTGAAGATGAGAGGGGGCAGGGCGTATAAGAGAGTCCTGGAGTTCCTCGCTTCAAGAGAGGATTTGACAGTGATGAGAGGAGTCGACCTGTTCAGGAAGGTTGTGGGATGAACATAAGGATACTGGTGACTGGGTCCGGGGGTATAGGAGGTGTGAACTTTGTGAGAGCTCTCAGACTGGCAGAGAAAATGGGGAAGCTGAAGTACTTCATAGCGGGAACTGATTATAATCAGTACCACATCCTCTTTCCGCAGGTGGATGCGAGGGTGAGACCCCAGGCACGACGATGCCAGCTTCATCCCTCATTTGCTGGAAATCCTCAGGAGGGACTCCATACAGTTACTGCACCCTCACCCGAGCTCTGAGGCCAGGGTCGTGTCCCAGAACATGGGGAAGTTTGATGAGCTTCGAGTTAAGTACTACCTGCCGAGGCCTGAGGAGATAGCCCCCGGACAACTATACCATCTACGAGGAGCTGAGGGAGAGGGGCGTTCCAGCTTCTCTAACTTTACCTGTATTGGCCTTGATGATATTGAAAAAGCATTTGAAAAGCTCTGATCCTCTCCCAGGTTAAGGGCGAGAATAGGAGCTTGTGGAAGGCTGAGCTTGAAGGTTAACAGCGCAAGGGAGGCAAGGGCATGGGTGGAGCTCAACATCATGCAGAGGAGGGCAAAACTCAACGATTTCATCATCCTGGAATATCTCTTAGGAAGGGATCTTGCTTTCGGCTCATTGTGGTATGAGGGCAGGCTTGTAATCTCATACTTGAGGTTGGCAGTAAGTACGTTAATGGTAGTGTTAGGCCGTTTGTGCAGAGGTGGCTTAGGCCCAGGGAGTACGTGGGCGTGGACATCGAGCCCGGCTTATTCGTGGATGTTTTAGTTCCCGCGGAGGGGCTTGTGGAGCGCTTCGGCGAGGAGTCGTTCGATGTGGTTATCTCCACCGAGTTGCTTGAGCATGTGCGTGACTGGAGGCTCGTCGTCAGCAACATGAAGAGGGTTCTCAAGCCTGGGTGCGTCATTTACATAACCACCAGGTCAAGGGGGTTCCCGTACCACGCCTATCCACATGATTACTGGCGATATGAGGTTGACGACATGAGGGAGATATTCGGCGACTTCGAAATAGTGAAATTGGCGAGGGACTGGCTTGAGCCGGGCGTGTACCTGAAGGAGAGGAAGCCTGCTGCTTCCCAGGGGGTAGAATCGTATGCGTGTAACAGATGGACCAGTCTCTTCTTGTTGGAGTAGGGGTTCCTGGGCATAACTATATCCTTATGTCCTGGGAAGCTGTTTCTTCTAGGGCCTCGGGTTAAGTCTGACGAG
>JBEULP010000103.1:0-3650 GCA_041287245.1 Infirmifilum sp. | reverse complement strand
CCAACCCAGCTCCACCCTGCGCCTACCCGGCTCCTCTACCAGCCTCTCGATGACCGCCTGCTTAACACCCAGCCTCTCTACCGCCTCCGCCGCCTCGTCGAAGGTATCGAAAACCCCCACGAGTCTCCCCCGAGCGACGGCAACGTAGCTGCCCGCGTGCCCCCCTAGCAGCTTCTCCCTCAGCTCCCGGAAAGCCCTGCGGTTCGCCTCAGCCTCCACCTCTACCTCCCCCAGCAGCCCCAGCACCTCTGGCTTCACGCTCAACCAGAGCCTCAAAGCCTCCTCGAACGCGTCCCTAACCCTCATCCCCCTCAGCGCCGCAGCCGCCTTCACCTTCTTGTACAGCTCCTCGTCGAGGCCCCTAATACCGACAACCTTCATCATAGCTAGCTTGTTAACATGTTTTATAAGTTTTTCCCAGCACGGCCCACCCCGCTCCCAGCGGCGAGGAGAGCGGCAATGGATACCAGCGGTGCAGCCCCTTTCCTCAAAGAGCCCGCTTGAAAAGCACCCCGCAGAGGAGGTGCGTGAGCGCACGCCCATTCGAGAGGCTGCGGAGAAAGACCGGCGTCGAGAACCTCTGGCTCTACGTGCTGGCGGAGCTCTGCAGGTGCGATAACTACCCCTACGAGCTCGTTAAAGCAAACGAGGGGGACTCCCGCTTCAAGCCGGGCAAAGTGCTGCCCTACCTGGTCTCAAGTAACCTCGAGGGGGAGGGGCTCGTCGAGAGCTACCTCGACGAGAGGAAGAAGTACTACAGGGTCACGGAGAGGGGGCTGCTGGGTAAGGTTCTCTACCTCAGAAAGCCTGCTGGAAAACTAGCGGACGCGGCGGCCTCCGCGAGGCTTCCTAGCGGTGCGCCCCGCCCGCTGCACGAACCAAGGGCTGCTCGGAGCCCCACTCTGGAGGACGCCTCAAGGATGCCGGCTGAGGGCGAGCTAGAGGAGTCGGCCGCGCCGCGGAGACTCTCCCAGCTCGGCCGAGCCCCGCTGCAACTCTTTAACCACTACGGCGTAGAACGATTCAGCACCGAGTACTCGCGCGGCAGGATCCGCGCAACGCTCCAAGCGGCCAGGACGGCGACGGTGTGGTCCACCAGGAAGTCCTCCGGGATAAATATCAGGACTGCGGCTACGGGCAGCACCCAGGCCGGGTCGCTAACGCCCACCAGCGAGGCTGCCTTGGCGCTCCACAAGGCCAGCCGGGGGTCAGCGGCAACCCACGCTGCGAAGACCAGGTAGCCGAGCAGGTAGATAGGGGTGGACGACACGCACGTAAGTGCCCATATCACAGCGAGGTCGCGCCTGCCCATCTCGCCCAGCGCCCTGCCCCTGAGCCTCTCGTAGGAGCGCCTCAGCAGCGAGGTCAGAAGCGCAGCGACGGGGAAGCCCGCCAGGTAGCCGCCTGTGAGCCCCACTAGAACCCAGGCGCCACCCTTCAGCCCGGCGGCCAGCGGAGCCCCCGCGGCGATCAACAGGAGGTAGGCCAGCTGGGAGACAAGGGCCCACCCCGGCGGGAGGAGCAAGCCTGAGAGAGCGACGCCCGCGTTCTGCATCGTGAATGGCACAGGGCCCACGCTGAAGGAGACCTGCGCTGTGAGGCCGGTGAACACCGCGAGCAAGGCCGCGAGCGACAGCCTCCAGAGGCGGTGGCCCATATGCGGCTAGAGCTCTCCCCACCATAAAAAGGTTACACGCGGGACCGCGAAGCTGCTCTCGTCCGGCTCAAGGATTAGTTGGGGCAGGTCAGGGTGGTCGAGATCTCGCTGGAGGACACCGAGAGGGCTGGCCTGCTCCTGCTCGCACACCTCGGTGTCCCCCTTCGCGAAACCCGCTCACCGCGGCTGAGCCCTTGGCCGCCAACTGGGAAGCCGTGGAGCCGCGTTAGTGGCTTTCGGAGCGGTCTCTATTACAGCGGGAGGAATGTTAGCTAAAAGCGATAAGCTTAAGCACCTCTAAACCTCTTCGCATGATTTTGGCATGTTCCGCCACGTTGCATGTAAGCTCCCCTGGCGCTCTAACCTCCCCAAGACATCGGCCCCACCCCCGCTCCCGGGGTCTCGCTGCACCCCTCTTGCTCCACCCGCATTACGGCACTCCAAAGCAACCTGCACTGATAGTACGGCTGCCGTCACTCGCTCAAAAAGGGGGTACTGAGCGCTGCAGGCCGGCTCACGCAGGGGCTATCCTCGAAGAATCAAAGAGTAGGCGTTTAGCCTCGCGCGTTATGCCTGGTCCCGCTACCGGGGCGCGCCAGTCGCTCTGACAGCTCTGCTCCTGCCGAGCTCGTAGGCTAGTAGCACAGCGGCTGCTGAGAGGAATACCAGCGCTATGCACGCAGCCCTGTACGCGCCGGCCTCGACCCCGCTCGGCTGGGAGCCGTGTGCGGGTGACCCGTAGCTCTCCCCTTGTTTTCCGCACCCGTACAACGCCTGCCTACAGCTCTCCAACTCCCCCTCGAGGCGGGCTAGATCGCTCCTACAGGAGCTCAACTCGCCCTCCAGCTGGCTCACGCGCTGCTCATCACCGCTGCGAGCGGCCTGCAGCGCTCTCAGCGAGGCTTCGAGCCCCGAGAGGATATCCTCCGCGAACACAGTGGAGTTGTAAACGGCCCTAGCCCCGTACAGGTTGAAGAGGCCTGCATACTTCTCGTTGGGCACCAGCTCAACCCTGTACCGCAGCTCTAGACTGCTGCCTCCCGCCAGGCTTGCCGGCGTAGCGCCGATTGGCGTAACCTTAAGTGAGTACGGAAACCCCCTGGACTCGATGTCCGAGAGCGAGAAGGGTGGCACGCCGTCGAGGACGTAGTGCAGGGATACGAGCTCAGCTATCTCCGAGCCGACGAGGTAGGTTCGGAGGCCGACTGGGACGGAGTAGTGGACTGTCTGGAGGCCTAAGGCCACGAAGGCTGAGACGCCCCACGAGCCCTCCGGGAGCAGCTTGTAGCCCCTCAAGCCCCCATACGCACTCACGTAGAATTTCTCAGCCCCACACGCCCTGCACAGGGCTGAGGGCATGTAGGGCTGAGACCAGGGGAGCGTGCAGAGGAGCCCGCATATCTCGCGGAGAACCCACAGCAGCCTCTCGAACTCCCCCCGATCCACGCTGACTTGGTACACCACCTCGTACTCCCTCCCAGGCTCCATGACGCTGGGAGCCTCAACCCTGACGAACCCGAGACCCTTCACCCACCTCTCCTCCACAACGACCCCCTCACTCGACCTATTCGACGCCCCTCCGAGAACACTCACGACCCCGCTCCGCGCCTCCTCGTGCCCGCCGGCTTTCAGGGTGGCTTCCCACGCATAAGTACCAGGCTCGGTGAAGCGTATCGGGCCGAAGTCTACCCTGACGCTGTACTGGTCGCAGGGCGCCAGCCCGCTTAAGTCGACGATTTTCGTAGGCTCGAGGAGCTCGAGGCGGCTTACCCTAAGCCCCACCTCGCCGCGTCCACCGTGGCAGTTGAGCCAGACGTTGAACCTGACGTCCTCGCCCACTCTAACCTCTGCGGGGTTCTCGACCCTGTCGATGGTGGGCAGGCACAGAGTACAAGCGCCCGTCGTCGCGGCGAGGTTCACGCCGTGTACGTCGATACTCTGCAGCCACTTGGATTCCCTCCGGAGAGCGATGCCGATGGCCCGCGTGGCTACA
>JBEULP010000011.1:0-2928 GCA_041287245.1 Infirmifilum sp. | reverse complement strand
AACGGCTTGAAGGTGAGCCTCAGGTCCTGCCCCCTGCCGATCGGCCTCGCCTCCTCCTCGAGCAGGTTCGTCTCGTAAGCTTCGAAGGGCGCCGCCAGCCTTAGCGCCACGTCGCGCCCCCTCCCCTCGATTTCGTAGAGCCGAGCAACGAGGCCGCTGCCATCCTCGCTCAGCTTCAGGGCCTCCAGGATAATCCCGGGTTGGGTCTCGAGCAGGCTCGCCGTCTGCGGCAGATTGCCTCCTTCGCTCTTCTTCTCGACCACCCTGAGGCCCGCCCACACCTCGTAAGCCCTCTCGTAGACCCTCCCCGACCTGTAGTCGCCGGGGTGCGGGTACAAGTAGTACACGATCTCGTGGCGCCCCATGTCGGACCAGGGGTTCGGGTGAATCGGCGACTTCAGCAGGCTCAGCCCAACCCTCGATCCTTTGACGCTGTAGCCGTGCCTGGTGGGTGCGATGATCGCAACCCCCCGCTCGCCGTCTGAGAGGTCCATCCACCGCAGTGCGGGAACCTCGTACTTGGCCTCGTCCCACTTGTCCTTGGGCACGGTCCTCCTCTCAACCACAGCGAAGGGCACTTCGTAGTGGGCGTGCTCGCTCTTCACGTTGAAATCGAACCAGGCCTTGAGGAGGTAGCACTTGTCATGCCAGTCCACCGTCGCGCGAATCTCGATCAGCCTGGACCCCTTGTAGACGGTAACCCTTTGCCTGACCGCGGAGTTGCGGAACCTCAGCTCGAACTCCACGGATGCCGCGACTGGGCCGCTCATGACGATCCTCGGCCTCTCAACGATGTGAAGGGCGTGGCCCGGCGATTCGACGGTGGAGCGGTCGACGTCCCAGGCGTCGAAGTTACCCGGTTTATCGGGGTGCGCCCTCAGCACGTTGCTAGGGGCCGCGAGGAGCTCGGTCTTCAGCTGCTTGTCATAGATCGAGAGCAGGCTGCCGTCGCTCCCCACCACTACCTTCAGCAGCTCGTTCTCGAGGACGACGTTACCGCCCTCCACCTTAGCCGACGCCCCGGCCCCCTCCACCTTCGATGGACCGCCGGGCAGCAACGTCACGTAGCCGGCGGCTGGAGCCTCCACCACGGCCAGCAGCCTCCCGCCAATGTCCTGGGCCTCGACGGGCCTACCGTCGGGGTACTTGTAGCCGGCGGCCGGTAGCACGGCCGGCATCTTGACGGGCCAGGGCAAGGAGTTGAAGACGATTAGGCTGCCCTTGGGTGCGCCAACGCGATCGGCGATCGCCTCCAGCGATTTCGAGGTAACAGCCTCGAGCCTCGCTATGGCCTCCTCCATGTCTCTGTAAGCCTCCACGTAAGCTTCGTAGTTGGCGGAGCCGGGTAGCACGTCGTGGAACTGGCAGCGCAGGATCCTCTCCCACGCTTCCCTGACCTCGCCTGCCGGGTAGCTGGCCAGCTTCAGCAGGTGGGCGGCTGCCGCCGCCACTTCGGCCCACCTGGCGCAGCTCTCAGCTCTAGCCATCAGCTCCTTGATCCTGGCGTTGGTCGTGTAGACGCCGCGGTGGAACTCGTTGTAGATCTCGCCCTTCCACCTGGGCAGCTTCTCTCTAACCCTCAGGAGCTCCTCAACGTACTCGCTCTCTGTGGGCGCCTCCACCGGCTCGGGGATGCCGGGGAGGTTGCGGATGAGCTTCAGCCTCTCGAGCATGAGGAAGGCCGGCCCGCCCCCGCCGTCGCCGAAGCCGTACGAGTGCACGGCCGGTGCCACGTCCTTCTGCTCGTATCTCTCCCAGAGGCCGGCGAGCTCGCTAGCGGTTAGCGTACCGTTGTAAGTCGCTACTATGACGTGGGCGACGACCTCGCTACCGTCCGGCCCCTCCCAGACGAACGCGTGGTAGGGGAACTCGTTGGTGTCGTTCCACATCACCTTGTGGGTGACGAAGACCTCAATGCCGGCCTTCCTCATGATCTGCGGCAGCTGCGCGCTGAAGCCGAAGGTGTCGGGGAGCCAGCCGATCCTGCTCCTCACCCCGAACTTCTCCATGAAGTAGCGCTGGCCGTAGAGGAACTGCCTCGCCAGCGACTCGCCTGTGACCAGCTGGGTGTCGGACTCGACCCACATGCCACCGATGGGCAGCCAGCGTCCCTCCTTAACGAGCCTGCGCACTTCATCGAAGAGCCCGGGCTCCAGCTCCTCGAGCCACTTGTAGTTCTGAGCTCCGCTCTGCACGTAGGTGAAGCGGTAGCCGAGCTTCGCCAGGCCGACGACCGTGGCGAACGTCCTCACGACCTTCCTCCTCGTCTCGCTGAAGGGCCAGAGCCACGCTGTGTCGATGTGCGCGTGGCCGAAGAGGTACACCCTCCCCAGCGGCTGGCTCTTCGGCAGCGCGCTCTTAACCCTCTCGATGGTCTCCAGCACCTCCTTCACGCTCGGTCTGGGAGTGTCCGGGAGCTCGCCCCTCGCAACCCTGAGTCCGTACACGTTCGCTACGTAGGCCAGGTCCCAGCGGAGGCCTCTGTACTCGGGGGAGCCCTCCGGGAGCAGGTGACCGAAGAGCAGGCGCTGGAGGGCGTAAACTTGCAGCACGCTGGGGGTCACCTCGATCTCCTCCGCGGCCTTCGCCAGCTGCTGCATGAGCTCCGGCTTGCGGCGGGCGAGGTTCATGGCGTCAAGAAGCGAAAGGGCTAGGTGGAAGCCCTCCCAGAGCACGGCCGTGAGGCTCGAGCCGGCAAAGGCGAAGAACGTGAGGCCCTCCCCGAAGAGCCTGCGCGCCGTAGCCTCGAGCCTCACCGCATGATCGCCCGGCTCGATCACGGCGATCTTGTGCTGCTCATCGATGCCCTGGCGCGGCTCGCCGTCCACTTTGAGCAGACCGTTTCCGCTGATGTCGAGCCTCAGCAGCCACTGGGCGCCCTCGTGCTTAGGCAGCGCGAGCCTGCTCTCAAACACTAGCACATCGTCG
>JBEULP010000102.1:0-3080 GCA_041287245.1 Infirmifilum sp. | reverse complement strand
TGAGCCCGGCCACCCCCGCGCCCCTGGCCGGTCGCTGGCGAGCACAACCTTGTGCCCACGGCACAGGGTGTGGGGACCTTGGGGGCGGGGAGGCCAGGGTGAGCGGGAGGCCGTGCCCCCGGAGGGGTGGGAGGCTACTGGTGCGCACAAGGCGTTGAGGTCGAGGTCAGCGGGGAATTCACCAAGACCTTGGGCGAATTCGTCGGGGGCGTGCTGATCGGCATCGCGTTGGCCGGAGTTGTAGCGCTCATGCCCTGCCCCGTCGCACATCGCGTTGGCCTTGCTCGGCCGGTTCTGCCTCGCGCCCCCGCTCCCCGCGCTTTTCGGTTGCCACGTGCACGCTTCATGTGCGCGCGCCCGGCGACGAGAGCAACCGCGCGATCCTAGAAGTCAGCGTGAACCGAAGGCCTCCTTCCGACAGCCAACGGAGGGGCCAGTTCCGTTGTCGTTGGTTTACCGTAATGAAGGGCAGGGTTCATTGCCGTAATGATTCACGGCAGGCGGGGGCATGCCTCTGAGGGGTTAGAAGGCCATTATCGTAAAGCGGGAGGTCTGCGAGAGGCTGGCCAAGTTGTGTAGCTACAGGATCCCCGGCAGATGCTTCGAGGATCTGCTGGCAAGTGCTGGACAATGCGCCCTGCTCCCGTACTGAAGGGCGAGGATCCCCGCGGGGAAGTTCGAGGTTGCGACGGCGAGGCCTCCAGCCGCGGAGTTTTACCATAGGCTCCTGCGAACCGGATCTGTTGCGAATTGGAGAGGGGCGCCCCCACCAGCACGCTCAGCGACTCCGGCGTGCACAAGCTTGTGCACGCCATACCCAGCGATGAGGGCGGGAGAGCCGGCGCAGGCGCGGAAAGCCGCGGTTCAATGCCCCAGCCAACCCGCTGGGCATGCCGAAACGGCCTATGGACGGCAACCGTACAGCTCGAGGGCCGCCTCCAAGAGATGGCACACGCGACGCCCCGGGGCCCCACGCTGTCGCACCACCCCCCTCAGCCCATGATCTCTTAGGTGGAGTTCCTCGGCCATTATGGCCCTTAAGATAGTTTCCAGCGAGCCGTCGAGAGACTTGCGGTAAAGCTCTATGAGGTCGAGGTAGCTCCTGGTCGACGCTGTGAGCGGCGGCCTTGCCATGAGCACCTCCACCTTTGGGCCCTCCTTCTCGCTGAAATATACCTTAACGCCCTTAACGCCCCTCTCACGCAGAGACCGTAGCAGCTCCGCGTCCTCAGGATCCTTGAGGATCACCCCAAGCTCCATCTCCGAGATGTATCGCTCGCCCAGCCCCATGTCCTCGGCGAGGCCTAGCGCTTCCGAGAGCGTTGCAGGGCGACCCCTCTCCCTCTTATTCCACACGATCCTTTCACCGACCCTGAGGTTCTCGACGTAGTACGGTTCCCCCTCTATGAGCGCGGGGCTTATCCTGTACTCCCCCCTGCCCACCTTGACCACCACACCTTTATCCACAAGCCTTCTGAGGGCCGAGTACACGGCCTTGGGGCTCAGCGCGTGGCCCAGCACGGGCTCCCTTTCCCTAATCTCCCGCAGTATAACTGATGGCGTGAGCGGCGTTGGGCTGGGGCTGGAGTAGTGGAGGAGGACTTCGAGAACCAGCCTCTCGGTCCTTCCAAGGCGCCTCACAGCGGCAATGTTGCTGGCAGTTTCTTCGGGCTGGGGCGCAGTTTCTTCGGGTAGCGCCACCCTGCCTGAGCTCAGGTCTGAGCAAAAGCTATCAACGTCGTTGTCGCGCCCCAGCCTGGAGGCCCAGGTCTTGAGAAGCCTCTCGATGCGCTTGGCGCGAGCGCTCCGACTCGCACCTCCGAAGGCGTCAAGGTTGCGGAGCTCCTCGGCTATCTTCCTGTAGCCATAGCCCCTAAGCCTGAGCTCGCACGCCTTCCT
The DNA here is from genome assembly GCA_041287245.1 of Infirmifilum sp. GTDB lineage: Archaea > Thermoproteota > Thermoprotei > Thermofilales > Thermofilaceae > Thermofilum. The sequence continues at coordinate 1,181 of JBEULP010000102.1, read as the reverse complement.
GAGAAGATCTCCTAGGCGGCTCTTTGAGGGGCCAGGCCGAGATCCTGCTTCTGCCCCCTGTTTACAGGGCGCACCGGCTTCGGAAAGCACCACTACATTCTCAGTCCCATCAGTTTCTACTGATTTCCCTGGCCCTCGTCGACGATCTCCAGATACACCCTGACCCTGGCCTTCCTCTCCCAGAGGAGCTCCCACAGGTCATTCATCGTCGTCGGCAGGTGAATGGTGTACCTACCGCCGCGGGACTCCGTCAGCCTCGTTATGCCCCTAACGCCAACGTAGATGACTTTTGGGCTCCTCAACGCGTGGGGAGTTAAGCTCACGGCTTCAGCACCGCAAAAGTTTATAGCTGAGCTCCTAATCTGTACTACTGGTATACTCGCTTGCCCAGCCATCCAGACAACCGGGTAAACAACTGGGTAAGCATGCCAAGCATGTGGGGGACCAGCGAAGGCGAGGACTTGGACGATATCGACAGAAAGATCTATGAAGTCATTAGGGAGCTCGGGGAGACCTCTTTAAACAACCTCGCTAGGAAGGTTAAGGACATCGTATCGCGCCCAACGCTACGCAATAGGCTGGACAAGTTGGAGAGGCTGGGGCTCATCACCAGGGAGCGTGGCAGGCGGGGGCAGAGGATGATCATCAGAGCCGTGGAGCTCCCCTTCTACAGGACTAGTCGTGAAATGCTCGCAAAGTCTAAGGAGCTAGTCAAGGAGATCATAGACCTATGCATGGAGCGCATGGAAACGGCCGAGGTGAAGGAGTACTGTGAGAAGGCTGTGAGGGAGTCTATAGGGTTTTTTCTAGAAGCGTCTATAGCGTTCATCCTACAGGGCTCCAAAGAAATCCCCGAAGGCCTTAAGAAAGCCCTATGCCTTGAAGCTCTTGAAGCCATCAGAGAAATCTTTGATCACATGCTATCTAAAAATGTCCTTGGGGAGCTCCTCAGGCTGAAAATAACTTATGGGGAACTGAAAGAGGCTTACGAGAGGATTGAGGAAACATATAATGAGCTTCGGAAGAGAGCGGGCCTTGCGGAAAACGAGGTTCCCAAGGACTCTCGCTGAGCATGATATGAGAGCTCATCGCTGAACTCAAGTTCCCGATCCACATAGTTTTCGGGAACTAGCAATGTGCTTAATCCGGCCTCCGGAGCCGGAGGTCCCGGGTTCAAATCC
>JBEULP010000101.1:0-2911 GCA_041287245.1 Infirmifilum sp. | reverse complement strand
GGTATCTAAGCTTGAGGAACTATGTGACTACGTCAGACGTCTCGGGGAAGTCCAGGGCTTAGTGAACCGGCTGAATGCTCAGATTTCACACTTCGAAAATTTTCGCGATAAGTACCTCTCCCCCGACAGGTTCCCCTCGATAGTTCCGCGCGAGGTGCTCAGGGTGACGAACTCCCCCGGTGAGATTTACTCTCTTTTCAGCGAGGAGTTCCAGTCTGAGGTGAGGTCGCTCGCTTACGTGCTCCCCTTGGCGCAAGACCCCGACACCCTTCTACGGGGGATTGCGGATTGCCTGTACCAAATTAAGGAGGGTGAGAGTCGTGCTTAACGGGCTCTACTTGGGTTTTGGAGAGTTTGGGAGAAGATTAGCCCTTGAACTAACGAAGACGTATATCGAGGAGAAGGAGCTCGTATCAGATACTGGAGGAATCATTAAGCCGATTGTGTGCTTCGACTTGTACCCAGGCGTGCACTTCGAACAAGATTTAAAGAGGGAGGGGTTAGCCGCGTACCGGGAGGGTGGCGAGCTGTACCCCGAGTCGCTACGCGTTCCACTGCCTGAGTACAAGCAGCTTCCAAGTCCTACCGGTATAACCCTAGATGCGGGTGTTGGGAGTTTTTGGCCTCTCGCGATGGAGAGCGTACTAGTAAATAGGCAGCTGAGCCTCAAGGCGGTAAAGAGCGACGAGCAGGCTGAAGTAGACCCGCTTAGGCTGAGGGATGTCGAGGGTCACCGTAAAAGCTATGGTCACAGCGTCCTTATATTCGCCTCTAGCTCCGCTGGCGGTACTGGGAACGGCTCAGCCCCCGAATACGCTAGATCCTACCTACGCTATCTGGACGAAATAGGGGTGCGCCCTCCGAGGATCTTGCCCATAGGAGTGACAGTGCTACCTTTCCAGAATGACCCAAGGCTAGGAATAGCGGAGCCAAACGCTGTGACTTTCCTGGGGAGGGTCACGAGAAGCGGCGTGAAGACTGTTCTCCTAGCCGATAACGAGCACTTCTACCGGGAGGGTGTCGCAACGGAGAACGCGGAGCGGGTGGTTAACAGGAACCTTGCGTATTCCTTGATCAGCCTTTTCCTGATGAACTACGCAGTCGCCAGGAGGTGGGAAGCAGCTGACTACAATAATTTCTTCTCGATCGAAGAGAGAGCAAGCATTACCGTACCTTCTTTCGTGCAGCTGCCTCGTGAGGTTTTGAGCAGGCTCCTAGATATCAGGCAGTTTTTCGGCAAGTTGGCGTACTTCCATATCAAGGAAAACCTCCTCGCAGAGGTAGATTTCGAGCATAACCCACCGCTTCGCGCGCTGGTGCTAGTGGTTCTCCCAAGAGGGTTAAGCGTGGCGAGTAAAGCACTAGGGGACATTGAACGAGAGCTTGACGAGGTTCTCGAGAGATTTTTCCATATAAGTCACCGGAACGTGACCCTCATCACCAATGCACCCGTGAGTGATGTATGGCTTGCAGCTTACTTCGTTGAGCCTTACGTGCCAAGGCTGAGGGAAATAGCTAGCAGGGCCTCAAGGTTTCTCGGAGACAATGAGGCTATTGAGCGGCAGGTAAGCAGGATGATCATGTATTCTCCCATACGGAGTACTGATGAAATCGCTAACCGGAGGCAGAGGTACATGGAGTGGATAAGGAACGCATACGAAGAGTTCACCGGGGTGTTTAGGCGGTATGTTGCCAACTCACACGGAGGTAGCTCCTCTCCCCACGCTCTTCCCAAAAGGCCCAGCGACCCCCCGCAGAGGAGAGTGGAGAGGAGATTTACACTCGGGCTGAGCCTCGTTCCCGGTCCTAAACTAGAGTCCGAGGAAAAGTTCGTGGTCTACCTCAACGGCAGTAAAAGCCTCAACAAGAAGTGGTTCACGGTGAGAGAGTACGCGGACAGAAAGCTCTCAGAGACTATAGATTGCGTCTTAAGAATTTTAGAGGAGGCAGGGGTACGGGAGGCAAGGAGCCGGAAGGACAAGTACAGAGTAACTATAACGGTTAGCGGCTTTGAATTCCCCGTACCTCCGGAGATCCTCAACTTCCCTGTAGAGGAGCTACCAAGGGATTCAAGCCTGACAATCTACCTGGCGAAGCCGGAGAAAAAGCGCACACGTGCACAGAAGGTGGGGGATAGTGCGCGTGAGGAAGAAAAACCTTGAGTGCACCGTGTTGAGCCGCTTTAACTCAATCTGGGAGTTAAGCCGGAGAATTAGCGCTGTGCAAAGCACTCGGCTACGCCTCAGCGAGGGGGTAGAAATCATACGGCTCGCCCCGGGTGGCAGCTTCCCGCTCAAGGTTGCCAGCGCCTCGGAAAGGCTGGTTACCAGGCTTGCCTCGTTGGTCGAGAAACTACACAGCGATCGCGACAGGCAGGTTAAGTCCATGGTAGCCGCGTTCGTGATACGGTACTACGAAGAGGCCTGTCCTCAGGAGTGCCTCGATCAGCTTGTGCTGCTGAGCGAGAGGATAAAGTGGCTATCCTCCGTCAAGAGATACTACTCGCTTGCCGCGAGCAACATCGTCAACGCGAAAGCGAGTACAGCCTTCATGAAGGCCCTGAGCGTGCACATAGACGCGATGAAGGAGAAGTACTCGGGGGAATTCAGCGATAGCGTATTCCTGTGTAGCCGGCTCTCCGAACTCTGCAACGACATTTTCGACAGCTTAAACGTTATACCTTCGGTCAGAGTAGCTTGTCAAGGTTAACTCAGCCTAGGTGGAGCGTGGCTGCTAGTGAATCCAATCTGGTATAATTTCCTTAACCTTACTAAAGCCTCTTCTTCGCGTAGAAGCCTCTCCACGAGACTCAGGACGTGTTTTGCCGCGAGCAAGTCGCCCTCGCCGATGTTGCTGTAGGCCCTCATAAGCAGGATGTCTATGATTGTGGTGTCTAGGTGGTCCCGGCTCT
>JBEULP010000100.1:0-12032 GCA_041287245.1 Infirmifilum sp. | reverse complement strand
TATGAACGAAAAACTGTTGCGTCTGCGAAGAATTGTCCCCTCATCTGGGAAAACAATAATTGTTCCCATTGACCATGGGATCGAGGGTTATTTCGAGCAACTTGAAAACTACAGGTCTCTTGTTGAGGCCCTTATTACGGGGGGTGCTGATGCTCTACTCGTAAGGAGGGGTTTACTTGCACGCGTGCTAGATGTTGTAGCGGGCAGAACAGGCATCGTATACCGTCTTAGCGGCGCAACAGCTACTTCGCCCGACTTGCAGAATCAAAGGCTCTTGGATAAAGTGTTGGAGGCGGTCAGGATCGGGGCAGACGCTGTAGTGTTTACCGTAACCATAGGGCATCCTATGGAGGCGGATCAGTTGGTCTACTTCGGGGAGGTCGTGGATCAGGCGTCGGAGTTTGGAATGCCCGTGATAGGAGAGGCCGAACCCTGGAGCAAGATTCCCGAGGAAGAGAAATTTGAGGTTATCAGACAGGGAGCCAGAACTCTAAGTGAGCAAGGCGCGGATATAGTGAAAACGTTCTTCCCGAGGGATACGAGCCTGTATCCCAAGATAGTCAAGTACTCCCTCGCGCCCATAGTGGCTGCTGGCGGGCCAAGGCTTTCCTCGCAGCTCGAAGTGTTAAAGTTTGTGAAAGCTGTGATGGAGGCGGGGGCTATAGGGACGTGTATGGGTAGGAACATCTGGGGCTGGGACAATCCACAGCTTATGGTGAAAGCCGTCTCGCTCATAGTTAAGCAGGGCGCTTCGGTAGAGGAAGCCTACAAAGTGTTGGGGTCTGCAGCGAACACAAGGATGAAGAGTACACACGAGCCTGTCGCATGAGCCTGTTTGAGAGGTGTGCCTAGTGAAAGCGGCGGTTCTCCACAAGCCGGGGGATCTCAGAATAGAGGAGGTTCCTTATCCAGAGCCGGGGCCTGGGGAGATAACAGTTAAAATTGAAGCTAGCGGACTTTGCCCCACAGACGTTAAGGTCTACAGGTTTGGGAGTTCCTCAGCTAGATACCCCGTCATCCTTGGACACGAGGTAGCTGGGACTGTTTACGAGGTAGGACCGGGAGTGGAGGGGATAGAGGAGGGGGAAAAGGTCAACATTCCGGCTGACGCGTATTGCGGTCAATGCCGATATTGCAGGATGGGGCGTGAAAACCTTTGTGAAAATCCCATTACGTTTGGCTTCCAGGTAGACGGTGGTCATGCGGAATTTCTAAGAGTTCCGAAGCGTTTTGTCGAGCGTGGGCTTATATTCAAGGTTCCGGAGGGTGTGTCGCTAGAAGAGGTGGCAATGACTGAGCCTTTAGCCTGCGTGCTGCACGACGTCGAGTCGGCTAGAACTTCTCCTGGGAAAAAGGTGTTCGTAATCGGGGACGGGCCCATGGGTCTAAAGCATGTGATATTATCGAGCCTGTATGGGGCGGACGAGGTTGTACTTGTCGGGGTAACAGATTGGAAGCTTAAACTAGGAGAAGAGCTCGGCGCCACTAGGACTGTGAACATTAACGAGCAAGACCCGATAGATATTGCCCAGAAGCTCGGAGGGGCTGATATCGTATTTCTTACGGTTGTTAGTCAGGCAACTCTCAACCAGGCAATGAGAATGGTGTCTAAGACTGGTGTAGTGTCGATCTTCGCCGGGCTACCAAGTGGTAGCTCGACAGCCACCTTGGACCTCAACTTGATACATTACGGGGAGCGTAGCTTAATAGGTAGTTCGAATTACACATACTGGGAGTACCAAAAAGCTTTTTCCCTGATCGCTTCGCATCGGGTGCGTCTTGAGAAGCTGATATCACACAGGTTCCCTCTCTCTGAGTTCCATAACGCCTTGAAGACCTGGGAGGATAAAAACATCTCCATGAAAATTATGATCAAGCCATAGCTGGCCATGGTGGTTGTAATGTCTAAGAAAGTCCTTATGAAGCCGGATGATTTTAAGGTCCTTGTAAAGCAGCTCCTGGATGAGGCTGGAGAAAACCAGCTGGTACTAAGGGTGATGGGAGCGTTAGCAACGCTGATCCAATTGGAAGACAGTCCGAATTGTCTACAGTTGTACAACAAGCTGGGTAGGGTAGAGGCGGGAGTGTTCCAGCTTACAGATCTTGACCTCGCGGCTTACAAGAAACAAAGAGGAAAGATCGAGGAGTTTTTTAGGAAAAAGGGATACAAGCCGGACCACTACGTGAACGCAGTTTTCGGGGATCGCAGAGCGATCTTCTACCATCCTGAGAACCTCTTCACCGTGGACGTGTTTTTCTCCCCTCTATTGTTCAGCCATGAAATAGACCTTGGATCAGAGCCTGGCAAAGGTAGGCTCGAGCTAGGAAAGTATACTTTATCTCCAGCTGATCTGCTACTCTTAAAGCTGCAGATACATGATATCAATAGGAAGGATCTGGCTGACATGGCGGTCTTGCTTTCGTGTCTCGAACTCTCGGATGGTGATGAAACAAGGATAAATCTTCAGAGAATAACAAGTCTTCTCAGCGACGACTGGGGTTTCTATTTTGACGCTGTGACAAATCTTAACAAGCTCAAACTTTTCATGCAGGAGTATACATCTAAACTCACAGAGTACAATGAAATTTTACAGGAAGGTTTAAGGAAGATAGAAACCATAGTAGATAGCATCGAGAAAACACCGAAGTCTGAAAAATGGATTAAGAGGAGCAAGGTGGGTACGAAGAAAAGGTGGTATAACGTAGTGGAAGAAGTTTAATTTGCAAGAATTTATCATTTGCAGTTAAAGCGCAACAATTTTTCTGTGACTACCTACACCTAGCTATAATGAGTGTTCGGGATTGTACAAGTTCTAAGTACTCGTGTCTACGTGGTTTTGGGTTTTAGGTAGTGGTATAGGGTTATTGAGACGAGGAGGTAGACTGTGGTGGTGAAGTATAGTGGGAGGTCTAGGTTTGTGGACATGAGGTAGCCTCCTATGGCTGAGCCTGCGCCGCCTCCTAGTTGCGAGGCGAGGATGTTTAGCATGGTGTAGCGGGATCTCTCGTCTTCTGGGATTATGCGCATGGTTAAGGCCCAGAGGAGGGGGTTGCTGGCGTTCATTAGTATGCTTCGGAGTGTGAAGAGGGAGGCTGCAGCTGGGAAGTTTGGTGCAAGTGGTGTTGAGGCGAGGAAGGGTATTGAGGCTAGCTGTAGGAGGAGGAGCGATTTGAGCGTGCCGAGCTTGCTTGAGATGATGGGTGCAGCGGAGGTCGCTGGTATTAAGATTAGGGACTCGGCTAGCATCCTGGTGCCTAGTTCTCCTGCTTCGACCCCGAACTTAGCGGCGAAGTAGTAGTTTATGAGCCATACCGAGGCTCCTGCGCCTATCGCCGTCGCCGCCTGGAGGGCTGCCAGTACTAGCGAGTCCCGGGAGAATGTGAGCTTGAGGCCTTGTCTGGTAGTGGCTGGGTCGCGTACTAGGAGTAGGAGGGCGAAGCCTGAAGTGGTGACTGCTCCTCCGGCGATCATTAGGAGCCGGTATGCGTGTAAAAGGCTGTCGATGCTTGACCCGAGGAGTTGTGGTGTCCAGGTTAGGAGCATTCCTGCCGAGCCTCCAGCTAGGGATAGGATTTGAAAGGCTGAGGCTACTGTGTCGAGCTTGTCTCTTGGGGTTATGTCGGCGAGTAGTGGGTTTAGGGTGACTGCTGTTAAGGCGTTGCCTGTGCCTAGAAATGCGAAGCCCACGGCTAGGGGGTGGAACTTGTCTGTGAACACGATGAGAAGGAAGCCTGGTAGGGACAGGGCTAGGCTTGCTATGGCTATTTTCTTACGCCCGTAGAGGTCTGCGAGGTAGGCTGAGGGTACTAGTGAGAGGGCGGTGGCTATGGCTGAGATTGACTGGAGTATTCCGACCTCCTGTGAGTTGAGGCCTAGGTGCTTGAGGTATGGCTGTAGGACGACGTTTATGATGCCGTTTCCTACCGAGCTGAATAGGGCGAGTAGTAGGAGGGCAGCCAGGCTTCTGTCAAGCTCTGCTCTAAGCTTAAACATGTAACTTCAACTATACATATCATAAGAGCCTAATATATAAGTCTTATCTTACATATTTGCCTAGCTTCACGGGCTTACCCCTCGTCCCTAACACTGCCCAAGCCTCGCCCAAGAGCTCTCCGGAGCTCCTCAGGCGAGCCCGTCACCCTTATAAGCTCCAGCGCTTGCGCGTAGAGGCTTCGCAGCTTCTCCACGTCCCCCTGGGCGTACCCCTGTGTTAACAGCGTGACGTTCATCGTGCTGCTTATTAGCGACTCAGCCTGCTCCCTCGTTATGTTGCCAAGTATGTAGTGGCTTAGGATGTCCTCCAGGTACTGGACGGCTAGCCGGGGGTCGTAGAGGAGCTTACGCCTGAGGAGGGGGCCCGGGTTCTCTCTTATTCTGAGTTTTGCTAAGCTTAGAGCTTCTATTAGACGGGGAGCCGGGTTTACGGGCTCGCGGCGCACCGTGGGGGTAGGTCGCGCGAGGGGTCTCGTCTTCCCGAGGTAGCCCCCTATCCTGCGAAGCGCCTCTTCCGCGAGTGGTATGGCCTCGCCCTCCTCGAATTCCCGCCACCGCGGGTTGTGCCTGAACTGCTCGGGTTGTGTCCAGCTGGGGTCGAAAGCGTCTAGGTCTTCTGGTTTTAGGGCGACGCATACGGCGTCGAGTTGCCTGTGGAGGCTTAGGGGCGAGGTGAACACGCGCTGGGGGTCCATGAGGTTTTCGACTTTTATCTTTGAGCCGTGGGTTGCGTTGACCCTCTGGACTTTTTCCTTGATGTTTTCGAGGACAAGCTGTACGACGGACCATGTGGCGTCTAGTACGCCTTTCTCTAGAAGGTATTTTTCGCCCAGGGCGTTCTCGTGTATGTGGACGTGCATGCCCCGCCCGCTCCACTTTAGCCACACGCTTTTAGCCACCCCGTTTTTCTCGAGCTCGTCTAGGATTACCCTGGCGACTTCGACTGTCGCGCGCCAGTGCTCGGGGGTTGAGTCTATATCCCATGTTAGGGTTCGGAGACGTATGTTCTCAGTATAGTTCAAGGCGTCCTCCCGTGTTCGCAGCTCCCTGTAGATGCTGGCTGTGCCGTAGAAGGCCCTTGGGGCAAGGTAATTTAGCCTGCGCATCAAGGCTTGTAGATCCCCTGGCGTGTCGACGCGGAGGGGTGTGCCACGGTAGTACCTGACGAGCAGGGGTCTCCCGTCTCTCATTTTACGCTCGCAGTGTATTGCGACCCACCTGCCTCGCAGGAAGTCGGAGACTTCACGCTGGACAAGCGGCTTAGCGTAGTGTTCGGAGACCGACACAGGCACCTTTATCCAGATAGAGTGGGTGCCCGGGGAGGATATATCGGTTTTTCTCAAAATGGGCTACGGGAAGTAGAGTTCCTCGTTGGCGAAGGCTATCAGGGCCATCAGGGTCGCCTGGTATGATAGTTCCTCACGCGTGACGAGGCCTTTGGAAAGCAGCTTTATAACTCCACCCTTCTCGCCTATACTCTTTGTTCCATAGTAGGCGTCAGCCGCTTCTTCAAGCTCCCTGTATACCCCGGTCATGATAGGCTCAACGAAGGAGCTGGGTAAGGGGAACCCGGGGCTGAAACCCACCGACTCTTTCCCATCGGAGGCTAGTATAAAGGCGACCTGGATGTCGACAGCCCGTCTCCCGGCGAGGATGATGCCTGCCTCCAAGCCTACTGCGAAGTCATGCTCTTCCACCTTTGCCGAGGCTTGAATGGCGCGGCTTCTAGCACCCTCCAGGATCTCCTCGAGGCCGAAGGGCTGAGGACGGGGCGTGGCTACGCTGACCCCTTCTAGCTCGACAGGGCCGTAGAGCTCATTGAATGCGCGGCGTATTCCGTCCAGCTTCGAGGGGTTCAAAGTGCCCGCGACCACCTTCATGCTGCTCACCCTTCAGTCTCGCCCTCGCTTAAAAACGCATCAGGGGGGCCTGGACGTATATCATGGTGATCGCGACGGCTAAGGGTACGAGGGTCGCCCACCAGCCGTAGCTAAGCCACTCCTTGAAGCTGGGCTTCTGGAGCCCGTTTTTCTCGAGCATTCCCAGGGCGACTATGTTCGCCGTGCTCCCGACATAGGTGAGGTTCCCGCCTATTGTTGCCGAGAAGAGCGCGACCCAGTAGAAGGGGTAAGGCGGTAGGCCAGCTGCGGCTATCTTGTCGACAACGTGGATTAAGACTGAGACTGCTAGGACGTTGTCCATGAAGGCTGACATTAGGGTAGCTGTTAGCGCGTAGACAACCATGGAAAGTTCAAGCGAGCCACCTGCGGCCTGGATTATCAGGTGGGCGAAAGCGTCGATGAAGCCGGAAGAATCAAGTGCCCCGACCGAGGCGAAGAGCAGTGCGAAGAATATTATTGTGGGCCACTCTACTCTCTCTGTGAAAGCGTGGAGACCCTTTTCCGGGTACATGAGCATTGTAACGCCCGCAGCTGCGAATGGAATGGCTAGTAGAAGCGTGTTTTTCCCCAGCGAGAAAAGTTCTTCAAGTTGGTGGTGAAGGGCAAGTAATGATATTATGGTGGAGAACAAGAGTAGGTTCTTGCGGAACTCCCCAGGCGTAGCCACTTCCTGAGCACCCGAAGCCTCGTCTTGTGGAGCGCTGAGTTTCAACGCGAGGAGGTAGTTGCGGTAAAAGCGTAGCGCCAGTATTATCATTATTGATAAGGATAGGATGGAGATGGGTGTTGCCCACCTTAGAAAATCCTCGAATGTGAGCCCGCCCCTGAAGGCTACGAGGACTCCTACGGGGTTGCCGATGAGCGTAGCGCTGCTACCGATATTCGTTGCAAATACGCTTAGAAGGACAAGGGGCACTGGCGAGACTTTACTTTTGCGCGTCAAGGCTAGGATTAGGGAAACCATAACCACTATTGAAGTCACCTCGTCCACCAGCGCGGCTAGGGTTGCCGAGAGAATGGAGACAGTAAAGAGGAGGAGGACGGGGTTTCCTCTGGAAGCAATTAACATGTGAGAGGCAATGTGATCGAAAAAATGGGTTTCCTCGAGAATTCCCATGAACGTCATCATACCGATCAGGAAGAAGATGACGTCCAGGTTTCCGTGGTCGAGGAACGCCTTCAATGTTAGAGACCCGGTTAGGAAGAGTAAGCTTGTCCCGATGAAAGCTATTGGAAGCCTATATGTCCAGAGAAGCAGGGTGGCAGAGATCTCGGCGAAGAAGATGCTGATGGCTACTACCGAGCGCGCGGGAAAACCGGCAAGGTTTGCTATGAAAGCCGCTGCTAGAGCGATGAAAAGCACGCTGATAAGCTTAGCTGTGAAAGTGCCCTGTAAGCTACGCATGAATTTCGATATCGTCTTGGGGGAAAGTACTTATGTTTTTTTGCTCCTAATAACTGGTAGGTGTGCCTAAATGGACTCGACACCCCCTGCTCCGCACCCCGTGATTCAGACCGCTAGGTATTTTCTAAAGATAGGAGAGGTGGTTACACGCATAGCCGTGCTTTTATCTATAGTATTCGCTCTTTACCTAGTCGCACACCTTGCACCGCTAGCCATTAGAGGCGAGGTGGGCTTCAGGGAAATCGCTGAGAATCTACTATTGATCTCCATGAACATCGTCTCAGCGGCTGTGATCACCGTAGCTCTAGACAGGTGGTACGTCGCCTCGAGGTATAAGCTCTTGGGGTTTGCGGATCTCCTGGCCGGGGCCTTCACACTTGTGGGGGCGCCGCTCGCAGGCGTACTCTACATAATAGGGGGGCTTTTGATCTACGTGGCAGCGGAGATGATCTCAATCTTTAAGATAGAGGAAAAACTAGTCTAGCCCCTCGGCTTCGACTGGGCTTTGAACCAGCTGAGCCCTCCTCTGCTTCTCCACGAGCCTCATACAATACTCTTCATAGCTGAACACTCTCACCGAAACCGCGAACCTGAAGCCGCTCGGCTGGCTCACCACCACGGCCTCACCCCGGTCGAGCGTCTTTATCTCGTTTTCAGCCTCGTCTAGGTATGGACTGTGGTTGATGACCATGAGGTAGTCGGGCCGGGTGGGTAGGGAAAGCACAACCTTTGTCAGTGCTTGCCTCACGACCGCCTCCATAAGCTCGCTGGGCATCTGCGTTATGTATAGCCCCCCGACCTTGTACTTCCTGCCCCGCTTGGCTATAACGGAGAAGATGTTTTCCCTAACCTCCCCCTTCCCCCCTAGCGCATGCGAAGAGAGATACCTGTGGGCTTCCTCAACCATTATCAGGACTGGTGGAAGCTGGGCCCACTTTTCGGGAAGCTTCTTCCTCATTTCCTCGTAGCTCCTGAATATCCTCTCGGCGACGACTGTTGCCAGCAGCTTCTCCTCTCCCTCTGTTGCGAAGGGCGTCTCGATCAGCACCACCCTCCCCTTCGCGACCATCGAGAGCACAGCCGAAGCAAGGTCGTAGTCGCATTCCCTGCAGAAGATGTCTCCATCGCCTACGAGGTACTTTATCTTCCGCTTCGTGACGTTAATGGTGTTTACGCCTGCAAGCCTCCCAAGCCTGGCGTAGATGCTCCTGCTATCCGCGGCGAGGAGCGAGTATATCCAGTCCTCGCCGAACTGCTTGTAGGCAAGCCACAACAGCTCCTCCTGCGGCCCCGAGAACTCGCCAGTCAGGGTGAAGTCGTACGGCTTAAGCCTGTTCACGTCCATCTTCAAGGGGTATGCCGGTATGTTGCGCGTCTCGCCTAGCTCGGGAAGCTCGACGCGGAGCCTCCCCGGCCTGTTAACCCTGCCGGTTACGAGGAAGAGGTATTCCTCAGCGTAGGGCAGGTGGGCTAGTCCCATCTCCCCGGGCTTCGAGCCCAGGAGATACTCGCTCTCGCAGTCGAAGACTACTAGGCTGTACTTGCCCTTCGTGTCGAGGATAGACGCTGAGAAAACCCTGCCGAAGTTGCTTTTTCCAGCGCCCGTCCCGCCCACGACTAGGACATGGTGGGGGATGACCTTCGACCCGTCCAGCGCCACAACAGTGTCTACTTGGTCGTGGCCGAACCTGACGTAGCCTATGGGTATGTCACCGGTGTGGAGCCGGAGCTTCTCGAGGTCGTCCTTTTCGAGGGACTCTACGGCTGCGAAGATGGCTGGGACGCTTGTGGGGCCGTGGGCCTCGCCGTCCGGCTCTATCTGCGCCACTATGACGCCTATCGCGGTGTCGTAAAGCCTTAGGTCCTTGTCACGCAGTTGTACTCTTTCTCCCCTATCCGCCTTGCTGCTGATGACTGCCACTTCAGCGGCGCTTAGGAGGCTCTCAGGCTTGAAGTCCACCACTTTGACTATAAATCTCCTCCCAGAGTCCTCCACCTTCACCAGCATTCCACGCTCAACCCTGACCCCCTCTGCTATCCTGAACCTGACGGTTGTGCCCTCAACCCATGTCACCACGCCGAGCTTCCCCACTACTAACCACCTAGTCCCCAACACCCCATATGTAGCGTGCCTTGAACTCTGAGCCGGCAGCATCCTCGAGCATCCTCGTTGAGACCCCGCTCATAGACAAGTCCTCCAGTAGGAGCGACCGGTCTAGGTCAAGCTCGTTCTCGCTGATCCTGGAGAGCTCGTGGACCATCTTCAGCGGCATAGGGTAGCCTGGCGACGAGAAGTCCTGGAGGTAGGCGAGCAGGCCGGCTACTTCTTCAGCGTCAAGCCTCTCAGCTGCTATGTAGGGAACGTCTACCCTGAAGGGAGGGGCTTCTCCCGAAAGCCTCGCCACCGAGACCGCCAGCCCGCCAGGTTGCACGTGGGGGGCCTCGAAGACGGGGTAGTAGACCCACGGCATGCCCTTGAAGTTCTTGTCCGCGAGCCTTGAGAGGTAGCCTACGAGGCTTTCTCCAGTTGAGACACGCATCGAAGTGGACTTGGGTATGCCTATGAGCCTCCAGTTCCTTTTAAGAAGCATCAGGTAGGCCCTGGAGGCCCTCGTCCCAGGGGTGAAGACGAGTGGCCTGTCTAGAAGCACGAAGGAGTTGGGGTATTCGCGGACGAGTCGAAGGACAGCTTCAAGCTCTACCTCGGCGAGCCAGTCGCCCGCGGTCTTCAGGTCCTCGAAGAGCTGTATCCGCTTGTAAGGGCCTACGAGCTTTACTCTTTCAACGCCTCGCCACACGCCGGCGACTACCTTGGCTGACACGATCTTGTAGGAGCCGGCGTCGAATAGTATTCGGGCGGCGGCGTCGACTGATACTATGTCTAGGTTGTGGGGGATCTCGTCGAGTACTCTGAATCTCGACTCGGTTATAGGCGGACCTCGGATCTTGGCTCCGTTTATCTTTGCTACAGGGTAGGGTCTGGCTACCGTGCCTTCCAGTGTTAGTTGTACGCCCTTGCCTCCGAGCCTGTAGAGCTCGTTGAGCTTCTCGACCAGCATCTTGACGTCTGGGTCCATGTATCCTGATCTTTGGAGCAACGCCATACTTTTCATTATAATTTTGTTTTTACATTTTATAATAGGTTTCGAAGATAACTCCGTTCTACTACAAAACAGAAAAGCCTAAATAGTATTAAAATGGTATAACAGTAACGTTTGTTTGTTACTTTCACCCCGGGTTTTTCAAGGAGGAAAGTTGCAAGAAAATGTTACTGTAATTTTTCCTTGTAACGGTTGCACTAGACATATATACTAGTATTGTTTCTAGTATTATTGTAACAGAAAGCTGTTACCGTGGCCTCTCATGGTAGTCACAGTCCACTACGTCGGTTTCCACCCCAACCTGGTCTTCCAGGGTTTCGAGCAGGTCAGGCTACAGTATCCTATCGAGAAGGTCTACCTTGTGTACGACGCTAAGCCGGACCGGTATGGGGCTGTCTCAAGGTTTAACCTTAAGAGGCTACAGGAGGCACTCTCGTTCTTCAAGCCCGTTGCAGTCAAGGTCAACCCCCTGAGCTACTCGAGTGTTGCAAGCGCCTTCTACTCGATACTTGAGGTGGAGAGGGAGAAGGAGGTTCTGATAGATATCACCGACATGCCTCCGTACATGGCTTCAACGGTAACAGTTGTGTCCATGCTTTTCGGTAACGTCCGGATCTACGCTGTCCAGCCGCAGCAGCAGGGCGAGTTCATACCTGACCCTGAGACCCCGGAGTTTACAGACTTCATAAGCAGGAAAGATAACCTTCAGCTCGGAGCTTTATTCGAGGTTGAGACGCCCGGCAAGCCTCTCGAGCTCTATGAAAGCGAGAAGGAGCTCGATGTTCTCGTGACGCTCTACACTAAGAATGGCTCAGCGGGCAGCATAGCCCAGCTGATAGAGTGGATGGGCGAGGACCCCCGTGATCCTGTGGTGAAGGCTACTTATAGTAGGCTTGTAGCGTCGATGGAGGATAGGGGGCTTATAAAGCGTACGCGCGAGGGTAGGAACAGGAGTGTTAGGCTGACGGAGCTGGGGATGGCTATAGCTGAGGCTAAGATTAAGCTTGGAGCTTCAAGGCCGCCGATAGCCCCGCCGAAGCCTGAGAAGGTTTTGAACATCCAGATTCCTTAGGGGTGTCTGAGAGTTTTCCTGTATTTTGCTGGCTAGACAGTGGTTTTACGTTATCTTGTCTTCCCTTGCGAATGATTAAATAATTTAAATACCACTCTTAGTAGTAAATATTTGAGGAAGCCTAGAGTTGCCTTTGTGTGGGATTTCGATGGTGTTATTGCTATAACTCCCCACGAGGAAGCCTGGCGTGAAGCTTACGAGAAGTATTGAATTAATGGCTTTACTAGCGATTTGCTCGTGGGTGTATCGAGCGCCCCACTGGCAAATATCTTCGAGAGGCTGAGCTTCCTCAAGGGGTAGCTACTGCCTCGAGTTCCACCCTTCTCTTGGAGACGAAAAAAGATAGGAAAGCCTGTCGCCAGGCGTTTCGGGTAGAAGCTTCTGGACTGCTAGGGTTGAGAGGAGTGCTGCTATGCTTGAGACGAGGAATAGCGTCCTAGGCATGGCTATGTCCGCCAAGTATCCAGCGGCTATTCCTATTGCTGAGCTGTAGATCGTTGAGAGGACGCCCTCGAATGCGTAGAATGTTGCTCGCTCTGTCTCGTCGCTCACCTCCATC
>JBEULP010000099.1:0-6389 GCA_041287245.1 Infirmifilum sp. | reverse complement strand
GGCTCCAAACCATAATTCTGGATTCTGTAAACGAATATCTCTTAGAAGGATTTTGTACTCAGAGGATAATTTATCTCTTTCTTCAATGCATTGCTTCATTTCCCTTAACAAATCCAAGGTTTCAGATTCAAAAGCAACTCTATCTTCACCCAACAGAGGTTTATACTTCTCTATAGTCTTCTTCAAGCCATTAATTGCTTCCTGCATCTGCTGCTTGTAAATTGATATTTGTGCGACAGTTTCCTTTTCTAGTTCGTCTTCATACTTTAGAGTTTGGCTTAAGCCGTTCACTCTGGCTTCTGCTTCTTTATATCTTCCCACCCAATAGTTTATCTCGGTTCTAAAGCTTCTTTCCAAAGCAGGAATGTCAAATATCTTTTCGTATAACTCGGCAGCGACGGTACCTATGCCTAAACCTACTAAAAACTTAAATAATTCTCTTCTATTCATCACCATCTCTCACTTCCCGATTTCTTCTCAATTCTAGTTGCAGCAGCTCTCTTAAGCTCCTCAAGCATCTTCCTGACTTGTTTGATGGCGTATTCAGCTTCCTCTGGGTTGTAAACCCCCTCATAGAGGGCTTCGTCGTGTAGCGTCTTCATGACGTCGCTGTAGAGGGCTCTTAGGTCTCCGCGATCCATCCTTCCGAGCAGGGATCTGCGTTCGCTGTGGGATTTAGGAGTTACATTCAACTTCTGGTTTATGTAGGAGTTTACGGCCACTACCATGGAGAGGAAGGCTTTGTCCACAGCGTTCCTGTAGAGCATAACATCCCCTGTTTTGATGGCCCTCTCAAACTCCTCTTCAGCGTATTTTAGAATCTCCTCAGCAGTTGCCAGGGCCGCGTCAACGCCTCCCTCAACCAGCACTCCTCACCATGCCATTAATCCAACACCTATTAATTACCGTTTTCGGCTTGCAGCCCATCATAGCGGTTGCCCCCTGTATCTTGTCCGCGCCGGTTTTAGGATCTGTATACGCATCCTAGGGTTAATGAGGCGGGCGTTAGCAGGAGGGTTTAGAGGGCTCGCCTCGGCTTTAGGTAGGGTGTTATGTCTGTGCTTGGCTGGGCCCATCTTAGTATGGTTGAGGCCGTCTGGGTTCCAGCTATACCTAGGATTGAGGCTGGGAAGGCTACGGTTGTGGTGTAGGCTAGGATTAGGGTGAAGATGAGTTTTTGGCTCCCGGGGCTCTGGGCACGGCGAGCCCGTAGCTCGGCTCTGCTATGAGCCCCATAGCGGCTAGATAGGAGGCCGAAGCCGCAACGGCGTAGACAGTTAGAGACCAAGCGTTTAGGAACGTCAGTGTCTGCGTGTCCATTAGCCCGCGGAGACCCCGCGGACGACCGGGGGGAGCATCTATCAGGCCTCTTGAAGGTTTTAGTAGATCTCCCGGCGTTTGCCGGCTAGCAGCTTTTATCCGCACCCCTCCACACGGTGTTGCTGCTTGAAGGCTGGTTTAAATAGTTCTAGTACTCGTGTACTTTGGCGCTGGGATGCGGGAGAGGGATGTTGGGGTTATAAAGGTGGAGCTGCCCAGGGAGCTTGCTGAGAATTTTCGCAGATATGCCGCTGAGAAGTACGGGTTTAGGCGCGGCGCTCTGTCCAGGGCTATAGCTGATCTCATCGAGGGGGAGCTGGGATCCGGCGAGCCGGGCGGCGATGTCAGCAGCATAGTCGGCCTGGGCCTGCAGTCGGATTATGCTTGGGAGGGCGAGGATACGGCTGAAGCGTTGTAGAAGAGGCCCAACATACCTCGCAGACGCTAACATGGTGCTCTAGGCGCTGTACAAGAGAGATAGCCTTGAACTGCCGGGCCTCGTAAAGGAAGGCGAGGTTAGAGCGTTTATGCCTAGCTTCACGCTGCACGGAATATCGGCGACCCTGGGTAAGCCAAGCCTCGCGTCCAGGCTTCTACCGGAGACATCGACGTGGAGGAGGCTCTCAGCAGCGGATCTGACCCTTGAGGGGGGGATACCGGCGTGTGAGCCGGGAGAGAGGGTTAACTCGGATCCCGACGACTCTCTGCAATACTACTTCGCCAAGAAGAAACAGATACCAATAATAAGCTTCGACGGGAACCTCGACAAGACGGACTTTAAAAGACTGAAGCCAAACCAGGCGGCTGCCGGGGAGCCGGTGCTAGTAGCTTTCCCTCAGGATCCTCCAGGCGAGGCCCCTCCCAAAATCCCTCCTCGAGAGGTACCTCAGAGCGTTCAGGAGAGTCGCTCTCGTGTGCGGGTCAACGGCCGCCTTGCCGGCGAGCACCCTGACGGCCACCGGGAGGGGCAGCCTGTAGGGCGCCTCGGCCGCCCCGCTCCTCACGCTGCGGCACACCTCCTCGACAAGCTGCAGCGCCGCGTGGGCCTTCAGCGCGCGTGAGAGCTCCTCCGCGCTCCCGTCGGCCCACCTCTCCACCGTCATGCAGTCGAGCAGCAGGACCATGTGCTCCTTGTAGACCGCATGGGCCGCCGCCACGACGGCCTCCGCGCTCTCTGTGAGCACCCGCGCGTGGACGCCGTTGAGCTCTGCATCCTCAGCCTCCTCGAGGAGCAACCCACCGTCCATGTAGACAACCCACGCGAATGAGGGGTGGGCGTACAGGTCGACTACGAAGCCCCTCCTCTCGAGAGTCACGGTGTAGGGCTCCCAGACCACGACCCTGAAGCCCAACCCCCTCAGCCTCGACGCGGCTGCGGGGACGTTGCCCGCGTCGACGAGGACGTCCAGGTCCACGGAGACGTGGTCGACCGGCCTCCTGAACTTGAAGAGGGCGTAGTCTAAGCCCTCCAGCGCCCTCACGACCTCCACCGCGTTCCTGGCGAACCACCTGAACCTCGCCTCCTCCCGCAGCCACTCGCCGTAGAAGACGCCGCGGGCCCTCCGGAGGAAGGCCAGGTAGAGCTTGTTGAGCCCCGCAACCCTCTTCAAAGCCTCCAGCTCGCCGGGGCTGGGCACGTAGGAGCCCTCGAGGAACATCCAGAGCTTCGAGCCCAGGCAGCCCCCGCGCGCCGAGCCACCCTGCGGAGCCGGGGCCTCGCGCACCACCCACTCCGTCACGCGCATCCGCAGCACCCCATCCTTAAATAGTTTTCTACAGAGACGCCGGGGGCGCGCTCTGGATAAAGCCCCTCGTGCCCCTGGGGTCGAGCAGGAAGCATGCCCCCGCTCGTCCCCGGCCCGGAGGGCGGGTACCTGCGGGGCGCCCGCCGCTCTAACGCCTCGCCCCCACCCGATCCTCTCGGTACAGCAGCGTCCACTCCTTGAGCCTACCCGTGACGGGATCCACCTGTAGCCCAAGAGCCTCGAGCGTCGTGACGCCGAACAGTACCTTGTCGACAGCGTCTGATACGACCGCCGACACGACATCCTCCCGGCCTCGAGCCCTACCTACACTCTCTTCCTCTCGAGCACCACCCCTCGCTTAATTGGTCGGGAGCAGGCACAACGTCCAGGGCCCTCCGGTGACTGAATCCGCGCCTAGGGGGGTATAGGCTCGGCCCGCTTCCGCCGCCCGGCAACGGCTAACTCCTCGAGGCGCCCCGGAGCCCAACCTCTCCCAGCCTGCCGGCTAGCAGCGCTAGGCACTCCGCCGGCCTGCACCTGCCCGTGTCGATGCTCACCAAGGCGAAGTACCTCGACAGGACCTCGTACAGGGCGTACTCGTACGCGAGGAAACCCTCCGGGACGTCCCCGCGGCCCGCCAGGACTGCCCGGTCGGCGCGGAGGTAGACAGTGGGCTCCCTCGAGGCGAGGCTCAGGAGGAACCTGCCGTAGAGGGACGAGATGAACCCGGGGTGGCGCAGGGTCGCCGCGACCCAAACGACGAGGTCAAGGGCGCCGCGGTCGCAGACGAGGAGCCCGTAGAGCCTGGAGAGCAGGCCCCTCATGAGCAGGCGGGGGACTGCAGACCAGAACTCGACGTGAACCCAGAGCCCCCTGAGCCCCCCGGGCACGCAGACCCCGTAGTAAGGGTTACAGGAGCCTTGGAAGGCGCTGAAGCGGGAGAGGAGCCTGAGCAGGAGCGACGCGAGGAGGTGGCTGCCGCGGAGCCAGAAGTAGCCGCACGACCCGCACCGAGCCCTCAGGAGCCTAGCCAGCGTCGTCTTGCCCGAGCCGTCGGGGCCGGAGAGCACTAGGACCGCCAAGCCCACTCGAAACCCAAGCGAGCCCGCCTATTTATGCGTGCCGGCGAGGCTCGTCCCCGCCAAAGCCGGCAACACACGCAGGAGCAAGCACAGCAGCGTACGGCACGCGGTTAACCCCTTCCAGCCCCCTCGGCGTTCATGAATTAATAGAGAAATGAGCCCGCGAGGTACGAATCTAGCCCGGCGAGCGCAAACCATTTGGACTCCCTCCTCATCAAGGATGCGGGCAAGAGCGGCGGCACCCCCAGGAGTAGAACCATGGGAAGGCCAGCAATAGCGCCTTCAACATATACCCTTATGGCAAGCTTCCTATGCCCTAGCCCCATGCTATTGCCGAGAACAAGGCCCCTTTTGGGGGTCGCGGATTCATGTCCCCTCCTTTAAACGTTCAGGCATTCCCACAAATGACGCTGACCTCCTCCCCGCCCTAGAGGGCGAGGGTTCCCCTTAGGCGGGAAGCCCCTGCACCTATTCGGGTTTACATTTTTCATTTGCGGGGGCAGTCGGGGGCCAGAGCACTTCCCATCCTCCTAGTTTTTTCTCAAGCTTGGGCTCGGGGCTAACCCTCATCCCAATGGTCAGGGTTAGGGAGCCCTCACCGCCCATAAAACCATGCATACGATAAGGAACAAAGCTCAAAATATCTCTACTCATCCCCGCCGTAAAAGGCGAGGCTTTCGGTTGTAATCATGCGAGTATGCGTGGTACGGGAACCCCTTGACCTGGTGGCTATGTAGATAATGCCCCAGGCTTGAGAACCCTCTTCATGTTGCTGACGGCGAGCCTCCACTCGCGCACGTGCTCGAGCAGCTCGGTGGAGATGACCACATCGAAAGAATCCTCGCCGAAACGCTCCACAAGCCCCTCCGCGGGAGCTAAAACATCCACGAATAAGCCGGGCTCGATGCCCACGCCAACGTACTCCCTGGGTAAGCCACCTCTGCACAAATGGCCTGACGCTGCCGTTAACGTACTTACTGCCAACCTCAAGAACGCGCTTACAAGCAAACTCCTCGAGCTCGGCATAGAGGACGTAGAACTCAATCACCGGTGGATAGCACATCACGTCACACCTACTATGTAACCCTGCTTCTCTACAGGTACCTTTACCGATTTAACTGGCTTTATCGTGGTTTTGAACCCAGCCCTCTCGAGAATTTCAACGAGTTTTCCATAACCTCTGTGGTACTCAATCACAACCTGCCTAAACACTTTAAGAACCTCTGGGTCTGTCACCGCATCGTACTCACAGCCCTCGCAATCCATCTTGAGCACCACATCATCAATGCCGAACTCCCCAACCAGCGAACCTAGCGTGTACACCCTAACCTTAACGTCGCCTTTACACTCGCATGGGCTGAACAACCTATAGCCAACTGGGCAGTCGCCTACCTCAACGACACAATCACTGGCGCCGATGCCGGCGTTCAGCAGCAGGACCCTGTCCGCGACGCCGTTGATTTCAACGGTCTCCCGAGCTACTTTGAACAGGGAGGGGTGCGGCTCGAGGGCGATGACCTTCCCCGCGCCCATCAACGCGAACATCACCGCTGTATCGCCGACACCAGCACCAACGTCGACAACGACCCTGTTCCTAACGTCCAGGTCGCCGTACGCATCGCCAAGCATGTTCTCGCAGAGAATATCCTCAATAAACGGCGCTGCGCCGGGAGGAAACTTGACAGTATGCCCACCCCAGTTAACCCCGAGGTGGTCGCCGATAAACCCGAAACCGAGCGACGTACCGCAGCCGACACAGTATAAAAGCCATAACCAACTAAGCGGTATCGATGCGCCACTACGATCAAGCACGTAGCCCTTACAATCAACGCCTCTAATCAAGCCATCGTGATAGGCGTTGACTATCGCCGCGTAGACCTCGGGTTTGACGGCTAGTTCGCCGCCTCGGCACCTAGCGACAAGGTTCCCTCTATCGATTAGGCCGCGCTTCATGAGGTAGTACTTGAAGCCCAGGCTAAGCCAGTTCCTGAACAGCGTTCTGCTTCTTAGGAGAGCTCTTAACCGCCTCAACGCCTCCAGACGCAACTCGACCATCTAAATATTGCCTATATTGTTTACTGAGCACATATTTAAGGATCTCCACCAGTCCGCGAACTGGGTCCAGCCCGAAGGCTCGAGGCTTGAGAAAGTTCTCGAGGCATTAAGTTTCTAGGTGCGGCCTTAAGACGGTTTATATCAGCAATGCGCTCTTTACGCGCTTTGTGGAGGTGTCCGGTGCCCG
>JBEULP010000098.1:0-2611 GCA_041287245.1 Infirmifilum sp. | reverse complement strand
CGAATATAGTTCCGCAGGGATTGCTGGACGCTATAAGCCAAAGCAAGCCACAGTTTATCATAAGGTTCAGGGGTGGAAGGTTCTACATTGAAGATCCAGGTAGTACGAATGGAACTCTGCTCAACGGCAGACAAATTAGGGGGATGGGGTTACAGGAGCTTAAAGACGGAGATGTTATCAGCCCCGCTGGAATCGTAAACCTTACTTTTAGAAGTTCGCTTTAAAAATCACCTTAAAAATGTGTTTATTTTCCTTTAATAAGGAACTGGGCTTTTAAAACATTTGGGACCTCTATTATCGAGCCGTTATTCAGCGGGACATATCCCCTACCTTTTATGTTAACGCCATCGACGACTGTGCCATTCGTGCTGTGATTATCAATGATATAGAAGCGCCCTTTACGCGCTACTATCGTGAACTGACCACCCCCTGATTTCCTAGTAAGATAGTTCAGTTGATGGGGGTGCAGGAAGCCGGCGAAATCTTCTCTACCGAAGGTCCTGGAGCCTCTTACAGCAAAAGAGAAGTTCGGGCCGACTAGATAGCCGGCGGGTCTTCGAGATACCGCATAGACCGCAGCCGCTGCTGTAATAGCGCCGAGGAGCGCGGTAGCCACGACTAACCAAGTATAGTCTGGACGTTTGATGACGGTTTGGGGTGGTGCAGACGGTGAAGGAGTTGATACTTCTAGTAGGGTGACGCTAGCCGCGCCTGGGTCCACGTTTATGCTCAGGTCTTTTCCGGCGCTGTCGGCAGCTTTGAAGCCCGTTAACCGGAGAGTTGTTTTAGCAGCTTCATGACTCTTCCTGCTGAACGTAAGAGTGGCCAGAGTAGACGTGGAACCTAAACCCCCAGCCTCAGGCTTCCGGTAGAAAACGTAAGTGTTGTTTCTTGGGAAAAGTTGCCAGTGGGCTCCAGGAGTGATATTCGTTAACTCAAGGAGAGAGCTATTGAAGGCGATGTTGAACTCGCCAGCGAAAACGGAATCTGCACCATTCCCAATGTCTATTTTAACCGTAAAGTCTCCTGTAGAAACAGTAAGGTCAGAGGGGGAGAGCCCAACCTTCACTATAGGCTGTCCAAGTGCTATCAGCGCTGCACAAAAGAATAATAATAAAAAAAGAGGCGCGAAATCTCTTCTCGCATGCATAGTCATCAAGCTGATGCCGCCTTAACAGTGAACCGAAGGTTAAAGGAATTGGCGGGGGATATGGTGTCGCCATCCTTTAGTGGAACCCTACCTTTCCCTCTAATATCCTCACCGTTCACGAAGGTCCCGTTAGTACTCCCCTCATCGTATATCACGAAGGAGCCGCTCGCATAGTCGTAGTCTATCGTGAACTGACCTCTAGTTGCACGCCTACTGATGAGCCGCAGCACGTCATCGGGAACCATACCCTTAAAGTCCTCTCTACCGAATTTTGCTGGAAGATTTGTTATTGGAATGTACTTGTCACCGAGCTCCAGCATCGCGGCGAGCCTCATGGTCTCGCCGCTAGGCGCTGGCACTACGAGTGTATGTTCACCGGAGGGCATAACCATTGTTTGACCCTGCCCTTCCGGCGAAGGCTCGGGAGGCGTAGGCTCCAGCACCGGGGCAGACCTCCTCTGCAGCAGCAGGACAGCTCCCGCCGCAGCGAGAATCGCTACGGCCGGTACTATAATCCACCACGGGATCGGGGACTCCTCTTCAACTTCGAAGGGGAGGTCTCCCTGCTCCATCCTGCCAGTAGTGGGATCCCATACCGTCACACGCACAGCGTACTTGCCGGCAAAATCTGTGTCTGAGATCTTGTAGTTAGCGATGGTCTTATCGGCCGGGAGCGCTACTCGCGTGCGTTGGAGCAGTATGAGCGGAGGCCTTCCAGACTCCGGCGGGAAGATCAGCTGAACTTCGATGTCGACTGTTGCGCCACCGATAGGTGGGCTCGCTATAATGAATACCGTCTCGCCGCGCCTAAACCTGTTAATTTCTTGTCCAATCGGACCTTTTGAGAGATAAAACGCTATATTGAAGAGCGTGATTGAAGGCCTTGCAAACGCTGCATGAGTAGAAAGTAACATGACGAGTATAAAGACCCCTAATAGGCAGGCATGTTTTCTCCTCATCATAAAAAACAAGCCTGTACTCTTATATAAGTATTCTGCTACAGTTTTTTTCTAATGCATAGTACGCCCTAACAGCTATGGTTCCCATTTTCTTGTAGATGATATTCTTCAAAGGGTTTTAAATTAATTTTAGAACTTTTCTTTTCACTTAATTAGCATTTTCATCTCAAGATTACGTCTCATTCTGATAACATTGAGGCATTAGGAATCGATACTGAGTAGATGAGTGTAGAATTTGTAATATTTTTACATAAGGCGTTAATCTTTATACTTTTCAATCTCTGATTTGATCCTTTCAACAGCCTTTTCGTATTCATCTTTTAACCTCGAGTAAACAGCGTCCGGTACTTCGCCGCGCGCTTTTCGCTGCTCAAGTTTATTCAGCGCTTCAATGTAATTTGACAGCTCCTTCTCGAGCTCTTCGACAGAGGGGATGGCTTGGCGGACTACAGTTCCAGTAGGCTGCACCGCGACAGTCCCGCTAGTGCGAGCCTCTTTTGGG
>JBEULP010000097.1:0-3556 GCA_041287245.1 Infirmifilum sp. | reverse complement strand
AGTGAGGTTCTCGAGGGCGCAGAAGTGCCTTTAACCATCTCGCTCGTTAACACGGGCAAAGTGCCCGTCAGCGTGGTCGCCAGGAGCCCCATCGACGGCAGCGTCGAGAAAGCTAGCCTGGATGCTGGGAGCAGTGTAGATGTCAAGTTCACAGGGGTTCTCCCGCCTGGCAGGTACAAGCTGAAGCCCGGGGTCGAGTACTTCGACGAGTACGGGAACAAGTACTCGGCGGAGGCGCCTGCAGTGGAGGTCGTCGTGAAGAAGCGGGAGGAGAGGCCGCCCCCAGAGGAGGCGCGGGGGCTCGATGTAGGCTCGCTTCTGGACACGGTGGGGAAGCACGCCCTAGCCTTCCTAGTCGGCTCTCTTACTGGCCGCCTCGCGCCTGAGACGAAAAGGTTCGAGAAGCCCGTCTACGTCCAGGACGTCCCCCACGTGAAATCAGGGACGACCACGCTGATACTCGACAGCCCCGACGCCGTCGTCATCGAGGACCGAGGCAACTTTGTGCAGATACGCAAAGCCAAGCTAGTCGAGCTACTCAGCAGCACTTCGAAGAGGGCGGCTCGAAAGCTCATTGGGAACTTCCGCGTCTCCATCGACGGCGCCTTGAAGGACTGGTCTCCCGAAGTGCGCAGGGAGGTAGCCACCCTACTGGAGAAGAAGTTCAGGGACGT
Organism: Infirmifilum sp.; assembly: GCA_041287245.1. GTDB lineage: Archaea > Thermoproteota > Thermoprotei > Thermofilales > Thermofilaceae > Thermofilum. Next base: position 2,882 of record JBEULP010000097.1, on the reverse strand, counting down.
TTCACGGGAAATCATCGCGGAGCTCGCGGGCCAGGAAAAGAAGAAGGGGGCGAAGGTTCAGGCCGACGAGCTCGCGGAGAGCCTCCCACAGGTCTTCGTGCTCGAGTACAGCTACGGCTACAGGGGAAGGCTCTTCTCCAAGGTGGTGCTTAAGGTATACGCCGGCGCCTACGCGAGGCTAGAGCGCCTCCACCACTACGGCGCGGATCACGAGCCCCTGACGCTGGACGAGGCGCTGAGAGGCCTAGGGCTCGAGGAGGAGTACGGGAGAGCCGCGGAGCACGAGGCCATCTTCGTGCTCGCATCACCCACCGACTGGAGCCCGGACGCGAAGAACGTCGCGCAGACCCTCTCGGGTAGGGTGCGCCTCATCCTCATAAACCTGAAAAGCGGGGAAGCATACTACAACGCCGGAGACCCGCTCTCCCAGCAGCTCATCCAGCAGCTCAAAATCCCGGCGGCCACGCCCCCGCTCTACGCCGAGAGGCTCGAGCAGCTCGACCTCTCGCTCCTGAGAGGGGTGATCGACGAGTCTACGTACTGGTCTGAGGTTGAGCGAGTCCTCCGCCCCCTCCCGCAGGGCTAAGCAGCTGGGCGAGTAACTTTTTCACATCCTCGTCCACCCGGCCCCTCAGGGACTCCAGCTTTGGGTACTCGCTCGACAGGAGACGCATGTACCGCCTCACGACAAACTGGAAAGCAGCGGGGGAGATCCTCCCCTCCTCCAAGGCCCTCGAGGCACTCCGCAAATAATAGCTGTACTTCTCAACCCTTTCGAGGGCCTCCGCGTACTCCCGCAGGGAGCCCAGCTCTTTCAAGCCCTCCAAGAACCTCAGCGCGACCTCCCTCGGGACGCCAGCCTGCACGAGCTGGTCCGCTAGAGCCGATAAGTCCCCTGGAGGGGGCTGCTCCACCTCCAGCGGCGGCAAAAAGCTCAGCTCCGGCTCAACCTGCTCGACCTGAGCCGCCGCGCGCCTACCGTAGAGGAGCCCAAGGGCGAATGCCAGCGCATACGACGACATACTCTAGATAAGTCCCCCCAGCCTCCTAAAAAACTTTTCACAAGCCCCTCTGCAAGGTACGCGTCAGCGTGCGGCGGGAAGCCCCTTCAGCCCTGGAGTACAGCCGGAGGAGTACCGGCACCCTCTCCCTCGGGTTCTCAAAGCTGTAGACGCCCGATAACCATAGCTTGACCTCCGAGCCAGGCTCCACGCCCAGCTTCTGCAGCGCAGCCCCACCGTACCGGTCCCCGTAGTACACCGGCGTGCTACCCACGTTCTTCAGGATTAAGTGACCCCCCTCCTCGGAGACCTCCACGTGCCTCCTGCTTGTGCAGTCAACGTCCCCTTCCGAGCATCCCCATCTGCAACTCACCCTCGAGAAGACGTGGACCACGCCCCCCTCAACCCGCTTCACCGCCAGCGAGCCCTCCCGGAACCCAGGCCCATCATCCGAGGTGCTGTACCGCCCAATAATGAAAGGCGGCTCTAAGTGCACCACTTCTCCTAGCACCGAAAGCTCTACCAAAAGTGAAGGCAGGGGAGGGGGTGGGAGAGGAGGCGGGGGAGGCGGGGGCCCACCACCCATTATTTGATCAGCATGCACTCTGATCCTTCGGGCTTTTTCCAGGATTTCACTAGCTCTAAGCTCCTTTTCGTTTTCGATCGACAAGCTCACTAACTTGATAAGGTCGTTGAGCAATACCCGGGCGTTGTCCACATGATACATGTCGCACCGCCCAGTCCTGGTGCAATATGCTATAATCGCCTCGAGACTACCAAGCAAGTTCCTGAGCTCGTGGATGAGCCCGTCGAGCTCCTGTAAAGATAAAAGCTTCGACGGATCAAGCCGATAGCGCTCAATAATCGACTCAATCCCTCCTTTTAAATCATCGAGCTCCCGCTCTATACTGCTCACATATTGAGAAGCCTTTACCCTTATTTTAATCTATCGATGTTTAGGATACTCGCCATGCCCTTTCTAGTGTGGTTTCGAGGTACGTTAAGTTTTAGTAGTTGTCTAACCTTACTATGGTGAATGGCGCGACTGCAGGTAAGCGTAGCCCCGCAGGAGGAGCGTGAAATTCACCGCTTCAGCGTTAAAGAGAGCGAAATTCCGTCAATACTGAGCCTTACCTTGCGGCCCCTTGAGACTCCGGGGGCGCTGAAGGTAAGGGTGGAAGAGGTGGGTGGGGCTTGTGAGAAGACTATAGAGTGCCTTAGTGGAAAAACCCTCTACACCCCTGTAAATGTGGCCGGAGAATACAGAGTGCTTGTAGCGAATGCTGAACACTACGATCAGTCACTAGAAGCAACCCTTAGCTTATCCAGGTCCGAGAAAGTTCTACTCGGCGAATACTATGTCGTACGCCAGCTCAGTTCCCGTGCTAGGCTAGTAACCGACGGTGAACGTTTACTCGTGTTGAAGAGCTTAGGAGGGGAGGCGTGGCGCGTCGCTCTAGAAGAAAAATTCAGCGGCATACAGGCCTGGGCGTACCTGAGCAACGCTACGGGCGCACGTGTTCCCAGGCTCGTCTCCTTCTATGTAGATGCGAAGACATTAGCCTACGAATACGTAGAGGGAACTCCGCTCAGCGACGTGATAGTGGAGGAGAACGCTCAGAGAAGGCCATCGGTGGGGGAGGTTCTCAGCATCCTCAGAGACGCTGCCATTACGCTACACACTGTAAACGAGAATGATGTACTCTACAGGGATTTAAAGCCTCAGCACCTCATCGCGACGGAGCGAGGCACGTACATCGTAGACTGGGAGCACGCATGTAGAATGCCTGATTGCTTACACCCTGTTGGTCAAGCCCGATACGCCGCCCCTGAAGCTCTCTACAGAAAGTTCCACAAGAAATCAGACGTATACTCTTTCGG
>JBEULP010000096.1:0-29942 GCA_041287245.1 Infirmifilum sp. | reverse complement strand
GTGGAAGTCGATTGATGCTCCTCTGTCTTGGACGGCGAACCAGCCTTGCCTTGCACCGGCTTCCATGGCTTTCTGTAGTACTGTTCTCTTCGCTTCAGCCTCGCTGCGAGTCAACGCTAGTAGGCTTCCGCCCATGCCGGCGCCGCTAATCTTGGCGGCTTGTGCTCCAGCCTGGAGCATTGCATTCCTGATTGACTCAAGCTGTGGGAGGCTGACCTCGTATAAGTCTCTGAGGAACTCGTGTTGGCGGTTTACCTCCTCAGCCAGGGTCTCCGCGTCAAGGCTCCCGGCACGTGCCTTAGCTATGACACGCATTGTCGACTCATGCATGAGGAGCGTGAAGACTACCCGGTTTGCAAGGGCGGTAGGGAGCCTTTCAACATAGTTCTTGATTTCGTGGTATGCTATCTCATCCCAAGCCGTGTCTTCGAAAGTGGCGCCGAGCTTTAGTCGTGTGGTTAACGGTAGGTCCTCCATCCCTCTTAGGAGCCTTAGGGCCTCGTTTATTTCAGCCTGCCTTACAGGGTGTATCTCGCTGACGCTGTGGCTTATCCCTGAATCCACGACGACGAGGTCAAGGTGGCCGAAGTCTAGCGGTTCGACGCGCACTGGGGGGCGAGGGTAGAGGAGGATTACTCCCCCGTACGCAGAGGCATATTGGTCTAGCCTTCCACAGGGTATGCCCATAACCTCGTTCTCGGCGTAGAACGCAGTCTCAGCTAGTTCCTCGGTGGTTAAGCCCAGGTTGAAGTACTCGTCTATAGCCTTTAAGAAAGACACCTCTAACGCGGCGCTGCTCGAGAGGCCTGAACCCACGGGAACCTGGCTGTAAACGACCGCTTTAAAGCCCCTTTGGAGCTTCACGCCCTTTTTTCTCTGTAGCGCTATTACACACGCCCTAAGGTAGTTCCCCCACCACTTCCCCTCTCTTAGGCGGGGGTTAGAGGGAGGGAAAGCATCACGGTGTTCTACGCCTTTCTCCTTGAGGTTTAGACTGGTTACCTCGAATTTTCCGCTATCCTCTACCACGGCAATGTAGGTCCTAAGGTTAATTGCTACGGGCACCACTGGTAGGCCCTTGTAGTCCTGGTGTGTATTTAGGAAGTCTACTCTCCCGGGGGCCGATGATACCATCTGGGGTCTGCGTCGTAGAGATGCGAACAGTTCCGCTGGGGGTTCCACAAGGCATTAATGGTATCTGTGGAAATAAACTTCACGTGGAAAACACTTTTAACGAGCTGCGTTGGAACCCCCTACTTGGCACCTGGGTCGTAGTTGCGAGTAGGAGGGCCGTTAGGCCTTGGCGCAGCGTAGAGAAGTGCCCGTTCTGCCCCGGGGCAGAGGAGACTGGCTTCGGGTGGGACGTGATCGTTCTCGACAACAAGTATCCTGCTTTAACGCCGGACGCCGTTGCCTCACGAGAGAGCAATGATATATACATTGTTAAGGAGGGCTATGGTTACGCTAAGGTTGTAGTAGAGACCCCTGAGCACGAGGGGGACCTGGATAGCCTGCCCTTCGAAAACCTTGTAAAATACATTAAAGTACTGTCGCAGCTTACAAGCCGATACTGTAGCGATCCAAGAATAGAGTACGTTTTTCCCTTTAGGAACAAGGGAGAAGCTGTCGGGGTATCACTTACCCATCCCCACTCGCAGGTCTATATCTTGCCTTTCGTCCCGCCGCGTGTCAGCCGGGAGTATAGCATGATGCAGGCACACAGGGAAAAACGCGGGACTTGCCTGTTGTGCGATATTCTAAAGTTGGAGGAGGCTGAGCGGGTAAGGATGCTCTACGCGAACGATGACTTCAAGGCTTTCCTGCCGTTTTTCGCCATGTGGCCGTACGAGGTTCACGTGTACCCGGGGAGGCACGTCGAGACGCTGGCGCAGCTCAGCGAGGGTGAGGTTGAAAACCTAGCCGACGCTTTAAGGATGGTTACCGCTGCTTATAACAGGCTCTTCGACTCCAGCCTGCCTTACATGATGGTTTTTCACCAGAAGCCTTGCCGCGGATACGAAGGCTTCCACCTACACGTAGAGTTCTACCCGGTTAACCGCTCCGCGGACAAGTTGAAATACCCTGCCTCGATCGAGTGGGGAGGCTGGGTTTTCACCTACGACTCTCTACCCGAGCAAAAGGCGTCGGAGCTGCGAAAGGCTCTCGAGAAAGCTTTCCTCGACCTCGAAAAGGGATCTGAGAAGCCCAGGGGGAGGGTTTGTAGGCCCTAGTGGCTACCCAGCTTACGTTATTTTTTAATAGTGGAATCCAAGTGGAAAAGTTATGCTTGCAAATAAGGCTAGCTTGATCGCCATGCTCATCTCACTTCTCATGGCAGGGTTCCTGGCCGCCGCGCCACAGGGTCTAGTAAAGGTAGAGGTATACATAGACGGTAGCGCCCACGTTATCTATACTTTTCCGACGAACGGGTCGGCTGTGATCGACCTGGGACTTATAGGTCAGCCTGACCCTGGCATGGTTATCCTTGTGGAAAACGAAAAGGGGGAAACTCTACCCTACTCTATAAATCAGACACAGGGCGATATGACCATTATAACCCTTGACTCGGCACAGGTAACAGTAGACTATTATACTTCGACTGTCACGTCTAAGGTTGCTGGGAGGTGGATCGTCAATTTCACCTCACCTCTACCTGTCCAGTTGAAGCTGCCGCCTAACGCTACTTTGTCCGCTATATACACAGTCCCAGACAGTATTTCAACCCAGGGGGGCAGTATAATACTCTCCTTTAAGCCAGGTCCAGTATTAATAGGATATATTCTCCCACCCTCTCAGGCAACCTCTAAGCCGAGCAGTCAACCGACCCCGACCGCGCCCTCCCAACAACCCTCTTCTCCAAAGCCTCCCGAAGCGCCTGCTGGCCCGAGTACACAGCCTTCTGTCACCCCATCGGTGCAATGGGCTGGGTTTAACCCCCTCTATATCGCATCCATAATCATAGTCATTATGGTTGTCATCCTGTACTTCATCCTGAGGCGGCGGGAGAGGGAGGAGCTCTCTGAGGTTGACACCCAGATAATTGAGGTTATTAGGAGGGCAGGTGGGGGCATGTTCCAGTCAGAGCTTACCAGCACGCTTGGACTGCCGGCTACGACCGTCTGGCGCCACATTAGGAAGCTGGAGTCCCGTGGGATAGTAGTGCTCGAAAAGAGGATGGGTAGGAATTATATCAGGCTTATTCGGGGAGCCTGACGCCTGGAACCCGCTCCAGGGCCTCTCTAACCCTTTCCTCTGGAACATGTCCCTCGGCTATTATTTTGGCTAGCAGGTCTGCGCTTGGCCTTTTAATCCTCCTTTTACTAGAGAGGTCCACAGCGTATAAGCCGAACTTCATCCGGAAGCCTTCTGCCCACTCGTAGTTGTCAATTAGGGCCCAGTGGAGATACCCGTTAACCTTACCTCCACGGTCGAGATAGGTTTCTAAAACCTTGAGGTGGAGTGCTATGAAGTGGGGTCGAAGCCTGTCCTCCGCGTCGGCTATGCCGTTCTCAGTGACGAGCACGGGCTTGCCGTACTCGTTGGCTATGTCTAGAACCTCGGCTAAACCCTCAGGGTAGATCTCCCAGCCGAAGTCCGACGTGGGTCTGCCCGCGAGGCTCTTAGAGTTGGGGGTGCACTCGTTGCCGTAACCCTTAACCATCTCTGGGAAAGCAGGTAGCCCCAAGAGAAACGCGAGGGGGTTTAGCTTTCCCCGGACGACCTGCCTCGAGTAGTAGTTGACGCCTATCCAGTCCACGCGCCCCTTGTAGGACTCGAAGACCTCGCTTGGCTCCTCGTGCATGTCCGTGTTAGAGTCTACCCAGCCCCGGGATATGGCGTTTAAAACCCACCTGTTGTGCAGGTGGTCTGCGAACTTGGCAGCGATCCTATCCCGCGTTTTCTTTTCGTCGAAGGGGTAGAAGGGTATCATGTTGTGGATGATGCCCACCTCGGCGGGGCTTGGGCTATCAGGGTAGGCTTTCGCCTTATCGAGCCTTTTTATAAGATGGTATGCGAGGACGTGGGCCTGGGCTATGTTGAGAAGTGCCCTCCTATACCCCTGGAAGTTAAAGACCCCGGGCGGGAATTTACCGTTTTTGAAGAGGAAGCCTGCCTCGGCTACCACGCTGGGCTCGTTAAAGGTAGACCACATGTCTACCAGGTCTCCGAACCTCCACGCTGCGTACGCGGCGAACTTCGCGAACTCTACGGGAAAGCGGGGGTCGGCGTAGCCGAGGGGCCCCTTTTTAAGGTTTGTAGCCCTAGCCTGGAGCGGGTCGTGGAGCCAGATTGGAAGTGTGAAGTGTACCAGGTTTAATATTACCAGGAACCCCTTCTCGCGCAGGTCGCGTATCACTTCACGATAGTGCTCGACGGCCACCTTGTCGGCCAGGGAGTCGAGCTGTGACAAGTCGTTCTCGTCTAGATCCGCTTTTACCAGGACATTTTCATCTCTTTCCACTTGGATATCAACGCTAAAGGTGGATTTGGGGAAGACACGGCTCCACTCCACGTTGAGGCGGTACGTGTTCATCCCTATTGACCTGGCAATGTCGTGATCCTCGCGGAAGCGGTGCCAGTAGTCGACACCGTTTTCAGGTAGGTCTCCGCTTACGATTCTCCTTTTAATGTTGTTTTCATCGTGGACCCAGGCGTACCAGTCTGTGTTGGGATCCACAGCGTCGCCCGAAGGGTTCCCCATCTCGAACTGGAAGCCGGCTAGGGACACGCCCCACATGAACTTCTTCGGGAACATATCATTCACCCGTAAGCCTCCTCTTTCTATCCTGTATAACGCTTCTCAGCCTATCTATATCTTTTGGGATTATGATGGCTAATATTGTGAAAAAGATAAAGCATAGAAGCCAGGTGGAGACGCTTACCAACATTATAGCCTTTCCGAGGGACAGCCCCTCCGCGATGAAACCTGTGAGGGCTGGTGAGACGGCACTGCCTATGTTCTCAAAGAACCTCAGATAGCCTGTCGCGCTTGCCCTCAACTCGGGCTCGGTGACGTCAGTTATCGCCGCGGAGACGTTCGGCCCAGCCATAGGTATCTCAAAGGCTGTTAGTAGCCCAAAGATGAAAAACTCTGTCGTCGTCGGGGCATTTATAGTCAGGTATATTAGAATGGCTGAAAACAGGACAACTACGGCTCCGAACATTGCCCTGCCTCGCTTTGTCCTTTTGAACAGCTTATCGCCCACATAGCCGGCGAAGATGTTCCCAACGGTCATTGCGATAAGCCACGAGACCATGGTGACCATGACGAACCCTGGATCAAGACCTCTCTCCAGCTCCATGTAGGTTATAATCCAGAAGGTTATGGCGTTCCACGGGAAGACCCCCCAGAACCCCTGCAGGTATAAGAGGAGCAGGGATCTGTTTTTCAACAGTTTTGGGAGGTCGGAGAGCCTCGCCTTGTACAGGTCTTCAGTTAGAAGCCCCTCAAGTTCTGGCTCCGAGCTGCCCCGCGGGATATCCTTGATCATTAGAATTGTTAAAACCCCTATTAGGACGCCGATAGGACCGGTGATGTAGAAGGCGTTTCTCCACGAATAGCCGGCTGACACGATTGATAATGCAAGAATCGTCCCGAGGATTGCACCAATAGGACTGGATGCGTTAATGATGCCCATGGCCTTCCCCCTGTCGTAGGGCTCGAAGTAGTCTGCAACCAGGCTGTATATCCCCGGGGGAGCCGCGTCATCAACACCTGTAGCCATCCTGGTTGCGAAGAATTGGTCGAAAGTTCTGCTTAATGCGTTGAAAATGGTGGTGAAACCCCAGATCATCGCGGCTAGTCCTGCTAGAATCCTCCTGGAGTATCGGTCGTAGAGATACCCCCATATGGGGTAGAGGACTGCGGCCACGAGAGAACCGTGAGTGAGAAGACAAGGCCTAGTTGTGCGTGCGATACCTGGAACTCCTTCTCCACATCCGGGGCGACTGCAGAGATTATGAAGCGGTCTGCCTCGTGGAAGGATAGGAAGGTGAAGAAGAAGATTACTACGAACCATTTATATTTTTTATCCATACAACTAATATTTGATACAAAAGGCTAATATTTTTTCTTGTAACCATCAGACGCCATGTAGCAAAAGCTCCGCAGGAATTTTCATAACCCAGAATATATCTAGAATAAGAATTCATACAGGCTATCGGGAAACCTACAGAAAAAACACACATTTCCACCCCGCTCTGGCCCCGAGGGGCTCCGTGTAATGCTGGACGCGGTGCGGGCTGCACCGTTGTAGGCGCGGGGCTCAAGGCTAGGGCTCCCGATCCCGCCACTCTCTTACCCACTTTAAAAACGCCTTTAGGGTGTTTGGGGTCACGACGCGGTACTCTACGCCTTCCGGAACCTTGACGCTGGCCTTCGGGGAGCTGTGTTGTGCCTGGATCGCGGCTGTGCTGCCTGTCTTGCACTTGACTAGCAGCACCCTACCCCTCCTGTTTATGACAATGAGGTCGGCCGGTACCTGGCCCCGTCCCCGGGGCCTGGCCGGGCCGCCGCTACGGCTCGCGCGGTAAACCAGCAAGCCCAAGTTAAGCAGTTCCTCTTCGACGAGGTGTTCGAACTGGCGCCCCTCTTTATGCGGATTGCTGCTCCCAGCGGGGTTGCTGAACCAGAATATAGCGGCGGCTATTTTAAAAGCGTCGCTCGCGCAGTCGTCTGGCGACAATTCCAGCCCTCCTCTTTCTTTTAGCTCTTTTTCATTATAAAAACCTTAGTGTTGCCTCTTTTTCTCTAGGAGGCATGTTAGCATTTTCTCGTGACGACATGTTTACGCGCGCAACTCCAGTTACTTCAGATGAAGATAGCCCGCTTGGCGGGAATGGTTTGACGGCTATGATCATTGTGATGAAAATAGAGATTGTGCCGATTCTCAAATGTAGTGTTAACTATTGGGGTTTGTCATGCAGCTCAGACGCAGATTGTGGTAGTGGGTTAAAATGCTACTGTGGTATATGCTGGGATTCATGAACCGATGGAAAGTGTCAAAGTAATGAATGTTGTAACAGGGATTATGGTAGGAGTGGTTTAGGAAAATGTGTTAGTGTCGGTATAACAGTCCTAACGCCATTTATTACCTCTGCGTGCCAAGTTAGCTCGATTTTCGCGCGCTCTCGAGGAGCTCGCCGCCGACTCCTACGGCTTTCAGGAAAACCAGCTTCCATATGGTTTCGTACGAGAGGAGCATGATGCTCAGGTTCCAGTACAGCGCCTTTACTACAGCGGCGGCTTCGCGGGGGCTTGAGCATAATCCGATGAGCTCCCTGGTGAACGCACCCGTAGTATCTACCATCAAACGCAAGCGGCTACCCTCGCGATGACTTCCTTTAACACGTGCGAGGAGCATCGCCCCAGCTCGAGCAGCGTGTCAACGTCCTCGGAGGTTATTCCCAGAAGTTTTCTCGTTGACCATCATAACCCTCAACTCGGGCTCGGAGACGTCGCTCATGAAACGTCTACACTTATTACCTATCCTATTATCTAATATATGGTATTGACAACTAACATTCTTCCCTATAATCATCTAGCTATGCGTCGCAGAAGCCCTGCAGGGTTTTTCATAATGAAGAATATATCGTCGAGTATAAATCCATGGCAGAACACCTGGGAACGTATGGAGAGAATGCACGTATTTCCACCCCGCTTCGGACCCGAGTGGGGCAGTGGGGGAGTATTCGGCCTGAAGTTTTACAAGGACACCCTCTACTTCACAATAGCCTTTGAAGCCGAGGCTCACTTCATCAGAAACCGAGAAGATAGGGTCTACCGGTTCGAACAGGTAGGCCATTTGCCTACAAGCGGTGGAGACACTTATAACGCTGTGGACGTTGCCGACGACTCCATCTTTTTCGGAGGCTGGGTACATGCACCGGCAAAGTATGGCGGTAGGGTGGGCAGGGGAGGCATCATATACTTTTTCGACAAGTTCAGCCACGTACACGAGTTTGACGTCCGAGAGGGTACTGTCAGGCTCTTATGGAAGGAGGGCGTTGGCCACGAGTCGGAGTGGGCGGGCGAGATATCAAATATAATCTACGACCCTGTTAATGACAGGCTGATACTCTCCAGGGCTGACGGACATAGAAACCTCGGCGTCTACGCGCTTCCGAGGAGAGGTGGCAGGGCAGAGAGGTTAAGTGAAAATCCTTCTCTCAAAGGCGCTCTGATGGGCGACTATGCCTGTTTTGACGTTATGAAGAATTGGAGAAGGGGGCTTGAGGCTGTTCAGTGCCTAGATCTTGTGAGTGGAAAATGGGAGGTTTTCGGCGTGGACTACGCGCGGATAAGTGTGGATTCCCAACCGGCATTCTTTACGATGAGCGGCCCCGCTATCTCTGCGTATGGAAGGTACATGCACTTCGTACGGGGAGGGGTTGTAGCGGGTAATCCCCTCAACGACGAGGGGCTGTCCTTTATCCGGCTCTTCGACTTCGGGCTTTCAGGCTATGGCCCTCTCAGAACCATGGCGACTCCTCTAGCGGGTGGCGTTTTAGCGGCTTTTAACGCCTTTACACATGGTGTCCTGTATCCTAGAAACGATGAGGAAAAGGAGGCTGCAGGGGCTATGAACACTATTGTCGGGCCGAGCGTCCTAGTCTATATTACGCCGCCGATGGCGCGCATTGTCGGGGCTTTCGGAGCACGTATAACCTCTATCGAGAACACGGGGAACAAGGTGCTGCTCGGAACCTCAACCACTGCTAATTACGGCGCGCTTGACGCTGGTCCCGTCGACGCAGGCTGGAAAGATATTGTAAGCGTTGAGACAGGAGCTCTTCTAAACAGCCAACCCCCCGTTACCTTCAGGGTCGACGGGTCTAGAATCTTAGACATGCCTTGGGGCGGGGTTCCAACATATGGCTACCGCAACGCTAGGCTGTACCTGTCCGCAAGTCGTGAGAACAAGCTCCATATCTTTACTTATGACTTTGCCTTTCCAGCTGGAAAGGCTGAGGAAGATGCGACAACGGTTTCGAAGGGTAGGAGCGTCATTGACCTCGCCGCTTACAAGGGTATCGTCGCATTCCGATTTGAGGAGGAGGATCCTCAACTACTCGCGAAGATAATACTAGAGTGATTACCGGGTTTTTAATACCCTTTTTTCTAAGCCCTCTTTTAGCCTGTGCTTGGATTTCCCATGAAGTTAACCTTTTATTTGCGGTGTTAGCCCTTGAGAGGATTGTAGGTGTTAATGGAGGGAGTTAGCATTGAGAGGATAGCTGATCTCTTCGGGATCAATGTTGCTGAGGGTAGGGTAGCCTTTACGGACGGTAAGGATAAGTTTGTAAGCGGGGTGGATCTACCTGTTGACGCTGAGGCATACATAGTTCACACCCCCTCGAGCGTGAAAATAGCCAGCATGCCCGAGCTTGTGGGAAAAGCCTTGGACAATCTTGCCATCAGCTCTGCACGCTTTACCGCCTCTTTTCTCAAGAAGCTCTTGAACGCTGAGGGATCCCTGGTTTTCCTGCATATTTTGAGGGGATCCCAGGGGTACAGGCTAGATGTAGCACTGCGAGAGGCGGGTTTTGATGTTCGTGAGCAGTTTGTCCGTGTAGTATATAATGGTGGTACTGGCGAGAAGCACCTTGAAGCAGCCCCCCACGTGGGGAAGGTGCAGTTCAGCGAGCTGTCAGGCTCTGAGAAGACACTCGTCGTAGCAGATACGGTGGCAACGGGTAGGACATTATTGGAGGCTCTACGCTTGACGCTTGACATGGCCGGGTTTAAAGGCATGGAGTTCCGCAGGATCGTTATCTACGGTTTTATCTCCGAGCCTGGGGCTAGAAAAGCCTCGGAGTTTATCTCGGAGCGGGGGGCTGAACCTGTACTGATAACCCTCGAGGACTTTGCCGCACTCGCCTCGAACCAGTATGATATGCCGCTTTACGGGCCTGACACTACACCAACAGGTGTCAACGTGGACAGGCTGATCTCGGGAACTACTGTCCCCGAGGCTTTGGAGAACATGATAAGATCGTACTTCCCCGGGATGGACCAGCCGGGGGACTGGAGTGAGAGGCAATGCTTGCTTTTCACCGGCTCCACTTACGAGCGGGGGAGGATTGATCTACATCTTGAGAACAGCCTGAAAGCTCTTGAAGCCCTACGCGAGGCTATACGAGGAGCGGAGTGGTATGAGGAGTGGATGGATAAGATATATGCTGAGCGTCGGGCGAGGCTCGAGGAGGCTAAGGGGAAGAACCACTGTGCGTATGTCTTCTAGCCTCAACCTCCATGCACGCCTGGATCACCACGGGCTGTTTTAGATGGGCACTGCGTATTACCGCGTCGTCCCGTAAGACTTGCCATGGAGCTCCATCTGCGATCACATTACCGTCAACCATGACGACCAGGCGATCAGCATACTTTAATGCTAGATTAACGCTATGTGTTATTACGAGTACTGTCTTACCTTCCCCCGTGAGAGATTTAAAGAGAGACAACATCTGGTCACTTAACCTTCTATCTTGTCCGGTAGTAGGCTCATCCACTACTAACATTTTAGGGTTAAGAGTGTAAACACTGGCTATTGCAAGCCTCCTCTTCTCACCTTTGCTTAGAAAGAACGGGTGTTCATGCTCCAGCCCCTCAAGGTTAAACTGTCTTATCGCTTCCTCAACACGGCGTTTATAAGCCGCCTCAGAGACGCCCCTAATTCTCCACCCGAATGCTACTTCATCCCAGACGGTTTGGTTGAAAATCTGGTGCTGCGGATTCTGATAGACATAGCCCACCAGCTCGGCTAGTTCGGCGCGCGTGTACTCCTTTATACTACGACCCTCTATGTATACATCGCCCCTACTGGGCTTTAAGAGCCCAGCTATTATTTTCGAAAGAGTTGTCTTGCCGCTACCGTTGGGGCCCATTAAGGCTACCATTTCGCCAGGGTATACGTCAAGGCTTACACCTCGCAAGACACTAACTCCAGGGGAGTAGCTAAACCATACGTCGCGTACGGAGACTAGAGGCCTTCCTGAAAGAGGTTTATACTCCTTGAAGCAGCAAAGTCCGTTTAGGCTGATATTCTCTTGAGAAGTCAACATTTTTATAAATTCATCCCGCCGCCGAGCTTGTAGGTTTAGGCGTCGACCCACCTCAACGTAGTCGGGAGGATACACGGCGTGCTTAGTCTCTAAGCCTTCAATCTCGTAGATCTCATGAGGGTCTCCTTCTAAGACAATCCTGCCTTGGTCCACAACTACAAGTCTGTCTGCAAACTCTTCTATTAGTTCCGGCTCGTGCTCCACCATTATTATGGTAGCTTTGTAGTCATCCCGTAGTCTCCGCAGTGCGGAAACAACCTCCTCTTTACCTTTAGGATCGAGATCCGACGTAGGCTCATCCAGGAGCAGTAGCTTTGGTCTTCTAGCGATTGCTGACGCGATTGCCACTCTCTGTTTCTCACCTCCTGAGAGCTGTATAGGGGACCTTGAGAGAAATGAGGATTCCAGGCCCACTATGCTTAAAGACCATTCTATCCTTTCCCTAACCTCGTCTGCAGTTAATCCGAGGGGCTCTAAACCTAGCAATATCTCGTCTTCTACAGTACTCATCACGAACTGGATTTCAGGGTCTTCGAAGACCACGCCCACTTCTCGTGCAATCCTGTAGGTGTCAGTCTTCGTAGTCTCGTAGCCTAAAACCCGGACTGTCCCGCTAAACTCTCCGGGTAGCTGTTGAGGAATTATGCCGATGAGCGCTAAGAGCAGGGTGGTCTTTCCCGCACCGCTAGGACCTGTTATGGCTACAAACTCTCCTTCTTTCACTTGGAGACTTATCTCGTTAAGCACGGGTTTAGAAGACCCCCTGTACCTCCAGGATAGTTTTCGAGCTTCTACGGCTGCCATGTTGACCACCAGGCGAAGAGAAGGGTGAACAGCGCTAGGAAGATTAGGATGCAGTAGTCACGGATGTTTAACCTGCTGCTCCTTGTAGCGACTGAAAACCTTGTGGAAGGGGCGATTCCCCTGGACTCCAGTGAAAGAGATATCTCTAGGCTCCTGGTGACCATGAGGGAAAGCAGGGGTATTAGGGCGTTCGCATATAAGGTGAACCTCCTCACCAGACTTGTCCTCTCAAAGTCCACGCCTCGCGCCATCATGGCCTCCCTCACGGTGAGAAAGTCGCTGGCGAAGAAGCTTAGACCCCTGAAGAAGAGGGCTGCGGAGACCGCCAGCCCCGCGGGCACTTTGAGACGCCTTAACCCCCATACTATATCGCGGTCTGAGACTGTTGCTACGAATAGAGACGCGATAAAAATCATTGCTAGTATCCTGAGTAAGAAAAACGCTGACTTTAAAAGGGCCGTATCTGTAACCACAATCCTCCACTCCCAGAGCCCCCTCTCGGCGTGCATGCTAAAAAGTGTTGTCTCGTATAGAGTCCTTCCGGGAACCTGGGTGAAGAGCACGAAGGAGATTACGATGAAGAGTGATAGGCTGAGAATTAAAGCTATGTATGTCTTGAGGAGCCTTATGGGGACCCCTGCCCAGATAAGGAGGCAAAACGAGGCCGTTGAGAGGAGAAGGGCGGAGTAAATATCCTTTACAAAGACAACGTTAATGGATAGAAAAAAGGGAATTAGTATTCGGACCATGCCGTCCAGCTCGCTATAGCTCGTCTTTCTTGTCGATATCCCGGCGAGCTCCTCGAGGATTGTTGGCATCGGCTACGCCCACCATCCCTCTACGTAGAGCCCGGTGCGCTTGAAGACGGGGGTTAACGCTGTGAGTATTGCGGTGGAGAGGACTGTCAGGACAATGAGGTCCCCTATAACCCACCCTGTAAAGACCGGCCAAAAAGCTTCTCGTGGGAGTGGGGGCGGGAGATTTAGAATTGTTAGAGTAGCCGCCCCCCAAAGCCCTGAGAGTAGAGATGTTAGCACGACCCCAGCTATGTATGTCGCCCATGTCTTAGCGTCTCCCACCATTAAACCTAGCACTACCCCTATTGCAGCGAGCCCTAGACCCGTGTACACGCTTCCGACGTATATTGTTGTGAAGGGCTCGCCCAGGGCCCCCCATAGAACCTGTATAATGATACCTAGTATAAGAATTATAAAGCCGAGGGAGACGAAGATAGGGAAAAGCTTCGCCGCCCTACCCCTCTTGACGGTGAAATCGGGGTCAACCCGCAGCAGCCGGAAGAGCAGGGCCGGTACTAGCGCCTCGATGAGGTCTGCTATTGACCATATAGCTGATTGGAGGATAGTATACGAGCTAGGATATAAGCCTAGGAAGAAGCAGCTGAAGTAGCCCGCGAGAGCCCCCCACCCTCCCATCCAAACACCCAGGGGTACGTAAATTGAAGCTGCCACGTATAGGGCTGAGACTCCTGGTGCTCCCAGGACGGGGAATATTAAATAGGATAGGACTGCGAGCACGTAAGCAATTGCCGTTGCTAGTATGAACGTGACTATGTGTGCCCACGTTACCCTTCTTTTGGTTTTTCCTGGTGTGGTCACAAAAACAGACTTTTTTCAAGTAAATATAAATTTTTTGTTATTTTAAAAGGAAAAATTTATATATGTTTAGCTTGAATATGATAACATGAGCGGCCCTAGGGTTGAAGACCACATTGCCAGGGTAATATGCCATAGAGCTCTGCGTGCAGTTAGAGCGTATATCGCTCCGAGGGAGATAATAGAGGTTCTGGGTGAAGCTGGGGTTGAGGTCTCGCCTGTTGACCTTAGCAGGTATCTCAGCGGTTCCGTGTTGCCTACCGCGGAAAAGGCCTACCAGATTTTAAGGGGAATTTATACCCAGGGCCTAGTTGAAAGGGTTTTCAGAAAGGCGGTGGAAGTTGACCCTCAGGGAGTTGTCAATGTGCCGCTGATCGCCTACAACCTCGACCTCGTGCAGCTTGCCTCCTCGGTCGCCTTCCTACTGTTCAGGGGGAAGGTTGACGTGGTCGTTACTGCTGCTACAAACGGGGTTCCGCTCGCATCCCTGGTTGCCTCTTCCCTAGGGGCGAGGCTGGGGGTCGCTAGGCGGGAGAGGGAGAGCCCCAGCCTGAAATACCTTGAGACCGGAGTCTTCCTCCAGGACCCTCCAAGCTATGTTCACCTCTACCTCCCAGCAGACGCCTTGAAGCGCGGAGACAGGGTGCTGATAGCCGACGACCTCTTCAGGACGGGAAGAACACTGAAGGCGCTTTTCAACATGGTTGACGAGGCACGGGGGGTTCCGGTAGCCGGTTTCTCTATGGTCGCCGTGGGAGACACGTGGCGTGAGGTGGCACCCGAAGGGTTAGAGTTGGTAACCTTACTCCAAATTTAAAGACTATAAGACGGGGAGTTCTAACCGTGAAGTAAATAAATTCGCCTTAGAGTCAGAGTAGAGGGAGTCTATGAGTCGGTTGCTTTTCGTAGTAGACTACGACGGGACTCTAGCACGGGAGAATAACCCGCCCGAAAAGAGCGTTTTAACGCGGATTTCTATTCTGAAGAGCCAGTCCATGTTTAAGTTTGTCCTGGCTACAGCAAGACCCCTCAATGATATCGAGAACTTCACAAGCTTAGACATCTTCGACGCATTGATCCTTGAGCTGGGCGGCGTCCTGTTCCTTCCTCCCATGGATCTAATAGTATTCAAGTCGAGGCGTTGGAACGACATCATAAGTATGTTGTCCGCGAGAATCCCGGCGGTGAACCGGGGAGAATTATTATACTACTTCGACGAAGAATCTCTCCCTCAAGCGTTGGACACACTAGCTGAGATAGCTCATTATGATCCCATCGAGATTAAAAAAGTTGGCTCAAGGACTCATGTCTTCGCGCCCAAGAATCTGGATAAAGAGGTCGGGCTCAGGAGACTTCTCAGACTCACGGGCTGGGAGGACCACCAAATCGTCGCTATCGGCGACAGCCCCTCCGACCTGCCTCTCTTCCGGGCGGCGAGTGTTAAGGTTGCAGTCGCGAACGCCAATGATAAGTTGAAGGGCGAAGCTGATCTCATCACAAATAAGAGTTATGGGGAAGGGGTTGTAGAGGCTATTGAAAAAATTCTAGGGGAAGAAAAAAGATTATAAAAAATTTATTTTATCCGAGGACTCCTAGGATTGCGAGGACGAAGGCGAGTAGGAAGAGGACTATCACTGCTTTCCCGTAGCTGTAGCCCTTATTCTTGATTAGCCAGTAGGTGAAGAGTGTGAAGAGCAATGGGAGTAGTGAGGGCATAAGCTGGTCAAGTATTGGCTGTAGCTTAATCGCGTGGCCAGCATACTGTGCGAGAATAATCGGCGTAGTTGCTCGGACGTAGGTTGCGGTAATCCCTCCTATTACGGCCATTGCAAAGGCCATTACGGCTTCCCGGAAGATCTTAAGGACGTCTCCCTTTAGCACCTCTGAGAGCGATAAACCGTACTTGTAGCCGTATACGAGACTGTAGTACTTGATAGCCCAGGAGACAGGTATCCAGATCACCAACGCTACGAGTGGTCCTAGTAGGTTTCTCTCAACCCCCAGCGATGCCCCGAGGAGGAAGGCGATGGGGAGTATAGTGAACCACAGCATTGAGTCTCCAAGTCCGGCGAAAGGCCCCATTAAGGCTGTCTTGACGCCTCGTATGACGTCCTGGTCTGCGCCCTGTTCCTCTAGAGATATAACCATACCATAGATTGCGTTGTGGACGTGTGGTTCTGTGTTGTAAAAC
This sequence comes from Infirmifilum sp., assembly GCA_041287245.1. Classification (GTDB taxonomy): domain Archaea; phylum Thermoproteota; class Thermoprotei; order Thermofilales; family Thermofilaceae; genus Thermofilum. The sequence goes on along the minus strand of JBEULP010000096.1, from coordinate 14,270 downwards.
TCGTTGTGTAGCCTCATCCAAGACTTAAGCTCCTCCGGATCTTTGCGGAGCTTCTTCTCGATCTCGAGCATGCCGTGCGCAAAGCCCGTACCCATCATTCTCTCATAGTTCCAAGAGGACTGGATGAACCACGAGAGGCCGAACCATCTGAAGAAGTCCTTTGAGGTTGCTGTCCCCGCGGTTGTGGCACCACCCCCCAGCCTTAATTGTTCAAAGGCTTCTCTGTGGGTGAAGAGATATAGCGCAAAGATTATTGAGCCGGCAACGAGGGCGATGGCGAGGAGACTAAGCTTTAGGTATGCGGCTAATGCGAAACCGAGGATGTAGAAAGCCACAGTCTCCCTGGAGAGCATCATTTTCATCATTATTGCAGCACCTAGCGCCGGCAGTACGGCGCCGGCTACAGCCATCGCATCCCAGAACCTTACCGTTAGAGGGCCGATTTGAACAACCTGGAGGGCATCGATGAAGGACTTTACTCCCTGGGGGTTTATTGCAAGTGCACCTACGAACGCCCATATTGGAATGGCGCGGCTAAGCCCCCAAGGAAACGCGCCTAAGATGTTTATGAGGGGGATTTTATCGTAGTTTCCGCGCTCTATCTCGGCGTCCGCCCAGTGAGTGAACACTGCGTCAAACGACCTTACTACGATTTCGAGGTTCATGGTTAACACAGCTACTGGGATGGCTAGAGGAACTGCGGCCTCCGGCCTAAGCCCCGTTGCGACGGCAACGACCACAGATGCAATTGTTCCGGTGGCAGCTTCGGGAACCGTTCCCCCACCAATGGTGAAAAGCCCTGCAAAGACAAACTCGAGCAGTGAGCCTACCACCAACCCCGTAATGGGGTCTCCTAGAATCAGGCCTGTGAGCGTGCCTGCAACCACTGGGCGCCAGATGCCTAGAGGTGTGACCCAGATGTAGTCAAGGCCGAAGATGAAGGCTAGGAGTCCGAGAATTCCCACTTCTACTGGTCCTATTGTTGTCATACAATAAATTTGCGACACTTTTTTTTTATATAAATGTTTCGTTTTAAGCTAATATTATATGCCATTGATATAAAGTAAAAAGTTGTTGAGATATGCCGAAAAGGGTCTTAGATCTAACTGGGAAGGATCTCGAACATATTGAGCCAAAAGGCTTCAAAGAAGCGGTTAAATCTTCTGAGGGTAGGGTAGTTGCGGTTGAGGTGGTAGCAACGTCTACTCCGCTTGTAGACGGTACGTCAAACGTAGAGCTGGCGGCGAGGTTTGGTGCGGATATTATAATCTTGAACATGTATGATGTTCTAAACCCTAAGGTCGAGGGTGTACCTAGTGAATACGCTACAATTAGGGGAATATCCCAGTTTACCCAGCGTTTCGTCGGGAATAACCTTGAGCCTGTAGAGGCGGGCTTAATACCAGAGGGGAGAAGATTATCCGAGGACACCATCCTTGGAAGCTTGAAGCTCGGTTCACGCTTGATTGTTGTTACAGGGAACCCTGGTTTAGGGGTCACGTGGAGGCGGATAGCTGAGGGCGTCGATAAAGCTAGACAGGTGGTACAAGATAAGGCGTTATTGTTCGGCGGAAAAATGCACAGCGGAGGCTTAAAGACTGAAAAAATGTTTGATCTAAGCTTAATAGAGGAGGTCCTGGTGAGAGGCGCTGACGGCATCCTGGTACCAGCCCCCTTTACCGTCCCAGGCGCTACTCCTGAAAGTGTTTCAAAGGCTGTTGCCCTTGCTGAAAAATATGATTCCCTAGCAATGTGCACTATTGGGACATCTCAAGAAGGTGCGCAAAGAGAGGTAATAAGGTATATTGCTCTCCACTCTAAAGAATGTGGGTGCGATATTCACCACATCGGCGACTCTGGGTACTCGATGGGGATTGCTGTTCCTGAAAATATACTCGAGCTTTCGGTTGCTGTCCGCGGGGTTAGACACACTTATAAGCGGATTGCTATGTCACATTTGAGGTGAACGGGGCTTGAGGGTCGTCCTGGCTTCTCACGGTAATCTCGGGTGTGAGATGATCAACGCAGTGGCAATGATTCTAGGCGTTTCCGTCCGTGAAAAAGCCACGTGTGTAGAGCTAGTCGAGGGCGAAAGCCTTGAGAATTACTATGACAAGCTAGCAAAAGTTGCAGGTAATGACACAGTTATCCTCGTAGACCTGTTTGGGGGAACTCCAAGCAGAGCTGCGCTCATGCTTCTACAGGAGGGAAAAGCTAGGGCAGTCCTGACAGGGTTCAACATGGCTATGGTGATTGAGCTCCTATCGAACGACACGGGGGACTTTCAACAACTTATGTCCAGCGTCTGGAAGGCTGGGAGGGAGGGGGTTAGAGGCTTTGTTGGAAAAGAGCTTCAAGAAATTGCTGCTGAGGGGAAGTCCGAGGAGAAATCACTTATTAGACAACTTATCAAAAAGGTTAAAAGCTAAATCAGCAGGTGAATTGTATGTCTTCTAAACAGAACATCTTTATTCGCATTGACGACAGGTTTATTCACGGTCAGGTTACAGCCGCCTGGACCAAAAAGTTCGGCGCCACCTCAATCTGGGTGGTTAACGACAAGATTGCAAGTAACCCGGCTCTTAAACAGCTTCAGATAATGCTAGCCCCGCCCGGGATCTCCGTCGCCGTTCTCAAAGTAGACGAAGCAGCTCAAAAAGCAAAATCCATGAACAACAGCGAGAAAGTCCTCCTGCTATTCGAGAATCCCGTGGACGTTGCAAACTTCCTCGAGAAGTCGGGCGTCCGGGTTGAGTATGTGCTTCTAGGACAGATGGGCTACAGGGCTGGCCGTGTAAAAATCGAAAAAACCTTCGACATAGGCCCAGATGATCATAAGGCCCTGCTTAGGATACTGGATATGGGTGTGAAGCTCTACTACCAGCAGCTTCCGGACTTTCCTCCAAAGCCGGTGGACATGGAGGAGAAAATCCGGAGCCTAAAGTTCTAAAACAGGGTGTTGGGGGTGAAGCTGAGAGTAGGCCTAATAGGGTCGGGCTGGTCTGCCGGTGCGGTCGCGTGGGCCTTAAACGCTTTAAGGTTCACTGTGAGGGAGAGAGGCTTCCCGGAAGTGGAGATGGCCCGTGCGATGAGTAGAAGCCCCGGAAAGATCGAGGCTTTCGCGAGACAATACGGGTTTCGAGAGTGGACTACAGATGAGTCGGCCTTTTTCAAAGGGGATCTCGATGTCGTGGTAATCTCGTCGACAAACAACACTCATGCTCCATATGCAGTTAGAGCCTTAGAGTCTGGCTCCGACATCGTCGTGGAAAAGCCCTTTGCTGTCTCCTTAGAGGAGGCCCGTGAAGTGGTGGCTAGAGCTGAAAAGCTCGGAAGGAGGGGTGCTATATGCCTCGTATCGCGTTTCCTCCCGGCCGCAATCCAGGCGCGCGACATTATATCCAGAGGCGAGATCGGGGAGATCCGCGAGTTTAGAGCTGTCATAGCCCATGCTAAACACGCCTATGAGGATACACCTTACGAGTGGAGGATGAATAAGCGAGAGGCTGGGGGTGGCGTTTTAGCAGATCTGGGGGTTCATGCGCTCGACCTCGCAGAGTACCTAACGCTTCAGAGGATAAACAGGATCTGGGGGAGGGGATATACACTCCTAAAGGAGAGGTGGGATCCCGCGTCGAAGCAGAGAGTAAGGGTTGACACAGAGGACCTTGGCTTCGCGATAGTTGAATATGAATCGGGTGCCGCGGGGAGCGTCGAAGCGTCTAAGGTCTCACCTGGCTTTGAGGAACAAATGCGCATAGAGATCTATGGTTCGAAGGGGGGGATTAGGTTTACTATAGCGGAGCCTCAGACCCTCTACTTGTTTAAACGGGAAAACAGCCGAACCGAGAAGATCACAGGGGGGTTCGAGGAGACCTACCCCTGGCTCACGTGGCCAGCTCCGAAGAGCTTCGAGGGCTGGGTCTACTCGTACCTGATCCTGCTGAAACATTTCCTTGAGAACGTAGCTGGGATAAAAGAGAGCCCGGTACCAGATCTCAAGGACGGCCTTCGCAGCCAGGTTTTGCTGGACGGTTTTTACAGGTCAAGCCTAACGGGCTCCCCCGTAGATGTTGCGGCCTAATCGACTTTCAACCCATTCCTTTCTGATGCCACGCTCTGGAGGGGCGGCTCACTGTTCTGCGGTTTGCTGGCTTCACCCTCACTGATCCAATGAAGGTGCTGCCGCAGGATCATTATGAACCACCGCGGCCCTTTTTACGACCTCTTCCCGCTCTAAGGGGCTAGGCTTGTCCTAATTTTTGGTCTTCCAACTTAGTCACCTCCTATTTGTACTGAATTCGAATAGAAAAGAAGAAGGCGAAAATCAGACTTTTTTAACAGGTCGGGTAGCCACGATGTTTGCTCCTGAGTTGGCAATGTTTTCCACCATTACCTGTCCGATCTCAATCGGAGCTTCTACTTCTATCTTAGCTAGCTCTTTCATGATCTCGGGTATGAGCTCCTTGGAAACCGTTCTGTCTGTCTTTACTGATACTGTTGGAAAGTCACCATTTTTCACTTTTAAAACGCTCATAACCACCCTCTTGGGGGCTGTTACCTCCTCTATGGCATAATTCTTTCCCCTGGGGCATTTAAACCCTGTTAGCTCGACGATCTTGTCTCCTTCCATTTTCACTTCAATCTCGCATCCGAGCGGAGAGACAATACATGTGATTTTAAAACGCCTAATCTCAGTCATGGGGAACCACCTCCATTGATATCTTGTCTTTTGCTAGTGCCAATTCATCTTTCCTGAGCTGAATCCTCAACATTTCTTCTGGTCTCACAAATGTGAGCCCTACCTCCTTGTCTATTTCCGGGAAACGAAGCTTAACTTTCTCTTCGGGTTTTTGAACTCTTGCGTATAGAACAACATCATTGTCTCCGCTCACGTAATGAGGGACTACTAGTCGGAGGTTCCTGCCTTTAACGATCCGTTTCCACCTCTTGGTGGGAATCCCTTTGTTCTGCACAAAGAGATACGCACCCTCAGCGGCCAGTTCTCCCTGCTCAACAACATAATCGACTAGATCGTTTATCACTAGAGCGTTTCCTGCCACAAATACTCCCGGAATATTAGTCTCAAGATACTCATTCACCACCGGACCTTTTGTTGCGGGGTCTAACATAACCCCTGCCTTTTCCAGCAACTTTAGATACGGCACAAGACCAGCGGATATTATAACGGTGTCGCAGGGTATTTCCTTCTCCGTCCCAGCCACCGGCTTCAGGTTCTCATCAACCTTGGCGACGATAACTTTTTCCACCCTTTTTGTCCCTTCAATTCGTATAACGGCATGGCTAAGATACAATGGGATCCCGAAGTCCTGCAGGCACTGTACTATGTTTCTTGTCAGTCCGCCTGGATAGGGCATTGCCTCTATAACAGCCTTTACATGGGCTCCTTCTAGGGTGAAGCGCCTCGCCATTATCAGTCCTACGTCCCCAGAGCCCACGATGACGATTTCTTTACCCGGCATTACTCCGTAAATGTCCATCATTGTTTGAGCCTCGCCAGCAGTATAGACCCCTGCAGGTCTGTGCCCCGTAATTCCTATCTCAAAGGGATGCCTTTCCCTTGCCCCTGCGGCGTAGATGATCGTGGTGCTTGTTACATCTAGAACCCCCTTCGACGTTATCACCGTTAATCTTTTCTCTAAGTCAGAAAGTACCTCCATCGACGCTACGTGGGCCCCGGTGTAGTGTTCAATCTCCATATCCAGGAACTTGTTTATGAAGCGGTAGATAAACTCGGTTCCTGTAAGATCCTCTTTAAAGTAGTGGAGGCCGAATCCGGGGTGAACACATTGGAGGGGTATACCTCCCAGGGTCTCCCTGTTTTCGACCAGGAGAACCCTTAAGCCACGTTCTTTCGCCCTTATCGCAGCAGCTAGCCCGGCGGGCCCTCCTCCAATGACTACCACATCATAGTCGTTATGCATATCTCTTCCCCCCATCCTCCCTTAGCAGAACCTTAATGTCACCAATACCGTATTCTGAGCCTTTACCTCTCAATGAAATTGCCCAAAGAGGCGTGTTCATTTCCCTGGCAATTATCCTAGCAATTCTAACCCGGCAGTACGACCCCTGGCATGTCCCACCCATAGCTCCAGTTCTCATTTTTACCCCCTCAAGGGTTATCGTTTTAACACCCATTTCCTTCATCCGGTGGATAGCATCTACTATTTCCCCCTCCGTGATCAACCGACACATACACACGACGTTTCCATAAGAGGGGTTTTGTCTTATCAACTCATTTTGCTTTTCTCTTGACAACATGTTAAACCGGAGCACACTTCTGTAAGGGTTCCAGTGGGCTCTCTTAGTAAGCCTTAAATCGAGCTTCTTCTGCATAAGCTCCTCAACCACATAGTATGCTATCGCCGGTGCCGAAGTGAGTCCGGGGGATCTTATTCCAGCGACGTTTATAAATCCCCAAGGGTCGTCGTAGGATTCTATAATCCATCTCGCCCCTGGGGGTTCAGGTCTTAACCCAGCAAACGTACGTATGACCTTGTCCTTTGGCGGCAACTTCTTGACGAGTTTTTGAGCCCATTCCCAAACAAAGTCGAGGCCCTCTTTGGTAGTGGACGTATCCTCTCTAGCCTCTTCGGGCAAGTCTTGGGCACTAGGACCTATCATAACCCCATCGTTCATCTCGGTGATCACGTAGACTCCCTTCGACTTGGGTGTGGGGGTCTGATGTAGTATCCTTTTGACCTTTGGCTCAGCATCATCGTCAAACACATAGTATTCCCCCTTTCTTGGGCGTATCGTGAAGTGATCTATGCCGGCCATTCTGGAAATCTTGTCCGCGTACAAACCAGCTGCGTTTACCACTATGTCTGCTTCAAGAAATCCATTGTTTGTTTCTACACCCTTTACTTCCCCGTTCCCCACCTTTATGCCTTTTACTTCTGTTTCTGGAAGAAATTTGACGCCATTAGCGACTGCGTTTTCCACTATTGCAGGGGCTGCCATTGGAGAAGCCATTACCCCTGCGGTAGGCGCCCATAAAGCTCCTGCAGCACCCGGGTTTGCATTAGGTTCCAATTTCACTAATTCCTCGCTATCTACGAGCCTAACCCCCGGGACGCCATTTTTCTGGGCAAGCTCGAGATAGTGCTCTGCGATCTTCATATCCTCTTCCTCCAGCGCTATCATTAGTTCTCCGGGGAATTTCGCAGGTATTCCCAGTTCTTTGACCCATTGCCGCCATAGCCTGTTTCCTTTGACGCAAAGCCTAGCCCTTAGCGGATCTTCCTCCGGGCTGTCCTCATGACCAGGGTGGATAATTCCGGTGTTGGCTTTACTTACCCCCATTCCCGCATCGGGATTTTTTTCTAGCAAGTATACTTCCAACTCATTGAACTGACTTAACACCCTGGCTATTGAAGCACCCACAACTCCTGCCCCGATAATGACAACTCTTTTTCTTTCCATCTTAACCTACATCCTAAACCTGGTCTTGATAAAAATTATTCGGATAACCCAATCTCTTTAAGCATTTTAGCCCATTCTAAGGATCTCTTTACAGCCTCTTTCCACCCGGCATAGAGTTTTCCCTGGTCGCCTCATCCCTCTGTGGGTGGAATTCCTTTTCCATCTTCCACATTTTAGCGATTTCACCCTGATCCTTCCAATACCCCACTGCGAGACCTGCGAGATAAGCAGCTCCAAGGGTTGTAGTCTCAAGTATCACCGGTCTGATAACCCTAACGCCAAGGATATCCGCTTGGAACTGGATGAGGAAGTCGTTTTTTAGCGGCCCCACCATCGACTCTTAGTTCTGCCACTTGGACCTCCGCTGTCCTCCTCCACCGCCATACCACTGCATTATAGACGGGCTTGCCAGTCCTCTTATCCCAAATTATCGTAGTTTCCCGCTGGTTGGTGACGCCTATAGCAGCCACATCCTTGGGTTCCACACGAGCCTTCTCCAGAGCCATTTTAAAAGGTTCCTTCATCGAGAGATAAGACGTATTTTCCTTCCAAATCTGACGTTCGGGTCAGGCCTAGGTGTAGGACATTGCTACACGGCCTCTTAAATTTACAGCAGCTTTCGAATCATCTTAAATATTTTCTTTCTGTCCTCGTCTTCAATAAGCTCAAAAACCTTCTCGTAGCCCTTGCTGTGGCTTGGAGCGATGTATGCGAAGTAGCCATTAGCGTATGAAACCACTAGCGTAGGTATAGCTTGGGCTTCCCGGAGCTCCAGAGAAAGGGTTGACGGGGTCTCGAAGGGCAGCCACACGCTCTGGAAGATGTCTGAAATTCTCAGGAAGGAAATCACCGTTCTCGCATGGGTGGGAAAATCTTCCAGTTCCGCGAGCCGCTGGATTAGCTCGACGCCTTCGGCAACAGCTTCGGCTTTCCTCCCCTCTTCTGGCCGCTGCTCAATGTGGAGCTGTGAGGCCTCTTCAAGCTTCCTGAGGGGGGCTTTAAGCCTAATCTCCACGGGGAGCTGCTGGATTTGCAAGCTGACGGCTTCCGTCCAATCGCGGGAGTTAACCGGAATATTTTCAGCGACTTGTTCTGCAAGCAGTGTGCCTAGACGCTCCGCCTCGCCGAAGCTCTGTTGGCGCCTGACAAATCTTGTGGAGACGTTTCCAGCCGCGCCGTTTAGGAAAAGACAGGTTTTCAGCCCTAGGTGCTTCTCGAGATAATCAGCCGCATAGCCAACCAAGTCTCGTGATATGTAGAGATTGTCTGGACCTAGCACTGTGGGGTGGACGGCGTAGTGTAGGAAGCCGCATCGTTCCCCGTGGGTAGATGACATGACGATTAGTGAGGCGATGTCATCGATTTCACGAGAAGGATCCTCACGGTCGGTCGCCACGCCTAGTATTTTGGAGCGAGTCATCTGTAATCTAACTGGTGAAAGACTCTTCTCTGCTTGAACGACCGCGTCCTCGAAGGATTCCAGGATGTAGTCAAAATAATCTTTGCTAAAGGCCCTGTAGCCGAATGTAAGAAGGGGGGATTGGAAGGGTGTAGCGGGGGCTGAGTGCGTGTGTGTTCCTGCAACAAGTAGTACCGTCTCATCCCCCATTATTTCCCGGGCAACGTGATGAGAATATTCGTAGAGGTGCTCGTCAATGCCTAGGAGGTCGAAGCTAGCTATAACGACCTTCTCCTCCCCAGTTTCTAGAATTAGCGTTTTCACATAGATGTCGTCGTGGACCCCTAGGGAGACCCCTTTCCGCCTGATATACCCCGCTAGGATGTGACCCTTGGGGTCTTCGGGGGTAATGATTGCTTTTCCACAGCCTGCTCTCAACATCTTGTTCATCTTAGCTTTATCTGAGCACAGCCTTCGTCAAGTATCTGGGCGTATCTATCGGTCTGGCCAGCTCCACTCCTAGCCTATAGGCGAAGAGTTGTAATGGCAACGAGAAAGCTATAGGCGCTAGGTGCCTCTCCGTAACCGGTGTCTTCACAAAAGCGTATCTATCGCTTTGTATCTGGGATAGACTTGTGTCTCCTTCGAATCCGAAAACCACTACTGAGGCGCCGGCGTCGACAGCAGCCGCGATGAGAGGATATGTGGCCTCTGCGGAGAGTTTTTCAGCTGGCATAATAAAGCCTGTGAAAAACCCGTTCTCGACGAGGACGAATGGTCCATGCTTAAACTCGCCAGCCTCTACTCCTTCCGCGTGGAAGTATGAGGCCTCCTTCAGCTTTAGTGCCGCTTCTAGGGCTAGCGGGTAAGTTATTCCTCTAGATACGACGTATCCTCCTCGGCACTCCTTAACGAGTTTTACGGCCCTCCTGCTCTCTTCATCTAAACGTGTAACCGCCTCGGAGAGACGGGTAGCTGTTTCTTTGATTGATTGAATCTTCTCCTGGTAATTGCTGGGACTCGTCTTCCCTGCTTCTTGAGAGGCTTTAAGTGCTGTAAGATAGAGGACTAGAAGCGTGGAAGTAAATGTCTTGGTTGCGGGGACTGCAAGTTCGGGTCCAGCCCCGATGGGGAGGTAAACGTTTGAGAGACGCGCAAGCCTTGAACCAATATAGTTTGTTAGGCCCAGGATCGTGGCTCCTCTAAGCTTAGCCTCATATAAGCTTGAGAGAACATCTCCAGTTTCCCCCGACTGTGATATAGCTATAACGAGGCTTCCAGGCCCTACGTTCTCAACATAGTAGAGCGGGAATTCAGCCGCACTTGTAACCACGGGGCTTATACCTACGAGCTCTGAGAGGTAATAGGAGGCAACCATTCCGGCGTGGAGACTTGTTCCATTCGCGATGATGTAAATATTGTCCGCTCCCAATACAAGCCTCGCAGCCAACTGCAAGTATTTCTCTTGGATCGTGTAGAGAGATCTTAGAAGCGATAATGGTGCCTCGTAAATCTCCCGTAACATGTGGTGCTGGAAACCGCCTTTGTCGACAAGACTTGGATCCACCCTTAGGGGCTGTTGTACGGGCGTGGGAAGCTCAACTCCACCCCTGTAAAACCTCACACCGTCGCTAGAGATAACTGCGATCACATGGGGGTCAACGACTATGTAGTCTTCTGCAAACCCCGCGAGAGCAGTCATAACGTTTGTAAGGTAGAAAGCGTCTTTCGATACGCCGACATAAAGGGGGAGCGAGTTCGAGTATGCTCCGATCTTCGACGTGTACGCCTCCAACACAGCCAGCGAGTAAAACCCCTCGAGCTGTGTCTCGAGGCTGGCTAGAGCCTGTTGTAAGGCCTGCTCTTTCTCCAACATTTCTTCTAGGAGGTGCGCAGGCAGCTCGAAATCACTCCTAGACTGCAGCTTGTGGCCGCTCATAAGAACCATGTCTTTCAGCCTCTCATAGTTCCCTAGAGAGCCGTCCCCGGCCACCGCTACCCTACCCCAGCAGTCTGAAAACGGATGAGAGTTTTCCGTAGTAGGCCTACCGTGAGTAGCGTATCTAGTGTGACCCAGAGCAACGCTGCCCGTGAGGTTCTCTAAGCCGAGCTTTTCGACGACGAGGTCAACCCAGCCCACGTCCTTGTGGATGCTTAGCACGCCATCTTGCACTAAGGCGACTCCCGTGCTGTCATAACCCTTAAACCGTAGCCTCTTCAGGCCCTCTATGACCTTCGGGATAACGTTTGTATTAGAACGGGAGACTGCCGCGAAAAACCCGCCCATGTTGTCACCTACTATAGACTTCAACGCCCTCCACTAGGGTTTTCTCCACCTCGAGCTTCTCGTTCAGGAGAACGAGATCCGCGGCATAGCCTTGCGCAATGGCGCCATACTCTCTGCCTAGCCCCAGGCTCTGTGCAGGGTTTGTGGACGCCATTCTAATCGCGTCCGCCACGGAAAAACCTAGTTTAACCATGTTTGCAACTGCTCTGTCAAGGGTTAGGGTGCTTCCCGCTATCGTACCGTCGGGTAAACGCGAAACCCCGTTCTTCACGATGATTTTGAGGCCTCCCAGGGTGTACTCGCCATCTGGGAGTCCTGTCGCGGCGACCGCGTCAGTTATTAAAACGATCCTGCTTGGACCTGCTGTCCTGGCGACCAACCGCATCGTCCCAGGGTGAAGGTGTATAAAGTCGGAAATCATCTCGATGTAGACATTCTCCTGTTCTAGAAGCGCCATAGCCAGACCCGGCTCGCGGTGGTGGAACTGCCGCATCTGGTTGAAAATGTGGTTAGCCTTTGAAGCACCTGCCAACACGGCCCTCAAAGCCTCCTCAAAGGTCGCCTCACTATGCCCTAGGCTGACGACGATGCCGCGAGAAGCCGCAGCCCTTATAAATTCCTCGGAGCCGGGAAGCTCTGGCGCTACAGTAATCTGTTTAAGGAACCCCTTCGAGGCATCGGCAAACTCAACCAGCTCCTGGGGGGATGGGTGTTTAAAGTATTTAGCGTCCATAGCCCCCTTCTTCTGGGGGTTGAGATAAGGGCCCTCAAGGTGCACGCCTATGACACGCGCCCCCACATGACTCCTCCAACCCGAGGCCGCGGCAGCTATACTCGTACAGGCTTTAAGCAAGGTGTCGTGGGGAGCTGCGACTACAGAGGCGAGGAAGCCTGTCACGCCGTGCCTTGTGATCCGGCGAGAAACCTCCAGAATCTCTTCTGGGCTGGCAAGCGTAAAGTCAACGCCCCCGTAGCCGTGGAAATGCGTGTCTATAAAGCCGGGAGCCACGAGGAGCCCCGATGCATCGATTGTCCTATCCCCGACCAGACCGTCACCTATCTTTGCTATCCTCCCCGATTCGATGAGAACATCCTTTATTCCTAAATCCGCATACGGGGTTAAAACCCTCCCCCCCTTAATGACAACCCGCATTGCAATCGAGATAATAAGAGTCCGGGGCGGTAAAAAAGGTTCTGTAACAATGCCCTTTACAGGCTTAAGCCCCCATCCTTCCGCCGGTGCTGGAAGCAGACCCGGGCCTACTAAAAGGAACAGCCAGGGATAAGTAGCATTGAAACACTAACGGTGTATTAGTACAAGCAGGGAAAACTTATCGTTTCAAGTTGTTCCATAAGCTTTTTTACCCGCGACGACCCTCAAACATGTGCAAGCAAAAGGCATTGTTGCCTCACCTGGAATCGCGATTGGCAAGGCCCACGTATTGAAGAGAGTAGATGTTCTAGGTAGCATCCCTGAGGAGAAGACTAGAGAACCGGAGACTGAAGCTGAGAAGCTTCGAGCGTCTGGTAGAGCCCTGGAGGAAAGGCTTGTACAGATTAAGAGCCTGCTTCCTAGACAGGAGCAGGAGATTGTAGACGCGCAGCTTCTAATGCTTGACTCGATAATCTCCGAGTCTCTTGATCTGATATCAAACGCCGGCTACACCGCGGCGTATTCTGTGCGGCAGGTATACCAGAAGTACAGCGATATGCTCAGGCAGGGCAGCGAGCTTTTCGCCATGAGGGCCCAGGATCTACAGGACCTCGCTTCAAGACTGGTTCTCCTGATAAAGGGGCAGGGGTCTAGGGGCATAGGCGGGGAATATAAGATAGTCCTTGCAGAGCAGGTAGACCCCATCGAGTTTCTAGAGCTTGCGAATAGCGGCCTTGAGGGGCTGGCAACCAGAGAAGGCGGCGTCACGTCGCATGTAGCAATCCTAGCCCGTCTAAGGGGAATACCGTACGTTATAGCTGGAAACCTGCGCCTTGAAGGCGTCACCGAGGGTGCAAACACTGTGATAGATGGTCTGAACGGATACGTCGTTGTGGAGCCGAGCGGTGAAGAGTTAAGAAGATATGCTCGTATGGCAGGAGAGTATCAGATGCTCTTAAGGGCTTTTACGCAAGAGGCTAAGAGCGACGCAGTTACCTTGGACGGGTCTAGAGTCAACGTCTACTGCAACGTGGGAAGCTTTGAAGAGCTGAGAATTCTCGGCGAATACGGGTGCGGCGGGGTGGGGCTCTTCAGGATAGAATTCGTCTATATGGAGCGCTCCTCCCCTCCAGATGAGGAGGAGCTATACAACCTTTTCTCGAAAGCCGCCCAAATACTGGGCGAGAAGCCTCTTACCGTAAGAGCTCCCGATATAGGTGGCGACAAGCCTGTCCCCTTTATCGAGCTGCCCAGTGAGGAGAACCCTCAACTGGGGCTTCGAGGGGCGAGGCTTCTCTTCAAGCATGAGGAGGATCTACTTCTCCCCCTTGTACGCGCGTTGCTGAGGGCCTCTTTTCACGGGAAGGTGAGGCTGATGCTCCCCATGGTCAGCACAGTAGAGGAGGTGGACTATTTTAGGAGAATAGTCATGCGGGAGCGTGAGAGGCTTAGCTCCGCCGGAGTAAAAACAGGGGATTTGGAGCTTGGAGTCATGGTTGAGACGCCTGCTAGCGCGCTCCTAGCGGGAGAAATCGTGGGGAAGGGCGGGCTTGGTTTTATCAGCTTCGGCACGAACGACCTCACCCAATACGTGTTGGCGGCCGACAGGGGGAACAGCCTAGTAGGCTACCTTTACAATGAGCTAAACCCTGCTGTTCTAAGGCTTATTTCTCTAGCCGTAAACTCCGTGAAGGGTAGAGCTGAAATCGAGGTCTGCGGTGAGGCTGCCTCTAAGCCTTTGGCAATTCCAGTGTTGCTTACCTTAGGAGTTGAGAGCTTAAGCGTGTCCCCACAGTTTGTCGGGAAGGTCAAGTATATCTTGAAGAGGCTGGATATGAGAAAACTCCGTGAGAGAGAACATGCTGTCTTAATGCAGACACAGACTGTAGAGGAGGTTGTGGAGTGGGCCCGGAAAATCCTTAATCAGAGTGGAATAAGCTTTTATGAGTGAGATCTGTAAGGTGGAGCGCCCGGTACTCGATGGG
>JBEULP010000095.1:0-2622 GCA_041287245.1 Infirmifilum sp. | reverse complement strand
GATCCCCCTCCTCGGCGCCTACAGGCTCGGCGCCCTCGCCCAGCTCGGGCTACTCGCGAAGGAGACCTCGGCGGAGAAGGTCTGGGAGCTCGTGGAGCGCGTCGTGAGCTTCTGGAAAGCCAGGAGGAGGGTGGAGGCGGGGGTTGCCGTGAGGAGCGAACTCCGGCTGGCGGATGGCTTCAGAGTCCTGATTCACGCGCACGCGGTGCTCAAGGGCGCGGAGCGCAGCCTAAGCGGTGAGCGGGGAATCGTGAGCTTCACCGAGCTGAAGGAGCTTAGGAGGCTCGTAAAGGGGTCGAGGGTTGTCTCAGCGCTCGTGGACGCCGAGATCTCTAAGCTGGAGTCCATTCTTGAGGAGGGAGGGTCGGACGAGTGGAAGCTCTACAGGGACGTGCGCGGAGGAGAGGCGCCCCCCAGGAGGGACGAGTGGCTCTATCAGCGCGACTTCATTGCCCACGCCGGCTTCCACACCGATCTGCTGGAGGTGAAGCTCGAGAGGGGCGAGCTGAAGCTGAGGCCCACGGAGGCTTGGTGGGAGAAGGTGAGGCAGTGGCTGAAAGAGGCGGTGCTCGCGTAGGGCGCGGGATGGGGCATCCGGCCCTCCAGGCCGGCGCAGTCTACGCGGCGGTAAGAGTTGGGCGACTAGTGGAGTGTAGGGCGCTCTGCGAGCCGGTGGAGGGGTGGGTGTGGGTCTCCTGCGGCGACACTGGGGCGCTGTTGAGGGATCTCGCGAGGATGGAGCTGGAGGGGCTCCGCAGCCCCCTCGCGACAACGGGAGGCGAGCTGCTGGACGCGTTGCAGGTCGAGCATGCGTGCCTCAGCGGCACGCTGGAAGGCGCGTACGAGGTCCACTACTCAAACCCCCTGGAGGGGCTCGCAAAGCTCGTCAGGTTGGGGGCAAGGAGGGCCGAGTACAGGGGCGGCAGGCTGATCGCAGACCTCACCGGCCTCCACGTCGAGGATCTGCTGAGGGAGGGGCTTGTACCCCTAACGTGGAGGGGGCGGCGCCCCAGCAGCGGCTAAACCTCAAGCCTAACGCGTCGATATTTGGTTCGGTTGCTTGTAGTCCCCGCTACGCCAAGCTGGCTTTGGCCAAGGCCACTCAAGCCCCTGGTTCCGCTGAAGCTTGTACTCCTAGCTTAGCGCGTCGAAGCGAGCACCCCGCGTTCCGGGGGGCTCTGCTGCCGGGTTTCGCGTGGATAGAGCCTCAGGCTGGCGCCTGTTGAGGTGCAGTGAGGGGCCAGGGGCTACGGGCGGCTGATCCCCTGCGCAGAGCCTCGAGCAAGCTGTCTGGCTGGCTGATGGGGAGAACCTCGACCCCCCTTCTCCTAAACTCCGACCGGAGCCTCGGGACGAGCTTGCCATCTACTAATGCGTAGGCCCTAGCCCCCAGCTGCCTCACCAGACGCGTCAACCCTTCAAGCTTGGAGCGGGCATCCTCTTCATGGCTTCTGGTCGTAACTTCCACTACTGCAAGCTGCGACGAAGGTAGGGCCACGACCACGTCAATCTCCTCTACCACGCTCGAGCTTGAGTACCCGGCTTCGCTCAAATTTTCCTCGCCCGGCGGGGCCGTGGCAGCTTCTTCGTCGAAAATGCTCGGCGGGAGCTCAAAGATTACCTTAGGGAGCGCGGGAAACCCCTGGCGCACGAGGAGGGAGTAGATCTCGTACTCGAGGAAGCCGCAGCCCTCCAGCACCGTGTTCACGTAACGCTCTAGTAGCCATGCCGGTTTCTCAACTTCTAGCCCCGATATAACCCTGTGGAACGCTAGGAGCATCTCTGTGAAGTACCAACTTAACTTTATCACCGAGGGCTGATTCACGTGCCCTAGATTCGACAAAATCAGTCTCTCAAGCGACCCCCTCTTTCGCTTGTTAAGGAGATCTATCAGATTCATAAGGTCATCTTTTAACACACTATGTAAAGAGTCAACCCAGGTAATAGCCTCAAGCGTATCCGTCTAATTATTCGGTGATTTAAGGAGAGAGCCCCTTGGTCGGCTAGCAGTGCCCACGTAACGGGTAGGGACGATACCTCGCCGACGCAGCCGTATTTAGCGCTGCCCGAGAGAACTGGCCTAGCATTGAGAATCCTCCCCAGCTTTACGATTTCCAAAAACTCCATGTGGGCGTGGAAGGCTGAGATAAAACTCGGCCTATCGAGGGTGCTAAGAACTTCAACCACGAACCCACCGAGGTTAGGTAAAGGCAGCGAGAAGCTCGGGTTTTTGCTCCAAGCCGGGGGGCCATTTTAGCTGCATAAACACCGCTTTGTTAAACTCCTCCAGGCATCTTTCTCTCGGATCCAGAAGCTGCTGCAGAGCGTTTCTCAGCAGCTTGCTCAGCGTGAGTACTCCACGTGGGAAGACCTGCCTCAGTAGACCCTCCTGCGGCCACTCGGGCTCTTGATAACGCGGCCAATCTTGCAGCGCCCTCCGGTAAGATTCCAGAAGGTGCTCGTGGCAGAGCCTGATCACCATTCCCCCGGACGGTGCGGGGGAGGGGTTCCGTGCCTTCCTCCACGTCTTCTAGTAGCCGTTGCATCTAAGATAACCTTTTGTTATTGGCTAAAAATTAATATATTGCCCTTGACATAATATTAATTCAATGAGCTCAACTC
>JBEULP010000094.1:0-11864 GCA_041287245.1 Infirmifilum sp. | reverse complement strand
ACCTTCCTCCTGAGAGCGCCGACGAGCATGTGCAACTCGACATGCTCGCCCAGCAAGTGCCTGTCGCACATAATACTCGGCGGCACCATCCACATTCTCACAGACCATCCCCCAGCCAGTAACCGCTCGAGCAATTAAATTCGTCTCGCCCCACGCGAGCAACACGCCTGTCTCCTCAAAACGCCACCCGCCCAGCATCTCTCTTTCACTGAGAGAATTGAGAGAGTGAGGTTGTAGAAGCCGTGAGTAGCTGGAGGATCTCGTATTGATATGAGAGCGAGATGTTCACAGACTAATAGGCGGGCCTCGCGCAACTCGTCTAAGCTAGCCTGCAACCTTCCTCCACATCTCGACGAGCGCTTCCCGGGGGCTCCGTGTGCTGAGATGACACACCTCGGCCTGTTCGGTTTGGCGTGAGACGTAACTTGCCAAGAAAGAGGTGTTAGAACGTGACATAGTACATTGGAACACTACTCGTGTAATATTGTTAGTGTTGGTGTCTTTGTGGGCTCAGCTAGCTTCGTTACAACAATATACTTTCCATATTTCCTTAGCTCGTCCTTTACCTTCTCATACCTCTCGGGGTCTAATGCTAGTAACGCTTCATCAGCCAAGATCAGCACTTTTTCGGGCTGGTAATCCTTAGTTATACCGGGCTTTAGTCCTGTTAGTATAGCTATTAATGCTACAACGATTCTTTCACTAGTGCTCAGTTGCCTGAGGTTCTGCTTCTCCTCTCTACCACTTGGCAACGCTCTAATTATTCTGACGGAGTATGTGCCGCCGTATTCATCGAGGGATATAGCTTTAAACCACGTGAATCCTAGTGTCCTCACGAGCTCATTTGCTATCCTGCGGAACTCCATTGCAACGCTCCTCCTCAGATCGTAAATCTTTCTTTCAATCTCCTCACGCTTCTTGGTGACCTCCCCTAGCTCCTTGTCCACGGCTGCCAGTTCCTGTCCCACATCACCTAGAGCTTCGATCCTTCTGTTAATGCCTGCTAAGTACTCCCTTAACGCCTTGACTTCCCCAGCTAGGGAGGCAAGCCTCTCCACACGCCTTCTCTCTTCCTCGGGCATACGTGACTCAAGATCCCTTATCCTTTCCTCAAGAACCTTTATCTGCGCCTCAACAAACTCTGTATGCTTTCTCTAGTTGTGGTGGTGCTATTGATATGAGTATCTCTACGAGTCTTACTCTCGCTCCCCCTCGATGACTTCGATCGCTTTTGGTCGCCCGCCTCTCGGCTAGTGCGGGGCAAGCAACTTAGGGCACTTTCGCTACCTCTACCGTTGGGTCTCTTCTTCGGAGCGCTTATAAGTTTGCGATAATCTTTTGATGAAGCATCTCGCTGCAGGTGCTAGAGCGTCTAAGACCACGGGCGAGAGAGTGTATCCTCTGCCTTTCTTGGGCATCGCTCTAGAAAGATCCATTGCTAGCTCGAGGAAGCTTATGAACGCCTTAGCTAGGCCTATATACCCCCTATCGAATAGTTCGTCGAGGATAGCACCCCACCCCCTAAAGCTACCACTCTTCCTGAATAGGATTAAGAAGCCGCCTACCACGGGTCCTACGTCGTCGCGCATCGCGTATACTTCCTCCCTGTCCGACACCCTGACAGGAGTCACCGCACCTTGCCTGGCTAAGACTCTAACGAGATCCCTGAAGATTTTATCGGCGTGTTTACCGTTCAGCCTGAGAACGGTCATATCCTTTCCCTCGCCACCGATATTGTAGAGGATCTCCCACGTACTCTTCCTGCGAAGCAGTGAGATGTAATAAACATGTTTTCCTTCAGTACTCATGCTACTCACCTCCAAAATACTGAATATACTGCCAGCCTACTTAGAGGTAACAATATGGAACTTTCATCTCTTAATTTAAATCCATGTGTTACAACGATGTCCCTGTCGGGAGTGAGAACAAGGTCATAGCCGTGGTCAGAGCCTAGCAAAAGCCTTCCTTTTTTGGCCGCGCTGAACACCTCCCTGGCGATCTCTTCGATATTAAGAGTATCCGCGAATTCTTTGATCCCTTTTAAGCCACTTTCATGAACAATTCTATCGACTAAAGGGTTCACGTCAGCACCCCTAGCTCCCAGCTCCCGAGCTATATGCTGGGCCACCATGTGCAAGGTTCGAGGATGCTCTTGCTCGCTAAGCTGGCTTGTGACAAAGCGGGTGAGGCCAACGGGGTTGATGAAGACTCTCCCAAGAGGCTTTGCATAGAATCCGCTCTTTAGAAGGTAGGAGGAAATCACCAAGAGCTCGATCGGCGATAGACAGTCGTAAAGAACTACGTAATCCACGCTGCCAATCTCTTTCTTCAACCAGCCCAGTACTACCTGTAGATTTGCTTCGCCATCCACAATCACAGGCTTCCTAGATCGAAGAGCTTCCTCTAGGACGCTAATCAAATCGAGAAAGTGCCTGTGCAACTTTCCTTTAGCCTCCCCTAGCAAATGCGGTGGGATAGTTTCCGCGAGAGAACTAAGGTGCTCGTAGCTAACTTTCCGCTTCAGGAGTGCTGCGTAAATGGCTGCGAATAGAACGGCATTATACACCTTGCGAATGTCGTTCCTCCTTAAGAGTGTTTCAACTTCTTTTTGAATCTCTTCAAACTTGAGATACCAAGCTTTCATGCTGTTATCGACCAGCTCAACTTCTTCGGTGTAAACTCCGCAGGTGACAATGCTGTCAGGATGTCAGCGATATACTGCCGAAGCTCCACCGCGAGGCTTACCACCGGCTCGAGCTCGCTCTTGTCGAATTCTCTATGAGGGAAGAGCAGCTTGAGCATACCTGCGAGCAGCTTCTTAACCCCAATCTCGTCTCTTATCGAGTAGTTGCTCTCAAGCTGAACGGACTCCTCCACAACCGGCATATAGCTCTGTACACGCATTCTATGGATGACCTCTGATAGGTAGTCTGCCGCAAGACCATAACCGGTGGCGAGGTGGATATCGCTCTTCATAATCTTGGGTAACTCCCAACCTGGAAGCAAGCCATGCACCCTGTCAAGGAACGCAGTATCCTTCATAAAATTCGGTAAGTAGTCCTGGACGCTTCCGAGGATACTCTGGCCACCAAGCTCTACATTCCCCATGAAGACTAAGGAGCAGTCACTGTGCGCTCTCTTGAGAGTACCTCTCTCGAAGAACCCATCGACCATATAGTCCTTCAGCTTAGCAACAACCTCCTGATCAGAGAACTCTATCCTCGCCACCTCATCGAAGACAACGGCATCTCGTGTCCCGATATCGCCGAGAGTCTTCAGGTTCATATTGTAAAAGAGCATCGCAGGACTCACCTTGCCTCCTGCGTAGATTCGAGTGTAGTAAGAGATGTTCCTGTAGAGATATGTCTTGCCGGTTGCTCTGGGCCCGAGCTCGAGCAAGTTTACGTTCCCTTCGACTAGGGGCGCGAGCCTGATAAGCAACAGCAGTTTCTGCCTAGAGCTGTACACCTTAGGGTTGAGGCCGATGCTTTTGACGAGAAGGTCAACCCACTCCCACATTGAAAACTTGTATCGAGCATCGATGAAGTGCTTCACATCTATGGAGTAGACCTGGAAGGGCTTTAAATCCTCAAGCAGTAGGGGTGTGAAAGACAGCTTGTCTTTATTCCGCGTAAGAACCGTTTTGGCCAGCTCTGGCACATACCTCAATATTCCCACACCCCATAGGCCTCCTAGGAGTCTCTCGTACTTTTGTACGAGAGACTCCTTCACTAGTGCATCATAAATCTGCAAGTTAGGTACGTGGAGGAAGTAGGCATTTCTCTTTAAGTCCACGGAGACCTTGAACTCGTCTAGCAGCACTACTTTACCCTCTTGCTTAGCCCTGTTAAGAACTCTATCCCGCTCCTTGGGGTCTGGGTACCACTCATTGACAACCTTGGCAAGCCTATCCTGCCAATCAGGCGACCCGTCCCTCTGATAATATGTGATCAAGTATTCCGAAATGAATCTAGGCAACCTTGAGACAACGTCGAGCCTAGCTAACCTCTTATCTACTGCCACATCGCCAAAGACTCTTACGACTTTCTCATCTAGGCTGGACAAAATGTTCACCAAGCTACGCTGGGAGGAGGCGGTCTATGGGGCTTCTTCTCTGCTTTACATAGTCTCCGAGTATTTCGCGTAGCTCTGAGAGAGGTTTCGGCGACTTAAGACTCAATTCAAGGGTGACAGGCTTCTTCGCCTTCTCAGAGATCAACCTTAACATGTTCACAACAGACTTATACTCGTTCCACAGATCCTTCGTAGGACTCCGTAGAATCAAGTTGATTTTAACAAGATCTCCCTCTAGAACAAATTCGAGTGTCTCCACCTCGCCACTGTCGAGAAACCTACCGAGCTTCAAAGACAGATCCTGCACATCGAAGCCAGGCGGAAGCTCTGAGACGACCACTTTCTCAAGTACTTCGGCAGTTTGCTTCACAGGAACCTCGCGAGGTATAACGGTGGGCATCACTTGCTCCTCGACAAACGTGGGAGCCACTTCCGCTCTCTTTGGAGTCGCCGAGAAACGGATGACCCCTTCACTCTCGTTCACGAGAATCTTCACAGTTTTATCCTCGAGCTCGATATCCTCGTTGTTGAGTCTGAGCAGAGCCTCCCGCGCTACAGCCAGGCTGAGGGGCTTAACGCCGAATGTTCCTAGCATGATATTCTCGCTCACTTCCTCAAACCTGTCGAACTCCCTAATGACTCCCCTACTCATCTCCTCCCGATAGGCATCAAGAACAGCTCTTGCTACTTGCACAACGTCCGATTTGTACCCTAATTGGTTCACGATTTCTTTGAGAAATTCGTTGACCGTAGCCGCGTAACTCGAGAGATCCTTTGCCTCTATCGCCTCTTCAGGACGCTGAATGGACGATACATGCTTAGCGGTAAATGACTTTTCATCGAGACTGTAATACACAACCTTCTCGTACAGCTCCAGAACACTCTTGACTATCTCCCTGGATAGTCGTACTAGACGCTGTTGAGCGTAGTTTCTCGCTTCCACGATCTCGCTTTCTAGCCTCGTCCGCAAGTTGCGCTGAACCCTCTTGGCATCATCGCCTCTCAAGAACTCTATAAGATCCCCCCTCTTCACCAGTGTGGCTTCGTACTCCTTCAACCTCTCGTTGATTATCTCCTCCTTTTTCGCCAAGTAGTTGATGAACCTCTTCGTACCTTCATACTCCACCAGTTTACTCAGGAGTCTCTTCATATTTGTAACAGAGAGATTCGGAACGAGCACTACGAGGTGGAGGGGTTTCTTAACCCTACCCTCTTGTAACGCAGCCTGCAGCTCCCGGACAACCCTGTTAACCACAGTATCGTAGCTTTCACCCTGGCGCAGTGAAAAGAAGAGCGCCGCATCCCAAGGCGGAACTAGCACCAACAGCAGGTTTCCCCTGTTCTGCGCGTCGCGAAAGCTTTCATCCGAGAGTAGAAGGTTCAAGTTTACGAGCTTACGGTACTCCGTAAGACTCACATTCACGTTACTCCTACCACCGATCACCAGCGATAGGTTTGTGAAGAGGGATTGTAAAGTCCCTCTTTGCACGAGGTAGACGGGAATCAGCTCCTCTTTCTCAACGTTCTTCCTCTCCTCTAAGATGTACACAGCTAGCTTGTTGAAAACTGTCCTGACGAGAGAGGGTACGTAAAATTTTGCACTCTCTACTTCCCGCTCATCAATCCTCGCGCTCTCGGAGCGCAGGATTTCCAAGGCGTTACCCAATCTCTCGATGGCCACTAGCGCCTCATCCCCCTTCATCGAAGTTAGCACCTCGAGCTGTATTTCCTCCAGCGTGGAACCATATCTCTCTACATCTCTCTTTTCTTTCGACTCTAGAAGAGTCAGCACATCTGCGGTAATGCCCTTAGCGAGAATGTACTTCGCCACCAACTCCGCGACAACCTTCATCTCCTGCTCCTGCTTTCCAACGGCGTCCTCGACTTCCATGGCCACCCTTACCCAATCTTCCTCGAAGGGGGTCACGAGCTTAGCCTGCACCACGCTACCCATGCTGAGGTGCTTTACGCTCAGAGCGTAAGCCCCTTCAGGATCCTTCCTTAACGCGTTTTCGGTAGCCTCGCAGGCAACCTGTAAAACCGTTCGCACAAACTCTGTACGGGGGGCATCGCGGCTGCTCATTAGCTTCTTCAGCAAGTTGATCAACCCAAGGGAGAACGGGTAGAATCGTTTGAGCTCCTCTCTGTATTTAAAGAATGCCTCGCTCAAATTCAGCTGCTTCGCAAGCGCCTCCAGCCAGTGCACGTACTCAGCCTGTAAGTTTTCGAGACTCACACCAGGAGCAACCTTGAGCAACCTACGCCTAGCAATATCCAGTGCGTACTCTGGGCTATAAGATAACTCGGCAATGCTTGTCCCACCGAGACCCCTCGAGTAGCGCTCAGATATGGTGTCCAGGTCTTTTATGACACCCTCGATCTTTTTGGATAGTTTCTCGTCATCGACGTACTTCATAGCTAGGGCCTCTATCTCCCTCTTATCCTGCTCCGCGAGGGCCCAGATGACTACGCCTGCAAACTTCTTTACCTGCAATTTACTGTAAAGGTAGCTGAGGAAGTTCAAGGGCTTATTGGCGAGAGTGTAGATCTTATCATCCTTTTTATCTGCGTACTCCCTCAACTTCCTCGCAAGGTCTAAGCCAAGCTCATCCATGAGCAGAAGTAGCTTGGGTTTGCCGCCGAGGCGCTCATACTCTTCAAGCACCTTTGATATGAACTTTGCCAGACTCTCGGGATCGGCTAGATTCTCGCTTTTCTCAAACATATTGAATGTATTTAAAACAGCTCGGAGAAGATTCACATCCTTGATACCTGACAGCTCCTTTGGGAACTTAGCATAGAACTCCAACTCCTGTACAAGCCTTGCAAAGGGGTGATCTGCGCTGAAGTCCATGCCCAAGACCAGAGTCTCTTGAACCAAGTCCTCGGGAATTGTGATGCCCGCTTTTCTGTAGGCATCCGAGGTGAAAAGGTGCCAGAGATAAATGAGAGAATGCGTCTTGCCGAAACCGAACCCTCTCTCTAGCGGAACTCCTACCACGTTTGGAATCCTTAACCGCTCCGCGACCCTTTCAACGAAGAGTTTCAGTGGTGGCGTCACGTATGTGATCTCAAGCACATAGTCGGGATCCGAGAACTTGGTTCTCTTGGGTCCGCTCATCCACGCTTCCAGCACAGCGTCGAAGCTTGGGACAAGCTCCTCCTTTAATTCCTCTAAGGAAACCTTAGACCTGAAAAGCTCGCCGACCGGCTTCATAAAGTCACCCCACCCGTCAGGTAGAGCAGTGCACGCACAGCCAACTCCCTAGCTGTCTGGGCCTCTGAGGCATTAAGAGAGCCCGAGAGGTAAGCATCGAGGCTACCAGCTGGCGCCGTCTTAAATCCCAAGTCCTTGTCACGGGCGGTCTCCAGCAGTACCACCGATAGGGATGCGGCCTCCGCAACTTCTTCGTCAGTCCAAGCAAGCACTTTTTCCCGTATACCCCTCGCCCTCACTCTAGGGGCACCTGACTCGTGAAGAGCCAAGTAAGCAAGATACAGGGCCCTACCTGGCAACAGCGTTGAGAGAACCGACCATGTCGTCCGTGCCTTGGCCGCGCTCAAAGCCTCGAACATCAATGGAACAAATGCTTTCCCGCTTTTCCGCCCTCCTCCCTCTTCGGGCTCGACACTTGATACCTCCTTAACCGCGACCATGTCTACTAAACCCCTTCCCAGTAGATTGTCAATATCATACCCAAGCAACTTAGCCACCGTCTGCGCAAAGTCATAGCTCAGCAGGAGGAGAGGCTCCCTCGGCTTGCCAGACTGCAGATCCACCCTTGAAAGGAACCAGAGAATGACATACGACCTCGCAGCGGCATCGCGCAGCATAGCCCTTCGTACATTATCCAAAACCCTTTCCGCTTCAGCATCTAAGAGCTTCACCAGCCCCACCTCCACTAGGACTCGACGAAGCAGGGGCGCGACAAACAACTCGCTCACCTTCGTCGCGGCAGCGTCGAATAGGCTGTCGAAGCCTCCAGGCCGCGGAACCTCGAAGCGTGTCGCCACAGACAAGGCACTACCCAGCATCAAAGTCATCATATCGGCTGGGCTGGCTCCTGCCTCCCGCGAGACCCGGCGGGCATCCTCCACAGCCTCTTCAGCAGCTCGGACAAAAAGCGGGTGGTTCAGGAGGCCGCGCTTCATATCTAACCCGACCTCGATCAGCCTCGACCTCGCGTACTTCCTCGCCACGATCACGAGGCTTGTCTGCTGGGCAACGAGGTTAACCTGCTGCTTGTAGCGAGTTGGCATCTCGGTCTTGATAGGCCACACCTTAGAGACCACGTACCCTGCGTCATATAGAGCCTCTCCAACCGTCCTCCATGCAAGATCCCTCGGGTGCGTAAACCAGAGCACAAGGACGCCGTCATCCTTCAAGACTTTGTACGTCTCCCTCACGAACTCCTTGAGGAGTTTCCTGAAACCGCCGTTGGTATCCTTCTCATCACGCGCAACGATCTCGCGCTCACGGGGCACCGTAGGGCTCGTCCAACTCCAGCCTGATAGCCTCAGCCCAGGTTTAAAGAGAATCTCAAGCACAGGAGCCAGTGCCCTGCGTAGAATCATCCAGAAGAACTCGCTCCTGTCGCTATAGATAACCTGGTCAAAGTATGGGGGATCCACATTCACCACGTCAACGGCACCAGCTCCCAGCATCTCTGAGAGCCTAGTAGCATCTCCCATGTAAATGGAGATCCTATCACCGAGACCAGCCCCACGAAACTCTTGGCAAAGGAACCTTAATACCGGCAGAATACCACCAGCTGTCCTCGTATACTTACCAGCTTTGGCAACCTCAGTTTCAAGAGCCCATTCAAGGGCATGTCCTGGACAGACCGCTTCAGCATACTCCTGCCTGAAATCTATGCTACTCTCACCCCTAATCGTATTTCTTATAACCCCTCTTGTACCATGCCACGCCGTTGCAATAGTGTTATAATCAGCTATTTTATCGATAGCGAGTGCTAGGTACAGCGCTACCGCCGCTCCGAACTCGCCTTCCCTCGATGTAAGCCTCTCAGCAGTCTGAGCAACAAGTTTCGAGAGTTTCGCCACGGCTAAGAGCTGCCTGGGATTAAAGAGCATGTACCAATGCGTGAGACCCTTGTTCCTCGCTGTGCTCGCCCATCTATTCTCGCCCGGTATCTTGTCAAGTGCTATGTAATCTTGTAGCTCTAGCGTCTCAGCAGCAAGATCTCTAAAAGCTCGGAGGAAAACGCCCTCCTCGTTTTTATCGCCCCAAATGGCTGCAAAGCCTTTCTTGAGCTGCTTTACTAGTGGGATATGTAGCTCGAGGAGTCTCTCCTCCATTTCGGGAGTGATTTGCTCTAGCTCCTCAACAACGCTTCTCATTAGAGTGGCGTGATCCAGGAACCACTTATCGAATGCTGTCTGGCCTGTCCTTGCCTTGCCTTGTAGCTGGAACCATCTACCGCAGTAGGGACACCTAATGTTATTACCCCTTTTTTCAAGGGGCTTGGGAGGCGGGTCATCTGTCGTCTCAGCAGTGAATGTTTTCCTCTGCCTATCGAACTCGATTCGCAGGAATCTCTTCTTGAAAGTTTCTTTTCTCGTTATTTGAGGAGCGACTCCCTGTACAGGTATAAGGCCGTGACAGAATGGGCATCTGATGCCACGAGCAAAAATGTACCTATTAGAACCTTCACCGTAGTACTTTCCAAGCTCTTGACGAGCCTCTGCTATGAACTTCTCGGCCACCCTCAGAGTCTCCTCGAAGAGACCAGCATCAGCGTACTTAGCTGGAAACTCCACCGCAGCCTTTAAAATGAGGTAGGCAACCGGGTTATACTCGACGGCTACAGTAGTGAAGCCGAGTCTTAAAGACTCTAGGGGGATGCTGCCACCGCCAGCCATTGGATCCACTACTACAAACTCTTTGGGTTCACGGCCAAGATGTTTTTTAAATAATTCATTTATCACATATCTGTCCGGACTTGCATAAATAAGTAAGGATCCGCCGAGTTCTCTCGCTGATTTTCTTAAATTTTCAAAGCCAACGGCTTTTTTTATTAATTCTATGTTAGCATCTAGTTTTGACGGAAGTAATGCGGCTAGTGTGAGAATGCGTGCTGGAGATGGAGGCCTCCTAGCAAACCATACATGTATATTTCTTAACTTAGGACCAGCAATCATTGGTTTTACTCCGAATGCCCTGTAGTATTCAGTTCTACTCTCTTTAGGAATACCCATACCCCTGAAGCTTGACTCAAACAATGAATCTAAATTCACTTCTTTAAGAGGCAGGGTTTCTTCTATCATACGACGAGAAGATTTGTTCATCATAGCTTCACCCACACTCCGATAGCCGCAACTTTAATGCCTGAACCATAGAACCTATTCCGCTAAAATTAGATAGCATCTTGCAAGAACAAGTGATTAGATCTGGTAATAGGGTCTGAAAATGCTTGTTCAGTGCGACAAAAATCTCATTACATTTTCTCTCTTTAATCATTGAAAGTATATGTTCCCTTAGGGCTTTAACAGTACCCAGCTCCTTGCCTTTGGGTAGAAAGTTTCTCCAACTCTTCCCTATTGGTGGCCTATATGGAGGCGTAGTGTCAGGAGCTATTATGCGGAGATCCTCTGCGATTATGAACACGTCAACATTCTTCTTTTTCAGCTCATCATAGTGCTTGCGAACCATTCTGTAAAATACACCATTGTAGTGCTTGATAACCGGTAGCGAGTGTGGATCTGGATTGCGCTCATGTGAGAGACTTAAGATTAACAGTTTCCGTACCCAAGTTAAAAATTAATTATCATGGTTATAAATTATTTAAGTAATTGAGAGAAGTTTTCAGTAAGAAGATTTCTAGGGCTCAACCTCCGCCACACTACTTTCTCCTTCAAATCTTTCCTGCGCGACTATCCGCCTCTTTACCACGTCGAGTTTTTAAAACCGTGGCAACCTCTCGGAGGGGTGGGGCTGGGTTTTCGCGGTGTGGGACATTCTCTACTTCACCCTTCACGTTGGTGCGCACTCTAAGCAGGTTCTTGGTGAACATACCTACATCTGAGTCGGCGGGTAGTGCTGCTGCTGCCAGCACTGCTCTCGCACTTGCGAGAGGCTTTCTAGTCCACCAGAAGACCATTTCCCAAGGCTCGGGTCTCCCGCCACCGCCTTTCTCCTTTGCTGAAGCCTTGTTGACGAGTTCGGCTGGGAAGCGGGGGGTTTCGATGAGGCGGCGAGTTGTTGGGAGTCCCAAGACTATTTCAGCCTCTCACATCTGCTACAAAATTAAATTGTGATACCAGCACAGACACTTCCCAAGGTTGGGGTGAGGCGGGTCTAGAACTCTGACGAGCGCTCTCGCTAATCTTGACAGTCTTTTGCTTTTTTGACTTATCATAATTATTCGCTCCGATATCAATTTAAGATAGCTGGTATTTAATCTTTATTCTCTTTAAATACAATCTTCTCCTCACAATACAAACACTACTGCGTCTTGAGCGTAACATACAAATCCAGAGCCGCCCGGATCAGAGTCTCAATAGATCTCATACCCCCCGTTGACAACCTCCTCTACGTCTCTCAGTAAATCACCTACTAAATCATGCGATAGCACAGATGACAAGGCGAGACAATCATAACCCTCGATCGTGAGCTATAGAAGAGTTCGAGTCGAGAGAGATCATCGGAAGAGGGCTGAATACATCGAGCAAAACTGTGGAGAAAGATGCTAGCGACACCCTATCATTAAAGCCCTAGAGAGAATGCGAGAAACCAGCCTAGCAGTGCCAGAGAACGTCATGTCAGCTAA
>JBEULP010000093.1:0-2883 GCA_041287245.1 Infirmifilum sp. | reverse complement strand
TGGCGGAGGAGGAGGCCCAGAGGCTCGGCAGGGCGTTTGTGGACTTGAAGGACGCTGACGCCGCGGTGCTTGACCGCGTGGAGGCGTCGCCGGAGCGCTTCTACGTCTATACGAGGATAGCGGCGCCCCACGTCTTCCCCGAGGATCTCTCGTACCCGCGCCCCCGCGAGGGCTACGTGGAGGCTGTGCCGCCGAGGGCGTTTAAGATACTCTCGCTGCGCGGGATCGCGGGAGTCCTCTTCGTCGACGAGCTGGGGAACGTGCAGCGGGACGACCAGATGGCGATGTACTTCACGCTGATGCAGGAGAAGGAGGCTGCGTGGGTGAAGCTGCGCGAGGAGGTCTACGTGGTCGCCGCCGCCAACCCGCCCGAGTGGAGCCCCGTGGCGAGGGAGATACCGGCGCCGCTGCGTAACAGGCTGGCCGTGTTCTGGGTGAAGCCGCCGCGGGTGGAGGAGTGGGTGGCGTATATGGATCGCACTTTCGGCGACGCTTGGGATCGCAGGGCGGCCGCATACCTCTCCGTTTTCAGGGACGACCTGCTCAAGCAGCCTCCCGAGGCCGTGTTTGAGAACTTCCCGACTCCCAGGTCTTGGACTCGCTTGGCCGTGGAGCTGCCGCGGGCTCCGCCGCACTTGAGGGAGGCTTTGTGCTCGGCTCTCGTGGGGCGCGAGGTGGGGTCGAGGTTCTACGCGCTGCTCTCGTCAAGGATGGACGTGGGGGCGGTGCTCGGAGACTTGGAGCGAGACCCCAGGCTCTTCGGCCGCCTCAGCGCTAGCGAGCGGTTGCTGCTGGTGGCGGCGCTGGCGCAGTCTGGGGAGGAGTTGCTGGCCAGGCACGTCGGGCTCCTGAGGTTCATGGCTGAGGAGCACCGGGAGTTCCTCGCCGCGCTACTCTCGGCGATGCCGCGTGAGAGGAGGTTGAGGGCCTTCTCGAAGCCTCCGCTGAGCGAGGTGGCTGAGCGGCTGGCGCGCGAGCTTGAAAAGTATTTAGCCTAGAATTTTTTTCTACACGGGGGGGTGGTGTGTTCAAGGAGGAGTTTGAGAAGGTTTTGGCGGCGCTTTCGCTGGTCGACCCTATGCTCGGGATGTTCGTCCGGCGGACGTGGGTCTATCTGAGCGACGGCGTCGACGTAGCCGCTACGGACGGGCTTGCGATCTACGTGTCCCCGCGCTTCTTCCAGCTTGAGCCGAGGGGGCAGCTCTTCGTCGTCGCGCACCTAGCCGCCCACATAGCTCTGGGCCACCCTGCGAGGGCTCGGAGGCTCGTGGGGCTTGGGGTTGAGCCGGCTGCGGTGGCGGCTGCGTGCGACGTGAAGGCTAACCTGGCCTTGACTGGCTCCGGGCTGTATGCCAGGGACGTGGCGGAGCGCTTGACGGTGACTCCTGAGAGCCTCAGGGGCGTCGAGGGGGTGGAGCGGGCTTCGGTGGAGGAGCTGGCTGGGGCGCTGGCACGCCTGGTGAAGGCTGGGGGTAGCTGCCCGTACGCTAGGGAGTTCCTCTCCGACCTGGCGCTGCAGCCCGTGCCGAGGGGCGAGGTGCTGGTGAGGGGGGACGAGGAGGATCTCGGCTCGGACGTGGAGGGTAGGGTGCGGGCGAAGCTGCTCGAGGTGTACGGCGCCGCTAGAGCGGCTGGGACGGAGCCAGGGTTCCTGGTGCGCGCGGTGGAGGAGCTTCTGTTGCCTAGGGTGCACTGGAGGGCTCTGCTCCGGAGGCAGCTCGAGGGGGCTGGGAGGAGCGTCCGGAGGTCTTGGACTAGGCCTTCGCGGAAGCACCCGGAGATGCCTGGTAAGCGCACGCTCAGCAGGGGCAGGGTTGTCGCCGCGGTCGACGTTAGCGGGAGCGTGAGCGACGAGGAGTTGCGGGCCTTCCTGAGCGAGGTCTACGGGTTGGCTGGGGAGTCCAATGAGGTCGTGGTGTTGCCGTGGGACGCCAAGGTGCGCGAGGTCGTGAGGGTCAGGAGCCGCGGCGACGTGCGCAGGGTGGCTAGGAGGGGCGTGTCCGGTGGGGGTGGGACGGTGCTGGGCCCCGTGCTCGAGTTCATCGACAAGCATTTCCCGGATGCGGTGGCAGTCGTGATCCTCTCGGACTGGAGCATCGGCGACCTTAGGTCTGTGGAGCCGTGGCTTAGGAGGAACGCGCACAGGGTTATAGCCGTCACGACGGGCGAGAGCCCTCCGGGCTACCTGCGCAGCGCTAGGCTAAGGTGATTTTTTTACCGGGGTGGTGGTCTTGTCGCACGTAGAGTGGCGTAAGAGGCTCCGCGACGCGGAGGAGAACCTTCTACGCACGCTGGACGAGTTTTTGAACACGCGTGGGTCAGCGTGGGGCAGGGGTGTGCCCGCGGCTAGTGGGGCCAGGGTGGATGTGACCCTGCAGGGCGCGTTCGTCTTCCCGGAGAGGGAGCCAACCCTGGTGTTGAAGCAGTGGTCACCTATGGTCAAGCTCAGCCTCACGGTTAAGGACACGCTGGCGGTGCTTGACGCGGTGTGGGTTGACCTCAACGGCGTCTCCACGCTCTCCCACGAGGGCGTGGGCAGAGTGCTAGACTCGGTAGCCGCGCTCGAGGTGTTGAACCCCGGCTTGATAGATGCGCTCAGGAGGGGGGAGCTTACAAGTAGGGGTGACCCCTCGCATCTGGAGGCGATCCTGCAAGCCGCCGAGGGGGTGGCTAGGGGGTACCGGGAGGCCCTGGCGCTGCCCGACGTGGGGCCGCTGAGCCTGCTCTGCGTCGAGGCCTGGCGCGACTCCTTGGCGAGCCACGTCCTGGTCGGCGCGGCCGGCGAGAAGGGGTTGTCTGCAAGCCGTCCGTTCTACACGGTCGTCTTAGAGAAAGAAAAAGCCAAGGTTGACTTGAGAGTGGAGTACCGCAACGCCTCGGGCG
>JBEULP010000010.1:0-3089 GCA_041287245.1 Infirmifilum sp. | reverse complement strand
CCGGGGGTGTGGCTTTACGGGGGCTCCCATTGCCTTGAGGAGGGTTTTGACGGAGGTGGGGAATGAGGTTGCGTAGTCGTATACCTTTACGAGGCGTAGGAGTTTTCGCCACTCGGCTTGGGCGCGTGTGAGGTCGCCGGCTTGCCAGGCGTCGAAGACGGCTCTGTGGATGTGGGGGGCGGCGTTGGCTAGGGCCATGATGCCGCCGTCCCCGCCCATCATGAGGACTGGGAGGAGGAGGTCGTCGAGCCCTGTGAGCACTGTGAAGTCCTTCCTGACGCTCTTCGCCTCTTCGATGAGGATTCTGAAGTAGGTGAAGCTCTCGTAGGTGACCTTTGCCCCGGCTATGTTGCTGTGCTCCCTTGCGAGTTCGGCGTATAGGGAGACGGGGATGTTTATCCCTGTCGTCGCAGGTATGTTGTAGACTATTATGGGTAGGTCGACCCTCTCGGCGACGCGGGAGAAGTGGAGCTTGAGCCTCTCGCCCGATATCTTGAAGAAGAAGGGGGGCGTGATGACCGCGCCGTCGACGCCCATGTCGGCGAAAGTTCTCCCGAGGCTGATGCAGTCCTCAGTGCTGTTGGCGCTGATCCCCGGTATCACCCAGACCTTCCCGCCGACCTCCTCCTGCACCGCCCTCGTAACCGCTAGGGCCTCGTCGCGTGTTAGGTGGACGAACTCGCCTGTGGTGCTGTTGGGGAAGATCCCGTGGACGCCGCGCTCAGCCTGGTACCTGGCGAGCCAGCGGGCAGCCTCGAGATCAAGGGATAGGTCCTCCTTGAACGGGGTGATGAAGGGGGAGATAACGCCGTAGAACCTCGGCTGCAACTACTTCCCCTCCTTGGCTGGGAACGACAGGGCTATGCTCAGGTAGCCGAATATTGGCCCCAGGAGGTTCGCGGCCACCTGGTATACGAGCGCTAGGGAGGCGTCGGCGAAGAGGTCGCCTGTCTTCGGGTAGAACCCGCCGTAGTAGGTGCCGAAGTAGCTTGGGAAGGCGAAGAACACGGCGGCGCCTGTGAACTTGAAGTAGCTGATGATGTACATGAGCACCAGGACGTCTAGGAACTCGACCAGCATCACCGGGACGATGTAGTGGACCCAGGGCATGGCTTGTATGGCGTAGTGGAAGCCGACCACGGCTAGCCAGCCGAAGACGCCGCCGAGGGGCACCGCCTTGTAGATCTCCTTGAAAGCCTTCGCGTCAGCCCCGAGGGCGAAGTAGCCGGCCCATGTGACGAACACAGCCCAAACGGGGAGTCCCAGCGGCGGGAGAGATACTAGCAGGCTCAGCGCGGCTAGGTAGGCGACAGTCACCTCTATAGGAACCCGGTACTTAACACTCATACCCTACCACCTGCTCTTTCAACATATTCTCTCACCCTTTTAACCCCCTCCCGTATTTTATCGGGGGGAAGCACGTACGAAACCCTCAGGTACCCCTCCCCGCCCAGGAGCGGGAACGCAGTACCCGGCAGCAACACCACGCCTGTCGCGAAGAGGATGTTCCTGGCGAGCTCGTCCACGTCCCTTGCACCGAGGAGCCCCTGTAGCTTCCTCACGTTCGGGAAGAGGTAGAAGGCGCCCCTCGACTTAACGAGGGACACGCCAGGCACCCTCGAGAGCTCCTCGTAGGCTGCGTCGCGCCTAGCCATGTACTCACGCCTGTACTCCTCGAACCAGCCGGTGCCCAGCTCCAACGCCTTCAGGGCGGCGAACTGCGGCGGCGCCGGGGGGCAGCTGTACATGTTGGTGGCGAAGACTTCTAGACGCCTGATGACCTCCTCGCGCGCCACCACGTAGCCCAGGCGGAGTCCTGTGAGCGAATACGTCTTCGAGAAACCGCTTATGTATACGACGTAGTCTCGCCAGTCGGGCGCTGAGAGGAAGGAGGCGTGCCTCCCCTCGTAGACGTAGTCCTCGTATATCTCGTCGCTTATTATGAACATGTCCTTTCTCCTCGCCAGCTCCAGCAGAGAAGAGACGTCGCTCTGCGTCAGCACGCTGCCCGTCGGGTTGTGGGGGGAGTTCACGACAAGCCCGCGGACACGGCGCAGCCCCCTCGTAGCCTCCTCGACGTCCTCGACGCGGAGCCTGAACTCGTCCTCCTCCCTCAGCTTCACGAAGACGGGCCTTCCCCCCGCGTACCTGACGACGCACTCGTAAGTCGGGAACGCGGGGTCCTGTACCACAACCTCGTCCCCCGGCCTCGTGAGGAGGGCGATGGACATGAACAGAGCCGCCTTAGCCCCGACGGTCACGGCGACCTCTGACGGCTTCACGTCCACCCCGTACCTCTCGCTCACGCGGCGTGCGATCGCGGCTCGCAGCTCCGGCAGCCCCAGTGGGGAGATGTACCTGATCTCCCCCCTGTCCACCGCCTCCTTCATCGCCTCCAGGATTTCCCGCGGGGGCTTGAAGTCCGGCTGCCCAATCCCGAAGCTGATTATGTCCAACCCCTTCCGGCGCGCCTCAGCTGCAAGGTCGAGGTATACGAAAGCCCCTTCAGGCTCGAGCTGCTCGGCTAGGGGAGAAAAAACTTTTGTCGGCTTCATCCCCTACCACTCTTCTACTCGAGCAAGGCTAAGGCGCGCACGGGGCTCGCGGAGCCCTTGTGTATCTTCAGCGGAAACGCGTAGAACGTGAAGGTCTTTCCAAGGAGCTCTCCCAGGTTAGTGAGTTTCTCGAAAATCACGATCCCCTTGGGCAGCAGGGTCTTGTGCCCGGGGAAGGGGGCCTGGTCGATACTGGGGGCGTCTATACCGACGGCGTTCACCTCGAGGGACGCGAGGTAGCGTGCGCCTGACTCGTCCAAGCCGGGGTGGTCGAACCACTCGGGGGTCCCCGCCTTCGCGTCGTAGCCCGTCCTTAACAGGACGACCCAGCCCTTGCCCACACCGTGCCCTCTGAGAGCCTCTTCTAGTATCTCGCGGGTTACGGGGGCCTTTGGACCCAGGTGCGAGACGTCCACAACCACCCCGCGTCCCATGAACCTCTCAAGGGGGACCTCGTCGATTGTGGGCGCCCCCTCGATGAAGTGCGCCGGGGAGTCGACGTGCGTCATAGTGTGCTCCACCATCATGAGAAGG
>JBEULP010000001.1:0-2508 GCA_041287245.1 Infirmifilum sp. | reverse complement strand
GTCAGGGTTTCGAAGCCATGGGAAAACCTAGGGTACTAGTGTTAACTACGGCTTATCATCATAGGCATAGATTTAGGCTTCATAGTTTCTTGCCACATTTATTAAAATATGTTGAACTGGATGTAATTGACGTACCACTACTAAGTTATGATAAGCGCGAGGACGAACCTCTGTTAAGGTTTTTATCGAGAGTATTTCGCGAAGTGATCTCAAGCCCGATTAAGCTGAGCTCAGACAACAGCGTGGACATCTACACTATACGAGCGCACCTTCCCGGAGATTTCGGTGCCTTGGCATCAACTCCTCTATTAAAGTGTTTATTGACGAAGATTAAGCGTAAGTATCACGCTGTTCTAGCGACGCCGTTCCTAGCTGGATTCTTAGCCTTAATATCTAGGAAGCACCTATCTGGAGCACAGATTATTTACGAAGATGTTGACCGCTTCTACGATTTCTTTAAAAACCCCTCTGCAAGGCTCTTCGCAAAGGCTGTTGAGCACACGACCATTAGGAGTGCTGATGCTGTCATCGCTGCCTCGCCTCATCTATACATCGAGGATGTCATTCTAAGGAATGGAAGAAATACCTACTTTGTACCTAATGGTGTGGAATACGATAGGCTTCGTAAAGCTTCCGAGAGAGTTAAGGAGCGTGAAAGGTACTCGATAGTCTATGTAGGTGCTGTTGAGTGGTGGTCGGGCTTAGACGTGGCGGTGAAGGCTCTTAAACTTGTTACCAGGGAATTGAGGAATGCTAAGCTATACGTTATAGGTGAGCACAGAACACGTTTTGGGCTATACCTTCAAAGGCTTATTAAGGAACTTGACTTGAGTAACAATGTTGTGTTCTTAGGTCGTAAGCCCTATGACTTTGTTGTGAACTTTCTACCCCGATGTAGGGTGGGGATTTCAACGTTTCCACGCTCTGAGGTCATGGTCAAGGCTTTCCCTTACAAGATTCTCGAGTACTGTGCTTCAGGTACGCCAGTTGTCATGACAGATGTTACTGCGCTTTCGTGGTTTGTTAAGAGGTATGGGGCTGGCTACGTGCATGAGGTCGGGGATGTGGAGGGGCTCGCTGCTAGCATTATTGAGCTTATAACCGATGATGA
This sequence comes from Infirmifilum sp., assembly GCA_041287245.1. Classification (GTDB taxonomy): domain Archaea; phylum Thermoproteota; class Thermoprotei; order Thermofilales; family Thermofilaceae; genus Thermofilum. The sequence continues at coordinate 1,397 of JBEULP010000001.1, read as the reverse complement.
GCTGTGGAGAGAGCGTAGTAAGAATGCCATTAAGCTCGCATCAATGTTTGATATTAAGGTGCTCGCTAAGCTCGAGGCTAGAATCATAGCCTCTCTCGGTGGCTATAGCCTTGAGTGAGACTCCTAGAGTATCAGTAGTTATAGTCACCTATAATGCGGGTAAGTATGTGATCCCCAGTCTTAGATCTGTCTTGGCCTCGCATGGCGCAGTGGTCGACGAGGTTATCGTCGTTGATAATAGTAGTAGTGACGATACGATGTCCCTAGTTGAGAAACATTTTGGCCGTGATCTTAAGGTTAGGGTGGTTAGGCTTCGCAGAAACTTCGGCTTCCCTCTAGCGTGTAATATAGGTGTTGATAGCGCTAAGAACCGGTTTGTTGTGTGTATGAACCCCGACGTGGTTGTTGAGCCTGACTGCTTTGCTAAGCTCGTAGAGGCCATTCTTGGTGATGAAAGCATTGCTGTCGTTCAGCCTAAGATCCTGCATCCTGGGGGTTACATTGATAGCGCTGGTGGGGTCATGGATGTCCTGGGGCACGGCTTCCACATCGGCAAGTTCGAGAGAGATCACGGTCAATACGATGAGCCTAGAGATATACTTTATGCTAGCTTCGCCTGTGCTATGGTTCGACGCGACGTCTACCTGAAGCTCGGTGGTATGGATCCTAGGTATTTTCTCTACAATGAGGATCTGGATTTCTGCTGGAGGAGCTGGCTCGCAGGCTACAGAGTTGTTTACGTCCCAAACGCTATTGCTTACCATGTAGGGCAACACGCTACTAGGAGGTTGCCGTACCACGCACTCTACTTCGGTAGGAGGAATAGACTGTACACGATATTCACGAACTACCCCCTCCCACTGGCTATCACTGCATCGCTTCTCCTCCTAGGGTTCTACGTGGGACTCGGGATGCTCTCGATTATGAGGGATAGGGTTGAGGCGAGGCTTACGCTGAGGATAATGTCCCGGTTTTTCAGAGACCTCGGGTATTTGACTATGAAGAGGACGGGCTTGGCTAGGAGGAGAGGATTCTTTGAGATTGCTAGGCGTGGCTTGGTTAGCTTTAAGCTCATGGGCTTAAGGCTCTATCTAGTCAAACTCTATAGGAGGCAACTTGGGCTAGAGTAGACCACGTATGGGGGTGTGTAGTGAGTGGGGGGAGAGGTAGTTCGCAATGGTGCTGTGGTTTTATTGACACCACGTTTTGACGGTTTGTAGTGGTAGAGCTCATGGCAAGGTCGTGATCGATCACGGTATCTGATAGGCGTGTTAGTAATGTTCACGGTTGTTTTTGACTCTACGCTAGCGGTGTTGTTAAATAATTTGAGCGTTTTCCTGTACTAGATGGATCGTATGTAGGGTATTTCTCTTAAATGCCTAAAGATTCAGACCACG